>QXXL01000057.1 GCA_009911505.1 Lachnospiraceae bacterium | reverse complement strand
CGCAAAATCGCAGAGATTGAAGCAAAGGACGTGATTGCGTGGCAGAATGAGTTAATGGCATACCGGGACGAGAAAGGAAAGCCCTATTCCGCAGATTATTTGAGGACGATACACGCACAGCTTACGGCGATATTCAATCATACGGTAAACTTTTACAATCTTCCCTACAATCCGGCAAGGAGAGCGGGAACGATTGGGAGCGAAGCCGTAAAGGAAATGGACTTCTGGACGAAGGAAGAATATCTGAAATTCTCCGAAGCCATGATGGATAAGCCCCGTTCCTATTATGCGTTTGAAATGCTCTACTGGTGCGGGATGCGCTCCGGCGAACTGCTTGCCCTCACTCCGGCAGATTTCAATTTTGAGAAGCAGACGGTCACAATCAGCAAGACGTTTCACCGTTCCAAAGGGCGGGATATTATTACAAGCCCGAAGACAAAGAAAAGTAACCGCACAATCAAAATGCCGCCGTTTCTCTGTGAGGAAATGCAGGAGTATATCAAAATGCTCTACGATATTAAGCCTGATGAAAGGTTATTTACCGTAACAAAATCCTATCTTAATCACGAAATGGAGCGAGGGGCAAAACAGGCGGGAGTTAAGAAAATACGTGTTCACGATATTCGTCACAGCGCGGTTTCGCTCTTAATCAACATGGGATTTTCGGTACTGGCGATAGGAGAGCGCATGGGGCATGAAGCGGAGAAGATTACATACCGATATGCCCACTTGTTTCCTACGGTTCAGACTGAAATGGCGGAAAGGCTGGAAATGGAGCGAATGACAAAGGAGGACTAAAAATGGATAAGGCACTTGATTATAAAGGAAGATGGCGCAATCATACGGTGGCGTTTAGGGTATCAGACGAAGAAGCAAAGCTGTTAAATGATTTGGTGGCATTGTCGGGGCTGACTAAGCAGGACTATATCACAAGGCGGCTCTTGTGTCGGGATGTGGTGGTACAGGGCAATCCGAGGGTGTATAAGGCTCTGAAAAACCAGATGGCGGCAATCCATGAGGAATTGAGGCGTATGGAGCGCATAAGCCCGGACAATGAAGAACTGCTCTACACGTTGCAGGTAATCGCAATCACGTTAGACGGTCTGAAAGGAGAAGATGAATGACAGGAAAAAGAAAAACGACTGCTTCCGTATCATCTGTTGGCGCAGATGGGAAACAGCCGATTATGAAAAATCACACTGAGATTATAGCAAATGAAACAGCAAAAAACAATCTGCAAGCCACAAATAACTGCAAAAGCCCGGAGAAATCCGGGTGCAGTTTGCAGACGGTTTCCATGACAGAATTATATGATACGCTTTACCCGCCGAGGACGCCGGTTGTAGACGGCTTTCTGTATGGCGGCACATATCTTTTTGTAGGTGCGCCAAAGGTGGGAAAATCCTTTTTTATGGGGCAGCTTGCCTATCATATAGCAATGGGGATTCCCCTGTGGGATTATCCCGTCCGTAAAGGAACGGTCTTGTATCTGGCTTTGGAAGATGATTACGCAAGGCTTCAGCGGCGGCTTTCACAAATGTTTGGTATAGAGAGCGCAGACAATCTCTATTTTGCGACACAGGCAAAGACGCTGAAGGAAGGCTTGGACGGTGAATTAGAGGAGTTTGTGAAACAGCATACAGACGCAAGGCTGATTATCATTGACACGCTGCAAAAGGTGAGGGAAGTAGGCGGGGAAACTTTCAGTTACTCAAATGATTATGAGATTGTAACAAAGCTGAAAGCGTTCAGTGACAAATATGGTATCTGCCTGTTAGTAGTACACCATACCCGCAAGATGGAATCCGGTGACAGCTTTGATATGATTTCTGGCACAAACGGATTGCTTGGGGCGGCTGATGGGGCATTCATCATGCAGAAGAAAAAACGGACGGACAACACGGCGGTTCTGGATATTGTGGGGCGTGACCAGCCAGACCAGGAACTGACCATTGAGTTTGACCGGGAACGTTGTATCTGGAAGTTTAAGAAGGCAGAAACAGAACTCTGGAAACAGCCGCCGAACCCGCTTCTGGAAGCCATTAACGGACTTCTGACAGAGGATAAGCCGGAGTGGGAAGGAACGGCAACGGAACTTTTGAAACAGTTGCCGGATATGCAGTTATCGGCAAATGTGCTTTCCAGAAAGTTAAATGTGGTAAACAGCCAGCTATTAAATGACTACGGTATTTTCTATGACAATAAACGGGGGCATGAGAGAAAGATTATTTTGAAGCGGCTGGAACGAAACAGGTAAAAAGCGACGATATGCGTCGGTTGCGACGGTATTTCAGATAGCGGGGCGGTATAGAAAATACCGTCGCTATCGACGCAAACCGACGCAGAAAGGAATTGTATAAAATGAAAAATGTGCAAATACCGTATGACTTGTTTATGGCGTTGCTCCGGTATCATCTACTGGAAGATGGTTCCTGTGCTGATGAAATCCGGCGGGGGCTGGAAAAGAAACTGGATTCTATGGTGCGCCATGAAGTGTACACAAAATATAAGACAGCACCAACGGAAGAAGAAAGAGAAAAAGCCAGAAAAGAATATCTGGATAAGCGGGGAGTGCCGGACAGCTTCCGCTGGTAGTTTTTCCTTCGGTGATAATTAACAGGGGCGTGTCACGCCCCCTGTCTATTAGCCGACAAGGAAAAATGAAGGATTGCCACACGAAATGAAGTGCCGGACAATGTGGCACTGACAGCGGCAGTGGAAAGGCTGGAACAGCCGCCCGTCCGTAGGACGGTATGCTATCCGAAGGATAGCTTGCCCCCGGCAGGGCGCAAAACCTGCTTGCAGGTTGCATTTTTGTTGGCGTAGATGACAAAAGTGCTTTTGCGTTACTTTCGGCGAAAGTAACAAAGCCTATGTGCCGTATCCGTCACTGATTACCCTAGACAGGGAGAAAGGACAGAGTGATTGAAGCGAACAATCAGCTTTACCACAGGGAAAGGCTCGGTCAACCATAACAGCAGAAAATTTCATGCAACAAATATTGACCCGGAACGCAGCCACTTAAATATAGAATATTTCAATCAAAATATCAAGGACGTATATCACGAATTATTTGACGAAGCCCTTGCCCGATACAATGAGAAGCAAACCCGGAATGACCGCCGAATTGACGATTACTACGAGAAAATATTATCCGGTAAACAGGAAAAGCCATTTTATGAGATTATCGTGCAGATAGGAGATAAAGATAATATGGGGGCAAAGACAGAGGATAGACAGCTTGCCGGAAAGATATTGGACGAGTATATGAAAGGATTCCAGAAACGCAATCCAACACTTAAAGTGTTCAGTGCCCATTTACATATGGACGAAGCGACACCTCATCTGCATATAGATTTCATTCCTTATGTCACTGGAAGCAAGCGGGGGCTTGAAACGAGGGTATCTTTGAAGAAAGCACTGGAGGCACTTGGATTTAAAGGTGGTACAAGAAGTGAAACGGAACGAAATCAATGGTATGCTCATGAAAAAGAACAGCTTTCCGCGCTTATGCTGAATCACGGAATCGAGTGGGAGAAAAAGGGAACACACGAAAAACATTTGTCCGTATTGGACTTTAAAAAACAGGAACGGTCAAAGGAAGTTGAAGAACTGGAAAAGAAGAAAACGGAACTGCAATCAGAAAATCAATCCTATGAGGAAATCAACGAAAATCTAAAGGGGCAGTTGAGTGAATTAGATGATGAAATCCGTTCCATACAAAACGGCATGGAGAAATCAAAAAAGGAAGCAGAAAGCGCAAGGAAACAGGCAGACAAATATCAGAAGCGTATGCAGGAACTCGCCCCAATGGTGAAGGACATGGAACACATGGCGGCAAAATTTTCAGACAATCCAGAACAGGTGCTTCCAGAAGCCGGGAGCATAGAAAGCGGAAAGGCATACCGGGAGAAGAAAGCAAAACCGCTGATGGAGAAGATTGTAAAAGTGCTGCGCTCTGTTTATGCGTCTTATCTGGACGTTTCCAGAAAGTTTGATAAGTTGCAACTCTCCTATAACCGGGCTGTGGAGAAAGTATCTGGCATTGTTCAGATGGAGAAACAAAGAGAACAGCTATTGAAGGAGCAAAAACGGGCAGAAAGACGGAAACAGAATCGAGAAGCCCGGTGATAGCCGGAGACTTAAAGCCCTCTTGGGTGTCATACAGCGAAGCCCTGCCAGTCTGTCAAGGGCGGCGACAGCCGTTTATTTACCCTTGACAGGCTGGTGGGGCTTTGCTATTTACGGAAGGCACATGCTCTCTGATGCCTAAATCGCCTTGAAAAATATCAATCATAATTCTTGCGCCTAAGCGGAAACCGTCAATGAACATTTCTGAAAATTCATAGGGGATTACATCAAGCTGTTCGTCCATGATTTTAATAAATTGTTTATCAAGCGGCGGCTCTAACTTGCTTAAAGTTTCAATGAAATTGTCATAATGCTTATAGTGACTTTGATGGATTTGGCGATATTCTTCACTTCTGGGAGAATATTGCTCTGCCGGGAAAATGTTGCCCTCATACAGTTCTGACAATATGCTTTTCATAAATGCGCTCCTTTTACTAAAATATGATATTTGACATATAGTGAATGTCATTTCTTTTGCAGTTTAGCATATAATAGAGAAAATGACAATCACTAAATGTCAAATGGGAGAGGATTTATGTATAAGAATAGGGCGGCTAATGGTGAAAACAATATATGTGGGCAGAAAGTAAGAGAAATCCGGGAGCAGCTTCCAGAGAAGACCTCACAGAGGAAGCTGGCGGATATGTTGCAAATGGAAGGGCTGGACTTGGATAAAAACGCGGTGCAAAGGATTGAGAGTGGAAAGAGATTCGTGACAGATATTGAGTTGAAGGTTATGGCAAAGGTGTTAGGAGTGAGTTATCAAGAATTGTTGGATAACTGATAAGGGTAATATGTTACGCAGTAGGCTCTTTGTATGGCTGATTTTATAAGGTTTTTAGACGGCAAAAATGGTTTAGGTGCTTTACTATCTATATAATTAAAAGATGCTTTGTAGGCGTAACAGGAATTATTTTTGCCCTTTAAAGGCATATTAATTTTCTGTTGTAGTTGATTTTTTAGAAGGGGCTTAGTATAATATCAGCGTGGCAATATTTTGGCAATAGAAAATCAGTAAGCTAGAATAAATGATGTAATTGAAGTGAAAAAGGACGTATATTTGTATAAGATTTAAACAAATATAGTTAAGAAGAACAAATAACATGCCAAGTTCGAGTAAGGAAATTTTTAACACTGATTATTTCATATGTTAGGCGTTATTATAGCTGGTTTATCTTTTATTATATTATTTACTTTGTATGTAATTTAAGAAAAATTTGTTGCCAAATTAAGTGTATAGAGTGAGAATTACTATATTTTGAAAAAGAGGGATAAGATGGACAAGGTATGCTTTATGATAACACCTATTGGTAAAGAGGGAACGGAAGTACGTAAAAATGCGGATGAAGTAATGGATTATATTATTAGTCCAGTATGTCAAGATTTTGGGTACTCTGTTGTGAGAGCTGATAAAATGGCAAATAGTGGATTGATTACAAAGGCTATTATTGAACAAATTATTTCTGCGGATTTAGTTATTGCTGATTTAACAGGAAATAATCCTAATGTATTTTACGAATTGGCGATTAGACATTCCTATCGGAAACCAGCTATTCAAATTATAAAAGGAGAGATTGAAATACCATTTGACGTATCTAACATGAGAACTATTTCGTACGATACAACTTTGAGTGGTGCAAATTTGGCAAAAAAAGAAATAGAAGCAATGTTGAAAGCTATTGAGAATGGAGAGATTGTTCACAATCCGGTTAGTGAGGTAAGCGCCTTACTAAATCTTTCTGAAAATAGTACAGAAGAAAATGCAGAAATTTTATCAACATTATTGTTAGAGGTGCAACAAATTCCTGATAATTTGAAAGCATTAGAAAATAATATTGAAACAAGATTCTCGCAGATGCTTTCTGCGTTTATAGAAACTATAAAGAATGAACAGGTTGGGAGTTCGGTTAAGCCAGAGGACAGACTGTTAGAAATTTTTATGAATAAATTGATTGAGAATCCTCAAAAAGGAATACAAAGTTTTGATGCTTTGATGAAATTGCAAGAAAAATTAGACAAATCTTCAAATGAACAAAAATAGTGCTAGATATGGTTGGCAACGTTTTGGCAACAGAAAATCAGTAAGCCAGAATAAATGATGTAATTGAAGTAAAAATAGGCGTGTATTTGCATAAAACTTAAATAAATATAGTTAATAACAACAAAGAACACGCCGAGTTCGAATAGTAAACAGAAAGCCGGGAAGCCGCATAAACAGCGGACTTTCCGGCTTTTGATGTGGGGCGTGATACCTTTTTGATACCTAAACATTGGCTAAACGGACATTTATAGCTTTATCACGTTTTGTAACGGTATCTATTGTTACATCAAATAGTACATCTTTATTGAATAAATTGGGATAATCCAATTCAGGATTATCTTTTGAATGAAAAAACAATGTTGCTCCACTATTAGTAATAAAACCATAATAATGCTTGTATTTGTCGAGAGCAATTTTTGATACAATTCCACGGTAGGAAATATTGGTCTGACTAGAAACTCTCAATTTGTCTAATAAGAAATTTGTAAAATCAGATGAATCTTTTATTGCGTATTTATAATCTTCTCCTTTTTGGTTAACCCATTCGGAAACAGTATCATTAAAAATATTTATTGCGTTAGAAACAAAATTTTTGAAAGTATCATCATCATATATATGAGGTAAAAGATTATTACAATATGTATCAATATTTTTTTCGTTATTAATGTCGTATTTATAACCACCTGCCAAAATACGAATAATCATTTGTATTTGAGATTTATAAGTCCTTATGTGTTTGTATGAGATTTTCTTTTTTAAAATTTGATCAAGCTTTATACTAATTAATGAGGAAACATAATATGGTAATTTGGATTGTGTATCAATAAATATTTTTCCTTTATATAATTGAAATAACCGTGATTCATGTTTGTGTCCCATATGAGGTTCATTTAAAAATATACTAATAAAGCTTTGTATCAAAATTCTGAATGAAACTTTTTGATACGACTTAATTGAAGTATTATTATAGAATTGCTTGGAACGTCTTTCGTAGTATATTTTATTGTTGCTTTGGTTTTCGGATAAAACAGTGAAAAGCTCTTCAAGCAACTTGTGAAAATCACGAGTACATTCAAAAGCTTCATCGTAAACTATATTTTGTCGGTTAGTGCCTCGGATAATCTTATTGGTTATATCTGAATCATTAGTAGAAATAATTTTTCCTGACAGTACAATATCTGATATATCTATGCCAGAACGATAAGCATTATACAGTACACTACAGGTTTGACATCCATTTACAATACGGGGATTGCGAATTGTAACTTTACGATTTCCTGGGATTATTTCAGAGCAAATGATTGTAACACCATTGTTCATTAATACAAAACTCTCTGGATCCGTTTTTATCGTATTATAAATGTCCTGATTAATGGTAGTATCGCCTTGATAATCACGTACATTATCATTAAATAAACCTTTTCGTAGAATACCATCATCTGTAATCAAAAGTTTCATTAGCTCGGTTGCTGTGCATAAAATTATGCTTGAATTATCTACATTGGTTACAGCAGTTAATGAAAATGTATCAATAACATTGATAACAGAAGAAAATTGGTTATCGTTATCGTCACATATTTTTTTAAACCGTTCTGTATCAATATAATTTATGAAAATATCGCCATACATATTTAGAGCAGTTATATCATCCTTAAATTTATTTGAAATAGCTTCAATATGACGGCTACTATTCCATGTTCCCATTACAACATAATATAAACGTATCACTGGATTGGTATTCCATAAAAGCATTATCTCGTTTCCTGTTAAATATTCTTTAATGGATAGCCAATTTTTGATTTTTTCATTCATAGGTTGATAGTGTTGTTCACCTAAGAAATCGATTACTCCATTAATAAATTTAGCATACTCTCCAGAATCAAATTTATCTTTGTATTTCGATTGAATAAAAATGAATTCTATTTCAGCAGAATTATGAGTAGTAATTATGTCCTTTGCATCGTCAAGGCTTTGGATTAGTATTCCATTTAGTTTAATGCATAAACCATCTAATCCCATGTCATCTGCTCCGCCAATGCTAACAGCTGATAACAGTTCATCACTGATACTGCTTCCATTAGGCTGGTGATTGCTTAAAATCGTTTCATTTGAATAATATTCAAAAACAAGACTGTCTTTAGCGGAGTCAAGTTCATGAATGTTTCTAAAACGCATCATTTTAGCTTTAATTATTGGTTGTAATTGCATGTTTTTATCCTCCCTATTGTTTTCTCCATTGATAACTATTATTTTTTTTATCATTCCCTTTTTCATCAACGCTACTACTCGTAGCAGGCCAGTTGATTTTCCACTCAAAATACTCGTCCTCTGAAATCTCCCCATTTTTCAACTGCTCTTTCCGCAGACACCATTCCCGCATAAAATCATTGACTAAACCGTACTCTAGCCACATACCTACTGGGGCATGAGCAGGCCAGTCGTCATTGTCATAGTAACGCACTGATTTATCATCAGAAGCGTTGCATTTGCCGGGATTGCGGACAAGCTGAAATAAATGGATCGTGCTACGGTCATCTTCGTCAAGCCAAAGAAATGTGAGCATAATATCTTCGGCGCAACCGGGAGTAACGCCAATAAAATGAATATAATTGACGTTCAATATCTTTGCCATTTCCATTAAAGTGTTGTTTTTTGGAACACGATAGCCGGATTCATACTGCGCGATACGAACATCAGCATTGCGTTCCTCATATCCTAATTTCAAGCCCAATTCACGCTGTGTCAAGCCCCGAAACGTGCGTATTCTTTTTATCCGTTCTCCTAATACCATATTAATTCTGTCCTTTCTGAAATCATATATTTAAGGGAATCATTTCTTTTGATATTTCATGTATATTTTTGCCGAAAATCCTTTCTGCTTACTGTGCTTTTCTTTTGCTCTTTTAAATTCCTTGAATCCTAATGCAGAATAACAACGGATAGCGGCAGTGTTGACATCTGTAACGTCAAGTACATAATCTTCATAGGAACTCTGTATCATACTTTCTTTTAACATAGATGTAGCAATTCCTTTTCTTTGGTGCGAATTTCGGACAGCGACAAATTCAATATAGCCTGTGGTTGGCGGATAATCTAATGGTGATTCAAATTCTTCTTTTAACACTAAATTTGCAATGCTTCCTTTGAAAAATCCAAAATTTTCTTTATAAGAAGCTATATCTGTTGTTGCGGCTCTGCCATTGCAATCAGATATAGCCACGACACCAACTACTTCATTTTCGGATTCTGCTACATAAAACTTTGAAATCTGTAAGCCTGTACTGATTGCGGTGGCTACGGTATGCGTATTTTTGCATAAAACATCAAAATCTTTTTTAA
Organism: Lachnospiraceae bacterium; assembly: GCA_009911505.1. GTDB lineage: Bacteria > Bacillota > Clostridia > Lachnospirales > Lachnospiraceae > Roseburia_B. The sequence goes on along the minus strand of QXXL01000057.1, from coordinate 27,493 downwards.
ATCCCTCTGCGATACACAAAGCGATATCACTTCTATCATTTTCGGTAGCTTGTCTGATATTTATGTTCATGTAATTTCCTTTCAAAAGTTCGCTTGTTCTATTCACTATATTTTAGCACATTTCAAATAATACAGCAACAAAAACTTATCAGAAATGCTAAATTTAATAAAAAAGATAAGTTTAACAAATAAGCTATTGACAATAACAGAAATGTTAAGTATAATTCAAATACAGCATTTAACAAAAACGCTAAACAAAAAGGAGGATATTGAATGAAGAATGAATTATTTGTAACTGCCGGGGAGGTAGCGCAGGAGTTGGGTGTTTCCAAACCATTTGCTTACAAATTAGTACGACAGATGAATGAGGAACTGGAAGAAAAAGGTTTTATTACAATCGCCGGACGTGTCAGCAGAAAATATTATGAAGAAAAATTCTACGGCATGGCGCAGGCGGCAAACTAAGGAGGGCGGATTATGGCGGCATATAAAGATGAACAGCGTGGAACATGGTATGTATCGTTCCATTATTATGACTGGACGGGAAAGAACTGTCGGAAAGTCAAGAGAGGTTTTAAAACCAAAAGAGAAGCTACGGAGTGGGAACATCATTTCCGTATGAAAGAAGCGGCTGACTTGGATATGACTTTCGGGGAATTTGTGCAGGCGTATACAAGAGATATGAAGCCGAAGCTGAAGCACAATACTTGGCTGACAAAGGAGCATATCTTACGCACAAAATTGCTACCGTACTTTGAGAACAAGAAAATGTGCGATATTCGTGCAAAAGATATTATCCAGTGGCAGAATGAGCAGATTTCCTATCGTGATGAAAAAGGGAAGCCCTATGCGCCGACTTATCTGAAAACTCTGCAATCTGAATTGAGCGCATTGTTTAATCATGCGGTGCGGTTCTACGAATTAAAAAGCAATCCTGTTGTCAAAGCCGGGCCGCTTGGGAAAGGGAAAGCGGAGGAAATGCTTTTTTGGACGAAGGAGGAATATCTGAAATTCATTGAAGCATTAAAAGACAAGCCATATTCCTATCAAGCATTTCAAATTTTATACTGGTGTGGCTTGCGTGTTGGCGAACTTTTAGCCCTCACGCCGCAGGATATAGATTTTGATAACAAGGTCATTCGTATAACAAAATCATATCAGCGGTTAGAGGGAAAAGATGTGGTAACAGACCCAAAGACACCAAAAAGCAAGCGCAACGTCAGTATGCCGGATTTTTTGTGTGAGGAATTAAAAGAGTATATCGGCAGGCTGTACGGGTTTCTCCCGACTGACCGTATCTTTCATCTGACAAAAAGTTTCCTGCACCATGAAATGACGAGAGGGGCAGGAAAAGCAGGGGTAAAGCGCATTAGAATCCACGATTTAAGGCATTCGTACGTTTCGTTGTTAATCAGCATGGGATTTTCAGCGGTATCAATCGGGAACAGGGTAGGGCATGAAAGCGTGGATATTACGTTTCGATACGCCCATATGTTCCCGACAGAACAGATACAAATGGCAGAGTTGCTGAACGCAGAGTTTAAGGAGGGTACAAAAGAATGAGCGGCACACACAAATATCCAACAATCAGTTTTCGCATTTCTCCCAGAGAACGGGAAGAAATTGAAGCAAAGATTTTTGCAAGCGGCATGAAAAAGAAAGATTATTTTGTTCGTTCCTGTATTTACAATCGTGTATGCGTGGTGGGGAAGAAAGAAACGGTATATCAGATTGTGGAAAAATTGCAGGAAATGCAGAGCCGTATGGAAGAACTGGCAGAGCAGATAAAAGGCGAAAAGCCGGAGGTCACTACCGAAGAAATCAGAGAATTACAGACGACATATGAGGATATGTTGAAAGCAATCCTTTGGGTATTGGACGGAGCAAAATATCTGTGGCAGGGAAGCACCAACGGAGAAGAAAAAAGCCCCGACAGCGGCAACTGTTAGGGCTGTGATAACTGGAAAACCTCTGTTATCAATATTCACAATACAAGTATAGCAGAGGGTTCTTCCAGTGGCAACGATTTTTCAGAAATGGAGGGCATTTATGGAAGAAACAAAAATCGAATTACAGTTGATTAAATTGTCGGAGATACAGTCGCAGGAAGTTTCTTGGCTGTGGTTTCCGTTTATCCCCTATGGCAAGCTGACTATTGTTCAAGGCGATCCGGGTGACGGAAAGACAACATTTATTCTGAACATAGCGGCGAAACTGTCTAAGGGAGAAAGTTTAGACAGTGGAATGAATTTTACAGAGCCTTTGAATGTCATTTATCAGAGTGCGGAGGACGGTCTTGCCGATACGGTAAAGCCCCGATTGGAACAGGCAGAGGCAGACTGTGAGAAAATCTCGGTCATTGATGAAAAGATAAAATCCCTTTCTATGATAGATGAACGCTTGGAAGAAGCTGTTATAAAGACAGGCGCAAGGCTGTTGATTTTAGACCCGATACAAGCCTATTTGGGCGGCGGCATGGATATGAACCGGGCAAACGAAGCAAGGGATATGACAAAGAAATTAGCGGCACTTGCAGAGAAATACCAGTGTGCGATTGTTCTTGTCGGGCATATGAACAAGGCGGCAGGAAATAAGGCGGCGTATCGGGGAATGGGTTCGATTGATTTCTTTGCAGTTGCTAGAAGCGTCCTCTTAGTCGGCAGGGTTGAGGGGGAAGAAAATATAAGGGCTGTGGTGCAGATTAAAAACAACCTTGCGGCGTTCGGACACCCGAAAGCATTTGCACTGTCGGAGGACGGTTTTCAGTGGCTGGGGGATTATGAGATTACCGCTGATGAAGTCTTGGGCGGCATTGCCCCGAAAGCAAATAAAATGGAACAGGCGAAACGATTACTCCGGGAACTGGCAGAAACAAACAACGCCATGCAGAGCAATGAGATTTTTAATCTTGCGGAGGAACAGGGCATATCAAAACGGACACTGGAAAATGCGAAGAAAGAGTTAGGTGTCCGGGCAAAGCGGATAAACAATACATGGTATTGGGAACTGGATAAAATCAGACAGTGACGGACAGGCAAGGCAACAGCGCAACAATGCAGGGTATTAGAATTTTGCAGTCTTGGAATTGCGCTCTTGAAGATTGCAAGGTTGCAAAAATTATAGACATTGCAATGTTGCGCTGTTGAGAGAAAGCAGGGAAGCGGCGGTATCAAGGCGGCGAAAAGCCGCCCACCGTCCGTTAGGACGGTAGCCCCCGGCAGGGCGCAAAACCTGCTTGCAGGTTGCATTTTTGTTGGCGTAGCTGACAAAAGTGCTTTTGCGTTACTTTCGCAGAAAGTAACAAAGGCTATGCGCCGTATCCGGCGCTCATTACCCGATAGGGAGAAAGGGAAATTGATTGAAGCGGACTATCAGCGTTATGACAGGGAAAGGATCTGTCAACCATAACAGCAGAAAATTCCACGCAAAGAACACTGACCCGGAACGGAGTTGTTTGAACGTAGAATACTGCAACGAAAATATCAAAGACGTATACCACGAATTATTTGATGAAGCACTCGCCCGGTACAACGAGAAGCAGACCAGAAGTGACCGCATAATTAATGATTATTATGAGAAAATCTGTTCCGGGAAACAGGAGAAGCCATTCCATGAGATTATTTTGCAGATAGGCAACAAGGACGATATGGGGGCAAAGACAGAGGACGGACAGCTTGCGGCGAAAATACTTGATGAATATATGCAGGACTTTCAGCGGCGCAATCCCACATTGAGAGTGTTCTCTGCCTATCTCCACATGGACGAAGCCACACCGCATCTGCATATAGATTTCGTACCCTATACGACTGGAAGCAAGAGAGGGCTTGAAACAAGGGTGTCATTAAAAAAGGCACTGGCAGAACTTGGCTTCAAAGGCGGCACAAGGAGCGAAACGGAACGTAACCAGTGGGTAGCGGCAGAGAAAGAACATCTTGCGGAGATTATGCTAAAGCATGATATTGAGTGGGAGAAAAAGGGAACACGTGAGAAGCATTTATCGGTTTTGGATTTTGAGAAAAAGGAACGTGCAAAAGAGGTTGCAGAGCTGGAACAGACAATCTCCGGCAGTAAAGAGGAATTATCTTCCATTCTTTATCAGCAGATAGCGGCAGGACGGGAAACGGAGCAAATACGGAAAGAGGGCGAAGCAATCCGACAGGAAGTATCAGAACTTTCCGCTACAAATCATTTTCTAAAAGAACAGACGGAAACACTGACAGGGGATAAAGAAAAGCTGTTATCCGAAAATGAAAAGTTGGAGAAACAGCAGAAAAAGTTACAGCAGGAAATCAACAAAATGGTACAGTCAAAGGAAGTCATGGAGCGCAATATACATGCGTATGATGAAGATGTGAAATGGCAGTTGGCAGAGCCGAGCGCATTGATGAGTGCAAAGGCATACCGGGATAAAAAGGCACTCCCGCTTGTGGAGAAATTGAAAGAGGTTGTAAAAAATTTGACTATCAAATGCGTACAATTTACGGAGCAGGGAAAGAAGTTGACTGCCAAAGTGGACGGACAACAAAAGCAGATTAACCGCTTGACGGATACGGTTATGGAGCAGAGCGACACCATAAACCGATTACAGGAAAAAGTGTCTGATTTGGGGCGTTTGGAGCGTCATTTAGGCAGAGAACAGGTGCAGTCGATAGTGGAACGGTCAAAGGCATTAGAGCAGGCAGAACGGGCAAATAAACGTCCGAAACGTGCCTTTGAAGTGAGCCGATAGGAAAGGGGATTGATAGGATATGACGGACATGGAGAAAAAAGTTATGATACGGATGTGCGCTAAAATCGTAGCAGAAACAGACCTTTACGAAACAGATGAGGAAGTGCAAAATCTGATAGACTGGGTATGCCTGTCGGAGCAGATAAAGCAAAACAATAATACAATCCGTAATCTGACTGGGGAATATAAGAAGATAGAGCCGGATTGCCGGGAGGGAGTGCGGGCACAGTTGGAGCGCATGAAAGAACTGTGCAAAGAACGAAATAATCTGTATGAAAAACAGAACGATTTAGAAGGACAGAAATACAAAATAGAAAAATCGTTGGAGCGATAAGAAATATGGAGCGTGGCGGTTGCTATGCCCTAAATTTTATAATGGCAAACAGAGAATGGAAGTAGTATAATCAAATGGAGAGATCAGGAGCGAGGGGATAACGTGAATAAGAAAACAGAAGAATCAAGAATTGCATACAATAAAATAGCATCTGAATATGATGCGTCAAGGGAAGGACAATATACAAGATTCCATATTATGGAACTATCTAACACTATAGATTTGCATGAGGGTAATGTTGTCCTTGATGTTGCATGTGGAAATGGAACTTTGTTGCGGGAATTATCGAAAAAAGCAAAAATTCAAGCAAATGGAATAGATATATCTGAGAACATGATTTGTTCTGCAAAGATGCGATACCCTAATATGAGTTTTGAGGTCAAACCATGCTATCCGCTTGAATGGAGTAATGAAAGTATTGATATTATAACTGTATGTTGTGCGTTTCATCATTTTGACAATCCGCAAGGCTTTGTAAATGAGTGCAAAAGAGTTTTAAAGAAAAACGGTACAGTGTATATAGCTGACCCTAATTTTGGAGCAGTAGTCAGATTTATAGCAAATAAATTATGGTTTCCCTTTTCAAAAAGTGGAGATGTAAGAATATACAGCGAAAAAGAGTTAAGGGAAATCTTTTATAATTGTGGATTTAAAACAGTGCAGGTTTATAGAAAAGGAAAAGGGGTGTTTCTTAAAGCTGAAAAATGAGCATCAAATTTTCGTCTGTAAGAAAGGAGAATATTTTTCTTTAGTAATGATTTGAACATGGTGCTAGCACCATGTAAGTTAATTCGGATAAGGAAAATGTGATAATGTGGCAGTTCACACTATTAAGCGAATTGCCACATTTTTATAGCAAAATAAGCGGTTATGTGGTAATATATAGGGGCAAAGATAAAAACACAACGCAAGGTAATCTTGCAGTACTGGTAGGTAGTCCAGTCGCACCGATTTGGTGTAAGTAGCCCTCCCTCCTTAGGGTCGTCCGTTCTTTGTTCATTACAATCATTTTAAGGAGGAATTGTCATGGACAAAGTATCGGGAAAGCTGACGGTATTTTTTGAAGAGCCCTTTTGGGTCGGAGTGTTTGAGCGGGTATCAGATGGAAAGCTATCTGTGTGTAAGGTTACGTTTGGTGCAGAACCAAAAGACTATGAAATATATGATTTCGTTCTGAAAAATTACTATCGGTTGCGATTTAGTCCGGCTGTGTCAACTGATGTAAAAGAAACTGGTCGCAATCCTAAACGGGTACAGCGTGAGGTACGAAAACAGGTACTGAATACCGGGATAGGAACAAAATCGCAACAGGCTTTGAAATTACAGCAGGAGCAGTTGAAAACTGAACGCAAGACTATGAGCCGGGAACAACGAGAAGCAGAGAAACAGCGGCAGTATGAACTGAAACAGCAGAAGAGGAAAGAAAAGCATAGGGGCAGGTAATACTGCCCAGTTTTTCTTATTCAGTATATAAAAATATATATTCATTAATAAATTTAATGGAGTGAAAAATTATGTCAGAAAAAATAATTTTAGGTAGTAATGGTATTAAAAGAGTATTAAGAAAGTTTTCGCCAGTAGAAGCTATTGCAGAATATATTTGGAATGGCTATGATGCTGATGCTACTAAAATTGATGTTCAAATTGATGCTAATGCAATAGAAGGAATCAATAAAATTACTATTATTGATAATGGGTGTGGCATTGATTTCAGGTCTTTAGATAAAAAATTTAAACCATTCTATGAATCTAATAAAATGTTGTATAAAAATGAAAATAATAATAGCTCCCTCATTCATGGGAAAAATGGGATTGGCAGATTGACTTTTTTTACATTTGCTCGTGTTGCCAAATGGACAACAGTTTATAATGATGACAATAGAACGTTTAAATACACAATAGAAATTGCAGAAAACGGTTTAGATGACTATGCAGCAAGTGGCCCAAAGAATTGCAAGATGGTAGTACGGGTACGGTTGTAGAATTTGATGATATAAATGAAGAAGTTTTAGTGAGCGAAATTATTGAATTTGTAAAAACAGATTTTGCTTGGTTTATTGAATTAAATCAAAAAAGAAATATTCAACTTTTATTTAATGGGAAGAAATTAGATTATTCAAATCTTTTAAAAGATAAAGAATATAAACAATATAGATATGAAGGATATGAATTTGATATTGTGTTTTGCCGTTGGGAGAAAAAATTACATCAAGAATATTCAAAATATTATTATTTAAATTCTAACGGAATGGAAGTATATAAGGAAAATACAACGTTAAATAATAAGGGAGATGATTTTTTTCATAGTGTGTATATTTCCAGTACACTGTTTGATAATTTCTCTTTTTCGAAATCTAATGGTCAGTTAAGGCTAGAGATTGTAGGTAAAAATAGAGAAGATGAGGCGTTTAAGTATATAAAAAGATAAATAGATAAATATATTAGAGAAAAGAGAAATCCCTTTATACGTGTAAGCACAAAGAAATTTTTAGACAAGTTAGAAGATAAAGAAGCTTATCCAGAATACAATTTAAATAATCCGGTTGATAAATACAAGAAAGAATGCTTGGATGAATTGTTGTCAACTGTCTATTATATTGAGCCTAGGCTGTTGGGAGGGCTTGATAATAAACAGATTAAAGTTGTTGTCAGAATGTTTGACATATTAATGGAAAACGGGGAAATTGATAGTTTTGTGGAGATTATGGAAAATGTTATTGATATGACGGCTGAGGAAAGGGATGAATTAGCTGATACTTTAAAATATACGTCATTATCACGTGTGAATAAAACTGTACAGTTATTGAAAGATAGAGCAAAGAGTGTAGCAAATCTAAAAAAATTGGTATTTAATGAAGATATTGATGCAGGAGAAATTAATGCTATACAACCCTTTATTGAAAATAATTATTGGCTATTAGGTGAAAAATATCATTTGGTTTCAGCAGAGGAGCCAAGTTTTGAAGAAGCATTGAGAAGATTTACTTTTTTATTAACTGGTGAAAGGAAAAAGAAAGGAACAGTTAAAATAGACAGTGATAATGCAAAAAAGCAGATGGATATTTTTGCCGTAAGGCAGATGCCAGATGGAGATATTAAAAGATGTATTGTTGTCGAATTAAAACATCCCAAATTAAATTTATCTATGAAGGAACTCAATCAGGTAAAAAAATATATGGCTACAATAATTGAAGAACCTAATTTTAAAGCGGATAATATTGAATGGGAATTTTATTTAATAGGAAATAAATATAATAACGATATAAAAAGAGAAATATTAAACGCAAAAAGCCATGGCGAAAGGTCATTAGTCTACTATGTGGATAACTGTAAAATATATGTGAAAACATGGATGGAAATTTTTACAGATTTTGAAATTAATTATGATTTCCTATACAGTAAGTTACAATTAGAACAGGAACGAATAATTGCTTCTACTGGAAAAACCAGAGAAGAAATATTGCAACAAGAAAATGCGAGTTCTTCAAAGATGCCACAAGAAGTAGTATTGGATTAGAAAAATTTGATTATGTGATGATTGGCTTTTGGTTGGCAGTTGTATTACATGGTGCTAGCACCATGTAGATATGGCAGTCAAGGAGAAAATCTGTGATACCTGTATGATACCTGTTTGCTCTGAAACTGTAAATAAGGCGTAAAATATAGATATTATAGCGATAAAATCCCTTAAAAAGCAATTAAATATCTAACAATTATGTTATAGTTATAGGGAGTTCGAATAAGGTGGAAAGTCGAAGAAACCCAGTGTTTATGCGGGTTTGCGGGCTTTCAAGAGGTCTTTTGATAACAAATTGATAACAGTCATTTGAGTGCGATTATTCTTTCTGTCTAACGGGTTATAGGTGGGAGAATGATTTTGAAGCGGTTTGGATGACTGAAATAAATCCATATTAAAACGCCCTTAGCGGTGGGTGGTAACTCATGGCTAAGGGCGTTTTTTGTCGTGCTTTTTAATTGATGAATAGGGGTGATGATTAAAGTGTTTTTTTCATAATGTAATTCGTTAAGGGGATGTTTGACCTGATTACCTGCTGTTCCTTAATTATGTTATATCCCCTGTGAAGAAAGAACGGTTTTGCGGTGATGGAAGCATGCGTGGTTATTTTGCTTACTCCAAAAGCGTGTTCCAGTTTATCGCAGATAGCGGTGGCAATCCCCTGGCTTTGATAGTCCTTGTGGACATACAGCCTGTCTAGGTAGCCTGTCCTGTCAATATCGCCAAACCCTACTATGATGCGGTCTTTTATGGCGACAAGCGTAAAATGCTCGGATAATGATTGATTCCATTCATTTATGTTTACATTGCCAGTTGTCCAGACGTTTAACTGTTCGTCTGTATAGTCTTTGGCATTTATGGAATGGACAGTCTGATAAAACAGCTCCGCTAAATATTTACAGTCCGAGGGGCGGTATTCTCTGATAATCACGTTTTTTACACTCTCCAATCTGGCTTGGTTAGTCTGGCAGCTTGTCTCTGAACGCTTCGGCTAAAGCATCGCTCAATTCCTTAGAGGAGACTTTTGCCAAATGCTGCGTGGTGTCAAACTTCGGGTAATTGTACCGCCATTGGTCGTAATCTTCCCTGCTGATTTCCTCGGCAGAGAGTTTGTCCGCCTGCTCTTTCCAAGTGAAGAGCATTTTCAGCAATTCGGCGGCATCCTTGCCTTTGTCTTTGTTGACTTTTAAGCAGATTTCACCGTCTGATTCACTGACGGTAAGACCGTAAATGTCCTCAAGTGTAAATAGGGTGTGCATAAGCCCGATGTAGCTGTCAATGTCGGGTATGTCAAGAGCCTGCGGCGCAACGTCAAGAGCCTGTGCCAGTGCAGCCGTCAAATCTGCCTTTGGCTTGCGTGAGCCAGTTTCGTACTGTGCCAGACGCACATCTGCTGATTTTTCGGGAAATCCGACAAGCATGCCAAGGTATTTCTGAGTCATTCCCCGCATGATGCGGAAAAAATGTATTCTTTCGCCAATCGCCATAATGTTTCACTCCTTGTTCTTATACTTTGTCAGACGAAGTCTGCCTGCCCGAAGGGCATGTGTTGAGGTATGCCCTGTTGGTATGTTTATAAGGAGTATAGCATATATGCTTAGAGAAAGTCAAGTGTAAACAAAACTAAAAAGTTTAATATATTCTTGCAAACCTATTGAAAGTAGCAAAAATATTTAGTATTATGAATTAAGCAGAGACGCTTAGAAAGAGAAAGGGAAGAAATCGAAGCAAAGATTTTTGCAAGCGGAATGAAGAAGAAAGATTATTTTGTCCGCTTCTGTATTTACAATCGTGTATGGACGAAGCCATGCCGCATCTGCATATAGATTTTATACCCTATACGACTGGAGTAAAGAGAGGGCTAGAAACAAGAGTGTTGTTAAAAAAGGCACTGGCGGAACTTGGTTTTAAAGGCGGCACATGGAGCGATAATCATCTGCTGAAAGAGCAGACGGAACTACTGGCAGGAGATAAAGAACAATTGTAATCTGAAAATGAAAAATTGGAGAAACAGCAGAAAAAGTTACAGCAGGAACTTAACAAAATGGGACAGTCAAAGGAAGTCATGGAGAGAAATATCCATGCTTATGATAAAGATGTGAAATGGCAGTTAGCAGAGCCGGGGGCATTGATGAGTGCAAAGGCATACCAGGATAAAAAGTATTTATCCTCAACTGTATTACAATCTTTCCCGCCTTCATATGTGTATCGCCAATCTTCAAAAGCAGTATCATATAATTATAGACTACTTTGAATGATGTATCAATTCTTAATTTGACGATATTAAACGGTTATGGATGTAGGATGCTGTAAACACATCTAACCAATAGGAAGAAAAAGCCGATTGCCTGTAGTACCGGGTATTGGACGAAACAGGATAAGATTCTGCGGATTCTGGATTTTTTAATAGAGCAAGAAAGAGAATAGCCTGTGCTTTGCAGGTTATTTTTATCTGAAGATAATAGATACGCATAACAATACTGGAAATATATAGTAATACGGCAATATAAGATGAAAATACTGTTTGTGTTTGCTATACTGATTCTGTTAGCGTTGGAGTTTTATCTATTAGAATTATGGAAGGAGTATGAGCAAAAACAAGGCAGTATTTGGAATCGGTATCCTGTGTTTTATTGCAGGGATGTACATTGGAGGAATTTTAGCAGAGGTTAATCGGCGTAAAAGGGAGCTGCAGCCTTAGAGCGTAGATAGATGCAGTGGAAAGCAAAAACAATAAGAGAATCTGCCCAAATTGTGGAAGAAAGATGAAACGGCAGTTTATTGGACTGAATCATTGTAAATGCGGTATGAGCTGGAAAAGGGACATCGGTTATTTTGAACGATCAGAAGATTTGGTTTTTGCATTGGAAAGAAGAAAATTTGAAAAAAAGTGGAAACAGGTGCCAGTAATCAAGTATAAATAAAGAAGGAAATCATTAGAAAGGATTGACATGAAAACATGAGATGGAAGAAAAGAGTTATTATTCCGGTAATATGTTTCCTCTTTATAGTAATTGTTTGTATCTGGTATGTAAACGACTACTATCATACAGATGAAAACATACAGGAATATTTGCAGACAAAAGATTCTGTATTGGTAACGGAGATGCCGGATGGTTTGTATCTGGATGGACCGGGAAATGAGACGGCATTGATTTTCTATCCGGGTGCAAAGGTAGAATATACCGCGTATCTGCCGCTTTTGAGTAATCTAGCTGACCGGGGAATTGACTGTTTCCTTATCAAAATGCCGTGTAATCTTGCTATTTTCGGGCAAAATAAGGCGAAAAAGATTATGGATTCTTATGAATATGATCACTGGTATCTCTCCGGGCATTCTCTGGGCGGGGCAATGGCGGCATCTTATGCGTCCGGGCATCTGGAGAGTCTTAATGGTCTGGTGCTTCTGGCAGCGTATCCGACGAAAAGCCTGAAGTCGGATTCCTTTTCTGTCTTGTCACTTTATGGAAGTGAGGATGGTGTTCTGAATATGGAGAAGGTGGAGGAAGGGAAAGCATACATGCCTGTGGATTATGCGGAAGTCTGCATAGAAGGAGGAAACCATGCGCAGTTTGGAAATTATGGGGAGCAAAAGGGCGACCATGCTGCAGATATCAGCTGGGAGGAACAACAGGCGCAAACTGTGGAGGCCATTTTGAATATGATGGAAGCTCATAAGAATCAGAAGCAGGAGGAAGTAATGATGACTTATGAGAAGATCAGTCCGCAGGAAGCAAAAAAGAGAATGGATAAAGAAACAGATGTGGTTATTCTGGATGTCCGGACGCAGGAGGAATATGATTCCGGACATATCAAAAACGCAGTATGCCTGCCGAATGAAGATATTTTAAATGAACCGGATATACTGCCGGATAAAGGCCAGCAGATTCTGGTATACTGCCGAAGTGGAAACCGGAGCAAACAGGCTGCACAAAAGCTTGCAGATATGGGATACGAAAATGTTCTGGAATTCGGCGGGATTCTGGACTGGCCTTATCTGGAGCTGGTAGAATAAATTAATTTATGAGGGGGGACCAAAATAATCAACAAGGAAGACATGCTGGAACTGACCAGGCGGATGACGCCTGCCCTGTTGTTTCGATTGTGGAGCATATGGCAGAGAAATATGGAATGCCTGTAATCCTTTTGTGCGATACAAACCATGTGCTGCGGTCTGAGTACAGTGAAGTCAAAGTGATTGGAGGCGGTGCAGATGCCGTGGATTTTGCACTGGTTGGCCTATGTCAGAAGGGAGATCTGGTGGTAACGCAGGATTATGGGGTGGCTGCAATGATTCTGGGGAAAGGAGTTTATCAAAACTTCCATTAGTGTCATGGGCCACCCTCTTTCCTAAACTAGAGGGCAATTACCTGGCTTTCAGATGAGAGTGTCCATATCTACAGGGTATATCAAAGACTCTGCCAGATAATCCGGGAAATCAGCCCTGCTGCCACATTCTGCTCTTCATCAATATGAGTCACGACGAAGGAAACTTCATCCTTCTTTCCCACGGTCCGGCTGTCATAAAAACAAGGGATGTCCTGTAGGGTCATTTGCTCTTTCGGATAGCTTTCACGAAAGAGTGGCGGCTTGTCATCTGCAAAGAATGGAGTCCCTGCATGGGAAAGAGTTATGTATGTCTGTGCCTTCTGATAAAGCCGGAGCCTTCTTTGCGGTTCGCTTCGCACTGCGTTGGTCTCTGAATTTCCTGTTAAATAACATTGGAAACGGAGAGGGTTGTTGAACAGGCAGAGGATATGTTTTTATCGGCTGGTAAAAGCATATGCCGATGGGCAGGGAGTGGCGGAGCAGTTAAAGGCAGAAAATCAGCTTTTATGGGTTCAAAAAATGAATAATATTCGGGTTTGCGTGGTGGAGATTGTGAGAAATGAGATAATTTATAGTTTTTAAAGATGGACTAAAGTTATTTCTGCATTGACAAAAGCGACATTAGTGTCTATAATATAAAAAAGACAATAATGTCGCTTTTGAAAGGAGAAATTAATAATGAAAGAGTTTAAGTTAAGAACATGGAAAATAGAGGATGCAAAAGCATTAGCGCAATCTGCTAATAATCTGAATATTGCCAAAAATTTGCGGAATGTATTTCCTAATCCATATACATTAGAAGATGCGGTTTGGTATATTAATGACAGTATTGCCAACGTAGAAAAGAAACAAATCAATTATGCCATTGTGGTTGATGGAAAGGCTGTTGGTAGTATAGGAATATTTGTAAAAGATGATGTATATGAAAAGTCTGCGGAGCTTGGTTATTGGCTTTCGGAGGATTATTGGCGTAAAGGCATCATGTCAAAAGCAGTTCAGATAATTTGTAAAGCGGCGTTTGAAAGGTTTGACATTATCCGTATATTTGCCGAGCCATTTGCCGACAATGCAGGTTCAAGGAGGGTTTTGGAAAAAGTGGGATTTACCTGTGAGGGTACAATGCGGAACGGTGTTTACAAAAATGGAGAAGTTCATTCATATTGTATGTATTCTATTTTGCGGGAGGAATTTACTGTCTGATATGGGAAAAAAGGGGCTAAAAACAAAAGAAACAATCCGCCAGCAGGCATACCGATTATTTGCTGAAAAAGGATTCAAAGCAGTAACAATGACTGATATTTGTGAAAAAACAGGTTTAAGCAGGGGAGGGCTTTATAGATATTATGCTGGGACAGAACAGATTTTTTTGGAAATTCTTTCAGAGGAATATGCGATAGCAGACCGTATTGAAAAAAAGGAAAAGGCAAGCGCAATCTTAGAAGATATGCTTTTGGCAATAAAAGCTGAAATAATGGATAAGGAATTGTCTTTAAGCCTTGCAATTTATGAATATGCGAATTTGGGAAATGAGGATTTTTTTGCCAATATTAATGAGAAAGCTAAACAACGATGGATAAGTCTGTTGGAGTACGGGATGGAAACAAAAGAGTTTAAAGCAGTAGATACAGAACAGATTTCTGATTTGATTTTGTATTATTATCAGGGTCTGAGAATGTGGTCAAGAGTTATTTTATTTGACGAGCAAGTAGCGGGGCATTATGTAAAAACTGTCAAACAACTACTGTTAAAGGAATAAAAATATAAATTTTTCAAACTGTCCCATTGCATATATTTTTTATTTGCATTAAGTTTTCATGCAGGAGGCGCTTATTTATGGCAGATGAAAATAAAAAAGACTTTAATACGATGATGAACGAGGTTAAGGCCTTGGTAGTAATACCTATAAAGATGTTATCGAAAAATTAAAGAATACATCTTGATTCTCTAAGCAGAATCCCTTATAATCTAAATTAATATTATTATGGAATGCAAGTAAAAACTGCTGGTTGGGAATGAAAGGCAGATTTACGAGGGCAGACAAAGGAATCAGGAATAATAGAGAGAAAGGGGAAACATCATAACATTTGTCCCTTTGTATATTAGCATATTTGGCGGCGCTCTAATTTAAAATGCCTTCCATTCATCAGCAGTACTGTAAAAAGATTTTCTTTGTCTTTCGTGTGAATGTCTTTAAAGTGATCCAGTTCGATTCTTTTCCCCCTGTCAAAACGTTTTTTTATGCAAGAAGTACTATAATGTTTCTTTAAGATTACAAAAATACTAAAACAGGGTATCAATTTTCGGCAGGTGGCGACAGAGTGGAAGAAAATTACGGTCATCTGGAAATCCGGCTGGCAAAGTAAATAGAGAAAAAAGAGCTAAACCGAAATAAAGTGTCGCTGAAAGCGGCTATGAATTGGAGGTAGGCTGACAGATATTGTGAGGATGACATTATCAGTCTGGACACTTTTGTATTGTGTAAACTCTGCACCACTTTGGAATGTGAAATTCAGGATTTGCTTGTCTTCGTTCCAGCAGAAAAAGAGCAAGAAAGATAGAAAAGAACTAATGTTTCCATACTTAGTATTCTGATATTTGTTTAGGGCTAGAGCGTGTTTGAAAAATCATTCCCGCCATCTTACGCCCCATTTAGCGTGATATTTGCACCGAATTCGTCAATGTAGCCCGCTACGTTTCGCTCATTTGGGACAAATCATCAATTTTGGTAGAAGCAATTGCATGAACAGGCAGAGGTTCTGGCAATGGCCGTAAAGCATGCTTCAAACACGTTTTAGAATGATAGCACGGTTCAAATACGATACAAGTTGTGGAGGTATTAATATAATGAAGCTTTGTATATGTTTTAATTGGAGTTATTATAATTATAATTCTTAGATATACAATTTGCAGAAAATGATAATTTCATGTTTCATGGCAAGCTGTTTACAAAAAATAAAATTTATATGGGGGATACTATGCTTGATATAATACCTAATTCAGAAGAGATGATAATTTTAGTCGGAGAGTCATTATACGATATTTGGAGCAAATTAAACGCTTTAATTGAAGAAAAATATGACATGGAATGTTTGTGGAATAAGGGCGGTAAAGCATGGAAATATGAATACAAATATCGTCGTGGCGGCAAAACGTTATGTGCATTATATGCAAGAGAAGGCTGTGTGGGATTTATGATTATCTTAGGAAAAGGCGAAAGGTCAAAATTTGAGGCAGACAGGGATAATTTTTCAAAAGAAATTCAAAAGATCTATGATGAAACCCAAACCTATCATGATGGGAAATGGCTCATGTTTGAGCCGGTAGATACTACGTTGTTTGACGATTTTATTAGGCTGTTGAGAATAAAAAGAAAGCCAAACAGAAAGTAGTTTATTACTACGCTAAAGCGTGTTTGAAAAATGCTTTCCGATATATGTATTCTACACTTAGCGCCCCAAGGAAAGGGTATGATGTGGGAGAATTGTACCAAATGAGGGAGCCGTAGCGGGCTACGCTGACCCAATTTATGTAGATTGAACTACTAATGATCAATCTGATTGTACAAGTATCATACTAAGTGGGGGATGCAGATGGCGTTATAAAAATGCGGAATTTTATTCCAGAGGGCGGGAATTATCCGTAAAATTAAAGGTTGAAAGAGGAAATTAGATGGGTGAAAAAATTATATTTAGTCTGGATTCTTTTTTTATGGGACAAAAGCGGACTAGAAAATAGGAGATCTGATAATTATAGGAAAAAAAAGAATTATAATGATGATAGAAAGTCCAAACAAGTGTATATATGCCGCCTGCTTATCAAAACAGGTTGCGGCTCGCAGATTATGGATTATGTGGAAACTGAAATTGCCAAAAAGCATGATATAGCTATCTTAGATGTATCTCTTCCAGCGGTGTGTTTATATGAGTATAGAGGATATAAAACTGTGGGGCATGGGATTTGTGAATTGAAAAATTATGTAAAACTGATTTATGAAATTATGGAGAAAAAATTGAATACTAATTAGAGCTTTTTTAAAAATATTTTATCTGCTGTGGATATACGGGAGGGAAGGATAATAAATGGAGGTGTGATGTTACATTTGAATTTGTTAAGGGTATTATTCTTTTATGTAGTATTAATAAATATAGCAGGCCTGGCTGTTATGGGAGTAGATAAAAGTAAAGCGAAGCGCCATGTATGGAGGATACCAGAAGCGACATTGTTCCTGGTAAGCTTTTTGGGCGGAAGTATTGGAACCTGGGCGGGAATGTATCTGTTTCGGCATAAAACAAAGCATTGGTATTTTGTGGTTGGCATGCCTTTGATATGCGTTTTTCATTTAGGGCTTGTAACTTATATGTTTTATAGAATATTTGGCTGAATAATAAAGGAGGATAATTTAAATGCTAGAGTTTGGAAAAAAGGCGCCTGATTTTGAACGGCCGGATATACTAAAAAGGCCAGTGGATGTTCAGAAAAGATGTTGGGTGGACTGTAATGAAGATAATTTTATCTCCGGCTAAGAAGATGAATGAAGACACGGATTCTTTTGAAGTTACTGGCTTGCCGGCATTTATTGGCAAGACGGAAGAGATTCTTATATGGCTAAAATCAAAGACATATGAAGAACTAAAGGATTTATGGAAGTGCAATGACAAAATAGCCAGGCAAAATTTTAATAGGTTAAAGTCCATGCAGCTGGATACAAATTTGACTCCTGCTATCATTTCCTATGAGGGAATCGCATACCAATACATGGCTCCGGCTGTATTTGAAAACGCTCAGCTTGCTTATATTGAGGAGCATCTGAGGATTCTTTCTGCATTTTATGGCGTCCTTAGACCTCTGGACGGAGTAGCGCCGTACCGGTTGGAAATGCAGGCAAAGGCAGGTATTTTGGGCTGTAAAGATTTGTATGAATTTTGGGGGGACAGGCTTTATGGGGAAGTGCATGATGAATCCGGAATTATAATCAATTTGGCTTCGAAAGAGTATTCAAAATGCATTGAAAAGTATTTGGCTCCTGATGATACTTACATTACCTGCGTGTTTGGAGAGACAGTACGAGGTAAGTTTATTACGAAAGGCACTTATGCAAAAATGGCAAGGGGTGAGATGGTAAGGTATATGGCAGAGAATGAGGTTGGATGCCCGGAAGGTTTAAAATCTTTTGACAGGCTCAATTATAAGTACAGGAAGGAGCTTTCTTCGGAAGATAAGTATGTATTTGAACGGGCTGCAAATTGATGGAGACAAAACGGGATGGACTCTCTACATAAAAAAATGTCCCTTGCCAGGATTGTGAGAAGTTGTAGGAGGTAAAAGAGGATTATGAGTTTTTGGGGGCTTTTCTGCAGTAATACCTTTGGTTTGACAATAAGCGTACTATTTATGCTCTGGATCTCTATGTTACTTTTGGGGCGAAAACCATATCAAATAAGAGAGCGCAAAGTGAAAATAATTGCTTGTACTATATTATTTATCTGTGTCTGGGCATTGATAGGGACAATTTTTTATAAAGTAGGTATCTTTAGATGGAGGTATAATGCAGGACAAATCTTGTTTACCTATATGGGAATGACAGGAGCAATGTCTTATTTATATTTTCTCTATCGGGAAAATCTGCTGACTTGTTGGATTTCTGCTGTTTTTTTAGAAATGTTGGAATCTTTTGCGGTACACATAGGAGTTTTATTTTCACCTAATATGACTTTTCATTTAGATATTTTGGGAGAACGGTTAATATATTATTTTTTTCTGTATGTATTAACACCGCTCATAGAGATTATCTGGGTGCTGCTTCTATATAAAACTGGAGTTGGGAAAATGTTCCGACTGTGGATTGAACGGAAAGAATCGAAAAAGGTAAGTATTATTTTTATCAGTTTATACCCGATTTTGTCTGAAATACTTTATTATATGGTGCAAATAGGAGAACGGGTTGGTAACGATAATGCAGTCGTTTCTCTGTTATATCTACTGATTGTTTTTATTATTTTCGGTTATGCAGGGCGTCAGGAAATGCAAAAGAAGCAAATTCAGACTCAGCAGATTAGTATGCAGCAGCAAAATGCTTATATTGAGAGTTTAGAAAAACTGCAGAGTGAAATGCGAAGATTCCGTCATGATTATAAAAATATGATGTCTGGCATGTACCTTCAGGCAAAAGAGGGAAATATGGAAGCAGTGCAGAATTTTATCCAGGATATGACAAGTGATTTTGATTATCAGGTAGGGGAACAGATACGAAGATTGACACAGCTTGGAAATATTCATATGCTTGAGGTAAAAGGGCTGCTGTTGGGGAAAATGGAAAAAATGCAGCAGGAGCAGATTTCCTGTGAACTGGAAGTATTGCGTCCATTTGATAGAACGCGGCTTAGAACGACTGACTTGTGCAGATGCCTGGGGATACTGATTGACAATGCTATTGATGAAGTACAAGGAAAAAAAGGTAAGAAGCCAAAACCGCAGATACATATTATGATTAGCAGCCAGGAAGAATGCACAACATTTCAAGTAAGAAATCCATTGTATTCAAACATTGACTTTCACAAAATTTGGCAGCAAGGTTATTCTACCAGAGGGGCGGACAGAGGAATTGGCCTTGCAAGTTATAAAAGTATTTTAGAACATTATGAAAATGTATTCTCTCTGGCAACTATCAGGGACGGCTATTTTATTCAGGAGTTAAAGATACAGGAATAAGAAGCGTTAAAAATTGTGGAGGAAAAAATATGCTTCCAATTTATATTTGTGAAGATGATGCGATGATACTCGCTGCACAGAAAAAGTTTTTAGAAAAACAAATTATGATGGAAGGTTATGATATGCAGATTGCTCTGTGCAGCAGGCATCCCCAGGAAATTATTGAAGCGGTGGCAGCGGATCCAAAGAGAGGAATTTATTTTCTGGATGTGGAGCTTAAGGATGAGCCGATGGATGGATTTATGCTGGGACAACAGATTCGAAAGTTCGATGCCAGAGGGTTTCTTATCTATGTGACTTCCTTTCCAGATCTGGCGTTTGAGACATTTCGTTATCACCTGGAAGCGCTGGATTATATAGTAAAGGGCAATTCTGAAAAAATGCTGGCTGGAATGTACAAAAACCTTGCGATCATTACTGAGCGGATGTGTAAGGAGCAGGGAGAGCAAAAGGAATATTTTACCGTAAAGGTGTTGGATATTGTAAGGCATGTTCCAGTGGATGAAATTATGTTCTTTGAGACAAGTGTCCGTACACACAGAATAGAACTTCATGCGAAGAATGACTGTATTGATTTTATTGGCAGCATGCAGGAGTTGCAAGAGCAGTTTAGGGAACATTTTTTAAGGGTTCACAGGTCATATCTGGTCAATGTAAATAAGATTCAGGAGTTAGATTTAAAGCATCGGGAAATTCTTATGGATAACGGAGAAAAATGTCTGTTTTCTAAAAATATGAAGGGGGAGTTGTTGAGTAGAATTTAGATGACAGCGTTTAACAAGCCATTTCAGGCAATATAGTATATCATTCAGGCAGAACTCAGCATAAAGGTGATAAAACATGATACGATACTTCCATCATAATTACTCTGCGCTAGAAAAACAGGGCAATTATAAAGAAAATATTTAGAAAGAGGGTTATGTTATGGAACAAAATGTATTGCTGGATTTATCACATATTTCTAAGCGCTATAAGACGGAATTGGCGCTTAAGGATATCAATATTACGCTTCATAAAGGCGAAATTCTTGGATTTTTAGGGCCGTCGGGCGCTGGAAAAACTACCACGATTAAAATAATCACAGGACAGTTACGGCAAACATCTGGAGAGGCGAAAATTCTTGATACAGATACGGCTAATATTGATGAATCAATTTATGAAAAAATTGGCGTGGTTTCGGATCAGAGCGGAATTTATGAGAAAATGACAGTATGGCAGAATTTAAGTATGTTTGCAAAAATATGGCGAGTTCCCAGTGTAAGAGTGGAGGAAGTCTTACATCAGGTGGAATTGTATGAACATCGTAAAAAGCCGGCAGGTAAACTTTCCAGAGGGCAGACGCAAAGACTTGTTTTGGCCAGAGCAGTGCTTCATAAGCCAAGAATTTTATTTCTTGACGAGCCGACAAGCGGATTAGATCCATCGACTGCAGTATCTATCCATAAAATGTTGCTGGATCTGAAAGAGGAAGGTATGTCAATATTTTTGACTACACATAATATGGAAGAAGCCACAAAACTTTGTGATAGAGTCGCACTTTTGTATCAGGGGAAAATTGTCGAGTGCGGGTCGCCCAAAGAACTTTGCCTGAAATATAATCAAAATAAAAAATATCATCTGCTTTTGAATAATCAGGAAGAAGTTGTCTTAGATCAAAGCCCTCAAAATATTGCAAAAATTTCAGAATGGATGCAGAGGGATGAAATACAGAGTATTCATTCTTGCGAGCCAACATTGGAACGTGTGTTTTTACAAGTAACAGGAGCGTCCCTTGGATTAGCCAGTATGTGAGAGGAGTTTTAAGATGGATCATATCAATAAATTAACAGCAGTTGCACAGATTAAATGGATTTGTATCAGCCGCAATACAGCGATTATGACTGGGCCGTTTCTAACCGTGGCGATGGTATGGATGATGAAAGTTTTATATAGAGTCAATTCTGGAGGTGATTTATCACCAATTCTGGTATCCTGGATCCTGAGTTTGGGAATTTCCCTTAATTTGTGTATGGATGGATTCCTGATGGTGGGAACTGCCATTGCAGAAGAGAAAGAGAAACATACGTTACGGGTCTTAATGACGTCGTCAGTCACTGGTATACAGTATTTTATCGGAAGTATTCTATTTCCATTTGTGCTGATGAATATCATCAATCTTGTGGTATTGGAGATCTGTGATATTTCTATAAGCCAGGTACCTGTCGCGACTTTCTTACTGGTCAGTGCGGCGGCCTCTCTGATTAGTTGTGTCATGGGAATGATTGTTGGTCTCTGTGCAAAAAATCAGATGAATGCAAATTTGATTTCTTCTCCATTGATGATCGTGTTTATGATGATTCCAATGTTTGGAAACCTTTCCGAAAAATTGCACCATATCTCAGGGTTTTTGTTTACTGGAGTGTTGACAGAGATGGCAACTGGATTTGCAGAGGGAATGTCATATACGTTAAAACCTCTGGACATCGCAGTGCTTATCGGAGAATTAATCATTAGCATTCTTGTATTTTTAGTACTTTATCGAAGAAATGGATATGAAAAAGACTGATGCAATTTAGACAGGGTAATTTTAGGTCAGTGATGTAAAAATACCAGGATAATACAGATTAGAACTTTTGCTAAGCATGGCACCGGATAAGGACAAAACTCAAAAATATATTCAACTTTACTTGCCGAAAGAAGATATCTTTACCAAAATGGCTTTTTCGGGATGTCCACAGGGATAGCGAGCATCGGATTGCGTCAGCCGCAATCCGAATTGTAAAGTCTTTTAGGAATTTGTGGCACTGTTTCAGATAGTCCAGATGCTGCTGTCCCCATATTCCTATTGAATGTTCTTCTTCGGCGGGTGCAGTCAAGCGTGGTATTAAGTAATCTTCTTGCTGTTCATATTCGCCGCTTAACCTCTCAAAAATTGATTTTGCCATTTTACAATTCCTTCGTATGAAGCCTGCTTGCGCACCGCTTATGCGGCTTCGGGCTTGACAATCACCCAATACCTGATATCTGGCACCTAAGCCAAACAAGGAAGAGTCTATGTCCCCAGGCATCAATTACCAGCACTAACGCCTGTGGAAAAGCCTTTCGGCGCATAGGCCTCCTTGTACTGCTGCGGCGTATGGTATTTCAACGAGTATGCGGGGCGTGCAGTATTAAAAAACGTGATGTATGCCGCCGCTTGTCCATGGATGATATTTCCTTTGTACATAGATTATATCATCGTGTCCAGTTTTAGTTTACCACTTCAAAGCATATAAAAACAATCCCCTGCATACAATGTAAAAACAAGTATCGCAGGGGAATTTCTTTGAAAAGCTATATTGAGGAAAGAGCTATGGAAATAGCCAAATATATTATTGATAACAATGCGACAGTAAGACAGACGGCGAAACAGTTTGGAATCAGTAAGAGTACGGTTCATAAAGATGTAACAGAACGCCTCCCGCAAATTAATCCTGGCCTTGCAAACTGCGCCAGAAAAGTATTGGAGGTGAACAAATCAGAACGCCATATTAGAGGTGGAATGGCCACAAGGGAAAAATACCTGCATCAGCATATTTAATTTATCGGCGCTAACAGAACGGCTTTCTGTCGGCGCTGTATTTTTCAGAAACAGTTACATATTTTGAAAAGGATTGGAAATCCTAATGCCATACTTACAGTTGGAGGCAGCAAGGATGGAAAATTTGAAAACGAACCCATTTGGCTTTAAAGATAAAGTTGGGTATATGTTTGGGGATTTTGGAAACGATTTTACATTTATTTTTGCAAGTACGTATCTGATGATATTTTACACAAAAGTGCTGGGAATTGATGCGGCTATGGTAGGCGTACTGTTTCTTGTTGCGAGGTGTGTAGACGCATTTACCGATGTAGGGATGGGGCGCATTGCGGATTCCTCTCCGGAAAACCCCAGGGGCAGATTCCGGGTATGGATTCTGCGTATGTGCATCCCAGTAGCCATTTCCAGTTTTTTTATGTATTTGGATGTAATGGCAGGGGCATCTATGATGGCAAAAACAATTTATATGTTTGGCACATATCTATTGTGGGGTTCTGTTTTTTACACATCCATTAATATTCCGTATGGTTCCATGGCATCTGTAATTTCGGATCGGTCAAAGGACAGGCAGTCTCTTTCTATATACCGTTCATTGGGATCAACATTTGCCTCAGTGGCAATTAGTGTCATTGCACCCCTTTTTATTTATAAGACAGACGCGGAAGGCAACCAGGTAGTGATTGGGGGCAGGTTTACACTAGTGGCGGCGGCATTTTCCATCTTGGCAGTTGTCTGTTATTTGCTGTGTTATTTCATGGTTGCTGAGCGGGTAAAAGTTTCTAAAAACGGGACACAAAGAAAGCGTTCGTCAATTGCAAAAACATTAGGGCAGGTGTTTTCTAACAGAGCGCTTCTTGCAATGATCCTAATTTCCATATTGACACTTTGCGCAACAATAATGGGACAGTCTATCAGTACGTTTCTTTTTGCGGATTATTTTAAAAATACAAAGGCGCTATCATTTAATAATCTCTTAGGGCTTCCGGCGGCGCTGATCCTGGCAGCCATTTCAGGAAAATTAGTAGAGTGGTTCGGCAGGAAGGAGCTGACAAGCGCCGGGTGTATTGTGGCAGCAGTCCTTTTTTTTGCACTCTATTTTATGAAGCTGACAAACGTTTGGATTTTTATTGTAGTAAATTTTATAGCTAGTGTAGGCGGAATGTATTTATTTAATATGACAGTTTGGGCAATGATAACAGATGTCATAGATGACAAAGAAGTGCAGACAATGCAGCGGGATGATGGGACAATTTATGGTGTTTATTCGTTTGCCAGAAAGGTTGGACAGGCGTTGGCTGGAGGCCTTGGCGGATTTGCGCTCTCAGCAATTGGGTACGATTCGCTGGCTACAGCACAGGCTGATTCCGTACGTCAAGGTATATACGCCCTTTCCACCCTTTTTCCGGCAGTAATTTATACGGTTGTCGCAGTGGTATTTGTGGCGGTTTATCCTCTGTCAAAAAAGCGGGTAGCGGAAAATACAAAGGAATTACAGCTGCGCAGGTAATCTGCCAGCCGATATCTTTTAGCATGTGTAAAAATTAAGCTTGTTTTTCCATTGCTCCTTACCTATAATAAGAAGTAGCGTCTGGCAGAGGATTGTTTTGCCGGCATACGACTGGGAAGGAAATACTTTTATGGTATACCTTGATTTCTAGGATAAGAGGCGATAAGGAGAATGGATGCATGGATCAGGAAAAAGTAATTGTAATTGATTTTGGAGGTCAGTATAACCAACTCGTTGCAAGACGTGTGCGGGAATGTAATGTGTATTGTGAAATTTATTCTTACCGTACTGCGTTAAAAGAGATTGTAGCAATGAAGCCGAAGGGTATCATTTTAACGGGTGGCCCCAATAGTTGTTATGAAGAGGGGGCTCCGGCATATCAGAAGGAATTGTTTGAGCTGGGGATTCCGGTTCTGGGGCTTTGTTATGGCGCCCAGATTATGATGCATATATTAGGGGGCAAAGTGGAGAATGCCCCAGTCCGGGAATATGGGAAAACGAAAGTACTGATAGATAAGACGTCTCTGTTATTTTCTGGCGTACCGGAAACCACAGTATGCTGGATGAGCCATTTTGACTATATATCAAAGGCTGCTCCCGGATTTTTGGTAACAGCACATACAACTGACTGTCCTGTTGCTGCGGCAGAAGATACAAAACGGAATTTATATGCGCTTCAGTTTCATCCAGAAGTTTTGCATACTCAAGAAGGGACGAAGATGCTTAATAATTTTGTCCGGGGCATCTGCGGTTGTTCGGGCGGCTGGCGCATGGATCGTTTTGTGGAGGATTCTATACAGGAAATTAGGAAAAAGGTGGGAAAAGGCAACGTGCTTTGCGCTCTGTCAGGGGGTGTGGATTCATCAGTAGCGGCTGTTATGATGTCCAAGGCAATTGGCAGCCAGCTTACATGTGTCTTTGTAGATCATGGGCTCCTTCGTAAAAACGAAGGTGATGAGGTGGAAGAAGTATTTGGCTCACAGGGGAATTACGAGTTGAATTTTATACGTGTAAATGCACAGGAACGGTTTTATGTGAAACTAGCAGGGGTAAAAGAGCCAGAGCGTAAACGGAAAATTATCGGGGAGGAGTTTATCCGTGTTTTTGAAGAAGAAGCAAAGAAGATAGGTTCCGTTGATTTTTTAGTACAGGGCACAATTTATCCTGATGTGGTAGAAAGCGGGCTTGGAGGCGAATCGGCCGTTATTAAGTCGCACCATAATGTTGGAGGCCTGCCGGAATGTGTGGATTTTAAGGAGATTATTGAGCCCTTGAGGAGTTTGTTTAAGGATGAGGTGCGAACGGCGGGCTTAGAGCTTGGTATTCCAGAGCACCTGGTTTTCCGGCAGCCGTTTCCAGGTCCGGGGCTTGGGGTCCGTATAGTGGGCGATGTAACGGCTGATAAGGTGCGGATTGTACAGGATGCAGATGCAATATTCCGTGAGGAGCTTGCAAATGCAGGGCTTGCCCAGATGATAGGGCAGTACTTTGCTGCGTTGACAGATATGAGATCGGTTGGTGTAATGGGGGATGAAAGGACATATGATTATGCTGTTGCTTTGAGAGCTGTTAATACAGTGGATTTTATGACAGCAGAGGCTGCAGAGATTCCGTTTGAGGTGCTTCAGAGGGTGATGGGGAGGATAATTAATGAGGTCGGCGGGGTGAACCGGGTGTTTTATGATTTGACAAGTAAGCCGCCGGCTACGATTGAGTTCGAATAAACAAAAATGCTTAGTAAACCCAGTGTTTATGCGGGTTTGCGGACTTTGGAAAGGTCTTTTGATAACAAATTGATAACAGTCGTTTGCGTGCGATTATTCTTGTTGTCTGATGGTTTACAGGTGGCAGAATGATTTGCAAGAGGTTTGGATGGCTGAAATAAATCCATATTAGAAACGCCCTTAGCTGTGGGTAGTAACTCATGGCTAAGGGCGTTTTTTGTCGTGCTTGTCAATCGGTTTTCAGTTTGTCCTTGAACGCTTTGGCTAAGGTATCGCTCAATTCCTTAGAGGAGACTTTCGCCCAATGCTGCGTGGTGTCAAACTTCGGATAATTGTACCGCCACTGGTCGTAATTTTCCCTGCTGATTTCCTCGGCAGAGAGCTTGTCCGTCTGCTCTTTCCAAGCGCAGAGCATTTTCAGCAGCTCGTCGGCGTTCTTGCTTTTGTCTTTGCTGACTTTTAAGCAGATTTCACCGTCTGATTCACTGACGGTAAGACCGTAAATGTCCTCAAGGGTAAATAAGGTGTGCATAAGCCCGATGTAGCTGTCAATGTCGGGTATGTCCAGAGCCTGCGGCGCAACGTCAAGAGCCTGCGCCAGCGCAGCCGTCAAGTCTGCCTTTGGCTTGCGTGAGCCAGTTTCATACTGTGCCAGACGCACGTCTGCGCTCCGTTCGGGAAAACCGACAAGCATACCAAGGTATTTCTGTGTCATGCCCCGCATGATGCGGAAAAAATGTATTCTTTCGCCAATCGCCATAATGTTTCACTCCTTGTTCGTATGTTTATAAGGAGTATAGCATATATGCTTAGAAAAAGTCAAGAATAAGCGAAACAAAAAAGTTTAATATTTTCTTGCAAACCTATTGACAGCAGCAAAAATGTTTAGTATTATGAATTAAGCAAAAACGCTTAGAAAGAGAAAGGAGAGGTTGTATGGACAACAAATTTATCCGTGTGGACGAGGTGGCGCAAGAGCTTTCCATATCGAAGCCTTACGCCTACAAGCTCATTAAAAAGTTGAATGACGAGCTGAAGGAGCAGGGATTTATCACGATTGCAGGGAGAGTCAACCGCCAGTATTTC
>QXXL01000056.1 GCA_009911505.1 Lachnospiraceae bacterium | reverse complement strand
GACTTTGAAGCCTTTACGGAGCTTTATGCGAATGATGTCAAGAACCGACTGAAAGAAAACACTTGGCTGACAAAGGAGCATATCATTCGGACGAAGATTCTCCCGTACTTCGGCAAGATGAAGATTAGTGAGATTGGCACAAAGGAAATCATTGCATGGCAGAATGAGCTGCTTGCCTATCGTGATGAAAAACGCAATCCCTATTCGCAAACGTATCTGAAAACAGTTCACAATCAGCTTTCCGCAATATTTAACCATGCGGTACGCTATTACGACCTCCGCTCCAATCCTGCGGCAAAGGCGGGCAATATGGGGAGCGAGGAACACAAAGAAATGCTGTTCTGGACAAAAGAGGAATATAAGAAGTTTGCGGATGAAATGATGGAGAAGCCAGTTTCCTTTTACGCCTTTGAAATGCTTTACTGGTGCGGAATCCGAGAAGGAGAATTATTAGCTTTA
>QXXL01000055.1 GCA_009911505.1 Lachnospiraceae bacterium | reverse complement strand
GGTCACGATTAACAAATCCTACCAACGCCTGCATGGGGAGGACGTGATTACCTCTCCGAAAACAAAAAAGAGCAACCGCACAATCAAGATGCCAAAGTTTCTCTGTGAGGAGATGCAGGAATATATCGGTATGCTGTACGGTTTAAAGAAGAAAGACCGTATTTTCACGGTAACAAAGAGTTATCTCCATCACGAGATGGACAGGGGCGCAAAAGCTGCAGGCGTAAAACGTATACGGATTCACGATTTGCGGCATAGCCACATCAGTTTATTGATTGACATGGGATTCTCGGCGGTGGCAATTGCTGACAGAGTAGGGCATGAGAGCATTGAAATCACTTACCGTTATGCACATTTATTTCCGTCAAAGCAAGCAGAAATGGCAGACAGGCTTGACGATTTAGGGAAGGGGGATTTTTGATATGTCGGCAAAGAATTTGGACAACTGCAACCGTTGGAGGAACAAGACCGTCGCCTTTCGGGTATCCCCCGAAGAAAGTGAGCGGATTGACAAAGCGGTGCGGCTTTCGGGGCTTACCAAA
The DNA here is from genome assembly GCA_009911505.1 of Lachnospiraceae bacterium. Classification (GTDB taxonomy): domain Bacteria; phylum Bacillota; class Clostridia; order Lachnospirales; family Lachnospiraceae; genus Roseburia_B. The sequence goes on along the minus strand of QXXL01000055.1, from coordinate 356 downwards.
CAGGACTATATCACAAGGCGGCTCTTATGCCAAGACGTGGTTGTGCAGGGAAATCCGAGGGTGTATAAGGCACTCCGCAATGAGCTTGCCGCCGTCCTTGCAGAATTGCAGAGGATTGAAGCGGGCGGGGGCGTAAATGAAGAACTGCTTGACACAATCGAACTGATTGGCGTTATCCTGGGCGGTCTGAAAGGAGAAGATGAAAATGGAAAATAAAAAAGAAATGACTGCCTTTGGCTCATCTGTTGGCGCAGATGAAAGGCAGCCAATTCAAAAATGTAATAATAACAGTATAACCCTAAAAACCGCAAAATTCAATATTATTGTAGAAAAAGGCGGTGGATGCAATGGCTGAA
>QXXL01000054.1 GCA_009911505.1 Lachnospiraceae bacterium | reverse complement strand
GAGGTCGGGTGGCTTTGGTATCCGTATATTCCTTATGGAAAGATAACCATTGTCCACGGAGACCCCGGCGATGGAAAGACAATGATGATTTTACAGTTAGCTGCTATCTTATCAAGGGGAGATAAACTGCCTTGTGATGATACGGAGCGTGAGCCGATAAGAATTATTTACCAAACCGCAGAGGATGGACTTGGCGATACAATTAAGCCCCGTCTGCTTGCAGCCAATGCAGACTGTACGCAAATCAAGGTGATTGACGAGTCGGAAGCTGC
>QXXL01000066.1 GCA_009911505.1 Lachnospiraceae bacterium | reverse complement strand
ATATTCCTCGATAGCTCAGTCGGTAGAGCACGCGGCTGTTAACCGCGCTGTCGTAGGTTCAAGTCCTACTCGGGGAGCTTGGAAAAGTCCTGTAAACGTTAGTGTTTACAGGATTTTGTTATACCTAAGATGGGAGAGAAGGATTCTAGAAAGCAATGTGCTGTTAACCGAGAAATGTAATCCTTGATTGCTCAATGAAATAGTTTCATTTGTTGGAAATAGAGAGGTTTTTGTACAAAATGGCAGATTTTCATTCTAGCCTATATAAAGCAGGAATGGTAATATGGAATATTTATAAAAGAAAAATATATACGGGATGTACGAAAACGAAGGTAAAGCTGTGGCTTTCCATGTAATGAAACCTTGTATTGGATTTATACAGGGTTTCTTTTTGTATTTATTAATTGAAGATAGTCAGAGGATAGATTATAATATAAAAATAATGATGTAAGTGGAAACAGAAGATGTCAAAGTATTAGGCTAAGCTGCGGCAGGAGAAAAGAATTGAAGAACATTTTAAATCCAGAGAATTTAACTAATGAAGATTTGAAAAAATGGTTGCTAAACGTACATGAAAAATATTATATTGAACTTAAAAAGGCTTCTGAATTACCAAATGCGTTTTGGGAGAGTTATTCATCATTTTGTAATACATCTGGAGGATGGATTATCTTAGGAGTTGAAGAAAGGAATCCGCAAAATGAAATATCGGGTGTAGCAAATCCACAGAAAACATTAACAAGTTTATGGGATCAGCTTTCTAATACTAATAAAGTAAGTTATAAGAATATTGATAATCAAGATGTGAATACATATATTATTGATGGAAAAACTGTTATTATAATATATGTAAAGGAAGCTGCTGAGAACATGAAGCCGGTATTTGTAAATGGCAAGTTGGAAAATTCATGGATAAGAACCGGAGACGGTGATAGAAAGGTAAACAGAGATGAATTGTCTGCATTAATAAGAAATGCGCAACCGGGCCAAGATAATTTGCCTGCTGATAATTTTACAATGGAGGATCTTGATTTAGATTCTCTAATCACATTTAAAGAACGTGTTAGCAAAAGATTTCCCAAGAAAAAATATATTGAAATGGGACAGTTGGACTTTTTAACAGAGATTGGAGCCTGTTATAAGGATCGAAAGACTGGTGAAATGAAAATTAGAAGAGGAACTTTGCTCTTTTTGGGAAAATGTAACTCTATTAAAGAATTATTTCCTCATTACCATTTAGATTATTTTAATCACAGAGGTAATAATCCTAGATGGTCTGACAGGGTTTCGGATGATGAGCCGAGTGATTATGAAATGAATCTCTATAATTTTTATAATATTGTATATGAAAAAATTAGAATCCTATTTCAAGAGTCATTTATGTTAGATTCCGGGCAATTAAGAATGCCAGTATCGGGATTTGATGAAACGATCAGAGAGGGACTTGTAAATTGCCTGGCGCATGCGGATTATGTTCAGGGATATCCGTCTATAAAAATAGAGGTGTATGATGGATGGTTTTGCTTTATTAATCCAGGAAAAATGCTTGTATCCCCAGAACAATTTTTTTTGGGAGGAGATTCACGTCCACGCAATGAGATTATTATGAAAATGTTTCGATTGCTAGGAGCATCAGAGCGTCAGGGGTTTGGAGGGCCATTGATTTATAAAACAGCGGTACAAAATGAGTTTAGAGGACCAGAAATCATAACAGATATTAATCATACTGAGTTAAAAGTGTGGAATATTGATTTGGCTGATTCATATCCTGATTTATCTATGGATGAAAAAAGCATCTTGAGGCATATAATGAAGAATGGTATGGCACAATCTGTTAATATGGTTAAAAACGCATTGGGAATAACAGAATACAGAGCAAGAAAAGCAATAGAAGTTCTTGAAGAGAGACATTTGGTCAGGAAAGTTGGAAATGGTCCGTCTACAAAATATATAGTGGAGATAGAAAGCGTGGAACTGTTAACACAGCTTCAAATGGCAATGGAAATATTAAAGAAGCAGGTAACATAACTCTACCTCGTGATTATCTCGTGATAAAATACGTATTATCATGAGATTGCAGCTCAAATATAGAAGTTCAGAGTATTAAAATGGTATTGGTATCTCGTGATTATCTCGTGATTATCTGTGATATATCGCAAGAAAGGTTAGAAAGTCTAATATAAGGATTTTCGGTGTGCGACCGCACCCGTTGGTGGAGCACGCGGCTGTTAACCAAGAAATGTAATCCTTGATTGCTCAATGAAATAGTTTCATTTGTTTGAAATAGAGAGGTTTTTGTACAAAATGGCAGATTTTCATTCTAGCCTATATAAAGCAGGAATGGTAATATAGAATATTTATAAAAGAAAAAATATATACGGGATGCACAAAAGCCAAGGTAGAGCCGTGGCTTTCCACTTAAAGAAAGCTTGTAATGAATTTATAACGGGGTTTCTTTTTTTCATTTATTAATTGAAGATAGGAAGAGAATAGATTATAATGTATGAATAATCAAATGAGTGAAAGCAGGAAGAAAAATGCCAGAACATCAGGGTGTTGAAATGGAAGGAAATTTGGAAAGATGAATATTTGAAATGGATATGTGGATCTGCTAATGCACAGGGCGGAACGCTTATCATTGGGAAAGATGATAATGGAGATGTAACTGGGATTAGTAATGCTAAAAAGCTATTAGAAGATATTCCAAATAAAATTGTTTCTACAATGAATTACTGCAAATGTAAACCTTGTGAGCAGTATAATAAATTATTAAAAGAAAATATGGAAAAGACACTCTGTCTAATACTCAATCAGAAAAGTTATCACAAGTAGAAAAAATTCGCATGGCTCCAATATTGATGTATCTGGATGACAATTCTATAATCACGAGTGCAATAGGTTGTGATTTATTAGGAAAATCAGTGGCAACGACGAAACGTTATCTCAATAGATTATGTGACGCAGGAATTTTGGAGCAAAAGGGTGCTGTCAGGAGTTCATATTATGAGCGAAAATGAGCTGATTAATGAGCCGATTGGTGAACGAAAACAGATAATTTATAGAAACAATAGTATATTAAGATAAAATTGTCAACAAGTCAAAAGAATTGCTGTAGAATAGAGTTTTGGATATATGATAAAGGAGCATGAAAAATATGGTAAAAGAAAGTTTAATAAAATTTTGTAAATATAGCGCTTCAGATGAAGAATTATTTATGTATATTCGCATAAATGCTGGAAAATGGAATGAAGAATCATTTTTAAAAATGAAAAAGTTGGTTCGAGAGGTAATAAAAGATTATGAGAATGAGGAGTGCTACCCTAAAATATTCATAAGGTATTTTGTCTTAAATATACGGTCTATTATCAATATATTATCCAATTTTAAAGGATGTACAGATGAGGAATTGCGTAAGGGTTATACGGTAGAATCTTATTTAAGTATGATTGCTGAAAGGATAAAAGAATTAAAAAAACTTGAAACGGAGTTTCAAAATTCTTTATGGGCATAATGAATTACTGAAATAAATATCATTGCAAAAGACTATGATATAATTACGAACAGAGAAGGAGTTCATATGCCAAGAAAGAACCTTTAAATGGCAGGGGATAAGCTGCTGCAAACGGATAAGAAATATTTTCATTTGAAGCAGAAGTAGAAAGAGAAAATATTTGCATGGATGTATGAAGAGATCAAACATTATCATGACAGCAAGGGGAATGTAGTAATGCTGAAAAGGTGAGCTGCAGCTACCGCGGAGCAGCATTTCTGGGCGGGCATATGGAGAGAAATGAGACGTTTTTGGAGTCAGTGCTCTTTTAAGTCCGGGAGGAAACAGGGCTTGATATTTAGAATCCGAAGCTGTATGGTATCTATCATTGGTTCATTGATAGTGTTCATCAGATTGTCTATGTCTATCATGCCAAAAGCTATGCGGGTGAATTGTGTTCGTCACAAGAAGGACAAGTTTGTTGGATTTCGGAAAAGGAATTTTTGGAAAAAGATTTGGCTCCAGGAATGCAAGCAGTGGTCAAATTGATTTATGATGACAGGCTTAGTGAGTGTTACTCATCATGAGAACGGCTGTTGGAAGGAGCGATTGTCGTAAAAATGCTTTAAAGGAGATGCAAAAAGATGGATGATTACAAAAGAATGGGATTGCTGATCAAGCAGGCGAGAGAAGAAAAGGGATGGACACAGCAAGAATTGGCTGACGCAATGGACGTTGATGTTGAGACAGTTAGTAAGCAGGAAGGGGGAGATGATAGTTTATCTGTAGAAATGATGGTGGAGTATTGTCTTTTACTAAATATATCTTGTGACATTGCCATATACGAGAAGGATGTAGAAACTGCCCTTCGCATGGAAAAAATCTGCCGGGGGCTCTTGGAGCTTAGCCAGGAACAGTTTGATAGATTAGTAAATTCTGCCAGTTATATGCGGGGACGTCGTAAGGATTAGCATAATGTATTTGTAACAAAAGGCTCAGGCGAAAGCCGAATATTATATAGCCGATTGGTTTTCAAGAGGAATTTTTGAAAATGAATCGGTTATTTTTATGTCCGAATATATGAAGCATCCATCTATATTCAATTTGAGGGCAAGACAGGAGACGATTCAGCCGCCTGTTTCTTTACCAACCGAAAAGACAACAGAGAAAAAGCGGCTTCTTCCCAAAGTAAACCGCACTGTTACACAAGTTGTATCATATCTGTAGGGGAGGGGTGTAGACATGTAGATCAATGATTTTTGTCTACCAATAGGGTGGATTTATGAAGGCGTCAATTACCACAACTCAGTATTTGTAGCGGCTTTGTTTAGTCAAGACCAGAATCCAGTAGTTAAAATTGGACAGTTTATATATACTCTTTTGTTTACAGGGCTTTTTTATACTTAAAATAGAAATTTTGGAACAGAAGGGTGCTGGCAGGAGTTCATATTATGAACGAAATGAGCCGATAAATGAGCCAAGGTAGCATAATTACTTATAGAAATAGCAAAACTGAAATTATAATTGTTTTAAATCATATAAGCAAAAAAGAAAAAAGTTTGAAAAATCATAAAAATACCCCTTGTCAAAAAGGATGGTTTGTGGTAGTATATTTTCGTTAGGTTGTCAGCCAGACCTATTATATTCAGGCTCCATGGTCAAGCGGTTAAGACATCGCCCTTTCACGGCGGTAACACGGGTTCGATTCCCGTTGGAGTCATTATGGCGTAGTAGCCAAGTGGTAAGGCAATGGTCTGCAACACCAGTACGCGCCGGTTCAAATCCGGCCTACGCCTTTTTAAGAACCCCGGATTTCCGGGGTTTTTGTTATTTAAGGGCAGTAAGTATTATGTGAAAAGAAATATAAGTTTTGTATGGAATTGCGGGTATGGACCATTGACGAAAAAAGATATTTTTCTTATAATAAAAAAGAAAAATGGAAATTGGCAGGAAAGTATTCTGCTGGTTTCTAAAATATTAAGAATTTCATAATGAAAGGAGAACAGGTATGTCAAATATGCCAGCAAAAGAAGTTTTAGAACGTGTCTATGGGGAAAGCGAAAAGAGTGGGGAAAGGTTTTTGCACTTATCGGAATGCTTTGCCAAACATTTTGGGGATGCCCAGGTTGAGTTTTTTACTTCGCCGGGGCGTACAGAGATGATAGGGAACCATACCGATCATAACGGAGGCAAGATTGTGGCAGCCAGTATCAGTCTGGATACGATTGGGGCAGCAGCGCAAAACGGGACAGGTACGATCCGTATTTTAAGCGAAGGATATGATTTGATTGAGCTGGATATTACTGCCGCTTCTTCCGTAGAGAAGAAATCCGGAACGAAGGCGCTTGTAGCAGGAATGGTGGAAGCGATCGGCAAATTTGGATACAAAGTAGAGGGTTTTGACGCATATATTACGACAGAAGTGATTGCAGCTGCAGGTGTCAGTTCGTCCGCATCTTTTGAAATGCTGTTCTGTGCGATTGTTAATACGATGTTTAACGATAATAAAATGCCGCTTGGGGATTGCGCAAGGATCGGGCAGTATGCGGAGAATAATTTCTGGATGAAGTCGTCCGGACTAATGGATCAGATGGCGTGTGCGGCAGGCGGTGCGATCCTTTTAGATTTTGCAGATGATATCAAATGCGAAAAGATTGATGCATCCTTTGATCAGCTGGGATACGATATGGTCATTGTCAATACCGGAAAAGGGCATGGGGATTTAAGCGATGAATATTCAGCGGTTCCATCAGAAATGTACCAGGTTGCAGCGGCGATGGATGCAAAACGGCTGTGTGAGCATACATTGGACGAATTTATCAAAGAGCTGCCCAGAATTGAACAGGCGCTTAAGAATGACCGGGCGATTATGCGCGCGCTTCATTTCTACGAGGAAAACCGCAGAGTAGAAAAAGCAGCTGAAGCCCTCGCAAAAAATGACGGCAAAACAGTACTCCGGCTGTTGACAGAATCAGGCAATTCTTCTTGGAAATGGCTGCAGAACTGCATGTCAAAGTCCAATGAAAAGGATCAGAAGGTGGCTTTAACACTTGCCTTGACAGAGATTTTCCTGGAAAGGATTCAGGATGGCTGCTGCAGGGTACATGGAGGGGGCTTTGCAGGGGTAATTCTGGCGGTTGTGCCAAAAGCAAAAACGGCAGAATATGTGGAATACATATCCGCATTGGTAGGAAAAAATAACGTATATCCAATGCAAATCCGGCAGACAGGTGCAGTAAGCCTGGGGCGTTAGGATTTGGCAGCCGGGTGGCGGAGCAGGATAAAAAATCTTGCACCGCCGCCCGGTGTGTCTGTAACGGCAATTTTTCCACCGTGAGCGGTTATAATTTCCTGCGCAATGCAAAGGCCAAGGCCAAAATGCTCTTTTGCAGAGCGCGATTTGTCTGCGCGGTAAAAGCGTTCAAAAATGAAAGGCTTATCTTTTTCTTCTATCCCAATTCCGTTATCTTCTACCATAATCCAAAACATTGATTTATCATAGGAAAGTGTCAATTTGGTATATCCGCCCGGCGTACCATAACTGAAGGAATTTGAAATTAGAATGGAAAGTGCTTGTTGTATCCGCCGGCTGTCGCAGCTGCAGCGGGGCAGGGGCTCTTCTGGCAAAGAGATTTGTAAGGAAATATGGTGCTGCCTTGCCAATGGTTCAAAAGCTTCATAGGTATTAAGCAAAAGCGTGTCTAGTTCTACGGGCTCTAATTCTAATTCAAAGCGTTCAGTGTCGGCGCGGTTTAATAATAGTAAATCATCTGCCAATGTGGAAAGCCGGAGGGATTCTTCGGCAATAATGTGGAGAAAGTGGTCTTTTTGTACTTCGTTTGCGGATTTGGAGGCGGAAACGGCAGAACAGATGACGGCTATTGGCGTCCGCAGCTCGTGGGAAGCAGATGCAACAAAGGCGGCTTGTTTTCTTCGGGATTCAATAATTGGTTTTAATAACTTCCCGGTGTAGTGCCACGAAAATAAGAGCAGGGCAAAAATACCTGCAATATTAAAAAAAAGAAAACGGTACCGTTGCGCATGGATCTGCTGATCCAGTACGTCACGGGAGGACAGGATGAGTCCAGTCAGTGTACCAGAGTTTTTGCGCATATTAAAAAAGGAAGCATCGTACCCTTTGTTATCATTGGAAATCCAGGAAAATTCCTGGTGTGCGGCGGAGTAATGGGAACCGTTCGAAAGGGAGGCAAAGTTTTTTTGGGCGTATTCCATGGCTTCATCAGCAAGGGTGATTTCCTGGTCGGAAAGTACAATCCGGTTATAAGAAATAGGAGAGCCGTTGTCATATATTGACAGGATAAAATTCTGTGAGACGGCTGTTTTAGACAGCCATTCCCAGGTTAGGGACGCTTGCTGTTCCAGGGAAGACAACAGGGAAGCGACCTGGGAGGAAAAGGCCAGGGCTCTGTTTTGCTGCAGTTCTTTTTCAGACATATAAAGGTAGCTTATGGACATAGTGATTAATATTGCCCCTGCAATTCCAGTGAAAAGCAGGGTTAAACGGTAATGAAGTTTTTTATACATGGGATGTATCCTCCAGGCGGTAGCCGATACCGCGGACAGTTTTAATCGATACGCTGCTGCTGGCGGATTTTAAACGGCGGCGGATAAAGTGCATATAGTTATCTAGGTTCCCTTCCTCTACTTCAGAATCAAAGCCCCAGACTTTTGAGAGGAGTGTAGCACGCGGAAGGGTTTGGGCTGGGTTTTGAAGAAAAATCTTGAGCAGCGCCCCTTCTTTTTTGGAAAGTGTGCAGCTTCCAGCAGCGCCGCTTAAACGGTTTGCAGCAGGATCAAAGGTAAGGTCGCCAAATGTGAGTGTTTCTGTAGGCATCCATTGCCTTGGACGGCGGCTTATGCTTCGGATGCGTGCTAAGAGCTCTTCAAAAGCAAATGGTTTGACCAGATAGTCGTCTGCCCCGGAGTCTAAGCCAGTGATTTTGTCGGAAAGCTCGCCTAGGGCGGTTAAAAGGATGACGGGGATCTGGTTGCCCGATGCACGCAGCTTTTGAAGGACGGTGATACCGTCTATAATGGGAAGCATGCGGTCTAAAAGGATAAGGTCGTGGATGTTTTCAGTAATATAGTATAAGGCGTCTTCACCGTTTTCACAGGTATCTACGATGAACCCGGCGTGGGTGAGCTGAAATGACAGGGTTTCTAAGAGGTTTTTGTCGTCTTCAACCAGTAGTATTCGCATGTCAGATATCTCCTTATTTTTTGTGTATAAGATTATTCTAACATAAGAAGCTTTAAATTATCTCTAAATTTTATGGAATAGACGGTTCATCTTTTATGATTAATTCTGACAGATACAGCAGAAAATAATTATGGTTGATTATAAATTTTTAGAGGAAAATTAAAGATTCGCTTGTTATAGTGGCATACACAGGAAGTAGCCTGAGTATTTGAAGGAGGTTTTTGTATGAAAATGAAATCAAAAGAGAGTTGGAAAAGAATTGCGGCATGCTTGCTCACAGGTGTATTGCTGATTGGCGCTGCAGGCTGTGGATCAGGCGCAGAAGAGAAAAAGACGGGGCAGGACGGGCAAAAGGATACTACAGAGTCGTCGGCTCAGGAAGAAGGCGGGCAGGAGACTGTGAAGGGCAGGTATATGGAGCAGCTTAAAACTACCCCAGAAGGAGTTAGTGAAATTGATAGCATGGTGAGGCTTACGGATGGCAGTATTGCTTTTATAGATGTGGCTTCAGGAAACCTGATGGTTTCGGGGGACAACGGAGATTCCTGGGAGACAAGGGAGCTTGCTGAACTTGCAGAGAAAACCGGGATAGAGGAAATTGAGATTACAAGCCATGCGGTTGCGCCGGACGGCGGGGTGTTTTTTTCTTATGTGGACTGGTCAAAAACCGGATCTGGCGGGGAAGACGGCGGTAGTACTTCTGTGAATGAAATTTATGTTTATATTGACAGTGCAGGCAATGGCTCAGAGGTTGCCTTAACGAATACATCTGGAAAGTTTTTCTATTTGTCGGGCGCAGTATTTACAGGGGATAAAACACTTGTCGGCACTATGAATGGCGGCGCTCCGTACCGGATTGATTTGGAATCCGGAACGCTTAGTATGATCAGTGAGTTTTCGGAGTCGGTTGGTACGGTCTGCCTGGCAGGGGATTATCTGTTGTCGGAAGAGCTAATATACTGCCTTTCGGAGTCTGGCACGGTGGATGATACGGTTCTGACGGATTTTATTGCCCAGGAAACAGCGGATTATAAGCAGATTGCGTTTTGTTATAATGCGCAGGAAAATACGTTGTTTTCGGCGTCTGCGGGCGGGCTTAACAGCCATGTGCTGGGAGGAAGCACAATAGAAAACCTGTTAGACGGCGGCCTTTGCGCAATGGGGGATCCAACGAAGCAGGCGGTTTCGATTTTGCAGAATGACGACGGCAGCTTTCTGGTAGCGTTTAACGACGGGGAAATTGACCAATATACATATGATAAGGAAGCGCCGTCCGTGCCGTCGCAGCAGCTTACGGTTTACAGTCTCAATCAAAATATGACGGTCAGCAAGGCGATCAGTATGTTCCGCAAATCAAATCCGGACGTATATGTCAAACAGGAAATAGGTTTGCTGGGTGATTACGGTGTGACGAAAGAGGATGCGATCCGCAATTTAAATACGCGTCTTTTGGCAGGGGAAGGGCCGGATATTATTCTAATGGATGAAATGCCGCTGCAGTCGTATATTGACAAGGGTGTTTTGATGGATTTAGGGGACGTGGCAAATGAAATGGAAGGGGAGGGAGATTATTTTTCCAATGTGTTAAGGGCGTATGAAACGGACGGCGGGCTGTTTGCGGTTCCGATCCGCTTCCAAATTCCGGTTCTGATTGGCCTGGCAGATCAGGTGGCAGGCATTGGGGATATCACCGGGGTGGCAGGCGCGGTGAAGGCAGCAAGGGAAACGGCGCCTAATGCGACTACGGTTTTGGGGACCTATACGGCGGAAGAGCTGTTAAAGCGGCTTTATATGCTGGATTCCCATTCTATAATTACACAAGACGGTGTGGATGAAACTGCCGTACGCGCTTTTTTAGAGCAGGCGCTGGCTGTTTATGAAGAGGAGCAGAAAAATATTACGGATGCCAAGCGGCAGGCCCATAATGACTCGATAGTCTGGCGTGAAGATTATGGGCTGATGGACGATTATAATAATTTTACAATCAATGCCAGCGGTATGTTTGAAATGATGAGCCGTGAACAGGCCCTGCTTGTTGGGAAACTGACTGGTATGACGGATTTTCAGATGGCGGAGGGTTTAGTTGATAACAAAGAGGGAATGGCATATGAATTTATGGGTACACCCAAAGGAGGGCTGTTTGTACCGTATGGCATTGCGGGAATTAGCGAAAAATCGAAGGACAAGGAGATGGCCGCAGCTTTTTTGAAGGAGCTTATGGGCATGAATGTACAGAAGGCAGATTTGGAAGATGGGTTTCCAGTCAATGCTGATGCTTACGATACTTTTACCAAAACAGATAATCCGAATTCGACAGTGGGGTTCTCTGCGACTGTGGCAGAAGAGGATGGAAGTACGTCAGATCGGGTGAATTTTAAAGCGTCTTGGCCTACGGCAGAGGAAATTGCGGCGCTGAAAGAAAAAATTGGCATGCTTGGCCAGGCCGCGGTTTCAGATGATGTGGCGCTAACGGCAGTGCTTGAAGGCGGCATAAAAGTTTTAGAGGGAGGCTTGCCTGTCGACGAAGGATGTGATCAGATTGTACAGAAAATCGGGCTCTATCTGGCGGAATAGGTGGTGGTTTTTGCTGCCAAGCGTTTTGGGGGTGGGCGTATTTACGTTCTTTCCATTTGTACAAATGTTTTTACAATCGTTCTCGGGCGGGTTATCCCATTACCGGGAGGTTCTTTCTAATGAAGCGTTTTTTCTGGCAGTGAAGAACACGTGCCGGTTTGTAGGCGTGGGGATTCCGTTGCTGCTGCTGCTTTCTTTTGTGGCTGCGCTCGGGATTTACAAAAGTAAATGGATGCGTTTTATCAAATCCATTTACTTGCTGCCTATGGCAGTGCCTACGGCGGTGGTGGTGTTGATTTGGAAGGTGTATTTCCATAAGGCGGGTATTAGCAACCAGATTTTGGCGGTATTTGGGGCGCCCAGGGTGGACTGGCTGTCTGGCGACGCGGCATTTTGGGTACTGGTTATCAGTTATTTATGGAAAAATCTAGGTTATACAATTGTGCTTTGGATTGCCGGGATGGCGGGCATTCCGGCGGGCATTACAGAAGCCGCGCGGATAGATGGCGCAACAGAGTGGCAGTGTGTGCGCTATATGATCCTGCCGCAGCTAAAACCTGTGTTTTTTACAATTACTATGCTTTCGTTTTTGAATTCCTTTAAGGTATTCCGGGAGGCATATCTGGTGGCTGGATCTTATCCGCCAAAGAGTATTTACCTGCTGCAGCATTTGTTTAACAATTGGTTTACGAATCTGGAGATTGATAAAATGTCGTCAGCCGCCGTGCTGCTAGCAGTTTTTTTTGCCATTTGCTCACTTGTTTTACAGAATCTTTGGGAAAAGGAGGAGATGTCATAAGATGCGTATGAAATGTTTCCGGGCATTTTTGATTGTGGCAGGGTTTGTGATATGCCTGCCAATCCTTGCAGTCGTTTTGGGGGCGTTAAAAAGTGACAAGGAGCTTTTGAATTCGCTTTCTGCTATTTGGGGAGATCCGGGCGGGAAGGTGGAATGGCATTTGCTGCCGCTGTATCCAACGCTTCAAAATTTCCTGGATCTGTTGTTTTTTACGCCGGAGTTTCTTGTGGTGTTTTGGAACAGTGTGAAGGTTGTGGGTGGAATCCTGCTTGGACAGATGTTTGTGTCCATCCCGGCGGCATGGGCGTTTGCGAAATTTTCATTTCGTGGAAAGAGGGCGCTTTATATGTCTTATGTGATTTTAATGCTGATGCCGTTTAGCGTTATGATGCTGCCCTCTTATTTGGTGTTAAACGGGATGCATCTGATGGATACATACTGGGCGGTGACCTTGCCTGCGGTATTTTCAACGTTTCCAGTATTTATCATGTACCGGGGGTTTGTAGCGATTCCAAAGGACTTATATGAGGCGGCAAAGATTGACGGGGCAAATGAGTGGCAGGTGTTCTTTCAGGTTGGCCTGCCGCTTGGCTCCCCGGGCATTTTGTCGGCTCTGGTGCTTGGGTTTTTGGAGTACTGGAACATGGTAGAGCAGCCGCTGGCGTTTTTATCGGATCCTTCGCGTTGGCCGCTGTCTCTTTATTTACCGGAGATTGATCTGCAGAGGGCAGGGGTTGCGCTGGCAGCTTCTGTGATTACGTTGATTCCCGCAGTGTTTGTGTTTTTTATGGGCCAGGATTATTTGGAGCAGGGGATTGCAGCCTCTGGGATGAAAGAGTAAGGGGCGTTTTGCGGTATAGGGAAAATTAAAAGGAGCAGCAGAAATGGAAAAACGAAAAGAACGGGCAGTGCGGTATTTTATACTGTTTCTGGTTTTTATGCTGGTATGCACAATTGTTTCCCGGGGCATTTACGCTTACCGGATGCCGCGGGTTTCTTTTGGAACCGCAGAATCTAAGACGCTTGTACACAAGATTAGGGCGAGCGGTACGGTTTTGACAAAAGAGGAGCTTCCTGTTGTCACAGAAGCAGGGCTTTTGGTGGAAAAGGTGCCAGTAGTGGAGGGGCAGAAAGTTGCGCCGGGGGATACATTGCTTTGGATTGAGATGCAAGATTTGGAAAAAGTATTGGGGCAGGTGGATGCACAGATTAAGGCGGAGGAGGAGAAGCTGGCCAGCCAAAATCTAAATGGGACAACGGCATTAAACCGCGCCAACCAGGATTTAGAGGATGTGTCAAATACCACGGCGGGGGAAGTGAACCAGGCAAATGAGGCGCATAATGCGGCCGTAGAAGCGCGGAATGCATTTCCATCGGAGGAGGAATATAAGAATAACGCTTACAAACAGGATGCAGAATATCAAAAACTATTTGATGATTCTAAGAAAAAAAAGGCGACGAAGAAAGAGAAGAAGGCGTTTTCTGATTATAAAAGGAGTTTGGATGCCAGGCTATCGGAGGAATATGTGAAGGAGCGCCAAGCGCTTGACGATGCGGTATCGGAAAAGGCAAATGAAGTAAACAGCGCCAATGAGAAACGCAATGATGCAATAAAACAAGCCAAAAGGGCAGTTGAAGATGCGAATATGGGCGGCCAGGCAGAAACAGGCAAGACTGAGCAGGAGAATTTGATCCGGTCACTCAAGGAGAGCAGGGAAAAGCTGGAGACGCTAAAACAGCAGGAGGGGAAGGTGGTGTGCCAGATAGATGGGTATGTCGGCCGGATCTTAGTGCATGCAGGAGAACGGACAGCAGATACTTCAGCGATGGTGTTAAGTGATGCTGCAGGAGAGAAACTGTTTGTGGCAGTTTTGCCGCAGGAGGAGAAGGCTTATATTGCGCCAGGGGACCGGATGAGCTTGTCTTTTCCAAAAAATAACCGGCAGGTTTCTGGAGTTACAGTGGAAGCGGTCGGGGAATTAGAGGACGGGAGCTGCCAGGTGGCAGGCCGGATTGAGGATCCGGGTATTGAAATTGGGGAAATTGGGGAGATGGAGTTAAATAAAAATACCGGAAGGTTTGGGTGTTGTATTCCGGTGGATGCACTTCATTCAGATGGCGGCTCAAGCTATGTGATGATTGTGGAGGAGCAGGCGACAATCCTTGGGACAGAGCTTATCGTAAGGAAACGGAAGGTGAAGGTGCAGGATCAGGATGAGGAATATGTGGCGCTTGAGGATGGGGAGCTGACAGATGAGGAAAAATTTGTTGAAAGGTCGGATAAAGAGATTAAGGATCGGGATAGGGTGAGGGAGGAGGAGATGCCGTAAAAAAGAGGGGCCCTCTGTCTGACCACGGTTTTGGCCGGCCTACAGAAGGTTTTATTGGCACTGGACGGCGTAGAGGTGCCTATTTAGGGGGTGGAACCATTCGGTAATGTGGTTTGTGTGTTGGAAGGATGGATATTGATTAACTACATGGAATTTTTAAATATGCTTTGAGGGAAGCCTAAAGGAGATGGGGGAATCTTCTTTAGGCTAATAATTTGCAAAAAATAAAATATAATACTTGATTTCTCACACCTTCGGGTGTAAATTACTAAGGGAGTGTGAGGTCGGTTATGTATATTATATTTTTATTGCTGTGGATTATTTTGAATGGGCAGTTTACCTGGGAGATTTTTGCCTTTGGCGTTGTTATTGCGGGCGTGATGTACGGTTTTGTCTGTAAGTTCCTGGGGTATTCCGTCGAAACGGATCTGTTGCTTTTGCGCAAGCTGCCGTATATTCTGGCATATATCCTGGTGTTAATCTGGGAGATTATTAAGGCCAATATGAGCGCGATTCAATTAGCGCTCAGCTTTAAAAATGAAATTGATCCGGTTATTGTGAAATTTACAACGGATTTGAAAACGGATGTTGCAAAGGTTGTGCTTGCCAATTCCATTACGTTAACGCCGGGTACGATTACGATTAAGCTGGAAGGAAGCGAGCTGGTTGTACATGCGCTGGATGTGGAACTGGTGGAAGGGATTGACGAGAGCGTTTTTGTCAAAATGCTGCGCAAAATGGAGGCAATGGACGAAAATACCAGGCAGAAATGGAGGAACCGGCATGAATAGCGGAATTGCGGCGTTGGAGCAGGCGTACCATATCCTGTTCCTCGGGCTTTTGATTATTTTGGCGCTGTTGTTTTTTTCGTGCCTGATCCGGGCGGTTGTGGGGCCTCGGATGGCGGATCGGATTGTGGCGATTAATATGATGGGGACAATGGTTATGGTGGCGATTGCTATTTTGGCGGTTATGGTGCAGGAGGGATATTTGGTGGATATCTGCCTGATTTACGCGATGATCAGCTTCCTTGCCGTTATTATACTGACGAAGGTATATATGGGCGTTTATATGGAATGGAAAAACAAGGGGGAGGAAAAATATGGCGATCATTGAGTGGATTCGGTTTTTTGTAGTGGTGGCTTTTTTGGTGATGGGGATGTCTATTTTCTTTCTGGAAATTTTTGGCGTATACCGGTTTCATTATGTTTTAAACCGGATGCAGATTGCGGCGACCGGGGATACCCTTGGGATTGGGCTTTGCCTGGTGGGGCTTATGGTGGCAAACGGGCTGAATGCCGTGACGGCGAAGCTTGCGCTGGTGGTGGTGTTTTTGTGGTGCGCGTCTCCGGTGTCTTCCCATGCGATTGCCAGGCTTCAGATGACGACGGATAAGCGGATTCTTGATCACTGCCGCATTATGATTTTGCGGAAGAAGAAACGGAAAAAAGAGGATAAAGGGGGCGGGGCGGATGACCGTATTTAATGTGATTTTGCTGGCCTTTTTGGTGGTCTGCGCAATTTCGGTCAGTTTTTCCAAAAACCTTTTAAATTCGATTCTGATTTTTATGTCGTACAGTTTAATTATGTCGATTATCTGGATTCTTTTGGAGTCGCCGGATCTTGCGATTACGGAGGCCGCGGTCGGAGCCGGGGTGACGAGTATCCTGTTTTTTGTTACGTTAAAGAAAATCCATGCAATCCAGCAGGAAGAGGAGGATGAACATGAGCCGCGCCAGAAAACAAAGTGATTATGAAAAGACGTTTGCGTTCCGGTTTTTCCGCTGGATGGGCGGGGAGAAGGACGCGTTTGTCGGAAATATGGAAATGTGCCCGCAGAAGGAGTATGTGGAAGAGGAAGAGACGATCCAGGAGCGGATGCGAGACAGGCAGCAGGCGATGGAAGAGGTCTATGACAGCGGGCACAATAAGGAACTGCGCTTTTTTAATATTTTGTACCGGTGCTTTAGTATTGTGTTTTGCGTCGCGGTGGTGGCGCTTTTGATCATTACGGTGTCGTATCTGCCGTCTGTGGGCAGGGAGGATAAGCCGACGAATAATATTGTATCGGATACGTATATTTCGGAGGGGCTTACGGATACCGGGGCGGTTAATATTGTGACGGGTATGATTTTGTCGTACCGTGCGTTTGATACGTTTGGGGAAACGAATGTTTTGTTTATTGCGACTTGCTGCGTGATGATTATGCTGATGGTGGACGAGGATAAAATCCGGGAGAATAAGGAATCCAATGACCGCGGCTTTGAACCCAAAAACGACGCGATTTTGCAGGTGGCTGCCAGGCTGCTGGTTCCGGTTGTGTTTTTGTTTGGAATTTACATTATATTAAACGGGCATCTTTCGCCGGGCGGCGGTTTTTCGGGCGGAGCGATGATTGGCGCGGGGATGATTCTGTATGTGGCGGCGTTCGGATTTGACAGGATGGAAAAATTTTTTAATGAAAAGGTTTATAAATGCGTGAAGGTGACGGCGCTTATCTGTTACGGGTGCATTGTGACGTATTATTTTCTGACCGGGGCGAACGGGCTGCCGTGCCGAATCCCGCTTGGGGAGCCGGGGACGATTTTGAGCGGGGGCATTACGCTGCCGATTAATATTTTTGTAGGCTCTGAGGTGGCATGTACGATGTATGCGTTTTATGCGCTGTTTCGGAGAGGGGGGCTTTGATATGGAAATCGGGACGCATCTTCTGGCCAATTATGCGGAAGTGGTGGCGGTGGCGCTGTTTGGGATTGGGTTTACCAATCTGCTGCTGCAGAAAAATATGATTAAAAAGATAATCGGGTTAAATATTATGGATACGGCGGTTTATCTGTTTTTGGCGGAAAAAGGGTATATCGAAGGGCATATTGCGCCGATTGTGGTGAACGGGAACGTAAGCCCGGATACGTATATTAACCCTGTCCCAAGCGGGCTGGTGCTGACCGGGATTGTGGTGTCCGTATCGGTGACGGCTTTGATGCTTTCGCTTACGATCCGGCTTTACCGCAGGTACCATACGCTTGATTTGGACGAGATTACGATGAGACTGAAGAAGGAAGGGCTGTAAAATGGAAATCATAAGGAACTTCCCCTGCCTGTCCATTTTGCTTGCGATGTTTTCGGCGATTATCAGTTCGGCGCTAAAGGGCGCGGCGGCGCGGCGGCTGAATACGTTTGTCGTAACGGCGGTCGGGGTATTGTCGGCCTGTACGCTTTATTTTACGCATGTTACGGGCAAAAGCTATGTCTATGTGATGGGGCATTTTCCGGCGCCGCTTGGAAACGAGATCCGGTTCGGGACGCTTGAGGCCGGGATGGCTTTGTTTTTTTGCGTGATTATGCTGTTTTCTTTAAACGGCGGGCGGGAGAAAATCCGGCTGGAAATCGATCCGGGCAAGGAAAATCTTTACTATATTATGGTAGATTTGCTTTTGAGCTCTTTGCTTGCGCTGGTGTATACGAACGACTTGTTTACGGCGTATGTGTTTGTGGAAATCAATACGATTGCGGCGTGCGGGCTGATTATGATTATGGAAAGCGGGCGCGCGATTGAGGCGGCGACGCGGTATATGATAATGAGCCTGCTCGGATCGGGCCTGTTTTTGATTGGGCTTTGTATGCTTTATGATATGACGGGGCATCTTCTGATGAGCAATGTGCAGGAGAGCGTGCGGCAGATTGCGGCGGAAGGGTCTTATATGATCCCGCTTCTGGTTACGATTGCGCTGATGGTGGTCGGGCTGGCGATTAAGAGCGCGCTGTTCCCGTTCCATGCGTGGCTGCCGGACGCATACGGGTATTCTACGGTATCTTCTGCGGCGATGCTTTCAAGCCTGGTGTCGAAGGGGTATATTTTTTTGCTGATTAAAATTATTTACCGCGTGATCGGGTTTGATATTTTTGTGCAGAGCCGGATTATCAACGTGCTGTTTGTGTTCGGGCTGGCCGGGATGATTATGGGCTCGACGAGCGCCATTCGGGAAAATGATATCCGCAGGATGATTTCGTATTCTTCGGTGGCGCAGATCGGGTATATTTATATGGGCTTCGGGCTTGGTACGACGGCCGGGATGGTGGCGTCTGTGTTTCATATTTTAGCCCATGCGGCGACAAAGTCGCTGCTGTTTGTTTCGGGTGTGGGGCTTACGGATGTGGCGGATGACAATAAGCAGTTTATTGAACTCACCGGAGCGGCGTACCGCAATGTATGCGCGGGGCTGGCGTTTACGGTCGGGGCGCTTTCTATGGTCGGGATTCCGCTGTTTTCGGGGTTTATCAGCAAGCTTTTGTTTTCGCAGGCAGCGGTGCAGAGCAATTTGAAGATGCTGCCGGCGCTGATTGTGCTGGCGATTAGTACGGTGTTGAATACGATTTATTTTATGAAGACGGTGATCCGTATTTATACGCCGATTAAGAGCGGGTATCCGTCGGTGTTTGCAAAGGATCATCCGCTGTATGCGCTGACGCTTTTATGTTTTGTGGCGCTGAATATTGTGCTTGGGATGTGTTCGCAGCCGATTGCGGACTGGATTACGCAGGGGCTTTCTGTGTTTGCTTAAAGAGAGCGCGGGGCGTTGGGTTCATTTTTAGGAGGAATCGAAATGGAGCATTGTCTGCTTTTGCCGGTGTTTTTTCCAATCCTGGCCGGTGTTTTGTTGTTGTTGAAAAGGGATTTTAAGGAGCGCAGGTCGCTTCTGGTTTATACGGGGGCCGTGCTGGTTTTGGGCGGGGCGTTTGCCTTTTTTGCGGTTATGGTTCCGGCGGACGGCGTGACGCTGTTTTATTTGACGAAGGAGTTTCCGATTTTTTTTGAACTGGATACGCTTGGGCGTTTTTTTTCTGTGACGGTTACGCTGGTCTGGGTGCTGGCGGGATTTTTTTCGTTTGAATATATGAAGCATGAGAAGAATGAAAAACGGTATTACGGTGTTTATCTGATTGTGTTCGGGGTTCTGCTGGGGCTTGATTTTGCCGGAAATTTGATTACGTTGTATTTGTTTTATGAGCTGATGACGCTGACGTCGCTGCCGCTGGTGCTGCATACGCAGAGCCGGGAAGCGGTGATGGCGGGGCTTAGGTATCTGTTTTTTTCGTTTGCGGGCGCGTATATGGCGTTGTTTGGCATTTATTTTATCTGCCACTTTGGGACGACGCTTCGGTTTACGGCGGGCGGCGTGATTCCGGCCGGGGCGCTTGCGGAACATAAGACGCTGTTTTTGGTGGTTGCGTTTTTGATGATCCTGGGATTTGGGGTGAAGGCGGGGATGTTTCCGCTTCATGCGTGGCTGCCCGCGGCGCATCCGGTTGCGCCGGGACCTGCTTCGGCGGCGCTTTCCGGTGTGATTGTAAAGGGAGGCGTGCTGGCGGTGATCCGCGTGGTTTACCAGATGATAGGCGTAGATTTTCTGCGCGGGACGTGGGTGCAGACGGTTTGGATGACGCTTGCTCTGATTACGGTGTTTATGGGATCGATGCTGGCGTTTGGGGAACCGGCGCTTAAAAAGAGGCTGGCGTATTCCACGGTGAGCCAGCTTTCGTATATCCTGTTTGGATTGTCGGTGATGCAGGGGGAGGCCGTGACGGGCGCGCTTTTGCATGTGGCGGCGCATGCGTTTATTAAGGTGGCGCTGTTTTTGTGCGCGGCGGCGATTATTTACCGGACGGGGTGCACGCGCGTGGATGAACTGCGGGGGATTGGCAGGGGGATGCCGGTTACGCTTTGGTGCTATACGATTGTGTCGCTGGGGTTAATCGGGATTCCGCCTGCAAGCGGTTTTGTGAGCAAGTGGTTATTGGCGTCCGGGTCGCTTGCTTCCGGGATTCCTGTTTTTTCGTGGCTTGGTCCGGCGGTGCTTTTGGTGAGCGCGCTGCTAACGGCAGGGTATCTTCTGCCTGTTACGATGAAGGGGTTTTTCCCGGGGGAGGGGTATGACGCGTCGCGGTTTACAGGAAAAGAGCCGCCCCTTATTATGCTGGTCCCGCTGCTGGTGTTTGCGGCGCTTACGGTTTTGATTGGGCTTTTGCCGAATGGGCTAACGGATTCGCTGTATACGTATGCGGTTCATTTGCTTACGCTGGAAGTATAAGGAGGGGATTTGATGAATGCATTTTATTTGTTTCTGGCAGTGCTTGTCCCCTTCGTGGGAGGGGCGTTAAACCCGCTGATCCCGTGGAAGAAGAGACGGCATATGCTTTGGTATTTAGAGGGGCTAGTGACGCTTAATTCGGTTCTGGTCTGGATGCTTTTGCTGCATCGGCCCCTTGAGAAGTTTACGCTTGTAAATTTTACCGGAAATCTGGCGATAGCGTTTCAGCTGGACGGGCTGGGCACGGTGTTTGCGGGGCTGATTTCTTTTTTGTGGCCGCTTGCGACGCTGTATGCGTTTGAATATATGACGAAGGAAAAACATGAAAAGACGTTTTTTATGTTTTATACGTTTACGTACGGGGTGACGCTTGGGATTGCGCTGGCGGATAATTTCCTGACGATGTATTGCTTTTATGAGATGCTGACGCTGGTGACGCTGCCTTTGGTGATGCATACGCTGACCAGGGAGGCGATTCTTGCGAGCCGCAAGTATCTGTATTATTCCATCGGCGGGGCGGCGTTTGCGTTTATCGGGATGATTTTTGTGATTACCTATGGGGAGACTTCGGATTTTCTATTGGGCGGCGTGATGAATGCGGCTAAGCTTTCCGAGGGCAGGAATTTGTTTTTGCTGATTTATGTGTTCAGCTTTTTCGGGTTTGGCGTAAAGGCCGCGGTATGCCCGTTTAACTCGTGGCTTCCGCAGGCGGGCGTGGCTCCGACGCCGGTTACGGCGCTTTTGCATGCGGTAGCCGTGGTAAAGTCGGGCGCGTTTGCGATTATGCGGCTGACGTTTTATTGCTTTGGGGCGGATTTTCTGCGCGGGACTTGGGCGCAGTACCTGGTGATGGGGGCGGTTTTGGTGACGATTCTGTACGGGTCGTCTATGGCGCTTAAGGAAACGCATCTGAAACGGCGGCTGGCGTATTCGACGGTGAGCAACCTTTCGTATATTCTGTTTGGGGTTACGGTGATGACCCCGGCGGGTTTTGCGGCGGGGATTTGCCATATGGTGTTCCATGCGTTTATGAAAATCTGTTCGTTTTTCTGTGCGGGGGCGGTGATGCACCAGAGTGAGCGGCATTATATCCACCAGTTAGACGGGTTTGCCAGACAGATGCCGAAGGTGTTCGCGGTGTTTACGGCGGCGTCTTTTGCGCTGATGGGCGTGCCGGGGCTGTGCGGTTTTGTCAGCAAGTGGAATCTGGCGGACGCGGCGATTGCAAGCGGAAATGTAATGGCTTATGCCGGCGTGGGGGCGCTGCTTGTGAGCGCGCTGCTTACGGCGATGTATATGCTTGGGATTGTGGTGCGGGCTTATTTTCCGAAGGCGGATTTTGATTATGGGACGGTTGCGGATGTGCGGGATCCGAATTGGATGATGCTTGCGCCGCTTTTGGTGTTTGTGGTTTGTATTGTGGGATTTGGAGTTTGTTCTGTGCCGTTTACAGAGCTGTTTGCGGCGGTGGCGCGGGGGGGATTTTAAAAAAGAGGGGGACGAAGCGGGGTGGCAAGTGGTACGTCAGCCAGAGGGCAGGGTATGCGCCTGGGTCTGTGTTCAGGGGCTAAGGGGCTCTAAAGTATCCCATTTTCGTGTTCTCATGCTGACGCAACCACCGGAAACGCGCCGTCCATGGCGCGGTTACGGTTTGCCCTGCCATCCGTGGCAGGGCATTGCTGTGGATCGCACGGGATACTTAAGAGCCCCTAACCCCCATCACAAGGCCCCAGGCGCATACCCTGCCCTCTGGCTGACTACGGTGTTGGCATGCTTACGTTTGCGTGGCTGGCGGGGGCTTTTTTGAAAGCTTGGGCTGTTGTGTGTATGTTGGACGTTTTTTGTTTATGCGGAACGGAATTGAGAGGTAGATAGGTTGAGTTTGTTGTTTGGTTGGCAGAGAAAAGAGTGCGCAAGGGAGTTTAAGAATTCCTGAATTTTGTTGCAATGCGTTGAATGTCTGGGGATGTGCATACTTATATCCGGCATTGCAATTCATGTAGAAACCAGGGAAGCAAAGTATATATTTGAGTTTTTATATTTTTGGGGGAGTATAAAAATATCCACAGTAACTTTAGCACACTATAACGCTGTGGCAAAAAGCGTATGTAAAAGGGTGCCGAAAACGTAGCCAGGGGAAGGATGGGGCAAGAGGGGATGGATTCCGGGCATTGTGAGTGGATTTAGATATTCTTAACGGTCCCGGGCACAGCCAGGAATTGGCGGACAGGACGTCCGCCAAAGCCCCTTAGTGCCATGGATGGCACATCAAGGGGCGGTTCCGTCCGCGTGAGAAAAGCGTTTGGGGGCTGTTTAGAATATCTTAATCCGGGAACACAGCCCGGAATCCATCCCCTCTTGCCCCATCCTTCCCCTGGCGGCAGCTTCATCCCCCCCTCTATTATCAATATACAAAAACATTCATTTATCAAGGAGGAAGTATAAATGGAAGGATTATTTTTATACCTGATTCTTTTTCCTGTTGCGGGCGCTTTTGTGGTTTGGGCGTCGGATCGGCAGGCGGTTTGTTCTGGGCATGGCCGGTGGAAGGATGCCAGGGATTATCTCGCGATGGGGACGGGTGTTCTGGAATTTGCCGTGATGCTTGTTTTTGCCGCAAGAGGTATGGGAAGTTGGATGCGTGTGCCGGGGATCTGTGGTTTGGGGATTTCGTTTTGCCTGGACGGGTTCCGCAGTGTGTACGGGATTGTTGCGGCGTTTATGTGGATGATGACGCTTTTGTTTTCCAGGGAGTATTTGGCGCGGGAGCGCCGCCTGGGACGGTATTATTTCTTTCAGCTTGTGACGCTTTCGGCGACTATGGGGGTTTTTTTGTCGGCGGATTTGTTTACAACGTTTATTTTCTTTGAGATTATGTCGTTTACGTCGTATGTCTGGGTTGCGCAGGAGGAGACGGACGGGGCGCTGCGTGCGGCGGAGACGTATCTGGCGGTTGCGGTGATTGGGGGGATGACGCTTTTGATGGGGCTGTTTTTGCTGTACCGCGCGCTGGGGACGCTGGAATTGTCGGAGCTTGCGGCTGCTGCTGCGGCTTGCGCGGATAAGCGTTTGCTTTATATTGCGGGCGGCTGTACGTTTGTCGGGTTTGGGGCGAAGGCGGGCGCGTTTCCGCTGCATATCTGGCTTCCGAAGGCGCATCCGGTCGCGCCTGCCCCGGCGAGCGCGCTTCTTTCTGGTATTTTGACAAAGGCGGGGATTTTTGGGGTGCTTGCGGTAGGCTGCAATGTTTTTTTGTATGATGTAGAGTGGGGGCTGTTTGTTTTTTCGATTGGGCTGGTTACGATGTTTGGCGGTGCGCTGCTTGCGGTGTTTTCGGTCGATTTTAAACGGACTTTGGCGTGTTCCTCTATGTCGCAGATTGGGTTTATTTTGCTTGGGATTGGGATGCAGGGGATTTTAGGGGAAGAAAATGCCCTTGCTGTCCGGGGGACGCTTTTGCATATGGTTAACCATTCGCTGATTAAACTGGTATTGTTTATGGTTGCGGGTGTGGTTGTAATGAATGTGCATAAGTTGAATTTGAATGATATTCGTGGGTTTGGGAGGAAAAAACCGTTTTTGAAGTTTTGTTTTCTGGCGGGGGCTTTGGGGATTTCTGGCCTTCCACTTTTTAATGGGTATATTAGTAAGACGCTTTTGCATGAGTGTATTGTGGAAGGGATTGGGCATGCCAGTGGGCTTTCTGGATTTTTGGGGATGGCGGAGTGGATTTTTTTGATTAGCGGCGGGATGACGCTTGCGTATATGACGAAGCTTTTTGTGGCGGTTTTTGTGGAGGAAAACCAGGATATAAAGGAACAGGAGCGCTTTGACGGGATGAAACGGTATTTAAGTCCGGTCAGTGCGGCTGCAATTGGGGCGAGTGCAGCAGTGCTTCCGCTGCTGGGGCTTTTGCCGCACTTGACAAGCGATGCTGTGGCGGATTTGGGGCAGGGGTTTATGCATTTGGACGGGCAAGTGCACCCTGTTGCGTATTTTAGTTTGATTAACCTGCGTGGGGCGGTTATTTCAATTTGCATTGGGATTGGGGTATATGCGCTGGCCTGCAGGCGTTTGATGATGGATAAGGGGAGTAACCGGGCGTATAAGGATTGTTGGCCTAAGTGGCTGGATTTGGAAAATTTGCTTTACCGTCCGGTGCTGCTTGCGGTTTTGCCGTTTATGGCCAGGGTGGCCTGCAGGGTGTTGGACAGTTTGGCGGACTGGGTGATATTGCTGCTGCGCAAAACGGTATTTGCGGATCGGAAAATACCGCATGAATTGCCAGAAGGTTCAGGGTTTACGCATCTGCTGGGGGCGGCGTTAGACTGGCTTAGGGTGATGAAACGCAAGGTGTTGAAACAGCCTGCGCCAGAACGGGAGGTTTCATTTGAACATAGGCTGGCGGTGCAGAGGGAGAAGATTCTGGAAACGAATATGATTATACAGAGGAGTTTGTCGTTTGGGCTGCTGCTGTTTTATGTGGGATTGGTATTTACGCTGATTTATCTGTTGTATTTAGGAAATATTTAGGATATGATAGAGATATAAGGAGTGAAGAAGCCATTAAGTAGTGTTTCTGGTAGGTGTTCCATTATTATGTGTAAAATAGCGGATGGAGTACTAGTAAGATAGTGAACTATGGGGATTGGGTGGCAAGCATCCAGTAACATAGTCAGAGGGGTATGGCTGTTAAAGGTTTGTTACAGAGCGTATTTTAACAATCATTTCTGCCATATGCATGAGTTTAGCTGGTGTAGCCCAGTGGGTTTTTGGGTATATCCTTCCATAAATTGCGCCGTACATTTGGCAGAAAGCAGCTTTTAAGTGCGCTTTGACATTCCTTTGATAATTTTTTTGAAATGAAGAAGGAGGACTATGTTATGAAAAAAGGCAAACGTTATCTGTCAATTGCGATGGCGGCTATTATGGCTGTGTCTTCTGCTGTAGTACCACAGCAGATAAAAGCGGCTGCCAGGATGCTTTCTGACTCGGATTTAAGTAATGCAAAGGCAAGTGAACCGGAAAGCTGGGGGGCGCTGCCTAATGATGAGCAGCTTCACTATATGAAGTCCGGGCTTGCCGCATTCTGCCATTTTGGGCCAAACACATTTAATAATGTGGAATGGGGTGAAAATTATGGGACAAGGGAGCCGTCAGATATTTTTAAGCTCGATCAGAAATTTGACGCAGAGGGATTGGTTTCTGCGGTTAAGGATGCCGGCTTTAGCCGTATTATGCTAACGGTCAAGCATCATGACGGCTTTGGATTGTGGGACAGCGAATTGACGGATTATGATATTGGGAGTACGCCATATGACGGGGATATTCTGGAAGAGCTGTCAGATGCGTGTACGAAATACAATCTGGATATGGGCTGCTATTTGTCCCCATGGGATATCCATGAGGATAAATACGGTTGTTTTGGCGATAACAATAACCGGGAAAATTACGCAGGGTATACGGATTATAATAAGCTGTACCAGGATGAGATTAAAGAAATCTGTACTGCGAAGAAAGAGGACGGAAGCTATAAATATGGAAATAACAACCCGGACAGGCGTTCCGACCGCTTTATTGAGTGGTGGATGGACGGCGCACAGGGGAGTGCAAGCAATATACAGACGTATGACTGGCCGGGTATTTTTGAGACAATCCGGGCGAGAACCCAAGCTGCCAGATTTTCGGGACGCACAAGGCAGGTGCGGAACTGGGCAGTACGGGGGGCGTACACTGGATTGGAAATGAAGCCGGTACTGCTTCGGACAATACGTGGGCGAAAGTAAACCGCGGTGAGAATTATGAAACTTATTCAACAGCAGGAGGCGGCAATAACGGTATTTACAATGGAGATAAGTGGTCGGTGCCAGAAGCGGACGTAAGGATTTTGCCCGGCTGGTTCTGGAGGGATGCCGCGCCAGACAGTACGGTGAAATCGGCAAGCCAGCTCGGAGATATCTATTTTAATACAGTAGGGCATGGAGCAGCGCTGCTTTTAAACCTTTCCCCTAATAAAACTGGCGCGGTTGGGGAAGAACAGATGGACCGTTTTAAGGAGTTTGGAGAAAATATTAAAGAAACCTTTGATGAGGATTTTACCAAAGCAGCAGGGGTAACGGCTTTGGCGACCTCTGTCTGGGGCAATTCAAAGGCATTTTCCCCAAGCAATGTATTGGATGAAATACCGGATGGAGAAGTGTATGACAATACTTATTGGGCCCCACAAGAGGGCGAAACGACGGGGACGCTTGAGATTGACCTGGGCGGGATAAGGACATTTGACGTGGTATCTATTGAGGAATATATACAGAAAGGACAGGCAATTTCCTCGTTCTCCGTAGAATACAAGGATGTAACAGGCAGCTGGGAGCCATTTGGCGAAGGAAAAACAATTTCTTCCAAACGCCTTTGCCGCACTGCGCCGGTATCCGGGACAGCGGTACGCATTAATATCCTTTCGTCATATGCGACGCCGATGATCAATAACGTAGGCGTATTTAAGGCTGCAGAGGGGTTTGAACTGGAAGGCAGCGGGGCTGTGAAGCTTCCAAATAACCTGGTGCCTATCCCTATTACAGAGTTTGATCTTGACAGCAGCTGGACCTTGGAAAATAACAATACATCTGCGTGGTCAAATGCCACAAAGAAGGGCGAGGCTTCCTTTACCTTTACAGGGACCCAGGCATGGATTTTGGGGACAAAAGATCCTAATCACGGTACAATGGATGTTTATATTGACGGTGAAAAGGAGGCAACGGTTAATACCGCGGCAGAAAGCAGGGCGTTAGGGCAGCTTTTATATGTCACGCCAGAGCTTTCTTATGGGGCGCATACAGTCCGCATGGTATGTACCAATAAAGCAATTGGCCTCTCGGAAGCGCAGTATACAGACGGTTCGGGAATTTTTGAAATGAAACAGACAGAATGCAGCCTTTTGTATGGAGCTACTACGGAGGTAGAGATTGTCAGAAGGGCAGGTTCAAGAGGGGCCGTATCTGTTTCTTATTCTACCCAGTCTGCAGGGGCGGAACAGGGCGTTAATTATGTTAACCTAACAGATACCGTGACCTTTAAAGAAGGGGAAACTTCTAAGAAGATTACGCTGACAGGGCTTGATAATGACAGGAGTACGGACGGGAAGGATTTTTATTTCACATTGATGAAGACAGGGGATGCTTCTATCGGCACGCTTTCAAGTACCCATGTGACGCTTTATACGGTCAACGCAGACAAAATTTTGGCGGATTGTGAAGCAATCAATATAGATCAGTATAAAAATGCCGGTGCAGATGCATTTTTAGAAGCGCTTGCAGTACTTAAGGCTTATAAAGCCAGCGGCATTGCATCAGAGCAGGTAATAAAGCAGGCGGCTTTGGATTTGTTCAATGCGAAAAACGCGTTAGAGGAACGGGATGGTTTTACGGCAGAAGATCCTTATGTATTTCCGAGTGGGGTAAATGAGGATAAGGTTATTGAGGCAGAGGAGTTTATCTTGGATGCATCGGGCGCTGTAAATCCGGATAATTACGTCCGCATCACTACAAAGGACTATGGGACGATTGTAGACTGGTTTGAAGAAGGGAATAAAATTAAGCTTCCATTTTATGCGGCGGGCGCGGGCACGTACCGGATTAGTGCGTCTTACCGGAGCGGAAGGACACAAGGGGGCCCAAACCCCAATGCGTTTAACTGGAGCGGCACAAATGTAGAGGCTGGTTCATTGGATGTCTATGGGGAAGAAAACGCCACGGAAGACCATATTGCAGAGATGCTTGTGAAGGTAACGGCAGCCGGGGCAGGGGAGCTGGTATTTACAGCAGATTCAAAAGGAGGCCCCAATATTGACAAATTTGAAATCCGTTATATGGATGCGGCAACAAATCCTGTCACGGTACAGAGTATCCGGTTAAACAAGGCTGAAATGAAGCTTACAGCAGAAAAGCCATATGATGTTTTGGTGGCGACGGTCCTTCCGGTAAACGCTACAGAAAAGTCGGTGGCATTTAAAAGCTCGGATCCTTCTGTTGCCCAAGTAGACAGCAATGGGGTAGTAAGGGGATTAAAAGACGGGACGGCAGTCATTACCGCAGTCTCAAAAGACGGTTCAAAGACGGCAGAGTGTACCGTGACAGTTGATATTGAACGTGCAGCAAAGCTTTTGGAACTGGATGCAGCCGTTGCGGCAGCAAAGGCAGTAAGAGACGCTGGGCAGGGCAGCTATACGAAAGAAAGCTGGGATGCTTTTGTGGCTGCATACGACCGTGCGGCGGCAAGGCAGGCGGATGCGTCTTTACAGGTATTGTCGGCGCTTCTTGCGGGCTTAAACCAGGCGAAGGCAGCGCTTTCGGTCCAGGCGCCAGTTGTAAATCCACCTGCGCCAATTGCTTTAGCCGCACCTGCATCTGTGAAAGTGGCCAGCAAGGCCAACGGCGTTGAAATTACGTTTGCAAAGTCAGAGGGGGCTTCTTCCTATGATATTTACCGTAAAGCTGGTAAAAGCGCGGCTAAGAAGATTGCTTCAGTGACAAAGAATTCTTATTTAGATACGAAAGCATTGGGAGGAAAGAAACTGGCTTATACGGTAGTTGCAGTTTCAGGAAGCAGCGCATATACCAATAGCGCAGCCAGCAAGGGCGTGTCTGTAACATTGCCAAAGGCGGTTACAGGCGTGAAAGCGAAGGCTGTTAAGGGCGGAATTAAGATCAGCTTTAAGAAAATAAAGGGTGCAAAGGGCTATACGGTTTTCCGTTCGGCAAAAAAGGATGGTATTTATAAGAAAGTGGCGTCTTTAAGTGCGAAGAAGAACAGCTATACAGATAAGAAGGCCAAAAAAGGCAAAAATTTTTATAAGGTTGTTGTAAAAAAAGGCAAGCTGTACGGGCCGGCAAGCAAGCCTGTCCAGGCGGGCTTTAAGAAATAGGGAATCAGGGAGGGTCTCCGGTTTTGGATCGGGGGCCCTTTTGTTAAATTATCTTTATTTTACTTATGTTTTTGCAAAAAGTAGTCGATATAAAAAATAATTCAAAAAAATTTCAATGATAAATAGGGTGTAGGAGGTAACGTTATGAAAGTATGGCAGCAGGACAGGGCATTATTTATGCAGAACCCTTTGTTTGGAAACCAGGAGATGGATGTGCGGGATAAAGTTGCTATGAAGAAGGCGCTTTATATGAAAGAAGGCATGCATATTGTTACAACCGCTAATAAAGCCGAAAAAGGCATAGATAAGCATGTAGAGGATATCCGTGACCGTGTGCGCCGGCTTCAGGAAGACAGTGATGAAGCCAATGTGCAATTACAGGAAATTAACCAGAGGATGGCGCAGGTGAAGGATGAGTTCCAGATAGAGGATGACAGCCAGGAAGAAAAGGATTTGGCCCTTTTAAAGAAGAATTATGATATTACAAATCACGGTTCTACGCAGCTTTTAACGGATGAAGAAAAGAAGCAGCTGGCAGAAATGGGGGAGATGACAGAGTACCAGAAGCTTTCGATGGAGCTTTATGCCCAGGCGGATTTCTGGAAAACAAAGATTTCGGATAACCAGGATCTGATGGCAGGAATGGGAAGGGCTGTCCGCAATATACAGACAGACCGGCTCAGATCGCACGCCTTGATTGACGCCCAGAAGGCAAAGGATGAGATAATGGAGGCCGCGTCTAAGGAAGCGATTGGCATTTTAAAAGACGATGCTATGGATAAGATGGAAGAGAAGGCAGAAGAAATAGAAGAAGCTGCCGAAAACCAAAAGGAGAAAGAAGAAGAAAAAGAAGAGCGTATCGAAGCGGCGAAGGAAGACAGGGCAGAAGCAGAAGCTGCGGTGGAAGAGACACGCGAGCATATTACCGAGATGACAGAAAACATGCTGGAGGGAGAAAAGCTTGTCCAGGAAGTAGATGAAGATATTAAGAAGATTTTAGCAGAGCAAAAGCTTTTGGTGGAGGATTTAAAAGGCCTGACCATTAACGCGGAAGCATAAAAAGGAAAAGGGGGGGGCAGGCGTGTGAGGATTGAGAATCAGGGCAAAGCCTTATTTATGGGAGATTCTTTTTATTTTAAAAAGGCTCCTAAGATCCAGGATAAGGCTGCTATGAAGAAGGGGATTTACTGGAAACAGGCAATGCATGGCGTTACAAGCGTCAACCAGGCGGAAAAGCGCATGGATGCAAGCATTGCAGATATAAAAGAGAATGTACGCCTGTTACAAAAGGAGAGGGAAGAGGCAGATGCTGCGCTGAATGATATGGAAAGGAAGATGCAGCAGGCAAAAGTGGACTATGATGTGGCAGACGGCAGCCAGGAAGAAAAGGATCTGGAGCTTCTAAAGAAGCAATTTGACATAGCACATCACAGGATAAGCGGAACGCTGACAAAGGAAGAGCAAAAGCGTTTGGAGGAAATGGAACGGACGGATTACCATAATCTTTCTATGGAATTCTATGAGCAGGCGGACTACTGGAAAGAAAAGTTGGGCGATATCAGTAAGCAGATGGATGCCGCCAGTTATGTAATCCGCAGGGTGAGGATCATGCATTTGGAATCGGATGCCATGGAAGAGGCCAAAAGGGCTAAGGAGGAGCTGTTAGAAGCAGCTTCAAAAGAGACGGTTGGTATTTTAAAGGACGAAGCGGTTGATGCACTTGACGAAAAGGCAGAGGAGATCAAAGAAGCCGCTGAGGCAGGAAAAGAAGAAAAAGCCCAGAAAGACGAACAAATCCAGAAGGCAAAAGAAAAGAAGGAGGAGGCCGAAGCAAAAACAGATGCAATACGTGATAATGCATCTAAGCTGGCAGAAGGGGTATCTTTGGATGGCAAGGCAGTGCGCGAGCTGGACATGGAGATTAAAAAGGTCCTGGAAGAAGAGAAGCTTCTGGAAGAAGAACTAAAAGGTATGAGGGTGAACTTAAAGATATAGGCTAAAGGGGCTGTCAGAAAATGACGTTTTAGGAACAAGTCATTTTCCGGCAGCCCCTTTGAGCTTATTTAGCGGCTACTGCATCGATTTCACAAAGTACGCCTTTGGGCAGTTCTTTGACAGCGACGCAGCTTCTGGCCGGTTTGGATATGAAGTATCCGGCGTAGATTTCGTTGAATACGGCAAAATCGGCCATATCGGATAAGAAGCAAGTGGTCTTTATGACGTTTTCATAGCCGCATCCTGCAGCAGTAAGGATTGCGCCTATGTTTTTGCAGCATTGGTGTGCCTGCGAACGGATCCCTTCCGCAATTTCCCCGGTTTCTGGAATAATTGCAATCTGGCCGGAGGTAAAGATTAGGCCATTTGCTTCATAGCCCTGGGAATAAGGTCCGATTGCGCCGGGTGCGTTTGTTGTACTGATTGGATTCATGGTAGTTTCCCCTTTCGTATTTGTGTTAAGTTCCTATGGCGATTATAGCAGATAGGGTGCAAAAAGGGAAGGGGGCCTTAGAGCCCAGTGATTTGACACAGCCATGACTTTGTACTAAACTTAGCTTAAATAAAAGCGCAGTTTTTACAACGGGAAGGAGGCACAATGCAGGCCAAAAGCAGGGTTCCAAAAGACTTTTATAAGCTGTTTGCAAGTAAATATACAGAATGCTACCAGTTAGCCCTTATATCTATCTATGAAGAGTCTGGCGCTTCCTATTCCCTCATGGGCTTGACAGAGGAAGACTGCCAGAATATCCTCTGTGAAAAAGCGCCATCTTTTTTGGCGGATGAAGCGGACGATAGCCCCGAAGAAGACGTTATGCCTTCTGGTATACTTCGCCGCCTTGTCTCCTGGGGCTGGCTGAAACGGGATTTTGATGAAGCGTTGAACCAGTATGTTATTTCTATCCCCGATTATAGCCAGATGTTCATAGATGTGTTCAGGCGCCTGTTTGATACAGCCGGAAATCAGGAACAGGGCAGTATCCTGGCTGTTTACAGCCATTTATTTACTTACCATTCTGATACAGAAAAAAATAATGCCTTATTGAACGGCGCCCTGCATGCGTCTAAATCATTACGGCAGATGCTGTCCGATATGCAGGAGGGTATGCGCGGCTATTTTGAAGAGCTCGCAGGGCAGAAAACGTTTCTCGGCGTCCAAAAAGTCCTGATAGGTGAAATCAATAACAGCGATAGCGAGAAGTATGCTATTTTAACGACGACAGACAGCTTTTACCGCTATAAAGAAGAAATCAGGGAGCTGCTGGATCAAAATATTGCCCAGGCTACGGTAAAAAAACAAGCACTTGTGGAAGCGGCTGCAGGATTGAAGCAAGATTGTGCCTCTGCACAGCAGAATAAAAAAGACATTTTATCCTGCGAAGAAGCCATTGGGCTTTTGTTTGGGATTGCCCGCGAGTTCGAGGGGATAGAAAAACGGTATAACCAGCTTATTGACCAGAAGCGTATGTTTGCGAAGCGGGCGGCGGCACGTATCCGTTATATTTTAGCAGAAGGAGATGCGCAGGACGACCGCGGCAAGGCGTTCGTAAGGCTTTTGGATCGCAGCCAGCATAAGGATCAGATATTAGAGGACTTTGCAAACCGTCTCGGGCTGACGGAACCATTCCAAATCATAAAAGAAAAAAGCTTTCCGCGGCCAAGGAACACTGCTAAGCGCAGCTTCTGCCCTCAGGAAGTACAGCAGCTCCAGGAGGGGGCGCCTGCAGGTTTTGGGGATTTTGTTGTTAAGCCGCTTTACACACAGGCGCAGATTGCAAAATTCAGGGAGGAAAACGAAAGGGACGGCGTATTTTTAGCGACAGCGCAGACAGTACGGAGTGTGGAGGATTTGGAAAAGCTTTTGTTTGTCTGGCAGGAAGCAACTGAAATGGCGGGCAGCGGTGTGGAAGTAGAAACAGGGGAAGAGTTTACCACACCGGAAGGCTTCCGTTATTCCGGTTTTTTGGTGAGGAGGAAAAAAGAAGATGTTTGATTATCTGGAAGGGCTGTCCGTTACAGAGACGGGGAAATTACAAAAAACAATTGCCGCCTTATTCCGGCAGACTTGTATTTTGCAGGAAAAATACGATCCCGTTACGCTTGCCCCAAGTGACAATGAGCAGTATGGGATTTGCGTGAAGCACCGCCCGTTCCTGGAAGCTTACCTGCAGGTACTGGGATGTGAGCTTGTGCACGATGCCACAGAGCATATTTTCCGGCTGGCAGGCGAAGGCGTTTTGGCAAGGCAGATTCCAAAATCTGCTGCGATACTGATTCTGCTGGTAAAAATGATTTACCGGGATAAGATTATGGGGGACGGGCTTTCGGCGACTGCTACAAACCTGGCTGAAATCCGGGAATACGGTAAAAATACCAATTTACTGTGTGCAAAATTGCCGGATTTGGAGTGGAACGAGGCGCTTGGCTTAATGAAACGGCATCAGATTATAGAGTATCCAGGGGCTCTTCGGGATATGGATGATACAACGCCCATTTATATTTACAGTACCGTGAATCTGTATGTGAGCTCTGCTATGTTAAATGAGCTGATGGAGCAATACAAAGAGGAGGATGTTTTCAGTGAAACAGTCGAAGAAGATTTTTACCAGGATGCTTTTAAATAACTGGGGCGGGATTTCACACCAGGTTATTTGTTTTCATGAATATGTCAACCTATTCAGCGGGAAAAGCGGTTCGGGTAAGTCTACGGTGATGGACGCCATGCAGGTTGTACTCTACGGGAGCATCCGTAACGATTTTTTAAACAGGGCTGCAGACGATACCAAAAATAAACGGAGCGTACTAAGTTATCTGCGTGGGGCGCAGAAGGACGGCACGGCAAACCGGGATAATATGGATTTCGGCGCGCAGGTAGTGTTGGAGCTGAAAGATACGGGGACTGGAGAAATTGCCTGTATCGGCGTGTCATTTGAAGTGGCCGGAAATGACCAAGAGATTGGCAAATATTGGTTTTTCAGCCACACCGGGGCATTTCCTGATGATAATTACCTGTCCGCCGGGACGCTTCCTTATACATATATTGGCCTTAAGCAGCTGATTGAAGCACGCAGTACGAATGCGGCAAGCATGGCGGGCGTAAATATTAACCGTATTTATCCGACCAGGGAAGCTTATTTAAATACTTTAAATGATACGATTTTCGGATATGTAGACGCAGGGCGGTTTAAGACCATGGAAAAGAGCGCTATTGCGCTGCGTATGGCAAACGGCACCGGGCAGTTTATCAAAGATTATATGTTCCCAAGGAGCAAGGAGGATACAGTTTCGGCTATTAGCGATCAGCTTGCGGCATACCGTGAAATAAAAGAGCAGGTGGAGTCGTTAGAGCACCAGATAGAACTGCTTGAGCGGATAAAAAGGCATGATGAGGCGCTTACAGGTGCGCGCAAGCAGCAGGCGGATGTGCGCAGCCTCCTTAAAATTCTGGAAATAGAAGATAAAAAGGCACATCTTGCCGCAAAGAGGGCGGCAAGGGAGGATATTAAGGTACAGCTTAATTCGTATGAAGAAAGGATAGGGCAGCTTTCGGGCGGGCTGGCCGAGAAACGGGAGTCACTGGCAAAGCTTAAGGCAAAGCTGCTGGGAGGGGATTTTGGAAAAAAACAAGAGCAGCTTGCCCAGTTGCAGGAGACGGTACGGCTATGCAGCCATGAAGCGGCGGATTGGGACGCACTCACGGCCCGCCTCAAACAGTGGGACGAAGCGGAGGGCATATGCGATTATGTCAGCAACCCGGCCAGAAACCTGTTAGTGCAGTTTGTTGGGGGCGCCATAACAGGGGATTTGGCAGACAGCTTAAAAAAGGGGTTAAAAGAAGCCTTTGATTCGGTAACAGACGAGATAAACGATTTACGGGACAGCCTTCGTGTCATAACAGGGCAGTGCCAGGAAAAAAAAGCGGTTTTAGACGATTTGAAGAGGGATAAGAAGCATTACGGCAAAGAACTAAAAGAAGTAAGGCGTAAGCTAAAGGAAGAATTGTCGATCCGGTATGGGCATAGTGTCCAGGTGGAAGTTTTTGCAGATTTGTTTGATGTTACGGATGAAGCCTGGAGAGACGCGGTAGAGGGAAGCCTTGGGCGGATTAAATTTGGGCTGGTTGTAGAACCGCAGTACGCTCTGGATGCGGCAGAGCTCTTCCGTAAGATGCACAAAGGGGAGTATGAAGCTGTCGATATCATTCAGACGGCGGCGGTTGTAAAGGAAAGCCCGCAGATACCGCCAGGTACTTTATATGATACGGTGACTACAGATATCCCATATGTGGATGCGTGCTTAAAGCGGTTTTTGGGGCATATCCGGAAATGCGCTACAGTAGAAGAGCTGCAGTCCGCCGGGCGCGGAGTGACGCAGGACTGCTATTCATACGGCAATTATATGTTCCGCCATTTAAAAGTCCAGGATTACCGCTATCCGAGTATTGGGCGGAAGGTCTCCCTAAAGCAGGTGCGGGAGCTGGAAGAAGATGTATATCAGTTAAATGGAAAGATGATTGCACTACAGCAGGAAATTGCCACATTAAGCCAGGTAAACGATTTGGAGCGGCTGCAGTCTTATGGAGCGGAAAAGCTAATGCAGCTTAAGGATTCTGCATCAAAGCTAAAAGCATATGAGAAAAAGGCAAAAGAGCTAAAGCAGGAGATCTTAGAACTGGAAAGCGGTACGCTTGTTGCAGGGCAAATGGAACAGGAAAAGAAGCTGAAAGAAGAAATACGGATGATGGAGGCGGCAAAAGAGGGCCTGCAAAAAGACAGTGTCCGTTATGCCGCCCTAAAAGGGGAGCTCGACAAGGAAATATCAGACAGGCAAGAAGCGCTGGAGCGGCTTAATGAAGGTTTTTTGCCGGACGAAAAGCTTGTAGGGGAAGCAGCCCGCGCCATAGAAGGGGGAAGGGCGGCTAATTTTAAAAAAGAAAAATTACAGCTTTTGGAACAGCTCACAGAGACGGCAGAGGCACAGGAGGAGCTGCGAAGCCGTGCCAGGATGCAGTTTATGAAAGCGTTTCCAACGTATGATTTTGGCGGCATGGAAAAAGACAATACCGTTTACGACGAATTGCTTAAGCGCTGTAAAAGTGATTTTGAGCCAAAATACAAAGCAGAGTTTGACAGGCAGTACAGCTTTATTTACCGGATGCTGCGTGAAAATGTAATTGCGGCAATCCATGGGGAAATTAAAGCTGCAAAGCGCCATCGCCGCGAGATTAACGCCATGCTTGCCCAGATCCGGTTTTCCGACAGTATTTACCAGATTGATATTCTTCCGGCGGAAGATGAAAACCGCCAGTTTTATGAAATGCTGACGGCAGAAGAGCTCGACTTAAAAACGCCTGGCCCTGATATAGACGGGCAAGTCAGCTTAGGGGATGATGTATTTTACCAGAAGTACGAAAAGCAGTTAAAACACCTGACGGATAAATTTATGCCGCCAAGGGAAGCGGATCCTGCGGCACGTGCAAGCCATAAAAAGGATATGGCCAAATATGCGGACTACAGGACGTACCTGAAATTCTGTATGTATGAGCAGGTACGGGACGGTAACGGCAATATCCGCAAGAATTATGTAGACGATATGGCAGGGCGCGATTCTGGCGGGGAAGGGCAGAACCCCAAATACGTCGCATTGTTCGCCGGATTTGCAATGCTTTATATGCAGCAGGGCAGCAGGGATACGAAAATCCGGCTTGTGCTTCTTGACGAGGCATTTTCTAAAATGGACAAGGAACGCAGCGAGGTTTGCCTGAGGTATGCAAGGCAGCTGGATTTGCAGCTTGTGGTCTGCGTGCCGGACGAGCGGCTTGCGTCACTGATACGGAATGTGGATTGTGTGTATGCGTTCCGGAGGGCGGGCAACCAGATTTCTATGATTTGCATTGATAAAGGGAAATATATGGAGATGGTAGAAGGGCATGAATAATCATGCCCTTTTTATAGAAAATCCCTTGACATATATCGGGTTTCGATATAAACTATAGATGATCGATATATAGAATATTTATATAAAAGGAGGGAATAACATGGCGGCAGATAAAACAATGCTGTCGGGAAGCACAATGATGCTATTGCTAAAGCTGCTTTCCGAAAAGGATATGTATGGTTATGAAATGATTGAAACGCTGCGGAACCGTTCACAAAATGTCTTTGAATTAAAAGCAGGGACGCTCTATCCGCTTTTACACCAGATGGAGGAAAAATCATTCCTCACGTCGTACGAGGACGAAGCAGCCGGCAAGGTACGCAAATATTACAGTATTACCAAAGAAGGGAAAAAACAGTTAAACCAGAAAAAGGCCGAATGGAAGGAATATGCTGATGCAGTTGCAAAAATATTAACAATGGAGGTGCAGGCATGGAGGATTATATAAAAACATTACTGGAACAGGTACGCTGCCAGAAGGCGCACCCTGCTATTGAGCGGGAATTGCGCGGCCATATAGAAGAACAGGCAATGGCGAATATGGAGTCTGGTATGCAAAAGGAGGAGGCAATGCGCCAGGCAATAAGGGATATGGGAGATCCCGTTAAGGCAGGCGTGGATTTGGATCGGATACACCGGCCGCAGATGGCATGGGATGTGGTGGGCGTGATGTTTCTGATTGCACTGGCAAGCATTTTTATCCATATTGTAATCGGCATGGGGGCAGAAGAAATTAACAGCCAGCCGCAGGGGGAGTATATTGGATTGGCCATAGGGTATACCGCAGCTGGTTTTGCGGCTATGATGCTTATTTACCGTGTGGATTACAGTATCTTTGCAAAACGGGGCAAATTGTGTGCTGGGATTTTTTTGGTGTTTATGGCAACGGCAGCCCTTATATACAGAATAAAGCTGCCTGGGGCGCCGTTGTTTTTTCAAAATGGCGGAATTAGGTTTTGGGCGGCATATGTTATGTTTTTGTATATACCGTTATACGGGGCCGTTTTGTACCAGTATTATGGGAGCGGCTGGGGCGGGCTTATAAAATCTGTGCTTTTCCTTTTATACCCGGTATGGCTGGCTTATAAGATGCCCCGGATGAGCCTGGCGCTATTGTTATTGCTTATTATGTCTGTGATGATTTCTGCCGCAGTGGTAAAAGGATGGTTTGATATTCCAAAGAAAAGTTTTCTGGCAGTATATTGGGCAGCGCTTGCGGCTATGCCTGCGGCATGGGTGTATTGGGTGTTAAATGGGGCTTTAGGATACCAAAAGGCCAGGGTAATGGCATTTTTAGGACTTAGCCCGCACGAGGGCAGCTATGTAACGGAGCTTTTAACAGGGTATTTAAAAGGGGGGCGGCTCTTTGGCGGGAGCGGTGAAGCGGTGCCGGGCATTTTGCCGGATTATTACAGCGACTATATTTTGACATTTCTGGTTACAAGCTTTGGGATAGCAGCGGCTTGTGCAGTATGCCTTTTAGTGGCGGTTGTTGCGGTTAAGGCATTTCGGATTTCACTTGGGCTTAGGAACAGGCTTGGTATGATGATGGGGATTGGAAGCGGGCTGGTGCTGTTTGCAAATACAACATTGAATGTTTTGGAAAATTTGGGCGCATTGCCGGCGACAACGTCATTTTTGCCCTTTTTTTCTTATACTGGAACTGGGATTTTAGTAAGCTATGTACTAATGGGGATTGTACTGAGCGTGTACCGGTATAAGAATGTGCCTTTGCTTTGCAGCGCTGAGAAGGGGTACGGAGTAATGTAGGAGAAAGCTTTATATTTGGAGTAGCAGACAGGCTTGCCTTGTATGGGCAAGCTTTTTTTGTATAAATTCCTATTGACAAAACAATATTATATATCATATAATATAAAATACAAAATAATATTATACTGATAAGGGGTGATGGAATGGCATTTGGCACAGGGGCAGCTCTATTGGACGCAATAGTCCTTGCAGTTGTTTCCAAGGAAGAAGAAGGGACTTACGGCTATAAAATCACACAGGATGTCCGTAAGGCCATTGATGTATCAGAATCCACCTTATATCCGGTTTTAAGGCGCTTGCAGAAGAACCAGAACCTAATCGTGTATGATGTGGAATGCGGCGGCAGAAACCGCAGGTATTACAAGCTTACGGATATCGGCGCGGGAAAGCTGAGCGAGTACCGCGAAGAATGGGCAGACTATTCATCCAAGATAACAAAACTATTTTCGGGAGAGGAGTAAACATGAATCGAATTGGATTTTTACGGCAGTTGGAAGAACTGCTCCGGGACATACCGGACAATGAACGCCGGGAAGCCATGGAATATTACCGGAATTATTTTGACGACGCGGGCCCGGAGAACGAGCAAAAGATCATCGAAGAACTGGGTTCTCCCGCGAAGGTGGCTGAAAGTATCAAAAAGGATTTGTTTAAAGATGCATATCAGTCAGGGGATTTTGTTAAGCCAGATCCTGCGCCGCAGCCAGACAAAACATCACGGAATGTGATTATTGCGGTATTGCTGGTTATTACGTTTCCGTTCTGGTTTGCTGTGCTCGCTACGGCATTCGGCCTTATGATGGGTTTGATTGGCGTATTGATTGGATTTTCCGTATGTATCATTGCACTGGTGGGCGTCTTTTTTGTAGCGGGCGTGGTACTTGCAGTAACAGGGATGTTTAAGGTATTTACCGGGTTTCCTGCTGTCGGTCTTGTCGTATGCGGAGTTGGAATGCTGTTTTTGGCGTTTGGCACGCTTGGGCTTTTGGCCATGGTATGGGCAGTCGGCAAGGTGCTGCCGTGGGCAGTACGGGGGATCGTATCCTTGTGCAGAAGGATATTTCAAAGAAAGGGGGCGGCCATATGAAAAAATTTACAAAAATCTGCCTGTGTATCAGCCTGGCGTTTATTGGGCTTGCTGTAATCTGTTTAGGGGCAGGCGCAGCGCTTGGCAGCAGTTTACAGGAAGTACGCCAGATGGCGAATAACGGGGAATTTGACATTGGAGATCTGCATATTGGGCGGTGGGGGGTGTTTTATAACCCAGATTACCATAATATAAAGGCTGCCAGGACACAGCCTGGCGTAGTATCAGAAACATTTGCGGCAGATGAGGTTTCCAAGCTTTCTGTTGATATCAAATTCGGCAAAGTAGAGGTCACGGACAGCGGTTCGGATCAGATAGAGATTACAGTGGACGCGCCGAAGCGCTACCAGTACGAATGCAGGCTAGAAGACGGCCAGGCCAGGCTGTCCGACCAGACGGCACATTCTATATGGAATAACGGTATGCTGGCAGAGGAAAAAATAAAAGTTACCATAGCGATACCAGAAGGAAAAGCTTTTGAAGAGGTGGCATTTGCGACAAATGCTGGTAAGATAGAAATATCGCATGCCATTTTTGCGGATGAAGTAGAATTTGAGGTTGACGCCGGAGAGCTTACGGCAGAACAGGTTACGGCCGGGGATGAGTTTTTAGCAACCGTAGATGCAGGGCGTATTGAAATTGAAAGGTTTGATGCCTGTACTCTGGAGGTAGGCTGCGGGCTTGGTGAAGTAGAGCTGTGCGGGAAGGTTTTAGAGGGCCTTGATGCGGACTGCGGTATGGGCAGGATTGCCCTTAAGCTTTTGGGCCGGAGAGGGGATTATGATTATACTATATCCTGCGGCCTTGGTATGGTAACATTAAACGGAACGAATTACTCTGCCCTTGGAACGGACAAAGAGATTGACAATGGCGCCGGCAATGAGGTGAATTTGAAATGTGGCATAGGTGAAATAACAGTAGAAGTAGAGGAGGAATAAAAATGGAAAAAAGATTATATAAATCATCGTCCAACCGGGTGTTATGCGGTGTCTGCGGAGGGATTGGAGAATACTTTAATATAGATCCCACACTTGTACGGCTGATTTGCATCGCGCTGATTTTCGGCTGGGGAAGCGGGCTTATAGCGTATATTGTGGCAGCAGTCATTATGCCAGAAATGCCGAAGTATTAATAGGGATCTATAAATGGCAGGGAGGGAAGAGGATGTTTCTGTTAACATTGATACTGTTTGTACTGTTTGCCCTGCTTATGGCATTGTTCTTTATGCTGGGTATGGCGGTGTTTAAAATTATATATCTTTGCTGTATCGGGGTTCCGTTTGCTATTTGCTTTGGCGTATTGGGGGCGGTATTCTGCCTGACCATAATCGGTATCCCGTTTGGCAAGTTATTTTTCAGGGCGGCAGGGTTTGTACTTTCACCATTTGGCTAAACAGAATATAAGGCGGCATGGGAAGCTTTGCGTTTTACTTTTTCGGCTTCCTGCGCCGTCTTTTTTAAATACCGGATTGTTTCTGCCGGATATTTCCCGACAGCCGTTTCGTTTGTAACCATAACGGCTGCTGCGCCATCCATGACCGCGTGAAAGATATCGGATACCTCTGCCCGTGTCGGATAGGGGCTGTGTTCCATTGATGCTAACAGCTGTGTTACGACAAGGAAAGGCTTGCCCTCGTGGCGGCATAGATCGGACAGTGTTTTCTGCGGTAAAGTTTGGGCTTTTAGGGAAAATATAATTTCTTCGGATTCATTTAAGGTAAGGGGCGCAGGCAATGCCCCAATCCGTATCTCCGGCCCTTGCAGGTCAATTAATAGCTGTGGATTGACGCCAGCCCGCTGTGCGGCTTTCCAGAAGGAGCCAATGAGCGGTTCGCTTTCTTTTAACCCGGTGTGCGAGAGGTTGAGCCGCATTCCAGTCATTCCTTCTAAAAACATTTTTTCTAAGATATTAACCTGAGCGCAGGCCGGGCCTAGCGTTCCGAAAATTTCTGTCATTGTCTCCTCCATTTTTATTTTGATGGGTTTTTCATGATTTTACTATATCTTAAGGGCGGTTGTAAAGCGTATTGACGCATATAAAGGGTTTATGGCTTTTACTTTAAAATTGACAGCCGCCCCTGTATCATGTAAAATATTCCACAGCAATGTAATTGTCAACAACATAAATGGAGGTATGCTTGTGCCAAAAAGAGCAGATATAAACAAAGTTTTAATCATAGGTTCCGGCCCCATTATTATCGGACAGGCGTGTGAGTTTGATTATTCCGGGACGCAGGCGTGTAAAGCATTGAAAAAATTAGGCTATGAAATAGTGCTGGTTAATTCTAACCCGGCTACAATCATGACTGATCCTGAAACAGCGGATGTGACCTATATTGAACCGTTAAATGTTGAGCGGTTAGCTCAGATTATTGCAAAAGAGCGCCCTGACGCACTTTTGCCAAACTTAGGCGGGCAGTCCGGGCTAAACCTGTGCGCCGAATTAAACAAGGCCGGGGTTTTAGATAAGTACGGCGTCAAAGTCATTGGCGTGCAGGTGGATGCGATTGAGCGCGGCGAAGACAGGATTGAATTCAAAAAAACAATGGACAGGCTGGGGATAGAAATGGCGCGCAGCGAGGTGGCATATTCGGTAGACGAAGCGCTGGCAATTGCCGATAAGCTTGGTTATCCTGTCGTTCTGCGGCCGGCCTATACCATGGGCGGTGCAGGAGGGGGCCTGGTATACAACCGCGAAGAGCTAAAAACCGTCTGTACAAGGGGGCTGCAGGCCAGCCTGGTCGGGCAGGTTTTGGTAGAGGAGTCAGTGCTTGGCTGGGAAGAGCTGGAGCTTGAGGTCGTGCGTGATGCGGATAATAATATTATTACCGTGTGTTTTATCGAAAACATCGATCCGCTTGGGGTCCATACGGGGGATTCGTTTTGTTCTGCGCCGATGCTTACGATTTCGGAGGAGTGCCAGAAACGCCTTCAGGAGCAGGCATACAAAATTGTCGAGTCGGTACAGGTAATTGGGGGGACGAATGTGCAGTTTGCCCATGACCCAGTGACGGATCGTATTATTGTAATCGAAATTAACCCACGGACGTCGCGTTCTTCTGCACTTGCTTCAAAGGCCACTGGCTTCCCAATTGCGCTGGTGTCTGCAATGCTTGCGGCAGGGCTTACATTAAAGGATATCCCCTGCGGAAAATATGGAACGCTTGATAAATACGTGCCGGACGGGGATTATGTGGTAATCAAGTTTGCCCGCTGGGCATTTGAAAAATTTAAAGGCGTACAGGATCAGCTAGGTACGCAGATGCGCGCGGTAGGCGAGGTTATGAGCATAGGTAAAACCTACAAAGAGGCATTCCAGAAAGCAATCCGTTCTTTAGAGACAGGCCGTTATGGTTTAGGCCATGCAAAGGATTTTGATACGCTAAGCAAGGAGGAGCTGTTAAAGCTGTTAAAAACAGCTTCCAGTGAGCGCCATTTCCAGATGTA
The DNA here is from genome assembly GCA_009911505.1 of Lachnospiraceae bacterium. GTDB lineage: Bacteria > Bacillota > Clostridia > Lachnospirales > Lachnospiraceae > Roseburia_B. The sequence goes on along the minus strand of QXXL01000066.1, from coordinate 15,262 downwards.
CGAAGCGCTGCGCAAGGGGGCGTCGGTAGATGAAATCCATCAGATCACCAAAGTCAAGGCGTACTTTATCGAGCAGATGAAGGAGCTTGTTGAGGAGGAAGAAGCGCTGCTGGCGTACAAAGGGGGCTTCCCTCCAGATGAAATGCTAGTTTCTGCAAAGAAAAACGGTTTTGCCGATAAATACTTAAGCCAGATTTTGGACATCCCGGAAACGGATATCCGCAATCAGCGTTCTAAGCTTGGCTTACAGGAAGCATGGGAGGGTGTGCATGTCAGCGGTACAAAAGACAGCGCCTACTACTATTCGACATATTGCGCGCCGGATAAGAACCCAGTCGATACCACTAAGCCTAAGATTATGATATTGGGCGGAGGGCCTAACCGGATTGGGCAGGGCATTGAGTTTGACTATTGCTGCGTTCATGCGTCCATGGCCCTTAAAAAGCTTGGGTTTGAGACTATTATTGTCAACTGCAACCCGGAGACGGTTTCCACGGATTACGATACGTCTGATAAGCTTTATTTTGAGCCGCTGACCCTGGAGGATGTCTTAAGTATTTACGAAAAAGAAAAGCCGCTTGGCGTGATTGCGCAGTTTGGCGGGCAGACACCGCTCAACCTGGCATCGGAGCTGGAGAAAAACGGGGTAAAAATACTTGGTACATCCCCGTCAGTCATTGATCTTGCGGAAGATCGCGATCTATTCCGTGAAATGATGGAAAAATTAGAAATTCCCATGCCTGAATCGGGGATGGCTACATCGGTAGAGGGCGCCATTTCTATTGCGAACAGGATTGGGTACCCGGTTATGGTACGCCCGTCATATGTACTGGGCGGACGGGGTATGGAGGTTGTATATGATGACGAAAGTATGGCCGAGTATATGAATGCCGCAGTCGGCGTTACGCCAGACCGTCCGATTTTAATTGACCGTTTCCTAAACCATGCACTGGAATGCGAAGCGGACGCCATCAGTGACGGCACACATGCATTTGTGCCTGCTGTTATGGAGCATATTGAGCTGGCGGGTATCCATTCCGGCGATTCTGCCTGCATTATCCCGTCCGTGCATATTTCTGAGGAAAACGTGGTGACGATCCAGGAATATACCAGGAAGATTGCAGAGGAAATGCATGTAAAAGGCCTTATGAATATGCAGTATGCGATAGAAAACGGCAAGGTATATGTATTGGAAGCCAACCCCAGGGCATCCCGTACGGTGCCATTAGTGTCAAAAGTCTGCAACATCCGCATGGTGCCGCTTGCGACCGAGATTATTACATCGGAGCTAACCGGGCGCCCGTCGCCAGTGCCGGGCTTAAAGGAGCAAATCATCCCCAATTACGGCGTAAAAGAAGCTGTATTTCCGTTTAATATGTTCCCGGAGGTGGATCCAGTGCTGGGGCCGGAAATGCGTTCGACTGGGGAGGTGCTTGGGCTTTCCGTTTCTTATGGCGAGGCCTTCTACAAAGCGCAGGAAGCATGCCAGTCAAAGCTGCCGCTTGAGGGGACCGTGCTGATATCGGTCAGCGATAAAGATAAGGGAGAAGTGGAAGAGGTAGCCAGAAGCCTGTATGCAGACGGCTTCCGGATTATAGCTACAGGCGGAACCTACGACCTGATTACGGCTTCCGGCATCCCGGCGTCGCGTGTGAACAAAGTTTATGAAGGGCGCCCGAATATTGTGGATTTGATGACAAATGGCGATATACAGCTGATTATCAATTCCCCAGCGGGTAAGGATGCGGTGTTTGATGACAGCTATCTGCGGAAATCGGCGATCAAAAACCGGATCCCATACCTGACGACTCTTGCGGCTGCAAAAGCGTCGGCCGAAGGGATCCATTACGTGAAATCACATCGTGACAGTGAGCTGAAATCCTTACAGGAGCTGCATGGAGAGATTCATGATAAATAAAGGGTAAGCTTTTTTACGGTTAGTAAATGCCCTGCCACATGTGGCAGGGCATTCTTTGCCGCTTGATGCATGGTATATCTGTTTGCCTACTGTTCCATTTGCCTTCCTAGAAATCCGGCGGCTGTAATTGCCAGCTTATGTTCTGTATCTCCCATCTGCCGCTGCTCATTTTTGTCTGATATTACAACGGCGCCAATTGCGTCCCCCTGGCAGATAATGGTAGCAACTGCCTGGGAGCATTGTTCCCCGGTGTCGTCCAGGGTGATTTTGACAAAGGATGCATCGTCCTTATTTGCTACAAAATCCTCCCTGTTTTCAATAATGCCTTCCATCTGTTTGCTTAACGGCTTTCCATCAAAATCTTTCTTCCCGCTGCCTGCAACGGCAACAACGTGATCCCGGTCGGTAATGCATACCAGGTTGCCTGTAGTCTGTGAAAGGCTTTCGGCATATTGCCCTGCAAACTGGCTGAGTTCTCCGATAGGGGAATATTTTTTTAGGATAATTTCCCCTTGGCGATCGGTAAATATTTCCAACGGATCCCCTTCGCGGATCCGTAATGTCCTTCTAATTTCTTTTGGGACTACAACTCTTCCCAAATCGTCTATTCTACGCACAATTCCTGTTGCTTTCATATTCAAGATTCCTCCATTTATGTTTTCTATTGTATGGTAGTAGTATCTGTAAGCGAAGGAATTTTATACCTCGAAATCTTTGTTTTTAAAGAAGGCCAGCCGAAGTGCGCGCCAGATCCACGACCTCCATCATCATTAGGCTATGCTCAAGCATTTTTAGGCAGGACGCCAAATCCTGTTCCCGGAACTGGCGCTCAAATTCTATGATTTCTTCCGTTAACTGCCCGTTGTCTTCAAATTGTGCAAGGCAGGTTTCTGTTCCATTTATTACCAGACAGGCCTTCTTTGCCGAGCTGACAGGGCCATCTATCTGGATATAGCCGTCTTCCCCCTGGATGACGGCGCCGCAGGGGCTGCTGGAATCTTTGGCGCCGCAGCAGACGGCGTGGAAACCGTCATATTCTAATATTCCAACACCAGAGGTGTCAACCCCGTTGAAGCCTTTGTTGGCATGGTAGACAACTTTTTTTGGCTTTCCAAATAACCCTGTTACAAAGTGCAGGTTGTACAGGTTAATGTCATACAGGCACCCCCCTGCTGTCTTTGGGTCAAACGCCGGAAGTACCTGGCCTGATTTGTACTGCCCATAACGGCTGGATACCCTGGAATAATTGCATTGTACCAGTTTTATCCGGCCGATTTTAGGGAGGTGTTCTTTTACCGCATTAAAAATCGGGGAGTATGGGATTTTAAAGGCTTCCCACAAAAACAGCCCTTTCTTTCGGGCAAGCAAAGCCAGCTTCTTTGCTTCGTCTGCATACACGGTGAAAGGCTTTTCGCAGATAACATGCTTGCCAGCTTCTAAAGCAGCTTTTGCATATGGGTAATGGACATGGTTGCTAATCCCCAGGTATACGGCATCTATCCCTTCCTGTAAAAGAAATGCTGGATAGCTGGTTTCTACCTGTGGGATGCCGTAAGTAGCGGCAAGTGCCGCGCCTTTTTGGCGGCTGTTTTCCCTCACGCAGATAGAAGGGATTTGAATAGTTTCCAATTCGGCTGCATCTTTTAAAAAACGTTCTACAATCATGCCGTTTCCGACTACGCCTATTTTCATTAGAATACCTCGCTTTCATTGTATTATGTGTGGTAAAAATTACTATAGCAGTTTTGCCCCTATTCGTCAAAATCAATTTCTTCTGCTTCATCGCCAAGCGCATCCTTGCGTATTTTTTCATATAAATCCATTTCTACATAGGGTAAAAATGGCGCGGACGCAAGACCCTGGTGGCAGTTTTCCATAAATGCATGCCAAATCTGCCCGGGGTAAGTAGATCCGGAGAGCCCCGGCAGCTCGGCGGGCATGTCGTATCCGACCCAGACACTTGCCGTATAATAGCGCGTATACCCGGCAAACCAGCCGTCCTTGTTATCATTCGTTGTCCCGGTTTTTCCGGCGGAAGGGGTGCCTGTTACCGCAAGTCCTTTGCCTGTGCCTTCGGTGATGGCTGTTACGAGCATATCTGTTACCATCCGGGCTGCAGTAGTCTTATATATTTTTTCTTCTTCCTGCACAGTAGAAAGGATTTCGTGGCCGTCGGCATCTGTGATCCGCATAATACAGGTTGGCGGGCGGTAATCCCCGTCGTTTTCAAGCGCTGCATAGGCCGCTGTCATTTCAACCGGGGAAACGCCGTTTGTCAGCCCGCCCAAAGCGGAAGTCAGCCGTTCATCTTCCCTGGAAATGCGCGCAAAATGCATGGCTTTTAAGTAAGACAGCCCTATTTTGGGGGTCAGCTCGTCAAGCAGCTGCCAGGCAATGGTATTTTTAGAGCGGGACAGTGCGCTGCGCAGGGTCATTTCTCCACTGTAGCTGCCGTCGGCATTGGACGGGCCGTCTTCAATATACTGGTCGTTTACAATGGAATCCGGCGTATAATTCCGTTCGAGTGCCGGGGCATAGGCGATTAAAGGCTTAATGGCGCTGCCGGGCTGCCGGTAGCTCTGGTAGGCCCGGTTTAAGGTATATCCGGCAAAATCCTGGCTTCTGCCCCCTACAACCGCGCGGACATATCCGGTTTCATTGTCAATGCAGACGCCTGCGCCCTGCAATTTGTATACGCCTTCTTCATTCACATCTGTAAATTCTGCAAGGCTTTCGTCAATTGCCTGCTGCAGCATCTGCTGCATGGAAAGATCGAATGAGGTATAAATGCGGTAGCCTGCCGTATACAGTTTTTTCTGGAACTCAGTATATATTTCGTTGTAGCGTTCATAATAGGCTTCTTTTTCATTTTCCGTCTTAAAATCTGTTTGGAACTGGAAGCCATCCTGTTCCATCAATAGGCGGATAGCGCAGTAGTAAGTGTAGGTTTCCACATAATTGTTTTTGGTGTGTTCCGGTCGATTTAACGTAATCTCTTCTGATTTTGCCATCAGGGCTGCGCTTTCGGAAATCTGCCCGTCCTCAAGCATGTTTTGTAATATACGATCCCTGCGCCCTAATGTTTCTTCCATATTGGTAAGCGGATCGTAGAGCGAAGGGTTGTTTGGTATGGCACATAAAAATGCGATCTGGGATAAATCCAGATCGGAGGCTTCAAGGCTAAAATAACCAATGCTTGCGGCTTGTATACCGTAGTAGCCATTTCCAAAATATATGTTGTTTAAGTAAAATTCCAGAATTTGCGTTTTGTCGTATTTTTTTTCAAGTTCTGTTGCAATGAACATTTCTTCTACCTTACGCTGCCAGGTTTTTTCCTGTGTTAGAAAAATATTTCTTGCAAGCTGCTGGGTAATGGTGCTTCCGCCCTGGGTGACTTTCCCGTTCTCTAACATGGCCTTTGCGGCGCGGATAATAGCCTTTAGGTCTATCCCGCTGTGCTGGTAGAATTTTTTATCTTCAATGCTCACGATAGCAGCGCGGGCGTCTGCCGGGATCTGGTCAAAGCTTAAGTAGTAGACGTCCTTTTCTCCTTTTAATGTGGAGATAGTATTGCGGTTTTTATCGAAAACTACGCTGGTTTGTGCGGCGCAGAATGTGGCGGGGGTAGATTCACGGACATATCTTATGGCTTCGGCCTGCATTTTTTGGACTTGCGTGGCATAGCCGCCGTAGTAATAGTAGCCAAGGGCGCCTAACAGGACGATCATCAGCAAAAATTGAAGCTTTACAAAAAACCAGAACAGACGGTATTTTTTCTTTTTTTTCTTTTTCTGTTTCATTTGTCTCCTTTATGCAGGTGTATGTTTTTTTGTTTATTTTACACGTTTTGGAAAAAGAAAGCAACTGGGAGAGATCGCATTGACAGCCGCCGTATTTTTTTCTATACTAAAAAAAGGAACCTCCAATGGTTTAAAGAAATAGATAAGGAGAAGATAAGAATGAAAAAATACGGATTTGGTGTAGACATCGGGGGCACGACCTGTAAAATCGGGCTGTTTGAAACAACAGGCGCTTTAATTGAGAAATGGGAAATCCAAACGAGACGCGAAAATAACGGGGAAAATATACTTCCAGACGTAGCGGCTTCTATTGCGAAAAAGATGGTAGACCGGGAAATTTCAAAAACTGATATCCAGGGGATCGGGATAGGCGTACCGGGGCCTGTTACCTCCGAAGGGGTTGTAATGCGGTGTGTGAACCTGGGATGGGACGTAATCAATGTAGCAAAGGATATGACAGAGCGTACGGGATTTCATGTAAAAGTCGGCAATGACGCTAACGTGGCCGCGCTCGGGGAAATGTGGCAAGGCGGAGCGAAGGGGCATAAAGATGTAGTTATGGTTACACTTGGCACAGGCGTAGGAGGCGGCGTTATTGTGGACGGCAAAATCGTAACAGGATGCAAAGGCGCCGGGGGTGAAATTGGCCATATCATTATTAACCAGGAGGAGGAAGAATGCTGCGGCTGTGGCAGAAAAGGGTGCCTGGAGCAATACGCATCTGCAACCGGAATTGTACGTATGGCAAAGCAAAGGCTGGCAGGCACGGCAGATGAAACGGCGCTGCGCACGGCAGAGCCTTTGACAGCAAAGGATATTTTTGACGCAGCAAAAGCAGGCGATGCCGTAGCAGACGAGATTGTAGAGGAGATGACCAAAATCCTGGGAGGCGCCCTTGCGGATATAGCATGTATTGTAAATCCAGAAGTATTTGTTATTGGCGGCGGCGTGTCGAAGGCGGGCAGTATAATTACAGACCGCGTCAAAAAATACTTCAATGATAAAACGTTCCATGCGTGCCGGGATGCGTATTTTGAGCTGGCAACACTCGGCAATGACGCCGGGATGTACGGCTGTGTACAGATGGTACTGGAGTAATTAAAGATAAAAACAGCCTGTTTTCGCAGCAAGGCAGGCTGTTTTTAGGGTTAATAAGCTGGAGCAGCTGCACATTTCAAATGCTTATAAAAGGAGAAAGCCCCTATGGACATACAAATTATTATATCTCAGATGCTTATGCTTTTTGCCATGATGCTTATTGGCTATATTGTCTGGGCGCTTGGATGGTTTGATGAACCTGCATACCAAAAGCTGTCCAAAATCGTAGTCAATATCTTTAACCCGATCCTGGTTTTAAATGGTGTTATGGGAAAAGACGCTTCCGGAGATATATCCCTGATCCTGCAAAATCTGGGATTTGTGCTGTTTTTTTATGTGATTTTAATGGCAAGCGGATTTGTATTTGTTTTTTTACTGCGCCCCGCAAGATCCGAAAGGAGATTGTACCGCCTGATGACGGTTTTCCCCAATGTGGCATTTATGGGTATCCCGGTCATTACAGGGATATATGGGACAGGATGCATGATTTATATTGTATTTTATGTTTTAGGGTATAACCTGCTTTTGTACACATATGGGATTGGCCTGGCGAAAAAAGCTGCCGAAGATGCTGGCAGCAGGAACGGATCGGGCAGCGGCGGGGCATGGAAGCGGATGCTAAACCCAGGGGTAATTTGTGCGGTAGCCGCAATCTTTGTATTTGTGCTGCGTCTTTCAGTTCCTGCCCCAGTTGTAACTTTCTGCGGTTACATGGGCAATGCCACAATCCCCCTTTCTATGATGCTGATTGGGATGTCGATTGCACAGGCGGATTTTAAAACAATTTTTGCCAATGTACGGGTCTATTTATATACGGGAATGAAAATGCTGCTGCTCCCGGCCGTAATGATTCTCCTCTTAAAACCACTTCCGGCGGATTCGGTTGTATTTGGTGTATTCGCACTGCAGCTTGCGATGCCGGTTGGGAGTATTGTGACGTTAATTGCAAAGGAGAACGGCGCAGATGAGATATGCTGTACCAACGGGATTGTGCTTAGTACTCTCGCATCCCTGGTAACGATCCCCCTTGTATGTATGCTTTTATAAAAGTCAGACTGTTGTATTTACCCCGTTAATCGCGGCATGCTCGTCCTCCTCCATTGGGATTACCAGGCACTTCTGGCCGGCAATAACCTGGGATTTAATCTGCTCCGCTTTTTCTGGTTTCACGCGTAAAATTACGTCATACGTCTTAATGTCTCCAGTGGGCGCGTCCTCGTCTTCTGGTGCGCGGACAAGCATTTGGGCATCCTCAAGCTGTTGTTGTAAAGAAGCAACTTTTTGCACCAGCTCCTTATTCTGCCGCATTTTGCTGCCTGCTTCTACTGCTTTAGCATCAATCAGGTTTTCCAAAAACGGCGCTTCGTCTTCAAATTCCTTCTGATACGAGTCCTCAATCATAGCGGCCGCATTTTCCGGCACATTTGATTCTGCCATAATTTCTCCAATATGTTCGTGGCTTAAGCGTATTTTTTCTTCATTATCTTCCTCATCGCCCGCATCCTGTGCCATATCTGAAAGCCCCTGCTGGATTTCATAAAAAACATCCCGGGAGGCCTCTTCATCCCCGCCGAATGCTTTTTTTACAATGGATGCAAATGCCAATTTTTGTTCGGTTGCCGTGCGCCTTGCCGTGCATCCTAAAATATTTTCCATTAATTCCGTATGGGGCGCTTTTGCATTTTTGTGGTAAGTCATAACAGAATGGATATCAGCGCTTCGGTCCGTAAATGCAGGAAACACAAAACCGCTTTCAGGCATGCCCACAACCCAGTCGCGTACGCGTGGCCCGATCCGGTTTTCATCTGCCCGGTATCCAAGGCCTGGTTTGCTCAGGCTGACTGGGCAAATGGCGCAGACCAGGTACTCATAGACCTCTTCGGATTCGTCCAGCTTGCTGTTATCGCTGGTTTTGGTAATCACATCGTAAGCATCATGGAAAATAAGAATCAGGTAATTTCCAGCATAATCATAGTTATCAATTACCAAATCGTAAAAACGTTCCAGCAGCTCTTCATTTTGCAATGCGCTGCCCCGCAGCGCCATCAGAAACTGCTGCTTCCCTAAAGGCGCTTCCTCTTCCATTGGAAACTCCAGCTCCAGCAGGTTATTTCCGATTGTACCGGAGAGGGCCTTTTTAGCAATATCCAGGTATTTAAAAAATTCTTCTTCATCTAAATTTAAAAATGTCTCACCCAGTTTAACCACACGGTTACGTTCACTATCCACATAACAGCCGCACATACGGGTAATTGTACATGAATCTTTTTTAAAGCGGCGTTTTAATTCTGAGATGTCTTTCTTATTCATATAAATCTCCTTTACTTTATTTTTAAATGTTATGCGTCAACATACTACAATGCCAAAGACTATTATAATGAAAAACGCCAATTTCTGCAACAAATATGCTATACTGAATAAATACCCCATCTTTGGAACATAATAGCAAAAATAAACTATTTATGTGAAGGAGATTTTCAGCTATGAAGAAAAAAGCAGCTTCCCTGATCTTAATTACGGCCATGCTTACCACAGCCCTCACAGCCTGCGGGCGCAACAATACGGAAAACAACAAGGAAAATGATACAGGCATGGCAAATACAGAAGGAACCATCGATCGTACAGGCACAGAGTCCCAGGACTCCACGGAATTTCAGGCAGGTACAGAAAACGGGACTAGCCAGCTCTCACTAGGCAGCGCAGTCGAAATCCCTGAGAGTTTTGACGGACAGCTTGCGGAAACAGACGCCCACGAACGCTTAGAACAAGTTATTGCCGCGTACTGCAATGTACCAGAGGAAGAATACGCCAATGTGCGGTATTACTATAATTATGTAGACTTAAACGGCGACAGCAAAGATGAAATCTTAGCCCTGGTGCTTGGACAAGAGGTAGAAGGTATCCGTGGAAACGTTTTGCTCTGGCTGGATGCCGAAAATCAGGAAACAGGCGCAGATGCCGTGTGGCAGGCTTTTAAGCAGGTTGGCTCGCCGATCTATATCAGCAACCATGTTACGAACGGCCACCGGGATTTAATTATTCCAGAAAATATCAATATCGTTGCAGGTACAGAGGGTTCTGGAATGGATACTGTTGGCGGGGAGTCTGGCAATGAAATGGTCAACGAGGTAACAGCTATCGGGGTCACAGGGGTTGGTATTACAGATGAAGGCGAAGGGGGCGGCACAGGCAATACCGATGCCGATACAAACAGCCAGACGACTACAGTTGGTACAGACAGCCAGGCAGGCGAAGCATCCAGTGAATTAGGGATTCCGTTAATCCCCACGGATCAGCAATACCGCCTGTTAGTCTGGGACGGGGAACGATACCAGCTCCCCGAGGAAGGGACGGCTTTATATTCCCTGGTAGGATACGAGGGCATAGCTATTTTGACCAATAATATAGAAAGCGACTATGTCAATGACAATTACCATTTTCTTGGTGAAGCTATGAGGTAAATAAACAGGATCTGCCGGAATCCCTCACTGCCTGTTTGGGGATTCCGGGTATACAGCAAGTGAAAGGAGAGGAGTATATGTTAAAAAACTATCAAATCCGCAGGTATCAAATGCCAAAAGAAGAGGTTAAGTCTTTCGTAAAAGAAAAAAGGCAGGAACTTAAGTCACAGCAGCAGTGCATGAAAGCAGTCAGCCTCCCAGTGCTTGTACAGATAGAAGGCTGGGGTGCGGCAGGAAAAGGCACGTTAATCGGAAACCTGATTAAGGAATTAGATCCCCGTTTTTTTACAGTTATCAACATGGATACGCCGGGAGGGCAAAAACAGCGAAGGCCGTTTCTATGGCGGTATATGGAGCAGATACCAGAGGCAGGCAAGTTTGTATTTTGGGATTCTGGCTGGGTTGATGAGCTTGCGGAAGGGTTTTTAAATGGAGAAATTGACGAAGAGGCGTTGGAAAGGCAGATGCGCCAGATCCGTACATTTGACCGCCAGCTAAAGGATAACGGCTATCTGGTAGTGAAGCTGTTTTTACAGATCCCACGATCTGAGCAAAAGCGCAGGCAGAGCCGGCTTTCAGCCAAAAAAGACACTAAATGGCGCGTGTCAGCAAAGGATCGTATGCAGTTAAAAAAACGGGAAGAATATGAGCAGATATATGACCGGATACTGGAAGCGACCAATACCGGCTATGTGCCATGGCACATTGTGGATGCCGTGGACAAGCAGCAGGCACTCCTTTTGGCGCTCCATATTCTGACAAATCAGATTAACCAGGCAGTGGAAAATGTAAAAATCCTGCCGGAAATCCTACATAGGGATTACCCGCTGCTGTGCATGCCCCTGCTTTCCCAGGTGCCCTTGGATCAGGAAATGACAAAAGAGGAATATAAGATCCGGTTAAAGGCGATGCAGAAAAAATTAAGAAAACTGCATAACCGCATATACCGTATGCGGATTCCGGTTATCATCGCATATGAGGGGTGGGATGCCGCAGGCAAAGGGGGGAATATCAGGAGGCTTTCCGGCGCACTCGACCCCCGCGGGTTTGAAGTACACCCGATTGCATCGCCCGAGCCACATGAAAAGGCGAGGCACTATCTGTGGCGGTTTTACCATAGGCTGCCCAAAGATGGGCATATAGCCATTTTTGACCGGAGCTGGTATGGCAGGGTTATGGTCGAGCGCTTGGAAGGCTTTTGCTCGGAAAACGACTGGAAACGCGCATATAATGAAATCAATGAATTTGAAAAAGAACTGTCGGACTGGGGAGCAGTAGTTATAAAGTTTTGGGTGCATATTGATAAGGAAACGCAGCTTGCAAGGTTTACAGAACGCGAAAATACGCCAGAAAAGCAGTGGAAGATAACAGAGGAAGATTGGCGGAACCGTGAAAAATGGGATGCGTATGAGCAGGCTGTGGATGAAATGATCGCGAGGACATCGACGGAAAACGCGCCGTGGTTTATTATACAGTCCAACAACAAATACTATGCCAGGATACAGGCGATTGAGCTTGTAATCCGGGAAATTGAAAAACGGATTGAAAGGGGGCGCTGATTTGCGCCCCTGCCTTTTTAGAGTATTTTTTTAATGCGATTTAGTACTACAGGGAATTATAGGGGGTAGGTGGCAAAGGGGCCCTCTGACTGACTACGGTTATGGCTGGCCTATAGGGAGGGCCTATTTATACTGGATGGTAGAAATTAGGCAGAAAAATAGACCAGCTGAAAAACTGGCCTTTTTACACTACCAATTGCCTGACAGTGATGCCAACATATGACACTTACCTGGATAACGGCACTGGCGCAGGACTTACTGTTGATAGTGCAATCATAGCATATGCAAGGGGCGGTGTCAAGATTCCAGTAAAATAATTCTTTTTATGTGTTAGAGTGTGTCACCCAAGTTATTCCGACATATGTCCCCCTACTTGGCGTGATATTTGTACCATTAGATTGAACGTTAGTAGTTCAATCTGCATAAATTCGGTAAACGTAGCCCGTTACGATTCCTTCATTTGGTATAAATCTCCCTATTATGCCTTGGGGGCTAAGCGTGGAATATGTCTTGCGAAAAGCATTTTGGGGGACACGCTAAAATGAAGCAGGAATTTCCAAAATATAACGCAGTATGCCGCTGTTTTTCAATGCATTAAATTCTTTTGTATACCGTCCAGTCTGCAGCTGGGAATAATAAAGGTTTGCCAATACATCTGCAATCTGGATCAATTTATTACATGCGGAATCAAAATACCTCACGAAGAAATGCCCGGAAGCCGTACCGTTTAAAACCAGCTCTGTGTTAAGGTAATTTTCCAGAAAAACCCTGTTTTCAATTTTTTCATTCCGTTCATCCGGCTGGAGCACACAGTCCTCATTTGGCAGGTAGCCGTTTTGAATTAACATCTGTAGGGAAAAACGGACGGCATAATTAAAAGTACGCGCGGGGGCGCTGCGGAATGCATCGGGCAATTTATTGTTTTCAAGTTTTATATAGTAGACATCAAAGAGATGTTTCTGGGAAAAGAAGGAAAGGAATGTTTTTTTCATATCGGGATCAAACTGTGCGCCTTTTAATTCTTTGAATTTGCCGTTTATAAACATTTTAGAACCGGATTTACATGGTTTGGCGTTTTTCTTGGAGTCGAGTTCTAAAAGGCGGGCGTAGTTGGAGGATACGAAACGTTTATAGGCACGTTCTAAGGCGCTCTTGTTGTAAACATGTATTAGGGCAATAACAAAAAAGTTATTATTGGCAAAATGAGGGCTGATTGCGCCGGATTCATCTATGTATATGTTCATTTGTCCTCCTTAAGGGTGGGGTGTATGGGGTTATTATACATGGTTTGGCGGAAAATGTCACTACAGTAACTTTTTTGCAATGTTATAGGGTTTGGAATATATTTGTTGGAAAGGATTCCTAATAAAGTTCTAAAATAATAAAAATAGTCCGTACAATTTTAACATCTTAGGCAGCATTGATAAGCTGAAAGATGAAATGGGAGTGCTTTTGAGCGAGATAGGCAGTATATAATTTAGAAGCAGGAAAAATGGCAGCTTTAGAAAATGACCTGACTAGAGCGTGTTTGAAAAATAAATATTGCACTAATATACAAGTTGCGATGAACTGAAACCATTCAAAAACAGTCGTGTTTTAAATGATTTCATAAAAAAATCATTTTGGATAAAAAACAATTTTCTAATCATCCATTGCATTTTTAGGCATATTGTCCAATTACATGGAATTTTCAAACACGCTCTAGTACTCCATCCGGACTTCAATTTCTGTCCGGATGGAGTACTAGAGGGAAAATTCTCCAAATAAATCTATACATCGCTTATAGTAGAGTGTTATAATAAAACAAACATAAAAAGATAAGGAGAACATGATCTATGAAACAAGACTTGATCGTAATTTTAGATTTAGGAAGTACACAAAACACCGTAGTTGCCCGGCAAATCCGTGAACTTGGTGTATATAGTGAGATTCACCCTCATGATATCACGGCAGACGAATTAAAATCATTTGAAAATTTAAAAGGCCTTATATTAAACGGCGGCGAAAACCGTATTGTAGGAGGCAAGCCAGTAGAGGTTTCGCCAGAACTTTATAATATTGGCTGCCCAGTAATTGCTATTGACTATCCGCAAGCGGAGTGTGAAAAGCAGTACAATACGCTTCCGGATCCGGCTGTGTTACAAAAATTCATTTTTGAAGACTGTGGTGCGGCGGCAAACTGGAATATGAAAAATTTTATTGAAGACCAGACAGAATTAATCCGGCAGCAGGTTGGAGATAAAAAAGTGCTGCTTGCATTGTCTGGCGGGGTAGATTCTTCTGTGGTAGCTGCAATGCTGATAAAAGCAATCGGTCAGCAGCTAATATGTGTACATGTCAACCATGGGTTAATGCGGAAAAATGAATCGGAAAGTGTAGTAAAAGTTTTCCGCGACGAGCTTAATGCCAATTTGATTTATGTAGATGCATCCGATCGTTTTTTGGGCAAACTGGAAAGGGTAGCAGATCCGGAGCAGAAGCGTAAAATTATAGGCAGTGAATTTATCCGGGTGTTTGAAGAAGAGGCAAGGAAGCTGGAAGGAATCGATTTTTTGGGTCAGGGTACAATTTATCCGGACATTATTGAAAGTGGGACGAAAACGGCTAAAATGGTAAAGTCGCATCACAATGTTGGCGGTTTGCCTGAGGATTTAAAGTTTGAACTGGTAGAGCCGTTAAAGCAGCTTTTTAAAGACGAAGTGCGTGCCTGCGGTGTGGAACTGGGCCTGCCGCATGACATGGTGTACCGTCAGCCATTCCCAGGGCCGGGTCTTGGTGTAAGGTGCCTGGGGGCGATTACAAGGGACAGGCTGGAAGCAGTCCGCGAATCAGATGCAATTTTGCGGGAAGAATTTGCAAAGGCCGGGCTGGATAAGAAAGTATGGCAATATTTTACGGTAGCGCCCGATTTTAAATCGGTTGGCATGAAAAACAATGCGCGTGTGCTTGAGTATATGATTATTATCCGTGCGATTAATACGATAGATGCAATGACGGCGTCAGTTGAAAAGGTGGACTGGGATGTGCTTGAGAGGATAACGGAACGGATATTGGCAGAGGTTAAGAATGTGAACCGGGTGTGCTATGATATGAGTCCGAAGCCACCGGCTACGATTGAGTTCGAATAAACAAAAATGCTTAGTAAATCCAGTGTTTATGCGGGTTTGCGGGCTTTGGTAAGGTCTTTTGATAACAAAATGATAACGGTCGTTTGCGTGCGATTATTCTTGCTGTCAAATGGTTTGTTGGTGGGGGAATGATTTGTAAGCGGTTTAGATGACTGGCATAAATCCATATTTAAACGCCCTTAGCTGTGGGTAGGAACTCATGGCTAAGGGTGTTTTTTGTCGTGCTTGTTAATCGGTTTTTAGTTTGTCCTTGAATGCTTCGGCTAAGGAATCGCTCAATTCCTTAGAGGGGGTTTTC
>QXXL01000065.1 GCA_009911505.1 Lachnospiraceae bacterium | reverse complement strand
TGCGTGGTGTCAAACTTCGGGTAATTGTACCGCCACTGGTCGTAATCTTCCCTGCTGATTTCCTCGGCAGAGAGTTTGTCCGCCTGCTCTTTCCAAGCGCAGAGCATTTTCAGCAGTTCGGCAGCATCCTTGCTTTTGTCTTTGTTGACTTTTAAGCAGGCTTCCCCACCTGCTTCGCTGATGGTAAGTCCGTAAATGTCCTCAAGGGTAAATAAGGTGTGCATAAGCCCGATGTAGCTGTCAATGTCGGGTATGTCAAGAGCCTGCGGCGCAACGTCAAGAGCCTGCGCCAGTGCAGCCGTCAAGTCTGCCTTTGGCTTGCGTGAGCCGGTTTCGTACTGCGCCAGACGGACATCCGCCGATTTTTCGGGAAACCCGACAAGCATACCGAGGTATTTCTGTGTCATGCCCCGCATGATACGGAAAAAATGTATTCTTTCGCCAATCGCCATAGTGTTTCACTCCTTGTTTGTATGTTTATAAGGAGTATAGCATATATGCTTAGAGAAAGTCAAGAATAAGCGAAACAAAAAAGTTTAATATTTTCTTGAAAACCTATTGACAATAGCATAATTGTTTAGTATTATATATTAAACAAAAACGCTTAGAAAGAGAAAGGAGAGGTTGTATGGACAACAAATTTATCCGTGTGGATGAAGTGGCGCAGGAGCTTTCCGTATCAAAGCCTTACGCCTACAAGCTCATCAAGAAATTAAATGATGAGCTGAGGGAGCAGGGGTTTATCACGATTGCAGGGAGAGTAAACCGCCAGTATTTT
>QXXL01000064.1 GCA_009911505.1 Lachnospiraceae bacterium | reverse complement strand
GACTTTGAAGCCTTTACGGAGCTTTATGCGAATGATGTCAAGAACCGACTGAAAGAAAACACTTGGCTGACAAAGGAACATATCATTCGGACGAAGATTCTTCCGTACTTCGGGAAGATGAAGATTAGTGGGATTGGCACAAAGGAAATCATTGCATGGCAGAATGAACTGCTTGCCTATCGTGATGAAAAGCGCAATCCCTATTCGCAGACGTATCTGAAAACCGTCCATAACCAGCTTTCCGCTATCTTCAACCATGCAGTGCGCTATTATGACCTCCGCTCCAATCCTGCGGCAAAGGCGGGGAACATGGGGAGCGAGGAACACAAAGAAATGCTGTTCTGGACAAAAGAGGAATATAAGAGGTTTGCGGATGAAATGATGGACAAGCCAGTTTCCTATTATGCGTTCCAGATGCTTTACTGGTGCGGAATCCGAGAAGGCGAATTATTAGCTTTGACT
>QXXL01000063.1 GCA_009911505.1 Lachnospiraceae bacterium | reverse complement strand
TTTGATAAGGAAACGGTCACGATTAACAAATCCTACCAACGCCTGCATGGGGAGGACGTGATTACCTCTCCGAAAACGAAAAAGAGCAACCGCACAATCAAAATGCCGAAGTTTCTCTGCGAGGAAATGCAGGAATATATCGGTATGTTGTACGGCTTAAAGAAGAAAGACCGCATTTTCACGGTAACAAAAAGCTATCTCCATCATGAGATGGACAGGGGCGCAAAAGCCGCAGGCATAAAGCGCATCAGGATTCATGATTTACGCCATAGCCATATCAGTCTGTTGATTGACATGGGGTTCTCGGCGGTGGCGATTGCTGACCGAGTAGGGCATGAGAGTATTGAAATCACTTACCGCTATGCACATCTGTTTCCGTCAAAGCAGGCAGAAATGGCAGACAGGCTTGACGATTTGGGAAAGGGGGATTTTTGATATGTCGGCAAAGAATTTAGACAACTGCAACCGTTGGAGGAACAAGACAGTCGCCTTTCGGGTATCTCCCGAAGAAAGTGAGAGGATTGACAAAGCAGTGCGGCTTTCGGGGCTTACCAAACAGGACTATATTACAAGGCGGCTCTTATGCCAAGACGTGGTAGTGCAGGGCAATCCGAGGGTGTATAAGGCTCTCCGCAACGAGCTTGTCGCTGTCCTTACAGAATTACAGAGAATTGAAGCAGGCGGTAGCGTTGACAACGAATTATTAGATATTATCGAATTGATTGTTATTATCCTCGGCGGTCTGAAAGGAGAGTGTGAAGATGGCGAATAAAAAAGAAACGGCTGCCCCGAATGTATCTGTTGGCGCAGATACGGAGCAGCCAATTCAAAAATGTAGTAGTAATAGTATAACTCTAAAAACCGAAAAATTCAATATTTTCGAAGAAAAAGGCGGTGGCTGC
>QXXL01000062.1 GCA_009911505.1 Lachnospiraceae bacterium | reverse complement strand
GAGGTCGGGTGGCTTTGGTATCCGTATATTCCTTATGGAAAGATAACCATTGTCCACGGAGACCCCGGCGATGGAAAAACAATGATGATTTTACAGTTAGCTTCTATCTTATCAAGGGGAGATAAACTGCCTTGTGATGATACGGAGCGTGAACCGATAAAAATTATTTACCAAACCGCAGAGGACGGACTTGGCGATACAATTAAGCCCCGTCTGCTTGCAGGGGATGCCGATTGTACGCAAATCAAGGTAATTGATGAGTCGGAAGCTGT
>QXXL01000053.1 GCA_009911505.1 Lachnospiraceae bacterium | reverse complement strand
GTAATTATTTTAGACCCCGTACAAGCGTATATCGGCTCCCAAATTGATATGAACAGGGCAAACGAAGTCCGCAATGTCCTTTCGCAGTTAGGACGGGTAGCAGAAAAATATGGGTGCGCCGTTGTCCTTGTCGGACACTTGAATAAAGTACAGGGCGGCAAAGCAAATTACAGAGGGCTTGGCTCAATTGACTTCCAAGCAACGGCACGAAGCGTACTCATTGTCGGCAGGCTCAAAGAAAATAAGGAAGTGCGGGTAGTCGCGCACGAAAAATCTTCCCTTGCGCCTGAAGGCGAGCCGATTGCTTTTGAACTGAGTAAAGAAAC
>QXXL01000430.1 GCA_009911505.1 Lachnospiraceae bacterium | reverse complement strand
TGGTGGCTCTAAAGTGTTAAAATCCGAGGTGGCTCTCAAGCTATAAAACGGTGGCTCCGAAGCGTTAGAATATTCAGATAAGAACCGGCAGCTGGCATTTATCAAGCCATCGAATTATGAACGCTCGAAAACAAGAAAATATAAGAGCGATATTGGACGGATGGAAAATATGTCTTATGATGAAGCAGGTGATTTTTACACTTGCAGAAACGGGAAACAGCTGTCTTTTACGCACATCCGCCGTTCAAAGTCTAAAACCGGCTACGTCAGTGAAAAAAGTATTTATCAATGCAGCGACTGCAAAGATTGCCCCAACAAAAAAGAGTGTATAAAAGGGAACAACTGCAAAACGCCAATGGAAGAACGTAACAAGGTGCTTTCTGTGGCAAAGACATTTCTTAAATACCGGAAAGAAGATTTGGATCGGATTCTTTCAGATGAAGGGATTCTTCTCAGAACAAACAGGAGTATTCAGGCGGAAGGCTCTTTTGGCGAGTTAAAACAAGACATGCAATTCCGAAGATATTTGAGCAGGGGTACATCAAATGTTCTTGCTGAGAGTGTTTTGCTTGCAATGGCAAGAAATGTAAACAAACTCCACAACAAGATACAAAAAGGGAAAACAGGAAAGCATTTATTCTCCTTGAAAAGCGCATAAATTAAAAAGGATTAAAATTTTTAATGATGCTATTTTTTAGGTGTATTAAAGTACGCCCTTTTTTAATTTAAGCAAACATTTCCGACAGAACAGATCAAATATGACCATAAAAAAGGCAAAAAGGAAGCTGCCGCTTCACGATTATTCAATCGTTAAAGCGACAGTTCCAGTGCTTGCTATTCGTGGCAAACTGCCCGTAGGGAGTTTGCGGGTTTTAGGCTGCATAGGCAGCCTGCTTAAAACCCATATGGGCGTTGCCGCCCATTCTTTTGTAAAGCCTTCCGGACAGTTGGCTGTGGGGGATTGCCCTGATAAATAAAAAACTGCCACAACCAAAACAGAGCAGAGTTGCCCTGCCTGGCCCATAGCAGTTTGAGTGTCCATTTATGAAGTTATGATTCTATCCACTAAAGATTTTAACAAGCAGCAGGAGGAAAATCAATAAAATACAGCCGGAGAAATTAAATTAAAATACGTTCAAAAAAATTTTTTTATTAGTGCAGCTCATTTGCCCCGATTACCCATAGAATGAGTTTAAAAATCGCAGGAAGGAGGTAGAGCATGAATGCTGCTGAACGTAGAAATGAGATAATCAGCATTTTGGTTGTCCGGCGTCATATTACTACAAAAGAGCTGGCAGACGAATTTGACGTGGCTGTCCGCACAATAAAAAGAGACATTCAGGCTCTATCTTTTGCGTACCCAATCTATACGAAGCTGGGTGTTGCGGGCGGGATTTTTATAGGAGGGCATTACAACCCGCATATCAATTCGCTGACACAGAAGGAGCTTAAAACTTTAAAGGAAATATACAAAGATGCAGAGGACAGGCATAAAGAAGTCCTTGCACAGATTTTACATAAATACGGTCCTGATAAACTGGAATTATAAAATTTGTCATTCCGATAAAGCACATAATCTTTATAGAACCGTTCATAGCAGGCGGGGAGTGCTTATGTGCTTTTTGGGCTGACAAGTCCAGAAAAGATTTTATCCAAAACAGGCAGGAAGATTTCTGCCCGCCAACGCAAGCTGGCGTGTGTACCTTGAAAATTGAATATGTAAATACATACGGGACGTGTGGGATGTGCGGAGCCGCTATGCGGACACGCCAAGACCTGCCTATTTCCATTTTTGCATGGGAGTGCATACGAGGGAATGCTGAAATCTGGTATTGAAGTTAAGGAAGTGAGCGATGAATGTCTGGCAAAAAGTGCAGCAGTTGCATGAGGCTGAGAGGCATATCTTTGATAATGATACTTCCGGGTTTTCCGGTCAATTTAGAATGACGGTGCGATACCGATGTGGGCAGAGTAATGACCTGCCACTCGTATGTGTTTTTTGATAAATCTTTTGTTTATCTTTCGATCAGAGAGGGCAATAGATTGTACTTTTTGATTGGAAGATAAGCCATGAAAAAAGTTTTATAAAATAGCGGAGGTGCGGAATGGAAAGAAATACGTGTGATGTTAAAATATCTGAAAAGGTATTGCTTACGATTATTGAAGCAAATGCGTTTAGTGGAATAGGTTTGAACAAGTTGAGAGATTTGACAAATGATCCTCGATGTCCATTTGTATTTTATGTAGGAAAATGCAAGATGATAAAAAGAAAGGCCTTTGAGAGGTTTTTGGAAGAGAAAATTGAGATATAGAACATTTGGGCAATCCGGCAGCACGGAAATCAATTTTCAAAAAATTAAAAATAAGATATAATGAAGACATGGATAGAACAACATTAACCGACTTCTTT
>QXXL01000429.1 GCA_009911505.1 Lachnospiraceae bacterium | reverse complement strand
ATACTGTGAATATTAAAAAAAATATAAAGCCCTTATAAATTCGATATTTCACTTACACAAATCTTGAAAAATATACTAAAATATACAAAGTTTTTAATATTTCATTGCAAAAACGCATGAAAATAGACTGTAAAGTTACATATTATATAGGTGATTTTATTACCATATCTTATCTAAAATGTACGCTCCCTATTCTCAAAAAACAAATTTTTGATTTTAAATTTTTGGGGGCAAAATAGCCATATCTCGTTGGAAATTATAAATATTAGCTTATCAAAGCCTTCAAAATTCGTATAGATTTCGTAGCAATTTTGTGCTATAATTAACAAACGAAGTACGAAAGAGGACCTTTTCATGGATAGAAAAGTAAAGAGAAAAACGACTAATTACAAGAGCATATATTATAATGAAACAACTAAAAAATATGATGTAAAATACAACTTCAAAGAATACAATGTAAAAACCGGGAAAAATAAATATCGTTCAAAATGGATTTATAATCTTAACACAATAACCGAAGCTAAGGCAGAATTAGCCAAATTGCAGACAGGTGGCGTTAAGACAGGTGACAAAGATATTACGCTAGAGGGGGCTTATGATTTATGGCTTATCAAAGCCCAAGGGCAAAATTTCAGCCCTGTATCCATCAGGAATACACACCAGCAAATAAGGATGGTCTACCAATTTGTTCCGGCCACAACAAAATTAAAAGATATTGACGAGGATGTATATTATAAATTTTGCAGTGATATAAGAAAACATGGCTATTCAGAAGAAACAATCCATTCAATAAATGCAACATTTAGAAAAATGATCAATCTTGCTTATAAAAAAAAGCTTATAAAAGAAAACATTCTAAACTATGCTGATAATATTAAAACCAAGAAAAAAGAAGACTATAAAACAATTAGCAAAGAAGCTTTTATTAAAATAGATAAATACTTCAAAGAAAATGAATTTTGGAGAATGGGCATTAATAATTATCCTAAATATAGATTGTTATTTAATATTTTATATTATACTGGTTTACGAATTGGAGAATGTATAGCACTGACATATATTGATTTTGAAGAATTCATGTATGAGCACAAAAAGGATGAAACCATTATAAAATCCAATCCAATAAATGAGGACTCAGATAAGAAACCCTTCCAGGGAACCAGAATCAAAATCGATAAGTCATATGTAAGTGGGTTGAAGCTGACCAAAGAACCGAAAAATTATAAAAAAAGAAGTATTCCCCTATCTCCCGCCCCGGAAAGCCTTTTTCTCCTCATAAAAGAGGAGCATCTGCAAAAAGGCGGAAAGCTGGAAGATAAAATATTTAACTGGGAATATGGCTTATGTGATACAATTCTAAAAAAAGCCTGTAGTGCTTTGGACTTCCCCAAATATACATGCCACGACTTCCGTCATACTTTCATATCCAATTTAATCCGAAAAGGTGTTCCCCTACCCGTAATAGAAAAAGCATCTGGAGATACTCAGCAAACGATATTAAAACGATACTCTCATATGTTTGAGGGGGACGAAATGATGATTTTGACAGCTTTAAAAGATTTATAAAGCATTTTAAGAGGTGCTTTTTTTCTATGGGCATTATCTTTCATGTGTAACATGCCGATAATATAGTATGGAAAGCGTGGCAATGGCAGTTTTTAACTATTTGACAAACGCTTGACAAAATTATAAGAAACGTATATGATAAGAAAAATAGGTGGCATATTGTAATGTTATGTCGTCACTTATTTGTAAAAATGATATTTTTACCTCTAAGGCAGCTATAGTTTAAATGCGAAAACTGCTTAGGGGATATATTGTACCTTGACAAATATTACCAGTTAATCTGGTATTTTAGAAAACTCCTTGTTTCTGTGGCAAGCGAATCAAAAGAGGTGAAAGCTTGTTTTGATGCGTTTGCTGCAGAAGCAGCAAAAAAATAGTAGCCAACAGCATATGAAAAATAAGTAAATATGATACATAGAAAGGGGGATAGGGAGGTCTGTAATAGGTTGCGGCAATTCATGAGAAAGTGTATTTTACGCTGAGATTTACATGTTTTTGCGAGGCGAGGCTTGCAAAAAGATAGCCTGTCTTGAGGTTGCTCGGACAGCATTTCAATTCCTTGAGGAAGTAGCGTCTATAGCATGGATTGCTCCGTTTGGAATTTTGCGGAGGGTTGTGACCGATGGTCAGACATGAATCGTATGTGGGATGGTTTGCAGAGCAGATTCAGGAAATTTTTTGTGGATTATTGCAGGATGCATAAGAAATCGTTCGCAGAACCATGTACATGTCCGTGAAATGCCTGCAGAATAATACGAACATAAAAGCTTTTCCATTAACAGGATTGGTTTTTATATCCTGTTATGCAAAAAGCGGATAACTATCAAACCACATATAGAGGTTTGAAGATTAGTTGTTTGGCTACAAAACATAATACGAAAGGAGTTTTCTACAGTATGAATTT
>QXXL01000428.1 GCA_009911505.1 Lachnospiraceae bacterium | reverse complement strand
TTGTTCACTCCTTATTCTCTTGATTATATCTCAAATCCTTGAGAATGGGCTGTCAACTTTTTTTATACCACATCATTCATACACAAAAATCTTTTAAAGGAGGGTTTCATTATGAAGGAATTCTGGAACACAATCCAACTCATCTTTACCGCCATCGGAGGGTGGCTCGGCTATTTCCTCGGAGGGTGTGACGGCCTGCTGTATGCGTTGATTGCTTTTGTCGTGGTGGATTACATCACGGGGGTGATGTGTGCCGCGGCGGACAAGAAGCTGTCGAGCGAGGTGGGCTTCAAGGGCATCGCAAAGAAGGTGCTGATCTTCCTGCTGGTGGGGATCGCCAACATCCTCGATGTGCAGGTCATCGGGAGCGGCTCCGTTCTTCGGACGGCAATCATTTTTTTCTATATCTCCAACGAGGGCGTGAGCCTTCTGGAGAATGCCGGACACCTGGGGCTTCCCATCCCAGAAAAGCTGAAGGAGATTTTAGAGCAGCTCCATGACAGGGCGGAAAAGGGGGACGAGTAAATGAAGCTGGCAGAAAGCATCCTGACAAGGAACCCCTGCTACACGGCGGGGAGGAAGATCACGGTCAAGGGGCTGATGCTCCATTCCGTTGGCTGCCCGCAGCCGAAGGCATCCGTGTTCATCAATTCGTGGAACAGCCCGTCGCATGACAGTTCGTGCGTCCACGGATTCATTGACGGCAACGACGGCACGGTGTATCAGACACTGCCGTGGAACCACAGGGGATGGCATTGCGGAAGCGGGAACAAAGGGAGCGGGAACAATACCCATATCGGAGTGGAGATGTGCGAGCCTGCGTGTATCAAGTACACGGCAGGCTCTAACTTTACCTGTTCCAATTTAGCAGAGGCAAAGGTGGTGGCAAAAAGGACCTATGAGGCGGCGGTGGAGCTGTTCGCATATCTCTGTAAGAAATACAGACTGAACCCGCTGGCGGACAGCGTCATCATCAGCCACAGGGAAGGTCACAGCCGGGGCATTGCCAGCAACCACGGAGACCCGGAACATCTGTGGACGCAGCTTGGGACGGGGTACACGATGGATGGATTCCGCAAGGCGGTCAAGGCGGCTATGGGCGGCGTGTCTTCCGGCACGGATAGGTACACGAAAATCATGGGGAACGCCACGGCAACGGCGGAGCAGATGAAAGCATACCTCAAAGCGAAGAATTCGAAGGTGGCGCAGTCCGTCCTTGATATGGTTCCGCTGTATCTGTCGGAGGGCAGCACGGAGGGAGTGAGGGGCGACATCGCCTTTGCGCAGTCCTGCCTTGAGACCGGGAATTTCACTTTTTCCGGCTCTGCGGTCACACTGAATCAGAATAATTTCTGCGGCATGGGTGTGACTTCCAATGGTATGAAGGGGAGTTCCTTTGACACGCCGCAGCTCGGCATCCGGGCGCAGGTACAGCATTTGAAAGCCTATGCCTCTACGGACGCGCTGAAGAACGCCTGCATTGACCCGCGTTTCAAGTATGTCACGAGGGGCTGTGCGGAATATGTGGAGTGGCTTGGGCAGAAGGAAAATCCGACCGGGAAAGGATGGGCGGCGGGAGCCGGCTATGGGGAGAAAATCCTCTCCATTCTGAAAGGCATCCTCGGCACGGCAGGCGGCACACCGAAGCCTGCAGAAGCCTGGTACCGCGTCCGGAAGACCTGGGCAGACGCATCCTTGCAGAAAGGGGCGTTTAAGTCGCTGGATAATGCAAAGAAATGTGCGGACGAAAATCCGGGGTATTCCGTGTTTGATGAATCCGGAAAGGCGGTGTACACCAAGGCAGCAGTGTTCCAGCCATATCTGGTGCGGGTGTCCATCCCCGACCTTAACATCCGAAAAGGCCCTGGCACTGACCATGCAAAGACAGGGAAATATACAGGAGTCGGCACTTTCACGATTGTGGAGGAGGCAGACGGGAAAGGCGCATCCAGATGGGGGCTGCTAAAGTCCTACCGGGAAAAGAGAAACGGATGGGTGAGCCTTGATTACGCAAAGAGGGTATAACTGAATACCAGATGACAGAGGGACAGCCTGCGGCATTTCAAAAGATGCCGCGGGCTGTTTTTTCGTTCTGCAGGTTTTGGAAAACTTCAAACTTTTTTGCTTTTATACCCCCTCAAAACAGCCTTTAAATCTCCGTATAGTGAGGAGGTGGCTCAGATGACAGACGAACAGAAATATAGCCATATCATCACAGAAAATGGAAAGACAGGTGTATCAGTCTGTGAAAAGTATATGCTGACCATTAAGGAAGCTGCAGAATATTTCAGCATAGGGACAAAAAAGATGAGGCGACTGGCAGAAGATAACCTTGGAAGGTTTGCAGTCTACAGCGGAAACCGTTATCTTATCATACGCACGAAATTTGAAAAGTTTGTTGATGAATCCTCTGCGATATAAAATCTTTTTATTTGCCACAAGTAGTTGACTTTCCGGGGCTTTAGAGTGATCTGGTCATGAAAGTATTTTCACAGTATCGTATGAAACGGCTCCCCAGGGATTTCGCAGACT
>QXXL01000427.1 GCA_009911505.1 Lachnospiraceae bacterium | reverse complement strand
CCAGAGTACGCCGGGACACGAGAAACCCTGGCGGAACAAGCGGGGACCACCCCGTAAGGCGAAATACCCTTAGTGACCGATAGCGCATAGTACTGTGAAGGAAAGGTGAAAAGGACCCCGGGAGGGGAGTGAAAGAGAACCTGAAACCCTGTGTCCATAAACTGTGGGAGCGCCGCATGTGCGCGACCGCGTACTTTTTGTAGAACGGTCCGGCGAGCTGCGCATGCCGGCAAGGTTAAGGGCGAAAAAGCCCGGAGCCGCAGGGAAACCGAGCCTTAAGAGGGCGGTTGAGTCGGCAGGCGCAGGCCCGAAACCGGGTGATCTACCCATCCCCAGGCTGAAGACGCCGTAAAAGGCGTTGGAGGGCCGCACCCACATCCGTTGAAAAGGGTGGGGATGAGGGGTGGGTAGCGGAGAAATTCCAATCGAACCCGGAGATAGCTGGTTCTCCCCGAAATAGCTTTAGGGCTAGCCCTGCACAAGTCCCGTGGAGGTAGAGCACTGGATTCCCGCGGGGGCGTCAAAGCCTACCAAAGGATACCAAACTCCGAATGCCACAGGGACGGTGTGCGGGAGTCAGGCTGCACGAGATAAGTTGGGCAGCCAAAAGGGAAAGAGCCCAGACCGCCGGCTAAGGCCCCAAAGTGCGTGTTAAGTGGGAAAGGATGTGGGGGTTCAAAGACAGCTAGGACGTTGGCTCAGAAGCAGCCATGCATTCAAAGAGTGCGTAACAGCTCACTAGCCGAGAGCCCCTGCGCCGAAAATGTCCGGGGCTCAAACACGCCGCCGAAGCCGCGGGGCATATGCGAATGCATAGGCCGGTAGGGGAGCATCCCTGCAGCAAAGAAGCCGTACCGGAAGGGGCGGTGGAGGTGCAGGGAGGGAGAATGCCGGAATGAGTAGCGAGAGGGAGGTGGGAATCCTCCCGGCCGAATATCCAAGGGTTCCAGGGTAAAGCTTGTCTTCCCTGGGGGAGTCGGGGCCTAAGGCGAGGCAGGGATGCGTAGCCGATGGGGAACAGGCGGAGATTCCTGTACCGCATATGGGCAGAACTTGCGGGGACGCGGGCGGTAGATGCAGGCCGGGGGTGGAAAGCCCGGTACAAGCGCAGTAGGCTGCATGTGGTGAAAGCCGCATGCGAAAGGCCAAAGGCGTGACGTGGAGCGAAACAAAAGTAGCGAAGTGCAAAAGCCGCCTGCCGAGAAAAGCCGCTATAGCCCCATATGCGCCCGTACCGTAGACCGACACAGGTGGATGGGGAGAGGATCCCAAGGCCGGCGGGGGAAGCATTGCCAAGGAACTCGGCAAAATGGCCCCGTAACTTCGGGAGAAGGGGCGCCAGGGGAAACCCTGGCCGCAGGGAAGAGGCCCAAGCAACTGTTTAGCAAAAACACAGGCCTATGCGAAACCGCAAGGTGAGGTATATGGGCTGACGCCTGCCCGGTGCTGGAAGGTTAAGAGGAGGGGTCAGCGCAAGCGAAGCCCTGAATTGAAGCCCCAGTAAACGGCGGCCGTAACTATAACGGTCCTAAGGTAGCGAAATTCCTTGTCGGGTAAGTTCCGACCCGCACGAAAGGCGTAATGATTTGGGCGCTGTCTCGGCAATGCACCCGGTGAAATTGAAATGCCAGTGAAGATGCTGGCTACCCGCGCCAGGACGGAAAGACCCCATGGAGCTTTACTCCAGCTTGGCACTGTGGCCCGGTGCTGCACGTACAGGATAGGTGGGAGGCAAAGAAGCAGGGGCGCAAGCCTTTGTGGAGCCGGCGTTGGGATACCACCCCTGCAGTACCAGGTCCCTAACCTGCCGCCGTAAGCCGGCGGGGGGACAATGCCAGGCGGGGAGTTTGACTGGGGCGGTCGCCTCCGAAAGGGTATCGGAGGCGCCCAAAGGTCCCCTCAGGATGGTCGGGAACCATCTAAAGAGTGCAAAGGCAGAAGGGGGCCTGACTGCGACACCGACGGGTGGGGCAGGCAGGAAACTGGGGCTTAGTGATCCGGTGGCATAAAGTGGGATTGCCATCGCTCAACGGATAAAAGCTACCCTGGGGATAACAGGCTTATCACTCCCAAGAGTCCACATCGACGGAGTGGTTTGGCACCTCGATGTCGGCTCATCGCATCCTGGGGCTGCAGCAGGTCCCAAGGGTTGGGCTGTTCGCCCATTAAAGCGGTACGCGAGCTGGGTTCAGAACGTCGTGAGACAGTTCGGTCCCTATCCGGCGCGGGCGTAGGATATCTGAAGGGAGCTGGCCTTAGTACGAGAGGACCGGGCTGGACGGGCCGCTGGTGGACCTGTTGCCTGCCAAGGGCACGGCAGGGTAGCCAAGCCCGGGAGGGATAAACGCTGAAGGCATCTAAGCGTGAAGCCCCCCCTAAGATGGGATATCCCCCGCAGAAGCGGTTAAGGCCCCTTGAAGACGACGAGGTAGATAGGGCAGGGGTGGAAGTGCAGCAATGCATGGAGCTGACTGCTACTAACCGGCCGAGGGCTTGACCAGTTAGGATGGGTGTTAATTGTCCTGTATGGAGTTTTGAGGGTA
>QXXL01000426.1 GCA_009911505.1 Lachnospiraceae bacterium | reverse complement strand
TGATTCCCTGAAAGAAGCAGCATAGGATACAAAATCCTTGAGGAAAATGTGTCAACTAATCTTGACAAAATCATCAAAAAGGGATGGCGTTGCGGCAGTGCTGTTTATCCTTGCCAATATAGGGATAGGATTCCTTCCGTGTACCGCTTGGGTAAGATATGGTGTTTCCGCTCTTGCCATTATGGGATATGGCGGAATACGTTATAAAAAGCAGATTGGAAAAGCAGTATTTGTGATGCTCGCTTTTTATAACCTCCATTGCCTGAGTTTCCTGATTGCAAACAGCATCTACATGAAAATAATGAGCGTGATGATGAAAAGCCTTGATGCAATGCAGGAAAGCTATCTGCAACGGGTGTACCAATGTCAGTCGATTGGAATGGTGGTATTCGTTTTCTTTTATATGGCACTATTTGTTGCAATGACGGTTATTTTTCACAGACTCATTAAAGGGGAGGCTGTAATGGCCTTGCAGGATGTCATTTTGCTTTCCATTCTAAATTTTGTTGGGAGCATGATTGCAGGAGTGGTGAATGGGCTGATGATTGTAAGAATAGATACGGATGCTTTTGTGCTGTTTGATGAACAGCCTGACCTGCTTTGGAAGGTTCCCATGATAGCGGTTCTCATATTTGCGGGAGAGGCCGCCCTGATCTATTTTTGGCAGAGATACCGCATCCTGCTTGCCGAGAGACAGAAACATTTCGTGGAGGAACAGCAGGTCAAGGCCATGAAGAAGCGTCTGGAGGAAGCGGAGAATTTCTATGGAAGCATCCGGAAGGTGCGCCACGAGATGAAGAACCATATGGCGAACATTAAAGGACTGGCAGGAGCCGGGGAGTATGGGGAAATAGAGGATTATATACGGCGGATGGATGAGACCATGCAGGAACTGGAATATAAGTATGTGACGGGGAATGCAGTAACGGATGTCATCATCAATGACAAATGCCGCAGGGCGGAAAAGGCGGGAATCCGGTTTGATGCAGATTTCCGGTATGGCGGGGAAATTCCCGTGTTTGATATGGGGATCATATTGAACAACCTTTTGGATAATGCCATAGAAGCCTGCGAAAAACTGGAAACAGGTAAAGGATTTATACGCCTTTCATTAAAGCGGAAAAAGCAGTTTTTGATACTGTATGTAGAAAATAGCTTTGACGGTGCTGTCCCTGTAAGCAAAGGCAGTCCACTCCCGCCTACAACGAAACAGAGTATCCTGCCGGGAATCATTACGGAGCATGGGATAGGGCTTGAAAATGTGCGGGATATTGCAGAGAGGTATTTCGGCGGTGTAAACATAAAAGTGAAAGGGGATGTGTTCCATGTGACGGTAATGCTGCAGCAGGGGGAGGTGGGGAAGGTAAGTAAATGACCTTGCACTAAATGAAACTCAAAAACAGATTAAAACGGAGGAATAAAAATGGCTATCAGTGGAATAGGACAGAATTATTATCAGAACAATGTGGAAACAAAGAGAAATACGAAAAATGTGAACGGTACGGAAAAATTCGCACTGGAAAAAACAGGCAGTACACAGGAATTATCGGAAGCGGAAGAAATGGAGCTGTTCAAGAAGGAATTTTATGAAGACTTTTCTAAAGTCACCAATCATAGGACGGTGAGCAATGCGGCTGTCAATATCTCGGAGGCGGCATTCAAGGCAATGAAGGAAGACCCGCAATACAGGGAGAAGGTTCTTTCACTGATTCAGAGGGATTGGGGGGATTCCTATGCGCCGAGGAACTGTTCCGTGCTGATAACTGTCGGTGCGACTCTGAATGAGTACAGGGCGGATTCATGGCCCGTTGGGTATGATTCGGAATTTGATGTGCGTTCACAGAACAGTTTCTATAAAAGGACGAGTGAAAAAAAAGACAGGCAGAAGGAACTGCTGGAAGAATATCTGGAAAAGCGGGCGCAGGCTAAGCGACAGCAGCAGGAGTTATTGGATGAAAAGGTTGCAAAGGCGGAGCAGGAGAGAAGCAGGCTGGCAAAGGCATGGGCTGGTGACAGGCAGATGGCGGCGGCATCCAATGCTTATGATGCAAATGTCATGACGGAGACAGCGGCAGGCGGAGATACGCTGCTTGGGTAATGAAGGGCATCATGCCCGAACTTACCGCAAGAGGGTATGGGCGGCTCCATCAATTTATAGAGGAGGGCTTGAAAAATGTATGTCAGCAGAATATCAGTATTACTTATTACGGCAATGATGATTCCCGCGCTCAGCGGATGCACCACACAGGGACCCCCCGCCCCGGATGCCGTGCATCAGATTGAGGATGACAGCTCGGCGGTCTATGATGATGACCCGATAGCGGTGGAGCCGCAGCTTGACGAAGATGAACTGGACGGGGATTCGGATGAATCCAACGTGCAGGAGGAGATCATTTCGGCGGAACCGCATAAAGGGAGTGCGGAGTGAAAAAAGCAATGCCCGGTGAATAAATATTGCAGTAATTTCAGCGAAGTCCAGCTAATAAATGTCAATAGCAAAATGAGAAAAATCGAAATTATTTTTAAAGCAAAAAAGGCGCACTTA
>QXXL01000425.1 GCA_009911505.1 Lachnospiraceae bacterium | reverse complement strand
GGCTGGATACATCCGTAGATTCAACTAATCTGGGTAAAAACGGTGATTTGGGATGTAGATAATCTAAAGAATAATACCTAAGACGGTTGCGGAAATGCTTGTGCAAAAGCATAAGGACATAGAAAACCTCAAAGAGCTGTTCGGGGAGGAATATATGGACTTCAACCTTGTATTTGCTTCTTCATGCGGCAGACCCATTGAGGGGCAGGTTATCAATCGGGCATTGGCAAAACTCATTAAGGATAATGATTTGCCGCCAGTCGTTTTTCACAGCTTCCGCCATTCAAGCATCACTTATAAGCTGAAGCTCAATGGCGGCGACATGAAATCCGTGCAGGGTGATTCTGGACACGCACAGGTCAAGATGGTAGCAGATGTGTACTCGCATATCATAGACGATGACAGACGGATAAATGCACAGAGGTTTGAAGAACAGTTTTATCAAAGCAAAGCTGCTTCCGCTGCGGAGGAAGTGCAGGAAGAAACAAAGACTGAAACGGCATCGCAGACAGACCAAGAAATGCTTCTAAAGCTGCTTGCCAATCCAGAGATGGCGGCGTTGCTGAAATCACTTGCAAAAAATTTATAAGGCTTAGAAAGGCAATCTTTTTATAGGTTGCCTTTTATTGATTGGTTTTTCAGCGAATTAAATTGAAGTGATAAGTCTTTTTCTTTAGCAAGAGGTTACAAATACCAATCTTTCTGGTAAGTTTTTTCTAACCCTTTTTACTGGCGAAAGCAGTTATGTCCCTTGCATTTATGGAAAAATTTGTTGATATATGTTACACTAAGATTGAAATTAATTAGAATCCGATGGAGGAACATAATGCAAAAAGGGGCTAGAAAATGGATTGAATACTACTGGAATTATGTAAATTCTGATAAATATAAAGAAGAAAAAATAAAACGAAAGGCAGAATATGAGAAAGCGACACATGATTCTGACAAAGAGGAAAACATTCAGGAAGAAGAACAGGCGGATTATTATGAAGATTCTATAGTAACCCATTTATCCATTTGTGATGTATTGTCCAATGATGGCGTTACAAAGGTATTAAAGAAACTTTATTCCTTACCGAAAAAGAAGTTTAAAGTTCATAATCATTATAAAAAGCCTTCGATATTCCATAAATATGACTATGTTCATCTTCAATATTCTGAATCGGGGTATGGATGTTTTGCGGAGATTGAATTATTAGAGGATAAATATATAAAAAGTATTAAGGCGACTTGGGCGCAGATTAACAGTTATTTTGCACTGATTGAATATTGCTTTACATTTAAAAAGCCTTTAGACGAAGATAGTTATAATCAATTTGTATATGATAATATTAGGAATCTTACTTCCAAAGATTATATAATATGGCATCGCATAAGTAAAGAAGAAGGCAAACGCAAAGACGATATGGACTACGGATTGGCGGAACAGATGACAGAAGAAAGTTTTCCTCTAATTTGTCAACATTATATTACAAGCTTTTTATATAGTGAACAGGGGAAAAATAATCCGCTGATTAATATGGAATATAGGATAAGGAAAGCTCCGATAGATATTGATAGACTATATCTCAAAGGAATTGTAATAGCCTATTATAATAAAAAATCGAACTATGTTATTTGTTCCGATTATGACAAGCCCAATTACTGTATGCTTACAGGAAACAACCGTTTTCCACAGTTTAATATATGTGAGTATATTGCAACCTATAGAAATGAGTTTTTTTATTGTTTCTTTGGATATAGAGAATTGAAACTATTTGAAAGAGAGTTTTCAAAATTTTCGACAGGGAGAAAAAGCTTCGCTTATAACAAGGAATTTAAAAAGCTACTTAATAAGGTACAAAGTGTTTCGGAGGTTGAAAGCAGAAAAGAAAAAGACATCTATACAGCGTTTAATAAAACATGGGACTTTTATAGTTTTGGGAAAAAGCAGGACTTGAAAGAGTATCATGAGAACGATATAGCCAAATATAAGAAAATTTATGAAAATAATTTTTCATACCTAAAAGTATTGTCTGAAATAAATTATACGAAAAATAATCAGAGACTTATGATATTTACCATTATCGTTTCGATTGCAGCGATATTCATTAGTATTTTGACTGCTTAAAAATACAGGAGAGATGAGATTATAGCTATTCCCAGAGAAAAATATATGATATACTGTAAAAACAAACAACAAGTGTACATAAAACTTGGTATTCCGATTTGGAATTTCAAGTTTAGGGATATACGAAGCAGCAGAACTTGAAGTCGCAAATTGTGATTTCAAGTTACTCATAGTTTTGAGGTTTCAATCTGGCATTTCAAAATAGAAAGGGCGATAAAGATGGCTGATACAGAACAAACAGCTCTGACAAAGGCAAATAATGCTACCCAAGAAATAAGTATTGAATCAGCAGAGTCCGATATAAAAAGCATGATATATGTTATCCGCAACCAGCAGGTTATGATAGACAGCGATTTAGCGATGTTGTATCAAGTAGAAACGAGTGAAATGCTATACTAAAGTTGTAACGGGAGTGGCTAATGGGATATAATCAAAATTACAAGAAAAGAGGTACTCATT
>QXXL01000424.1 GCA_009911505.1 Lachnospiraceae bacterium | reverse complement strand
TCAAAGACCGTCTGCCTGCATCCTGCGCCTTTTAGTTTTTCCGTGACATAAATGCGTCCTTCCTCCTTTGAGAGGCCCTCCATGTTGTAATTCATGACAAGCCTCTGGCGGAGCGGTTCATGCGCATTCAGGCGCAGGGTATTGTTTAACTGGGGCTGTCCGGCAAGGAGGATAACAGCCCGGTCCCTGGAATCCATCTCAAAGTTGAACAGTATCTTTAAGTCGCTTAAAACGGCTCCGTTCATGTGGTTGGCCTCATCGATGATGATGACCGGGGTGATCCTTTTTTCAAGGGCAAGGTAGTTGACCGAGTCCTGTATGAGCTTAAAGTTGTCTATCTTGCGGGATGCAGGTTCCGCCCCGAAGGAGGAAGCCAGAAGGCGGTAGAATTCCTGTACGGTGAGGGTGGAAAGGCTTGAATAGACCACCTTATAGCGTGAAGGGTTCAGGGAAGCAGCAAAAGAACGAAGCGCCGTTGTCTTGCCCAGTCCCGGGGAGCCGGTCAGGAGGCCGAAGCCTTTGGTCTCTACAAGATAATTCAGGCGGAAACGCACCTCGTGGGATTCCTCATTCTCCACGAGGATTTCTTTGGAATTCTTTAGGAACGGGTTGAATTCCAGACCGAAACGTGCAATGTAATCCATTATTCATCACCTCCTTGGAGTTGATCACCTCTGCAAAGATAAGTCTTATTTCTTTTGATCATGGAGTTATCGTGTTTGTGCAGGAGCTTTACAGGCGTAAGGGAGGCGTCCTGCTCCACAACAAATATTTCTTTCAGATCGGGGGAATAGCGGAGCCGGATGCGTCTTTTTGCAAAACGGTAATCGACTTCGTACTCCGTATGGTCAATAACGATGACGCTGTCTGCGGAAACTGTTCTTTCAATTTCCAGAAGGAAAGCCCGTTCGATTTCCGCATCATCCAGCCGGCGGATATGATCAGGTTCGGAGAAGAAACGGTCCACCGGGGACTTTCCGCCGAGGGAGGAATGGGGCGCCTGATTGTAAGCATTGACAAATGCGTACAGGGAGGCGCGCAGTCCGTCAAGGGAATGGAAAGCGCGCATGTCAAGGGAAGCCATCCACTGGTCCTTCATGGTGCGGAACCATCGTTCGATCTTTGCCTTTGCAGTGGGCGTGTAAGGCTGGCAGTAATTAAGCGTGGAGCCGATCCTTGCGCAGAGAAGCTCCATCTGCCTGTTCTTATAGGAACTGCCGTTGTCAAAGTTGAATACCTTTGGCCTGCCGTATTTGGAGGCGGCAGAGCGCATGACGGACATGAGGTTCACAAAGTTGTCCTGGAAAAAGATGTCAATGCCGGTGATAAAACGGCTTGCGTCATCGATCAGCGCAATGATATAGACTTTCTTTTTTCCGCTTTCCGTGATCATCCTAGGACCAACGCTGGAATCGCCGCACCAGACCTCATTGATGTGGGGGCGTTCATAGCGGCGCATGTCCTTATTGTTCGTCATCCTGTTTTCAGCCATAAGCTGGTTCACAAAGCGGCAGACAGAGGATTCGGAAACGGAAGTCCTGGAGATGAGTCCGTTATCAAGGAGAGCGCGGTAGATCATGGATGCGGGCATCCTGGGATAGCGTTCCTTCATGTGGCGGATAAATTCCTGGCATTCATCATCCAGGCAGCGGCTTTTGCCAGAGTCAGAACGGCTTTTTGGCATGAGTGCGTCAAAGCCGTTTTTTAAATAAGAGCGGTACCATCTTTCGATGGAAGCGGCGGAAAAATGTTTTGTGGAGCCGTCCGGAGCCGGATAAGACTTCTCGGCCGCCTCCCTGTAATAATCGTCAAGGCTCTGGAAATCATCCTTCGTGCCGCTTATTAAAGGGGCAATAGCCCCGTAGCGCATCAGGGCGACAGCGTGTTTTTCATCCTGTGTCATGTAAAAAACCTCCTTATAAAAGTGTATGGATACAGTATAAGCGCAGGGACAGAGGCTGTCGTGTAAGGTTATGTGGTCAGTGGGAATAAGATATTCGGGGTGCGTTTAACCTGCATGAACTGGAGGCAGTAGGCGGAAAAACAGAGGGAAACGAGTTCCTTTAGAGGACAGATGGGAATGCCGCAGGAAAGAAGACGCTGTTTCCAGCGGCGCAGATAGGAGCGCATGATATATTTGACGTTGTTCTCATCAATGCAGGGAATGCGGTCCAAAAGGGAGCGGAGTGCGTGTTTATCCGGAAAAAAATGGATGATATCGGCCTGGTCGGGAGCGGATACCTGTGAATAAGGGACGATGAGGGATGGGAGGGGTGCGTGTGTCCTGCGGCATTCATGGCAGCGGAGACGGCAGATGCGCAGCCGGATGATGCCGTCAGGGGTCTTCAGACCACGCAGGTAATAGCCATGGACAGAGAGGCAGGCAGAATGGCCGCATGTACATGTGAGCTGGTGGAACTGGATGGAGGAAAGGATGTCATCATAGTCTTTTTGGTTTAAAGGGTTGCGCATTTCAACGGATAAGGTTATCATAAGCATGTAATAAAGCGGCGCAAGCCGCGAATAGATGATGGCAGGAGCTTAACTTTGGACGGTTGGGGCTCCTGCTTTTTTAATCGGGTCACAAAGGTATGATAACACAGAAAATGCAGATGTAAAGAAAGTGACGGATTCTCCGCCTGGCTGGATACATCCGTAGATTCAACTAATCTGGGTAAAAACGGTGATTTGGGATGTAGATAATCTAAAGAATAATA
>QXXL01000423.1 GCA_009911505.1 Lachnospiraceae bacterium | reverse complement strand
GCTCTGAAGGTGGAAAATACCATTTCCGGATGGCTCTGAAGCGGGAAACTGGTGGCTCCCAAGGGGGATAATATTCACTTGGATCATGGCTTCTACAATTTTTAGTTCTTTTTCGTCCAGGGCGTTAAGAATGGCGTCGATCCGCTTTCTGCACTCACTCCCTTTATTCTTGGACGGATAGAAATATTGATCTACCGATATATCGAACATTGTCACCATCTGATAAAAGGTGTTGAGGCTGGGGTGCTGGCCGTCATTCTCGTTATACATGATGGTGCGTGGAGCCCGGTCAACAATATAGGCCAGTTGCTCCTGCGTCATTCCGCTGGCTTCCCTTGCCCGCTTGATGGCGAGCCCTATATCGTGAAAATCAAATCGTCGATTATCTCTCTCAATCTTCATAACATCACCTAATGTAATTTTACATTTCAGATGATATTATTTGAACGATTGTGTATTTCATACTACTGACTGTTTAATTTCACATTGAACAACAAAAACAACTTCTACACGCTTGACTTTCACGTAACGTCATAGTGTATTATAGAGAAAACAGGAAAGGATGATTAAAATGAAAGTAAAGTATATTCGTTCTGACGGCGTTTATCAAAAAATCGCAAATGCGTCCATTGAAAAGAAAAATGACATCTATCGTTATGAGTTAATGATGCCTTTCAAGAAAAAATGGGACTGTTATAGTGTCCCAATGAAAGCATCAACGCCTAATGGATATGATGTAATAATGGCAAGCAGTATGCTTGGTCTTATTGCTCCAAATAAAGTAGACAAATCCCAGCAGAAAAATATCGAGCAAATTTCTTCTGATTTACTGTGGACTGCTTGTCAACAATCTATTCAGAAATCTTTGGATTGCTTTGCAAACAGTGGTATTGAAGTACCAGTACAGGAATATCTTTTTACAATTTTGTTAGCAGATCCCGAAAGTCCCTATATTTCACTTAATGAAGGGTATTGTGGCGATGGAGGTATTCCCGGCTATATTTTTGCATGGCTTGTTCCCAATCAATATACTTTGGAGCGGTTGCCAGTTGCTCTTGCACATGAAGTCAATCATAATATTCGATTTCAATTTATTCGATGGAGAAATGATATTACACTGGCCGAAATGATGGTTAGCGAAGGACTTGCTGAAAATTTTGCAACTTATTTATATGGCGAAGATAAAGCGGGGCCGTGGGTAACTAAAACTGATATAAAAACCTTAAACGAATATATTAAACCGATTATTTATGATGGGTTAAATGTACAGGGCCTTGAAAATCTTAATGCCTATTTGTATGGAGATGAAATGGCAAAACTGCAAAGCTATCCGGCTGTCGGTTTGCCTTATTGTGCAGGATATGCTTGTGGGTATCATTTAGTAAAGCATTATCTGAAAAAGACAGGCAAAAGCATTGTTGAAGCAACCTTATTGCCCGCAAGCGAGATTTTGGAAGTTGCGGAGGATTTTTGGAATGAATAATAAGCCTATGACTGTCCATGAAGTCGCCACATTATCCGGGATAACAATACGAACGCTCCACTATTATGACGAAATAGGCTTGCTAAAACCTACTATGCTTACGGATGCGAAGTATCGCTTATATACAGAAGATGATTTAAGTCGATTGCAGGAAATATTGTTTTTTCGTGAAGTGGGATTTGCTCTAAAAGAAATAAAAGAGTTACTTAACTCTCCATATTACAATCGATCTGAAGTGCTAAAAAAGCAACTTGCAATTTTAGAAGCACAAAGAGAGCGGATAGATGCGTTAGTCAAACTGGTAAAAGCAGAAATCAGTGGAGAGCAAGCCAATTCCTTTTCTGCATTTTCACATTCAAAAATAGTTGAATTACAGGAGAGCTTCAGAGCAGAAATTTTTGAAAAATGGGGAGAAACTCATAGTTTTAAAGAGTTTGAAGCTGTGTTTTCTACAAAAAGTAAAAAAATCCAAAATGAAGAAATGGAGAGGTTCCTTTCAATGGCGCAAACGATATTCGAAAAGCTTGCGCTATATGAAACGCAATCTCCCGCTTGCAAAGAGGTTCAGCAAATTGTGCAAGCATGGCGAGATTACATTTCAGAACACTTTTATAGTTGTAACAAAGAAATGCTTTCATATTTAGGCCAACTCTATATTTCTGATGAACGGTTTTCCTCGTATATAAATAGATTTGGCTGTGGAAATTTAGCTAAATTTTTTAGTGAAGCAATTAAAATATATTGCTCATTATCAGAAGGATAGAAATTGGGGACAAATCAATTTCGTTGTTACTCTTGCTAAAAAGGATATTCTTAGAATAGAACAAATGAGCCCCGAAACAACGGCATATAAAAAAACCGTTGTTTCGGCGGCTGGATATTCACGCGCCAAAACAAAATACAGTAGCCTTACGGCGGTTTTGAAATAGCAAATTTCAAGCCGCCGTTTTCTTTTCAAAAAATGAGATTGCGGGGGGTGTATTAAAGTCGCCCTTTTTTAAGGATACGGCGGTATCCAGGAGGTATCGCCGTGTCCTTTTTCCTTTTCCATCCCCCTAACCTGTCAAAAAAAGCCCACCCGCCCAGCAGGATCAGTCCGGCGGTAAATGTGCAATTTGGCAGTACATAAATGAATTTGTCGTTTCATGCGCTTGCGTGGCTTTGTGTCGCGCAGGCGTTTTTTGTTATCCGTACTTCGAGACAAAATCGAGCTGTTGACAAACCTCCTAATTTCGTAAATGTCACAAGATATCATGATAAAACTCTAACAAA
>QXXL01000422.1 GCA_009911505.1 Lachnospiraceae bacterium | reverse complement strand
GCGGAAACTGTAATCAAAAACGCAAAGGAAAGCGGAAAAATGCTTTTCTTAAAAGCGGCGTGCAGTGATGGAATGAAGCGGTATCTGTAAACAAACGAAAGGAGCATGGACAGATGAACAAGTATTTTGAAGGAGTTAATACAGTTGAAGAATTGAGAAAGCGGTACAGGGAACTGCTAAAGAAATTCCACCCAGACAATGAAGGGGGCAGTGTAGAGGTTACACAGGAAATTAATGCCGAATATGACCGCG
>QXXL01000421.1 GCA_009911505.1 Lachnospiraceae bacterium | reverse complement strand
GTTTTAAGCGGGGAAAGCCATGCAGACGGGCAATCTAACGCCTATGACGATAAAGCCGAAAATGAAGCGTTTAAAGAGGTCATAAACCAGATTGTACATATCAACGCAGACATTGAAATCATTGGTTCGTGGGTGTGGGTGCATGGCGGTTATGAGTGCCGGGAACTGCTTAAGGGCGTTGGGTTTAAGTTTGCGCCTAAGAAAAAATGCTGGTGCTGGCATTATGGCGATTACAAGCGGTATCACAAAAGGGAAGTGTCACTTGATGAAATCCGTATGAAATACGGCAGCCAGACCGTAAACCGCAAACCAAAGCAATACGCATTAAATTAGAAAGGAGGGGCAGGAATATGGGCAAAAGTGATTTTATTGCAGTGTTTGAAGCTACGCTGTTGTGCGCCAACCTTGGCATCACAGGGTTATCCCTGATTGACGACAACACCGTGCAGATTGCATTTAAAGGCAATGGCACAAGGAACGTCAACATTGAAGCGGACAGTTTCGGGGCAATCATTGTAGACGTTATGAAACACGCATTTTAATCAGGAAAGAGAGGAAAATATTATGAACACAGAAATCAAAACATTAGATGGATGGACAAAGTTTGCAGACCGCACAGGCAGAGGGAGCATTTACGACTATTTGAACAAAGGGGACATTGTATCAGAGGATATTGTGGACAATTTCATGGATATGTTACCGCCGAGGGCAATGTCATACGGCTATCTGCAAGTGGGCGAACCATTCAGCCATGTTTACGACATTGACAACAGGTTAAGGCCTACCTATATGACTTTTGCCAAGTGTGACGGTCAGTGGAGGTATTATGGGAACTGCTTCGCTTATGAAACCATTGATAAAACCTATTGTTGAGCCGCTTATGGCTTTATTTTTTTGCTTAAATTTAAGGAAAGGGCGTGAAATGATGTGCTTAATGGACAATAAGCCTGTGGGTTGCAGACCGTGCAGACGCTGCCCGGAGTACCTGAATAGCTGTATGCCGTTAGTTATAAATGGCTTTATCTACGGTGAATGTGACGACTACAGCTATTGTGAATTTTGTAATTGCTATGAGGAATGTATGGAATGGGGGTGCATGGCTTGAAACAGTTAAATTATGATGTGAGGACAATTATTTTGCAGAATGTCAGGACTGCTGAAAGGCCAGCAATGCCGCAGCATTTTACAAAGAGCCAGTATAAGATTTTATGCAGCCTGATTATCCAGAAGAAGATTGAGAAGCGGTTCTTTGATTTTATCTTGTCGGGGTTGTTTGGATTGACCGACTGGAAGAAGCTGGACTATTCGCAGATGTACACACTGATTCATGTTTTAACATATTACAATTATAAGAAAAGGGGAGTATAAAGCCATGAGGGAACTTTTTAAGAAAATCTTTGAACATATTATCAGCAGGGAAGAAGATACATACCAGATGGATAAACGGTTAGGCGACTGCATGGAGGAATATATCTCGCGCTATCAGGGGCGTTTCTCCGAAAAGGATATGGAAGCATTGCGGGACTGTGTATATTATGCCATTTTGCTTACAGAGGAAGAATCCTTTTATCTTGGCATGAAGTATATGGCTAAAATGCTGCTGTCCTTGCAGGAAGAATCATAATATTTCTATTATCTTTAAAATCTTTTCCTTTTTTTCGTTATCGCAGTTTTTTAACGCCCTCAATATCTCGTTATCCAGAGCCAGCGAAGCGTTTTCGTACTGGCCGGACAAAAGGCAGTCTACCGAGGTGTTGAGGGTGTTTGCGATAGCGAGCAAGACATTGAGGGAAACTTTTGTATGGCTGTTTTCGATATTGGAGATATGCGAAGTGTTACAGCATACCGATTCCGCGAGTTTATCTTGTGTGAGTTTTCGGCTCTGGCGTATCTCCTTTATCCGTAGGCCGAGTTTTGTATAATCAATTTCCTGCTGCAATTAGAACGCCCCTTTCTTGCTTGTGCAAATACATGTA
>QXXL01000420.1 GCA_009911505.1 Lachnospiraceae bacterium | reverse complement strand
TTAAGCATTCCTATAGAGAATGAAATTTGAACTTTGACAAAATAAAATCTCCCCGTATGATGTATATGAGTTTAGCGACTTAATACATCAGAAAACAAAGGAGATTTTATAACAATGAAAGTAAAGTACGAAGACCGCCAGAAACAAAAAGTAATCGCAATCACAACAGATACCCTCGTAGTTGGCGTGGATATTGCCAAAAACTACCAGTGGGCAAGGTTTGTTGATTTCAGGGGCATAGAGCATGACCGTGCCCTGAAATTTAAAAACAGCAGAGGCGGCTTT
>QXXL01000419.1 GCA_009911505.1 Lachnospiraceae bacterium | reverse complement strand
AACCGAAAACTGCCAAAAATGGGCGTGTTCTGTTTCTCCTTTCGTGGGGCAATACGGCGCTTTTTCAAAACGCCGAATATAAACGCAAAAAAACAGGAAATCTTTTTTTGATTTCCTGTCTTGGTGTGCCGTTCTATGTGGCGGCGGTTATTCAGTTTTGGGGTATGGCTGTTCATCAAAGCGGAACTGGAACAGGGCAGCGATAAGCCGCCGTTTGATGTTGTCCTCTGTGTCTTTGTTGACCTGTCCGTTTTCAAGGGAAGCAAGCCGGATTCTTTTGCCATAATGCCGTAAAACCTCGTCAATGGCTTCCGGCTCTCCGCTGGTTGCTCTGACAATA
>QXXL01000418.1 GCA_009911505.1 Lachnospiraceae bacterium | reverse complement strand
GTTTAGGATTCCTCACGGAAAAGCACCTCCATTTCTTCATGCAGCATTTGCAAGGCACTGTGTATGTGATGCCATGCTGTACTCCGGCAGCGTCCGTATAGTTCCCCGATTTCCTGTTGTGTGTAATGTCCAAAAAAGTAAAGGTAAATGATTTCCCTCTTTTTCTCCGGCAAGACAGACAGGGCTTCGGCAAGATTCCCGTTTGTGAGGATAACCCTCTGACCGCATATCGTAACAGGATATTGCTTGTAGGGGTCTATGAAATAGGTGTCTGACGTACTGAACGGGTAAAACTTTTCTTCGGTGAGGTATTCAAAAGATATTTCTCTTTGTCGCCGCCTATCCCTGTCGCGCCATGCGTTGATAGCTGCATAGTATATAACCACTCTACAAAAGGCGTTAAATGTGTATTCGATATGCTCCTTGTATGCTTCTGTGCAAGGCATAAGTGATTCCTCCTTTTCCTCCACAAAGGATATTCATTTTCTAAGTCTTTATAGCTGTTTGTCAAAATACACTATCGCAAATAGTTCAATTAGATTGCGTATACCTAAATAAATCAATCCAAATATCGATACTCGCTGGAATGTGAAAGTTGTTTGGCTATTTATAAATAACGGTAATATAGCCAACAATATAATTAAGCCACCATTAACGATATTTGCAACAGTATTTGCTCTTAATTGTATCAGTTGCCAGCGTTCATCACCTTTGTACTTCACTTGCTTCACAGCTTTTGAAATATATAGCAAAAGAGTTGAGCCTACTGCAATAATGAGAAAAGTTAAGATAATTATTTGTTCATTCATGTTTTTTGTCCCTCCTATACTCAAAAACTTTATCAATAGATACATCAAAGGCTTCTGCAATCTTAAACGCTAATTCTAAAGATGGCATATATTTATATTTTTCTATTGATATGACTGCTTGACGTGAAATTCCGACTTTGTTAGCCAAATCAGCTTGCGTCCAGTCTCGTTCGGCTCGCAATACTTTAATCCTATTCCATATCAAAATTAGCTCTCCTTTCCAAAATGTAATGAAGTGATTATGTTTAGATTGTAACAGGTTCTTTACATTTTGTCAAGTAATGAGAACAAAAAATATAGGAGTGAGAAAGATTCCGTAG
>QXXL01000417.1 GCA_009911505.1 Lachnospiraceae bacterium | reverse complement strand
TATCTTATGGAGTTGTGGGAAAGTCTGTTTGCAGAATGTGGGAAAGCTGCACTTTAGCTTTTCCATGTTCTGTGAACAGACTTTTCCATGACGGAATAGCAAGTTATACACATTTCCACGGTGCTTGTCTTTTGGTCTTTGGTTTCTTTGCTTCGGAATAGTGTGGTGCTGGCGGTCTATTTCTTGTTTTCGGTTGCTTGCTTCTTTACCATACATGAGCATTTGCACCCGGATTATCATTTCCATATCCCTCAAGAAGATTGATGACGCCCCATACTCCAACGCCTGCTCCGATTGCTGTTACGACTGTCTTTAATCCTGTTACCGCTGTTGTAAAAAATGCCATGTTTCTACCTCTTTCTTTCTCAAAAATAATTTTTGTCTGGTTTCC
>QXXL01000416.1 GCA_009911505.1 Lachnospiraceae bacterium | reverse complement strand
TTTTTCGTGTAAAATGCCCTGCCTTATGGTAAGATAAAGACAGGGCAATCCTTTAGGAAGAACCCTGCGGGCATCCGGCATATTCAGTTTGGCGATTGGCTATGCCGGACGCTTTGTTTTGTCCTTTCCCAAGTACATTCAAAACTCCGTTTCCGTAACTTTTGGACTTTTTCGAGCTGTTGACAAACCTCTTGCCAAAAAGATTTGCATATACGAAAATATATGTGTAGAT
>QXXL01000052.1 GCA_009911505.1 Lachnospiraceae bacterium | reverse complement strand
GACTACCCGGCAGGGAGTGGCAGGCGGAAGAATGGCAGGCCGGGGTTATCGGCTAACCGCCATGGTTTCGTATTATTTTATGTAAAATTCGGCTTGGATATAGAACAATTTTTTAATCATTCATTACATTTTTAGGCAGATGGATCAACTATATGGATTTTTTAAACACGCTTTAGGGACCCGGGGGATACAGAGGTGTTTATTTTGTGTGAAATATATGATTGAAAAGATGCTATAAGTCATTTATAATAGAGGACGGATGAAATGTTAAATTATATAAACGGAGGAAAACAGCGATGTACACATTAGAAGATATTCAGGCAGCAGACCGCGAGGTTGCGGATGCGATTACTGCGGAATTTGAACGGCAGAGCAGCCATATTGAACTGATTGCTTCTGAGAACTGGGTTAGCCCGGCCGTTATGTCGGCGATGGGAAGCATTATGACGAATAAGTATGCGGAAGGGTATCCGGGAAAGCGTTATTATGGCGGCTGTGAATGCGTGGACGTGGTGGAAGAACTGGCAAGGGAACGGGCTAAGGAATTGTTTGGCTGCGATTATGCCAATGTACAGCCGCATTCCGGGGCGCAGGCGAATATGGCGGTACAGTTTGCCATTTTAAAGCCGGGCGATACCGTAATGGGTATGAATTTGGATCATGGCGGACATCTGACACATGGGAGTCCGGTGAATTTTTCCGGGGCGTATTTTAATATTGTGCCGTATGGCGTGAACGACGAAGGGTTTATTGATTATGACAAGGTGATGGAGATTGCCATGGAGTGCAGGCCGAAGATGATTATTGCCGGGGCGAGCGCTTATGCGCGGACGATTGATTTTAAGAAGTTCCGTGAAATCGCGGATGCCTGCGGCGCGGTGCTGATGGTTGATATGGCGCATATTGCAGGGCTGGTGGCAGCCGGTGTGCATCCAAG
Organism: Lachnospiraceae bacterium; assembly: GCA_009911505.1. Classification (GTDB taxonomy): domain Bacteria; phylum Bacillota; class Clostridia; order Lachnospirales; family Lachnospiraceae; genus Roseburia_B. The sequence continues at coordinate 61,369 of QXXL01000052.1, read as the reverse complement.
CCCCATTCCCTATGCCGATGTGGTTACGACGACGACGCATAAGACGCTCCGCGGGCCGAGAGGCGGCATGATTTTATGCAACCAGGAAGCGGCGGACAAGTACAATTTTAACAAAGCGATTTTCCCGGGGATACAGGGCGGGCCGTTGATGCATGTGATTGCTGCAAAGGCAGTCTGCTTAAAGGAAGCGCTGCAGCCGGAGTTTAAGGAATACCAGAAAAATGTTGCGGCAAATGCGCAGGCGCTTTGCAAAGGGTTAAAGGATCGCGGGATTAAGATTGTTTCGGACGGGACAGACAATCATTTGATGCTGGTGGATCTGACGCCGTTTGATCTGACCGGGAAGGCGGTTGAAAAATTGCTTGACTCTGTCAATATTACCTGTAATAAAAATACGATTCCGAACGATCCGAAATCCCCGTTTGTGACAAGCGGGATCCGAATCGGTACGCCTGCCATTACTTCAAGGGGACTTGGGGTAGAAGATATGGACAGGATTGCGGAAGCAATTGCTATGATGATCAAAGAAGGAGAAGCAAAGGCTGAAGAGGCGAAAGCGATTGTAAAAGAACTGACTGAAAAGTATCCTTTGAAATAGAGAAGTGTTTGACGGTTTAAAGGGGTATTTTTATGGATGTAATCCATGTCTGGATTATGTATAATATGCTTAACAAGACAATTGGGGAAGATAGATGAAGCCTATCTGCTCCGGGAAAATAATAAGTAATCATAAATAGTCATTCTGTCTTTACGGGGCAGGGTGACTATTTTCTATGTGTATAATTTAGAATACTAAGATCACGCTCCTCTGTAGGCCAGCCAGAACCGTAGTCAGTCAGAGGGCAGGGCAAACCGTAATCGAGCCATGGACGGCGCGGTTACGGTGGTTGCGTCAGCTGAGAACGTGAAAATGGTATGCTTTAGAGCCCCTTAGCCAGCAGGAGACTAAAAAAGGAATATAAAACAATGTACAATGCTTCCTCAATGAAAGCGTCTGAGGGGATAAATGAGCTGCTTGGCTAACCTGCACAGGCGTTTATTAGTGTTGTATTAGTGGCAAGGAATGCCAAAACCCTTGATGATAGGCCATATGTTATTTTATAATTTTAAGGAAAATTTAATCAAAAAAATTTGTATTTATAATAAGATAATGATAAGATAGAAACGGGCATAGCATGCCTGCGGCATTAGTTGAATTATATCAGGTATCCCGGATATTACGCAGTATATCTTCCGCAAAGTATTTCTGGGCATACCTCATAGCAAATAGGAGGATAGAATGGGTAAGAAAAAAGTAGCTGTTATCTTAGGGGCGATTGCACTCGCAGCAGCGGCAGCAGGAGGGATTTGGTATTTCCTGGGGAATAACGGCAAGGACAGTAACGACAGGGTTTATGTGCAGAAAGTATCAACCATTATGGGCACTGCATCAGGCGCGCAGAACCGTTATTCCGGAGTGGTACAGCCTCAGAAAACAGTAGAAATCAATGCTGACTCGGAGCGTACTGTGAAGGAAATACTTGTAGAAGTCGGTGATGAAGTATCAGAGGGTACCCCTTTGTTTTCTTATGACACCGAAGATCTGAAAATGGAGCTGGAACAGGCTAAATTGGAGCTTGAGAATCAGGATATCGAAATCAGCAATTACAAAAACCAGATCCAGGAGCTTGAAAAAGAGCGCAATGCCGCTGCGGAAGGTGACAAATTTGAATACACTACACAGATTCAAACCATCCAGACACAAATCAAGCAGGCTGAGTATGAAAAATCCAGCAAAAAACTGGAAATGGATAAAGTGCAAAAGAAAATAGACAATTCCCAGGTTACAAGTACAGCCTCCGGCGTAATCAAGACTATCAATGATGGGAAAGCCCCGGATCAAGAGGCATCTGCATTTATGACAATCCTTTCGGCGGGGGAATACCGTATACAGGGGATGGCTAACGAGCAGAATGTCAGTATGATTGCCAGTGGTGTAGATGTGATTATCCGTTCGAGGGTGGATGAAGAATTGACATGGACGGGAACTGTGGACAGCCTTGATACAGGCGAACCAAGCTCCAGTGACGATGACAATATGTCTATGGGCGAATCTGACTCTGCTACTTCATCCAGCAAATATCCGTTTTACGTTGTAATGGATGATGCTGACGGGCTGATGTTAGGCCAGCATGTGTTAATTGAGCTGGACGGCGGCCAGATGGAAGAAAAAGAAGGGATCTGGCTTTTCAGCGGGTATATTGTATTTGAAGATGCCGAAAACGGCGGTGAGAGTGTCTTGGGCGGTACAGAGATGTTTATGGAACCGCAGGAGGATTTATTTGGTACAGAAGAGCTTTTTGGCGATACGGAAATGTACTCGGATTTTGAGGATGATATGGGTATGGAACCAGGAAGCGGGCCTGCTTATGTGTGGGCGGACAATGGAAGTGGCAAGCTGGAAAAACGTAGGGTGGAGCTGGGCGAATATGATGAAGAGCTGGACGAATATGAGATTTTGTCTGGCCTGACAGAGGACGATCTCATTGCATTCCCAATGGAAGGGCTTTATGAAGGCGTACAGACTGTAACGGATATGGAAGACGTTGATTATACATCCGATTTGTATAACCAGGGCGGTACGGAAGCGGGTATGGATGGAGTAGATATGGATAATTTTGATATGGAAGACGCTAACATGGATGGAATGGATGGGATTATGGATTCTAACCTGGAGTCAGATTTGGAGGATTGGGATCTTGAGGATTCCGACATGGATGCTGAAGCCGATCCGGATGGCAGCTTTGACGAAGAGTAGCCGGAGGTGTATGGATGATACTGGATTTGAAGAATATTTATAAAGATTATAACCAGGATAAGCTTGTCGTCCCGGTATTAAAAGACATCTCATTGCAGGTGGAGGAAGGCGAATATGTGGCGATTATGGGGCCAAGCGGTTCCGGCAAGACGACGCTTATGAATATTATCGGCTGCCTGGACCGCCCGACCTCAGGGGAATTTTTGCTGGCGGGGACAGATGTGCTGGCGTTAAAGGACAAGGAGCTGTCTAATGTGCGGTTAAACAGTATTGGTTTTGTGTTCCAGAGCTTCCATCTGATGCCCAGGGAATCCGCCTTAGAAAACGTCTCCCTGCCCTTAAGCTATGCGGGCGTTAAGAAAAAAGAGCGGAAGGAACGCGCATTAAAAGCGTTGGGGCGGGTTGGGCTGGAGGATCGTGCAACATTTATGCCGACCCAGCTTTCCGGCGGGCAGAAGCAGCGTGTTGCCATTGCAAGGGCAATGGTGAATAATCCCAAGATCTTGCTGGCGGACGAGCCAACTGGGGCGTTAGATTCTAAATCTGGCGCGCAGATTATGGAATTATTTCAGAAACTAAATGAAGAAGGTGTTACAATCGTGATGATTACCCACGACAAAAAGATTGCAGACCATGCAAAGCAGGTTTATCATATTATTGATGGCGAGATTTCCAGGGAAGTAGGAGAGGAGGCCCGTCATGAAGAAGAAAAAGATTAAAAAAGTAATTATTTGGCTTGTTGTACTGGCGGTTCTTGGAGGCGCAGGCACAGGCGGCGTTTATGCATACCAAAATTACCAGAGTGAAAATACGCAGGCGGAGGTAAGGGCTGTTTCCAACTTAAGCTGGGGATTTATGGGCGATGACATGACAAGCGTAGGGTATGTGGCAAACGACCATGTACAGTCAGTGTATATTGAAGATAAGACAGTGGCAGAGCTAAAAGTGGCTGAAGGGGATTCGGTTAGCGTGGGAGATCAGCTGCTGGTATATGATACCACGGATGTGCAGCTGCAGATTGAAATGGAGCAGCTTGAGCTGCAGGGTACAGATAATGATATTAAGCTGGCAGAGCGTGAGATTGAAAAGCTTAAAAAAATCACACCCGTATCTAACACTTCGTCTGGCAATTCGTCAACCAGAACCAAAAAGCCGGATACAACGACGGCTACTAAGAAAAACAATTCCACAGTCGTGATACTTCAGGTACAAAAAAAAGACGGGGATGCGTACAATTATATTGACAAAACAGCCAAGCCCTACGAGGGGAAGGGGACGCCTGAGCAGCCGTACCGGTTTTTGTGTACCCAGGAAAGCTATGTAACGGGCTCGTACTTAAACCGTCTCATGAAAAAAGAGCAGGTTGCCGCATTTGAAATCTGGAGCGGCAACAGTATCAAAGAAGGTACCCTTTTAAGCTGCTGGACGGTAAACGGCGCTGATTGGCATTCGGTGGCAGACGATTCCAAATGGTCTGTCGCATCGCAGGAGGAGATTGAAGATGGAGTTGAAATAGAAGAGGACACCGAAAAAAATTCAACTGAGCAAAAGAATACACAGTCTACAGAAAGCGAATCTAACCAGCCTACATATACGGCAGACGAGCTTCGGAAAGAAATTGCCGAAAAAGAAAGCGAATTAAAGAAATTACAGATTGAAAAGAAAAAATCAGAACTGGAACTGGAAAAATTAAAAAAAGACCAGGAAGCTTCTTCTGTGCTGGCAACCATTGACGGTATTGTAAAAACCGCAGGGGATCCGGAAAACCCCCCGGTTGACGGATCCGCATTTATAGAGATTACTGGTGCAGAAGGGATGTATATAGAAGGCAGTATTAGTGAGCTGATGCTGGATCAGATTGAGGTCGGCCAGGAGATTTCCGCCAATTCCTGGAATAATGGCCAGATGTATGCAGCAACCATTATGGAAATTTCCGAATATCCATCCGAAAATAACGGCGGATATTATGGAGAAGGCAATCCCAATGTATCTTATTATTCGTTTATGGCATATATCGAAAATGCGGAAGGGCTTACAAATGGAGATTATCTGGAGCTTTCCATCACTCCAGTTGCCGAAAAGAAGGATACCAATGCGTTATTTATCGACAAGGCATATGTGCGGGAGGAGGATGGCAGGTATTATGTTTTAAAGGCGGATGAGGAAAACCGCCTAGTAAAACAATATGTCCAGACCGGGAGGACTTTATACGGCTCTTCCATCGAAATTAAATCCGGTTTGCAGGAGACGGACCGGATTGCATTTCCGTACGGGAAAACCGCAAAAGAAGGAATCAAAGCGGTGGATGCAGAAGGCTTTTAGGAAGGAGAATACCATGTTTGAAAATATCCGTTTATCATTTAAAGGCATCTGGTCGCATAAAATGCGTTCCTTCCTGACGATGCTTGGCATTATCATTGGTATTGCAGCGATTATTGCTATTGTTTCTACAATTCAGGGGACGAATGAACAGATTAAAGAAAATTTGATTGGTTCCGGGGACAATACAGTGGAAATTGCCCTTTATCAGGGCGACTGGACTTATGAAATGGGATACGAGGGTGTTCCGGCAGGCGTCCCGGTTATTACGCCTGAGGTTTTAGAGCAGGTAAAGGATATCAAAAATGTAGACAATGCATCTTTGTATTTATCCAGGCAGGACTATGGCGGCGTTTACCATTTAAACACGGCGCTGTCGGGCGGTTATGTAATTGGTGCGGATGAGAACTATTTTGATACCTGTAATTATATTATTAAAAAAGGGCGCGGCTTTACAGAGAAGGATTATACTATGTTCCGTAAAGTGGCGTTATTGGATAAGGAATCTGCTGACGCGCTGTTCCAGGGGGAAGATCCGCTGGGCAAAACGGTGGAAATCCGCAAAGAGCCGTTTGTTGTGGTCGGTGTGGTCGCAAAGTCAAAGCAGTTTGAGCCAGTAATTAATAGTATAGAGGATTATTATACTTATTCACAGGATTCAGCGGGTAAGGTGTATGTCCCAGATACAGCGTGGCCTATTATTTATCAGTTTGATGAGCCACAGAACCTGGTGATTAAAGTGGCGTCTACAGACGATATGACAAATGCCGGAAAAGAAGGGGCAAGTATTTTAAACAGTTATTTAAGTACTAGTGACGATACGATTAAGTACAAAGCAGAGGATTTGCTGGAGCAGGCCAGGCAGATCCAGGAGCTTGGAAAGTCTACCAACAGCATGTTGATCTGGATTGCGGGTATTTCTTTGATTGTCGGCGGGATTGGCGTTATGAATATTATGCTGGTGTCGGTAACGGAGCGTACGCAGGAAATTGGGCTAAAGAAAGCCATTGGGGCTAGGAAGTCCAATATTTTAGGGCAGTTTTTGACAGAGGCAGCCGTGCTTACAAGTATGGGCGGGATTTTAGGCGTCGTGTCGGGAATTGTGCTGGCGGAAATTATATCCAAGGTCAGTGAAATGCCAGTGGCAATTAGTGTTCCAGCCGCGATTGGATCGGTGATTTTTTCTATGCTGATTGGGATTGTATTTGGGATGCTGCCTTCTTATAAGGCGGCGAATCTGAATCCTATTGAGGCGCTTAGAAGGGAATAAAAAGTGTAAGGGGGCTGCAGGGGAAGGCGCAATCTGCGGCGGGGCAATGTTTGCTGTATTGTCTCCGCCGGATTGCGCTTTTGTTAACACGCTCTAATTATTTAGTCTGTAAAATGTCTATGCCGAAAATATGGTATGGCCATTTCTTTTCTATTATCTATATCTATAAAATGAACCCAAAAACTATAAAATGTTTTCTTGCCCATCCCATAATGCATGTTAAACTAAAATAGAGGAATTTTATCTGCTGATTGTACAGGGGGTTATCTATTGCTTCATGCGGCCAGAAATTGAAGCGCTGGTTAGAAGCTGGACTTTTGTGACGCCTTCCTGTTTCCTAGCTACGGTTTTGGCTGGGCTCCAGGGGATTTCTTGTTTTTATTATATAAAGTAATTTTTACCGGACAAGGTATCCAATAACGTAGTCAGGAGCGCATGGATGCGGAAAGTTCGCTGTAGTACTAATGCAGATACATATAACAGAAAGGGGGAGAGCATACGGACATCTGTTTCGGGACAGGCATGCTTCCCGGAACTCATCAATTATGCATGCCAAAAAGGAGGACAGAAATGAAAGAAGCAATGAAACGACTTGCGCTGGCAGCCCTTACTGCGATTACCGCACTTGGTATCACCAGCGTCAACGCATTACCAGTCCATGCTGAGCCTGTTACCGGCAAGGAATGGACGACACCAGAGGCAGTCCGTGTTAACCAGACAGAGGCAAGATCTGCCATTATCCCGTTTGACGACATGGAATCAGCCAAACAAAACCCAACCTTACGGTTAGGTAAAAATTCACCAAATTATATTGATTTGGACGGGACATGGAAATTTTACTGGGTATCTAAGCCTGCAGACAAGCCTGATATTACAGGTGTAACCAGCATTCCAGAGAATTATTTTGATATTACTGTGCCTTCAAGCTGGCAGACTAATATGCAGTATGCCGGATGGAAGGGGGACGAAATTGACTGGCCCATATACAATAACCAGGATTATCCATGGGAAACTTCCGGCAGTGAAGCAGGCAAGCAGGCCAGGGGAAACGGCTCGGCAGCGCCTGCGGCATATAACCCGGTCGGCACTTATATGCGGACGGTTACAATTGACGAAAAAGATATTGGCAACCGTTTTATTATTACATTTAACGGCGTGGAAGCTGGGTTTTACCTGTATGTTAACGGTCAGGCCGTGGGTTACGACGAAGACAGCTTTACTACGGCGGAGTTTGATATTACAGATTATCTGCATGCAGGCGAAAACCTGATTGCCGCCCAGGTGTACCATTATACAACAGGCAGCTATATTGAAAACCAGGACATGATTTATTATGCAGGGATCCACCGTGACGTTTATATCACAAAGCAGCCTAAAGTAGCTATTTTTGATTATAATGTGGAAACCAAATTTGACAGCCATAATTATGATACAGCGAATTTGGAGCTTACTGTGGATGTGGCCAATATTACGGATCAGGAGGCAGTGCGGAAGGTACGTGTTGCCCTTTATGATGGCAATGGCGTGGTTGTGCCTTCGGTGAACGGGTTAGAACAGCAAATAACCCCCGCAGCGGGAAAAGAAGCGTCTGCTACATTTAAAGCGACAGTTGCAAACCCAAAGATGTGGTCTGCAGAAATCCCCAACCTGTATACGCTTGTTATGGCGCTGTGCGACAGTGACGGCAGCGTGATCCAGGCAGTCGGCAAACGCGTTGGCTTCCGTGAGTTTTATGTAGAAGGCAGCGGCACCAAATCTGAGATGCGTATTAACGGGCAGAATATAGAGTTTTACGGGGTCAACAGGGGCGAAGCAGACCCGGCAGGCGGGCATCATATCCCCTATGAAACCATTGTAAAAGATGTTGTGAATGCTAAACAGTTAAATATAAATGCAATTCGTACCAGCCATTTTCCGCCAGATCCGAATTTGATTGAATTGGCGGATGAATATGGACTTTATATTATGGACGAGGTCAATGTGGAATCCCACAATGCACGTACTATGGGGATTCCTGCCGAAGCACAGTACGAAAGCGGTTCCGGGCGGGTATTCCCAGGCAATGACAGGCGTTATCAGAATGCGATGGTAGACCGTATGACCAGCATGGTTATGCGCGATAAGAACAATGCGTCCGTTATTATTTATTCTCTTGGGAATGAAGCGGGCACGGACGTTTCCGACAAGCTGGCGCCAGATCCGCAGGAGGGGAATTTTAACCGTATGATTGACGTGATTAAGGCGCTTGATTCCGAGAAACTGATCCACTATCAGGGCTGGGTCGGCAACCGCAGGGTCGATATCAACGGGGCGATGTACCCGACCTATAACCCGTCCATTACGGATAAACCGTATATTATGATGGAATACCAGCATTCCATGGGCAATACGGGTGGTGATTTTGAAAAATATACAGACGGCTTTGAAAGCTCGGCGCGTTACCAGGGCGGTTTTATCTGGGATTATGTCGATCAGTCCGCATATACGCCCAAAGACGGCAAGGGCGGCCCGGGGCTTGAAAAGGACGATTTGTTCTTTGGATTTGACCACAGCTGGAAGCAAAACAGCGATGATTACAACTTCTGTGTCAACGGGTTTATTTTCCCAGATCGTACCTGGTCGCCGCAGGCATATGAAATTAAATACCGCCACCAGGATCTGAAATTTGCACAGACGAAGGAGCAGGCAGCGGCACATAAGTTTACCTTAAAGAACTTTAACCGTTTTAAAAATGCAAATTATTATGAATTGAAATGGACTGTACTAGAAGACGGTAAGGAGCTTTTCTCCGGTATCTTTACCAATGACGCGGCAAGCCTTGCGCCACCAACCGGCAGCATTGCGGGAGCGTCCGAAAAGGAGCTGACGGTACCGTATCAGATTGAAAACCCGAAGGCAGGGGCGGAATACATCCTTCAGATTGACTATTGCTTAAAAGAGGATCACCTCTATGCAAAGAAGGGTTATGTACAGGGAAGCGAGCAGTTTGCCATTGACGTGAAGGTAGAAGACAAGGTAGTGGAATTACATACCATGGCGGCGCTTACCACAGATAACGGTGAAACGGAAGTGACCGTTTCTGGCACAACCGCGGATGAGAAGCCGTTTACTGTAATATTTAATAAAGAAACCGGGCTGATGACGGCTTACCGGGTAGGCGGCAAGGATCTGATTTCCAAAGCCCCAGTCGGCTCTTTCTTCCGCCCGGAAACAGACCAGAACGCGGCAATAAACGGGACGAATTGGACGAAGGCAGGGGAAGCGTATGACAACTGGTTTGACCAGGGGGAGAATATGAAAGACGTATCCGTTCGGGTTACGTCTGTTATCCCGCAGGTGACGCAGTTTTTGGTCAATGCCAAACTGCAGAACGGGAGCGATTTCGCAACGACGTATACCGTTTACGGTAATGCGACGGTAGTCGTAACCGCAAAGCTGACGCCGTCGGATACGGCGCCGTCACAGCTGGGCGAATTCGGTATGTGGATGCAGATTCCGAAGGAATACGAAAATATGTCCTGGTATGGCAGAGGACCAAGCGAAACCTACTGGAACAGGAAGGCCGGAAATATGACAGGCGTCTGGAACGGCACGGTAACGGAGCAGTTTGTGCCGTATTTAAGGAGCCAGGAAAACGGCAATAAGACAGACGTGCGCTGGCTTGCGCTGCGCAATGAGGAAGGGGAAGGCCTTTTAGCGGCCATGACGTACGGCGAAGGCTATACGGGCGATATGCTCGAGGCAGTTGCGCTCCACTATACGGCGGAAGAGATTTCCACACACCGTTCCGGCAACTGGTATCCGTTCCAGGCAGAAGCGACTGAGGATGTCAACCTGCGCCTGCTTTTGCACCAGAAGGGCGTCGGCAACGTGAACTGGTCGGGCGAGCCTGTATCGGCTGTTATCAATAAGAATAATTCCGGGCTTTTGGAATATTCCTATACCCTGATGCCGCTGTCAAAAGAAACTGATCCGATGGAAAAATCCAAAGAAATTCCAGGACAGATGCCGGAAATCCCGACAATTACTTCAATAGGGTTTGACGATAAGATAGTTTCGGATTTTGATCCCGAAACACTGGAATATACTGTTGAATTGCCGTCCGGTTACGAAGGGGTTCCGGTTGTATCGGCAAATGGGCCTTCCACACTGGATATCTCCTGCAAACAGGCGGAACAGATTCCGGGTACGGCAGTCGTAACTGTAGTATACCAATCCGGGGAGACAGGCCTTTTGTCAGAGGTAGAATATCAGGTGCACTTTGATCCAGGCAACAGCTCATTAGAGCGTATGTTAAGCAGCCTTGTGACCATTCCGTCTATGACGGCGGATCAACCAGTCATCCATCCGGGTGGCAGGCTGTTATACGGATACTCCGGATATGGAAGCATTTTCCAGAATTATTCCAATGGAACGGGTGTCTTAACGCTAGGGCCGGGCAACGCGCAGACGACTTACCAGACTGGTTTTGCAGGGAATACGACGCAGATTCTTGACATTGATATCTCTGGCTTAAACCCGGTATCCTTCTCTGGGGCGGCCGGGATTGACTGGCTGTTAAAGCCGAACCAGTCCAAATCGTCAATCATTTTTGAGGTCTGGGCGCATAAGGATGTCAGCGTCTTAACAGAGGAGTATTATAGAAATCCGGAACATATCGATCCGGAGATAGACAGTAATGGTTCTGCAGACTGGACGGCGTCCGGCTGGGTGAAGCTTGCGGCATCTCCGCTGATTACCGGAAATGCGGCGGATCCCAAGTATATTTTTACGGAGCTTCCGATGACGTATGCGCAAGGAGAAACTACGAAAGCCTATGAAGCCATCCGCTTGGTTATGAATGCCAACGGAGACAAAGGGCATGACCAGGGAGTCTGGGGCAATCCGCGTATCATGACAATCGCGGATGAATGGCCGGGCAGCGGCTTTGAAGAGCCCAAAGAGGACAGCGTTAGGATTCAAGTAAACGGCGTTGATTTAGAAGGCTTTGATCCCGGCACTAAAGAGTATAACGTAACCTTAAATTACGGCGCGGCATTGCCGCAGGTAACCGCCCAGGTCTATGAAAACGGCGGAAGCGTTCCGGTTAAGGTTTCCCAAATCAGCGGGCTGCCGGGGGATGTAACTGTTTCTTATGACAACGGGGCCCCCACAGCTTATACCATTCATTTTACAAAAGACAGCGCAATCGAAGGGGCATCGGCGTATCTGCCGGATCTCGTAGAGCTTGCGGGGGTTGAAGGGCCGGCCTCTTACCGAAATGGGAACCTATTGTACGCTTATACGGGTGCAGGCGCTATTTATAAGGACAGAAGTGAGGGGAGCGGAAATGTGACGAAGCTCCAGCTAAAGAAAGACGATTCGGCGATCCAGATGTATGGCCATGGGTTTGCAGGCAGGGCGCAGCAGGTGCTGGATTTTGACATCTCGAGCCAGAAGGCAGGGATTTTCCGCGCAGATGTGGGCATTGATTATGTTATGAAGCCTGGGGCAGGTATACAGAGTGCAGAGGGCCCGACTGTCCGGTTTGAAGTATGGGCACATAAAAATGTGGCTCAGATAAGCTACGGCAATACAAAGATGACACCAGACGGGACAGATCAGGACGGCTTTGAGCAGCAAGGATGGGTGAAGCTGGCGGAATCTCCAGTGATGTCCAACGGAGATTATAACGGCACATTGGAAACGCAGGAAAACCTGCACCGCTTTAACGTTGATCTGACTTATTTAGACGGCAAGGAAACGAAAAGCTATGAAGCGCTGCGCCTGGTTATGAACCCGGTGGACGGCAGCGTGACAGACGACCAGGGGATCTGGGGCGATGCCAGGGTAGATTTTATACAGGAAGAGACGGCACTTATGGAGCTTCCGATTCTGGACAATACGAAGATTGTGGCGGACGAAAACGGCGTCAGTGTGCCGGTTCTGCTCAACAGCATTGATACCAGCGCAGACCGTATCTTTGACATTATGCTGGTGGCTTACGACGAGGAAGGGCGTCTGGCAGGATATACGACAGAACGCTATAATGCAAAGGATACCGGTTCCAACATTGACAGCACGATTGCGGTAAATTATGACACGGCAGCGGCAGGGGATTCCAGGCAGGTATTTATGATCTGGTATGGCGACGAGACGGCAGCGCCAGTATTTGGCGCATTTACCAGGACAGGAAACGGCGGGTTTGTTTATGATAAGCTTTCCTATGTCAACGGTATAGCCGAAAACCCGAAGGCGTCGGTTAGCATAGATGCCGCCAAAGACGAAGTAACCGTAACCGGGACGGGATTTGAACCAAACAGCGCATTGTCCTTTACCGCTTTATATGAGCAGGGCAGGGCGGGGCGTGCGGCCTCTTATGAACTGCCGGATTACATAGGGCAGCTTAAGGCGGATGCTTCTGGTAAATTCCGTTATACCTATGTATCCAACTATGATGTGGATGAAAAATCTAACATTGACGTGGCCATTGGCGGGCAAGGGCTTGCGGCTACTGTGAAAGCGACAACAAGGACAGCTTCATCGCCAGATCGCGCGCCTGTTGTAAATAAGCCGGGGACAGCGGTTTATAACGACAAGATGATAGATGTATCCCAAATAGAAGGTCTGTTCGATTTAGATCCAAATGCAGGCAGCCCCAGATACAGCGTAGTGCGCGGCGGTACCGGAGAAGCTGTTATGGAAAAAGACGGCAAAACCTTAAACGTTAGTGTTCCGGGGACTATCCGGATTGGCGCAGTGACTGCACCGACGGATACACATGCCTCCGGAGCACGGGTCATCGCGGTACTGACCGTCAACAATAACAGTGACAGAAGCGTACTGGCAGAGCTTATCAGCCTGGCACAAAGCAAGGAAGGGACAGATTATACGGCAGAAAGCTATGCCGCTTTGCAGGATGCTATAGAAGCAGCAGAGCTTACGGCGGCAGACGCAAACGCACTGCAGAATGCACTGGACGAGGGGGCGTTGTCCGTACTGCAGGCTATTTGCGGATTACAGGCAGCCGGCAGCACACATCCGATGACAGCCGGGGAATTGCACGCGGCAATTGCGCTTGCGGAATTAAAACAAGAAATCAATTTTACGGCGGCAAGCTGGGAGAATTTGCAAGCTGCCTTAACCTTGGCCAAAGAAACCGCGGCTCTGGAAACCATACCGCAGCAGACGCTTGAAACAGCTATAACGGAGCTGCTTGCCGCATTAGGAGGCATGGAAATCCAGCAGGAAAGAACTTATCTGCAGGATTTTAACGCGCAGGCGGCATTGCCCGAAGGCTGGAGAGGTTTGCCGTACAACAATATGGCTCAGTTCCTGGCGGTAGAAGCAGCTTCTGGCGCACCGGCAGGTTATCCGGAAAGTGTAACCGGAAATGCGGTGCACGCAACAGGAAGCGGCGGCGGAGCCAGGGGAGCGCGTATCGCGTACTCGGAATACGGTACGCCGGTGCAGGCGACATATGATTTTGACGTATATTTAAATCCGTCGCCAACGAGCGGCCCGAACGTATTTTACTTAGAGCAGGGCAATCCGGAAACACCGCCGAATGCGGGGACATCAGGATATCCCCTTACTTCGACTTTCTTTGCGCTTGCAAATGGAATGACGGCTGCCAATACGCTTGAGTATTATGATTATGATGCCAAAAACTGGGTGGCTGTTTCAAACGGCAACGGAAAATGGCTGCATGTCACGGTAAAAGCTGATTTTGCACAGGGCAAGGTATCTTTTACCATCAAAAACGGGGACACCGTACTCGCTGAAGTGCCCGGGGAAGCAGCCCTTAGCTTTGCGGATACTGTAACGGCTTTTAACCGGATTACGATGGCGGCCCCGCGCAACGGCGGAACAGTAAACTGTAATATCTGGCTGGACAACTTTGCTGTGACAGGCGTATTTACCTCCGGAAAGATCCAGGTAACGCAGGTAGGCGTAAAGGAAGAAGGCGTACAGGTACCCTCCGGGACGGCGCTAAAGGATCTGAAAGCAGAGCTGGCAAAGCTGACGTTTACCGCACAGGTGGAAAGCGGCATCGTGCCCGCCCCTGTAAACGAAGCATCCTTGTGGACAGTTGAAGGTTACGACGGGACGGCTGGTACTTACCAGGCCACGGCGAAGGTCGCGCTTCCGGCAGGATTTGAATGGGCCGCAGAGGCAAGCGACACCGTAGCGGTAACGGTAACGGTGGCAGACATATCGGCGGAGGTTGATAAAGAAGCGTTAAATACGCTTATTACAAGGGCAGAAGCAAAAGAGGAAGCAGATTATACAGAGGAAAGCTTTGCTGCCTTAAAGACGGCGCTTGACGCGGCAAAAGAAACAGCGGCAAAAGAGGATGCTTCCCAGGAAGAAGTAGACACGGCAAAGGCTGCCTTGCAGGAAGCGTTGGATAACCTGGCTGCAAAGAATCCAGAAACCGCATTAAAGGATATCCTGGAAAAAGCCGAAGCGGCGCAGAAAGCAGCAGAGGATGCCGAAAAAGAAGCAAAAGACGCGGCAAAGGCATCTGAGGATGCAAAGAAAGACGCCGTAACGGCACAGTCTGATGCCCAGGCGGCAGCAAGCGATGCGGCAGACGCAAAGCAGAAAGCAGGCGAAGCGCAAAAGAAAGCAGAAGACGCACAGCAGAAAGCCGAAACAGCCCGTAACGAAGCGTTAGCGGCACAGGCGGCAGCGGCAGACGCACAGCAGAAGGCGGATGCGGCCAAGTTAGCGGCAGAAGACGCGCAGAAGCTGGCGCAGACGAACCAGGAAGAAGCCGAAGCGGCGCAAAGAGCGGCAGAAGACGCGCAGGACGCAGCAGAACTGGCTTACCAGAATGCGAAAACGGCAGCCGAAAATGCAGAGGCAGCCGAAACAAATGCGAAAACGGCAGCCGAAAATGCGAATACAGCGGCTGAAAATGCGAAAACCGCTGAGCTGAATGCCTTAACGGCACAGGAAGCGGCAGAGGACGCCATGCGCAACGCACAGGCCTGTGAAACAAATGCTTCCGTTTCTGCAAGCGCGGCACAGACGGCCCAGGCAGCGGCAACAGCGGCGAAAGATGCGGCAAAAGGGTATAAGGATGATGCCCAGGCGGCGGCAGCGGCAGCAGCGGAAGCCTTAGAGCAGGCACAGTCTGCCAAACAGCAGGCAGCTGCTGCAAAGGATGAAGCGGTATCTGCGAAGGAAGCGGTTACAAAAGCAAGGGACGATGCCCAAGAGGCAAAACGCGAAGCGCTTGATGCGAAGAACGATGCGGCGTTAAGTGCAATCAAAGCTTCTAATGCCAGCGATATGGCGCAGAATGCTTATACAATGGCGGATGCAGCCAGAAAGCTGGCGGAAACCTATCAAAACGGCGCCCAGGCAGCACAGGATCTGGCAAAGGCTTACCGGGACGGCGCAGTGGAGGCACAGCGTCTTGCCAGGGAAGCACAGGCAAAGGCAGAGCAGGCGGCAAGGGAAGCTGAGGAAGCGTTAAAACAGGTACAAAAGGAAGCAGAAGAGAAACTGGCAGCGGCGGATCAAAAGCTTACGTCAGCGGATCGGAATCTTAAAAAGACAGAAACTCTGGTGGCAAAACAGAGGTTTAAGAACCGCAAGGCAGTAATTTTGTCAAAGAAGAGTACGAAAAAGAGACAGGTGAAGCTGAACTGGAAGTATATCAAAGAAGCAGAAGGATATGTAATCCAGTGCAGTACAAATGCGAAGTTTGATTCAATAAAGACGGTTGAAGTGAAGGGTGGGGATTCGCAGGCGAAGACCATCAAGGGCTTAAAGAGCGGGAAGAAGTATTATTTCCGCATGCGTGCGTACCGGACAATAAACGGAAAGAGGGTTTATTCAAAGTACAGCGCGAAGAAATCGTTAAAGGTACGTTAAAGGTTTTACGGGGGCTGCCGCAGGTTTGCGGCAGCCCCTGCACTTTGTACAGAATTTCGCATAACAATGCCGAAAGCCTAAAATCTATTGCTATTTTTACAAAATCTTTAGAAAAAGACAAGAAAATTTCACGATCTCCATATTGCTTTTACCCCATCTAACACATATAATATACAGTAGCGGCCGTCCCGACAGATATAAGAGCCGCTTTGAAAACGCAGCAAGGCATTTTCCCATACCTGCCTGCTGCCACACGGAGGAGATTATGGACAACCACGAACCAAATAACCAGAATAATAATAACCGCAACAATAAAAACGGCCAGGTTATCATGTCCTTTATCATGGTATCGCTGTTTGCGCTGTTTATTATGAGCATCGTATCCAATAAGGTTGGAGAACAGTTCAACCAGGAGATTTCCTATACGGAATTCTTAGAAAAAGTAGAAGCTGGTGCAGTGGACAATATCAAATACACGGGCACACAGATCAATATTGTACTAAAACCTAAAAAGGGCTCATCGTACAAGCAGACCTACTATACCGGCATGGTAAACGATGCAGATCTGATTCCGCTGTTAAAAGCGCACAATGTAGAAATATTCGGTTATATCCCGGACAACACCTCTACCTGGATCTACAATATCTTAAGCTTTGTCGTTCCTCTGGCGCTTGTCTGGGTGCTGCTTGCCTTCTTAATGCGCCGTATGGGCGGTGGCGGCGGCATGATGGGCGTCGGCAAAAGCAATGCAAAAGTATATGTGGAAAAATCTACCGGCGTAACCTTCAAGGACGTTGCCGGGCAGGATGAAGCAAAGGAGTCTTTGCAGGAGGTTGTGGATTTTCTGCACAGCCCGAAGAAATACCTGGACATCGGGGCAAAGCTGCCCAAAGGGGCGCTGCTGGTCGGCCCTCCCGGAACCGGTAAGACGCTGCTTGCAAAAGCAGTCGCCGGGGAAGCGAAGGTGCCGTTTTTCTCCCTGGCGGGTTCGGATTTCGTAGAGATGTTTGTCGGGGTCGGCGCATCGAGGGTGCGCGATCTGTTTAAGGAAGCGCAGAAGCAGGCGCCTTGTATCATTTTTATTGACGAAATTGACGCCATCGGTAAAAGCCGTGATTCCAGGTACGGCGGCGGCAACGACGAGCGTGAGCAGACGTTAAACCAGCTCCTTGCGGAAATGGACGGATTTGACACGTCCAAGGGGCTTTTGATCCTTGCCGCAACCAACCGTCCGGAGGTTTTGGACAAAGCGCTGCTTCGCCCGGGGCGTTTTGACCGGCGGATTATCGTAGACCGCCCGGATCAAAAGGGGCGTCTGGAGACGTTAAAGGTTCACGCCAAAGACGTTATGATGGACGAAACGGTCGATCTGGAAGCGCTTGCGCTTGCAACCGCAGGGCTGGTGGGGTCGGATTTGGCGAATATGATCAACGAAGCGGCCATTATTGCCGTTAAGGGCGGGCGCAAGTTTGTCAACCAGGCCGATTTGTTTGAAGCATTCGAGCTGGTGGCAGTCGGCGGGAAAGAGAAAAAGGATCGCGTAATGAGCGACAAGGAAAAGCGGATTGTCTCGTACCACGAGGTCGGGCATGCCATAGTGACTGCCTTGCAGAAGGACACCGAGCCGGTGCAGAAGATTACGATTGTGCCGCGTACCATGGGCGCGCTCGGCTATACCCTGCAGACGCCGGAGGAAGAGAAGTTTCTGGATACGAAAGAAGAGCTTCTGGCAAAAATCACTACCTTTATGGCAGGGCGCGCGGCGGAGGAGATCGTATTCCATTCCATAACCAGCGGCGCAGCCAATGACATCGAACAGGCAACCAACATTGCAAGGTCGATGATTACCCGGTTCGGTATGTCGGGCAAATTCGGCATGATGAGCCTGGTAACGGTGGAAAGCCAGTATCTGGACGGCCGGGCATCCATGAACTGTGCCGAAAAGACGGCGGCGCAGGTCGATAAAGAGGTTTTAAAACTGATCAATTCCTGTTACGCGAAGGCAGTCAAGCTGTTAAACGACAACCGCGACGTGCTGGATCATATTTCCGAATATCTTTACAAGCACGAAACGATAACCGGAAAAGAGTTTATGAAAATTTTCCGTAAGCTTAAGGGCCTGCCGGAGCCGGAGGAAGAGGAAACTAAGCCAAAGGAAAAAGGAACGGTGAAGGATGGGCAGTCGTAATGTTTAACTTGGAAGAGGAATTGAAAAAACTCCCGGATCAGCCGGGAGTTTATATTATGCATGATAAAAAGGATGCCATTATTTACATTGGAAAAGCCGTGTCTTTGACCAAACGGGTACACCAGTATTTTCAGGCGAGCCACAACGAAGGGCTAAAAAAGGCGCAGATGGTGCGCCAGATTGCCCGGTTTGAATATATTGTGACCGATACGGAGCTGGAAGCTTTGGTACTGGAGTGCAATCTGATCAAGGAACACAGGCCCAAATACAATACCATGCTGCGGGATGACAAGACCTACCCGTATATTAAAGTGACTCTGGGGGAAGCTTTTCCAAGGGTCCTTTTTGCACGCCGGCTAAAAAAAGACAAGTCCCGTTATTTCGGGCCTTATACCAGCGCGGGGGCGGTGAAGGATATTATTGACCTGCTCAATAAATTATACGGGCTGCGTACCTGCAGCCGTATTCTGCCCCGGGATACGGGGAAGGAGCGCCCGTGTCTGAATTACCATATCAAGCAGTGTTATGCCCCCTGCCAGGGTTTTATTTCTGAGGAGGAGTATGCGGGGCGCATTGAACGCGCCGTGCGGTTTTTAAACGGGGATTACGCCGGGATACGAAGGGAGTTAGAGGAGAAAATGGCGGCGGCTTCCGCGAAGCTGCAGTTTGAAAAGGCGGCGGAGTACCGGGACCTGCTAAACAGCGTGAACCAGATTGCGCAAAAGCAGAAAATAACGGACGCAAACGACGAAGACCGGGATGTCATCGGAATTGCAAAGGACGGGGAAGACGCGGTGGCACAGGTCTTTTTTATCCGGGGCGGAAAGCTGATTGGGCGGGAGCATTTTTATATGAGTATTGCATCGGAGGACACAAACGCCCAGATTTTAACGGCATTTGTCAAGCAGTACTATGCTGGGACGCCGTTTATCCCCAAACGGATTATGCTGCCCTGCCCGGTGGAAGAAAAAGACGTGATGGAGGAGTGGCTGAGCGGCAGGCGCGGGCAGAGGGCATACATAAAGATCCCGCAAAAAGGGATGAAGGAAAAGCTTGTGGAGCTGGCCTGCAAAAATGCCAGGCTGGTGCTTTCGCAGGATAAGGAAAAGCTAAAGCGTGAGGAAGGGCGCACCATTGGCGCGATGAAGGAAATCGGGGCGCTGCTTGGGCTTAGCGGGATTGTGCGGGTGGAAGCGTTTGATATTTCCAATATCAGCGGCTATCAGTCGGTCGGTTCCATGGTCGTCTATGAAAAGGGAAAGCCCTGCCGCAGCGATTACCGGAAGTTCCGGTTAAAAACCGTCTTAGGGCCCGATGATTACGCTTCCATGCGGGAGGTGCTTTCCCGGCGGTTTTTACACGGGCAGGAGGAGAAGGAAGAGCTGAAGGAAAAGGGGATTGAGGATACCTACGGCAGCTTTTCTAAATTTCCGGATTTGATTATGATGGACGGCGGAAAGGGCCAGGTTAATATTGCGCTTCAGGTTTTAGAGGAGCTTGGGTTAAATATTCCGGTCTGCGGTATGGTAAAAGATGATAATCACCGGACGCGCGGGTTATACTATCAAAATACGGAGATCCCGATCCGTAGAGACAGCGCAGGATTTCAGCTGATTACACGTATCCAGGACGAGGCGCACCGCTTTGCAATTGAATACCACAGGTCGCTGCGCGGCAAAGGGCAGGTGCATTCCGTACTGGACGATATCCCCGGCATCGGCCCGTCGCGGCGGAAAGCGCTGATGGTACGCTACGCTTCGTTAGACGAAATCCGCGCGGCAGGCATTAAGGAGCTTGCCGAGACGCCTTCTATGAATTTACAGGCGGCAAAGGCGGTCTTTGAGTACTTTCATCCGGTTGAAGAAGAGGCCAATCTGTGATATACTGACTGGTATAAAATAGAAAAGGAGAAGAACAGTTATGGATGGTGTAAGCGTAGCAAAAATCGCGAAAAAAATGGAACTGAAAAATTTTACCGAAGAGATTGAATTAAAGGAAAAACACATCCTTCTCTCCGATGTGAACCGCCCGGCGCTGCAGTTAAGCGGCTATTTTGAATATTTTGACCCGTCCCGCGTTGAGATTATCGGCATGGTGGAGTATGCTTACCTGCAGAAAAAAACAGAAGAGGAGCGTAAAAAGATTTATGACGAATTTCTTGCGTATGACATCCCCTGTGTGATTTTCTGCCGTGAATTTGAACCGGACGCCATGTTTTTGGAAACGGCTAAGAAAAACGGCGTACCAGTGCTTGGCACCGCCCAGCCCACTTCCGAATTTATGGCGGGGATTATTAATATCCTAACCGAGGAGCTGGCGCCCTGCGTAACGATCCATGGGGTATTGGTAGACGTATACGGCGAAGGGCTTTTGATTATGGGGGAAAGCGGTATCGGAAAGAGCGAAGCGGCGCTTGAGCTGGTTAAAAGGGGCCATCGCCTGGTGACGGACGATGTAGTTGAGATCCGAAAAATCAACGGCCACACACTAATCGGGACATCGCCGGACATTACCCGGTATTTTATTGAGTTAAGGGGGATCGGCATCATCGATGTTAAGACGCTGTTTGGTGTGGAATGCGTTAAGCAAAAACAGAATATCGATCTGGTCATCAAGCTGGAGGACTGGAAAAAAGAAAACGATTACGACCGCCTTGGATTAAAAGAGGAATACACGGAAATCTTAGGCAACCAGGTAGTGTGCCATTCACTGCCCATCCGCCCGGGGCGCAACCTGGCAGTAATCTGTGAAGCGGCCGCGGTCAACCACCGCCAGAAGAAAATGGGCTACAATGCCGCACAGGAGCTGTACCGCCGCGTACAGGCCAACCTCACAAAGGGCAGCGAAGAGGAATAAAAACGGGCAAATAATAATAGAAAGAAGAGCACAAAAAATGGAAAACAAAAATGCATGGGAAAAATACCCCGAAGGGGAAAGCAGGCAGCCGGTAAACGAATTTGCCAAAGAATACCGCAGGTTCCTTTCCGACTGCAAGACAGAACGCGAATGCGTACAGGAATTTGAAAAACGGGCAATTGAAGCAGGTTTTATGGAGCTGTCCGGGCTGATCGGACGAGGAGAGTGCCTAAAAGCGGGCGATAAGGTCTATGTGAATAATATGGGCAAAGCAATGGCGCTTTTTATCATCGGAAAGCAGGAGTTGGAATCCGGGATGAATATTCTTGGCGCGCACATTGATTCGCCGCGCCTGGATATTAAGCAGGTGCCGCTGTACGAGGATACCCAGATGGCGATGCTTGACACCCATTATTACGGCGGCGTGAAGAAATACCAGTGGGTAGCGCTTCCGCTTGCTTTACACGGCGTGTTTGCAAAGACGGACGGCACGGTAGTGCCGGTAAACATCGGAGATAAGCCGGGCGATCCGGTTTTTGGCGTCAGTGATCTTCTGATCCACCTTTCCGGCGATCAGATGGAGAAAAAAGCCGCTAAGATGATTGAAGGGGAGAAGCTGGACGTTTTGATCGGCAGCATTCCGTCTCTGGCAAAGGAAGAGGGAGAAGCCGCAAAAGAAGCGGTAAAGAAAAATATTCTGCGGATCTTAAAAGAAACCTATGGCGTGGCGGAAGAGGATTTCCTTTCGGCAGAGATTGAGGTGGTCCCGGCAGGCGAAGCGAGGGATTACGGCTTTGACCGCAGCATGGTGATGGGCTACGGGCATGACGACCGGGTCTGCGCTTATCCGTCGTTTGAAGCGATGTTAAGGGTATCGGATCCGGAAAAGACCTGCGTATGCCTGCTGGTGGACAAGGAAGAGATCGGAAGCGTCGGGGCGACCGGTATGCATTCCCGGTTTTTTGAGGATGCCGTAGCAGAGATTTTAAATCTGATGGGGCGTGATTCAGATCTTGCGGTCCGCCGTGCAATGCGCAGTTCTAAGGTGCTTTCTTCAGATGTCAGCGCCGCGTATGATCCGAATTATCCGGAGGTTATGGAAAAACGCAATGCAGCTTATTTCGGAAAGGGGCTTGTGTTTAACAAATATACCGGATCCAGAGGCAAGAGCGGTTCCAATGACGCAAATGCGGAATATATGGCAAGGATCCGCCATATACTGGATGAACGCAATATCGCTTACCAGACTGCGGAGCTTGGAAAGGTTGACCAGGGCGGCGGCGGCACGATTGCTTATATTCTGGCAAATTACGGGATGCAGGTGATTGACAGCGGCGTGGCAGTGTTAAATATGCATGCTCCGTGGGAGATTATCAGCAAGGTGGATTTGTACGAAGCGCTGTTAGGGTATGTGGCGTTTTTGGAGGATATGTAACCAGTTTGGCATAGGCGGTGTACAAGGCTGGCTTGCGAAAGGGGTAAGATGGGCGTAGAACAGTTACAAAAGGAATTGGAATCGGTATTAGGGGAAGGGCGGGTCCTAAGGGATGAGCCGTTAGCCCGCCATACGACGTTTCGCGCGGGCGGCCCGGCAGATTTGTATCTTATGCCGGATGCCGCCGGGCTTCCTATAGTAATGGAACGGATAGCAGCGTATGGGATTCCGGTGACGGTAATCGGCAACGGGAGTAACCTTCTGGTGGGCGATAAAGGGATCCGGGGGGCAGTGATTGAGATAGGAAGCCGTATGGCAAAAGTTTCGGTGGACGGGGAGCACGTTACGGCACAGGCGGGGGCGCTGCTGTCCAAAACGGCATACGAAGCGTACCGCCATGGGCTTTCAGGCATGGAATTTGCCGCCGGGATTCCGGGCAGCGTAGGAGGCGCGGTAGTGATGAATGCCGGGGCGTACGGCGGTGAGGTTAAGGATATTGCCGCCGCCGTGACGGTGCTTACAAAGGACGGGCGCATTTTAAAGCTTCCGGCGGGGCAGATGGCGTTTTCCTACCGCCACAGCTGCGTGCCTGAGAACGGGTATCTGGTACTTGCGGTGACGTTTGCACTGCAAAGCGCGGATCCGGCAGGTATTTTAGAACAGATGGAAGAGCTGAAGGCGAAGCGTATCAGTAAGCAGCCGCTAAACTACCCGAGCGCGGGCAGCACGTTTAAGCGCCCGCCCGGGCAGTTTGCCGGAAAGCTGATTATGGATGCGGGGCTTGCCGGGTTTTCAATCGGCGGCGCGCAAGTATCGCCGAAGCACTGCGGATTTGTAATTAACCGGGGCGGCGCTGCCGCGGCTGATATTTTAGCCCTGATTAGGCATGTGCAAAGGACGGTACAAGAGCGTTTTGGTGTGGAACTAGAAACAGAAGTGAAGCTGCTGGGTGAATTTTAGCAGATTGGTTTTAACAGTGGAATAAAACAGGGGGATTAGGATTGAAGCTAGTGATACTGACCGGGATGTCCGGGGCGGGGAAGAGTACGGCGCTTAAAATGATGGAGGATATTGGGTTTTATTGTGTAGATAACCTTCCGATACCTCTGATTGAAAAGTTTGTGGAGCTTTCGGAATCCAGCCAGGATGAGCTGCAGAAGTTTGCGATAGGCGTCGATATACGCAGCGGCAACTCCCTATCCGAGCTGCACGCCGTATTAAACCGCCTGACTGAGGGGGGCAAATTACCGGAGATTTTATTTTTGGATGCAGAGGATGCGGTACTGGTCAAACGCTACAAGGAAACCAGGCGCAGCCATCCGCTTTCCGGCGGGGAGCGTGTTGGGGTGGGGCTGCAAAAAGAGCGCAGCAGGTTACATTTTTTGCGCCAGAGGGCGGATTATATTATAGATACCAGCAGGATGCTTACGCGTGAGCTGTGGGCGGAGCTGGATAAGATTTTTGTAAAACAGCAGGATTATAAAAATTTGTTTATAACCATATTGTCGTTTGGGTTTAAATACGGGATTCCGGCGGATTCGGATCTGGTCTTTGACGTGCGTTTTCTGCCTAACCCGTTTTACGTTGAAGGGCTGCGCCAAAAAAGCGGCAATGACAAGGAAATCCAGGATTATGTGCTGCAGTTTAAAGAAGCCCATATGTTCCTTATAAAACTGGCAGATATGGTGAATTTTCTAATTCCAAATTATATCATAGAGGGTAAAAACCAGCTTGTGATCAGCATTGGGTGTACTGGCGGCAAGCACCGTTCCGTTACGCTGGCGAACGAGCTGTACAAACAGCTTGCCAACTGTAAGGAATACGGGCTTAAAATAGAACACAGGGATATTGAGAAAGATGTGTTGAGGAATTAAAATGTCATTTTCAGGTGAGATCAAAAAAGAGCTGGCGGAACGGGCAGGCGCAGGCAGGCATTGCCGGCTTGCGGAGCTTTCCGCCATTATCAGTTTTGCGGGAAATATCAGCTTAGTGGAAGGCGGTGTACGGCTTCGGGCTGGCACGGAGCATGCCCTGCTGGGGCATAAGTACCGCCTGCTGCTTTCTTTGCTGTTTGGCCTTCAGGAGCCCGAAGGGGGGCTTATGGGGGATACGGCTCTAAAGGTTTTGGAAAGCATAAAAATGTGGGATAAAAAGGATATGTGCTTTTGTAATACAGAAACGGTAGACGGGCTTTTGATACAGCAGCCTTGCTGCAAGAGGGCGTTTATCCGCGGTGCGTTTTTGGCTTCCGGTTCTTTAAGCGATCCAAGAAAAGCATACCACTTTGAAATTGTCTGCCACACCGCGGCACAGGCGCTGCAGCTAAAAAATACCATAAATAGCTTTGGAATGGATGCGAAAACTGTTGCCCGCAAGAAAAACCAGGTGGTCTATGTCAAGGAAGGGGCCAATATTGTTGATTTGCTAAACATCATGGAAGCGCATGGGGCGCTGCTGGATCTGGAGAATGTCAGGATTGTCAAGGAAATGAGGAATGCCGTCAACCGCAAGGTAAACTGTGAAACTGCCAACATCAGCAAAACCGTAGGCGCAGCCGTTAGGCAGATAGAGGATATCCACTTTATCAAAAACAAAAAAGGGCTAGAGAGCCTTCCAGACAATTTAAAAGAAATAGCAGTCTTACGCCTTGAGTATCCGGATGCCCCCCTTAAGGAGCTTGGTACATATTTAAGCCCTCCGGTTGGCAAATCCGGCGTTAACCACAGGCTGCGGCGTATTTCGGAAATAGCAGCGGAACTTGGGGCAAAGGGCAGAGGTGAGAAGATATCATGAAGAAACTGTTATTTATATTTAACCCCCAGGCAGGGAAAGGCCAGATTAAAACAAAGCTGATGCAGATTTTAGATATTATGGTAAAGGAATCTTATGAGGTCACTATTTATCCTACGCAAGGCAAGGAAGATGCACGGAGGCTGGCAGAAGGGCGTGCCGCAGATTTTGATTTGATTGTGTGCAGCGGAGGCGACGGTACGCTTGACGAAACGGTGGGCGGCTTAATGCGATGCGGACAGAGGGTTCCGCTGGGATATATCCCGGCTGGGAGCACAAACGATTTTGCGAATTCATTAAAAATCCCACGGGATATGATCAAAGCGGCGCAGATTGCCGTTTCGGGCCGTAAGTTTGCGTGCGATGTGGGGGCGTTTAATGATAAATCGTTTATTTATGTTGCGGCGTTTGGGATATTTACATCCGTTTCTTACCAGACAAGGCAGGAATGGAAAAACATACTGGGGCATGCGGCTTATTTTCTGGAAGGGGTCAAGAGCCTGCCAGAGATTACGTCGTATTATATGCGGGTTGAATATAATGATATTGTCATTGAGGACGAATTTATTTACGGGATGGTGACAAATTCCAATTCCGTGGGCGGTTTTAAAAATATGACAGGTAAGAATATACTGCTGGATGACGGCAAATTTGAAGTGACGCTGATACGCTGCCCCAAAAATTTTGCAGAGCTGAATGAAATACTGGCTTCATTAACGAATTTGATTGACGATACGGATTTGATTTATTCCGGGAAAAGCGATCATGTTGCGATACTTTCGGAAGAGGAGATACCATGGACATTAGACGGGGAGTTCGGCGGGAAAGTGCGGGAGGTGGATATAAAAAACCAGCATAAGGCGCTTGAGATTATGGTGAAAAAGAGGTAAAAACTTTACAAACCCCCTTCCTTTTTCCCAGAATTTAGGCTATACTATAAACAACCAAAAACAAAAAAGGAGAGAATACATTATGTTAGTATCAGCAAAAGAAATGCTTGACAAAGCAAAAGCAGGCCACTATGCAGTAGGCCAGTTCAACATCAACAACTTAGAGTGGACAAAGTCCATCCTTGCAACTGCACAGGAGTTAAATTCCCCGGTTATCTTAGGCGTATCCGAGGGGGCAGGCAAGTATATGACAGGCTATAAGACAGTTGTCGGCATGGTGAAGGGCATGATTGAAGAAATGAACATTACCGTTCCGGTTGCGCTGCATTTGGACCACGGCTCCTATGACGGATGTATGAAATGTATCGAGGCGGGATTCTCATCCATCATGTTCGATGGATCCCATTATCCGATTGACGAAAACGTTGCAAAGACAACCGAGCTGGTAAAGATCGCACATGACAACAACATGTCCATTGAAGCGGAAGTCGGCGCAATCGGCGGCGAAGAAGACGGCGTAATCGGCAAGGGCGAATGCGCGGATCCGCAGGAATGCAAATCTATCGCTGACCTTGGCATTGATATGCTTGCAGCAGGTATCGGCAATATTCACGGCAAATATCCGGACAACTGGGAAGGCTTAAGCTTTGAGACATTAGACGCGATCCAGCAGCTCACAGGGGACATGCCGTTAGTACTTCACGGCGGTACCGGGATTCCGGAAGATATGATTAAGAAAGCTATCTCCCTTGGCGTAGCCAAGATCAACGTAAATACCGAATGCCAGCTCTCCTTCGCAGCAGCGACACGCGAATACATCGAAGCAGGTAAGGATCAGCAGGGTAAAGGCTTTGACCCGCGTAAGCTTTTGGCTCCAGGCGCAGAAGCAATCAAAGCAACCGTAAAAGAGAAAATGGAATTATTTGGTTCCGTAGGCAAAGCATAAGTTGTAAATATAACTAAAAATTTTTTTTGAACAATACAAAAGTTGTATAAAACAGAAAAAGTACAAAAAGGCTATTGCATTTTCGTTTTATTTCGTGTATTTTAATACCAAGTGAATCGGATGTGCAGAGACGAACAAGGGTGTTCCATTAGTGGGATACCCTTTTTTTGCATACGCCCGCAAAAAATACAGCTGCATATAGCAGCCTGCGGGCGGCGTGGCTACCGGGAAGTAAGCTTCCCGGATCAGGCGTAATCCGGGCAAGGAGGTAAAATATGCAAAAATGTAACGAGTACTATAACGCAGCAGACATTTTTGGGGAAAATGTATTTAATGATTCCGTGATGCAGGAGCGCCTTCCCAAAAAAGTTTATCAGAAGTTAAAGGAGATCATCCGGGGCGGCAAGGAGTTAGACCTTGCAACGGCCGATGTGATTGCGCATGAGATGAAGGAATGGGCGATTGAAAAAGGCGCTACACACTATACGCACTGGTTCCAGCCGCTGACTGGCGTGACGGCGGAAAAGCACGACGCTTTTATTACGGCGCCGATGGAAAACGGGAAGGTGCTGATGAGCTTTTCTGGAAAAGAGCTGATCAAAGGGGAGCCGGATGCATCTTCGTTCCCGTCCGGCGGGCTTCGGGCGACATTTGAAGCACGGGGCTATACGGCGTGGGACTGCACCTCCCCGGCATTTGTCCGGCAGGACGCGGCTGGTGCGACGCTTTGCATCCCGACAGCATTTTGCTCGTATACGGGGGAAGCGTTGGATCAGAAGACGCCGCTGCTGCGGTCTATGGAGGCTGTCAATGAGCAGACAATACGCCTGCTCCGCCTGTTTGGCAATCGGACGTCGCAAAAGGTTACCGCATCCGTAGGCCCGGAGCAGGAATATTTTATTGTAGACCGAGAAAAATATTTAAAGCGGAAGGATTTGATTTTTACCGGGCGTACCCTGTTTGGCGCCATGCCGCCAAAGGGGCAGGAAATGGACGACCACTATTTTGGGACGATCCGGGAGCGGATTGCGGCTTATATGCGAGATGTCAACAAAGAGCTTTGGAAGCTTGGCGTTTCGGCAAAGACGCAGCACAACGAGGTTGCGCCTGCACAACATGAGCTGGCCCCGATTTATGCGTCAGCCAATGTGGCAGTCGACCACAACCAGCTTGTGATGGAAACACTAAAAAAGGTAGCAGGCCGCCATGGATTACAGTGCCTGCTGCATGAAAAACCGTTTGCAGGCGTAAAGGATCGGGTAAGCACAATAACTGGTCTCTTACAACTGACGACGGGATTAACCTGCTGGATCCGGGTGTAACGCCGCACGAGAATTTCCAGTTCCTGCTGGTTTTGACCTGTATATTAAAAGCCGTAGATATCCATGCAGATTTGCTGCGCGAGGCTGCGGCAGATGTCGGAAACGACCACAGGCTTGGGGCAAATGAAGCGCCTCCGGCAATTATTTCCGTGTACTTAGGGGAGCAGCTCGAGGATGTGTTAAAGCAGCTGATCAGCACAGGCGAAGCTACCCACAGCATTACAGGAAGTATACTGGAAACAGGTGTAAAGACACTTCCGGATTTTATGAAGGATGCCACGGACCGCAACCGGACCTCGCCGTTTGCATTTACCGGGAATAAGTTTGAATTCCGTATGATAGGATCGCAGGATTCTATTGCCCAGGCCAATATTGTTTTAAATACCATAGTTGCGGAAGCTTTTGCCCAGGCATGTGATGTGCTTGAGGGCAGCAGCGATTTTGAGCTGGCCCTGCACGATTTGATTAAGAAAAATGCCACAGACCACAAGCGGATTGTATTCAATGGAAACGGTTATTCTGATGAGTGGGTAGAGGAGGCGCTGCGGCGCGGCCTGCCGAATATTACATCCATGGTAGACGCCATCCCTTCCCTAAATACAGAAAAAGCTGTCCGGTTGTTTGAGAAATTTGGCGTATTTACAAGGGCAGAGCTGGATTCCCGTGTAGAAATCGAATATGAAACGTATGCCAAAAAGATTAATATAGAAGCCAGGTCTATGATTGACATTGCCGGAAAACAGATTATTCCTGCCGTGATCAAATATACGTCTGCCCTGGCAGGCTCTATCAATGCAGTTAGAAGCGCCTGTGCTGCTAACGTGAGCGTCCAGGAAAGCTTGCTTATAGAGGTGTCAGAGCTGCTTGCCGAAACAAAAGGGGCGCTTGCTAAGCTTGAGGAGCTGGCCAATCAGGGCAGCGCCATGGCGGAGGGCAGGGAACAGGCTGTCTTTTACCGGGATGAGGTTATGGCTGCAATGCAAGCCTTGCGCAGTCCGGTGGACCGGCTGGAAATGATGGTAGATAAGGACATTTGGCCGATGCCTTCATATGGCGATTTGATTTTTGAAGTATAAAAAATAGGACGCATTTTTGAAGCCGCTTGCATCTGGTTTCAAAATACATCCAAGAAAGGGAGGAAGCCAGGCAGTGTTACCTGCCTGGCAGAAAGATTATGAAAAATTGTATCTGGTTTTTTATGACCATCTATAATATAAACGCCAGAAGTGAAAAAATCATGTGCACTGGATGAAATTTTTTTGAAAGATAGATGAATAAAATGTGAACAAAATTATTTCTGGCCATTTTCCAGCCAATACCGTTTCTCCAACGCATTATGGTAAGCTACCATTCCGACTAGTCCCCCAAAAACTTCTATCCCAGACAAAACGGCCGCTATAAGGCCCCAATCCTCCCCAAAGAAATAACCTGTCGCAAAGCAGCCTATAAATCCTATTCCATAAGTAATCCACATAATCCCATGCTTATGGTTATATGCTCTGATATCTGAGATTTCTGCTGCTTTATGAGGCTCTTGGCCTGCCCAAAAGCCAACTGGGTTCTTGCTGTTATATTGTACGATACCTAAAATAATAAGTGGCGAAATGCATACAACTACGACACATAACGAAACAATAATTTCTACAGTCATACGATCACTCCTGTTTTTAATTTTAATATGAAAGATGTAACATGTATGTTAGTGTTGTTACCTTATATACAGGCCTGCAAGCCGCATATCCTGATCAAACGTTAGCCGGTAGGTAACGCTGATATTTTCATATGTAACCGTTATTTCACCTACGGCAAAATGGGCATTTTTTTGGACAAGCTCTGCAATATAAGCTGTGCCAAACTGCTTGCGCCCACCCCAATCGTCTGATAAGCCGTCCTTTACCTGCCCCATGCTTTCTTTTGTCAGGACAGATTGCATTTGTGTAATGGCAGTTTCCCTAAGGGCTGCATAATCGCCTGCGTCTAATAGTTCTACGGCATGTTTCATGGCGGCTTCTACCTGCGTCTGGCTGAAATATTTGCTGTCTGCGATGTCATTGCCTTTGGGGAGCATCCAGTATACGGCCATAACCAGAAGAATGAGCGCCAGTGTAATGGAAAAGAGGATTTTTAACAGTTTGTTCCGGGAGTATAGCTTTTGTTCTCTGGCCGGGATGGTTTCGTTGAAGCTGTCGGCGACTTCTGTTATGCTTCCCATTTGGGAAATGATGTCTTTGGCAGATTCTCCCTGCCGGGTGCGCAAGGCAATATCTGCTGCGAGCTGTTTTTTAATTTCTTTTTTCTTAGATCTGCTGCACCGGATCCTTCGGGTGATGGCATTTACATATTGTGTTTCATTCATAAATAAGCTCCCCTTTCATGATTCTTGTTACCCCGCAGGTAATGCGCTGCCAGGTAGCCTGGATTTCGTAAAGCGCCCTGCGGCCGTCATCTGTGATGAGATAATATTTTCTTGCAGTCTGTTTTCCCTCCGCTTCACTCCACTGGCTGGTGACTAATCCGTCGTCTTCTAAGCGGTAGAGGATGGGATAGAGCGTCCCGTCTTTTAGCAGAAATGTATCCCCGCTTTTTTCTTTTAACTCCTGGATGATTTGGTAGCCGTATTTAGCTTCGGAGGAAAGCAGTGTTAAAACAAGCATATCCAATACCCCTTTTTTCATTTGCCGTTCGTATTTGTCATTCATAAGTTACCTCATATACTTTGTTTAACTAAGTATATTGTAAAATATAGTATTGAATTTGTCAAGGGGGCTGTTGTAACAGAATAGGGAAATTCTCCTTGACAAAGCGGTTTACATAATGTAAACTAAATAAAAAGTCTACAGTATGTAAACCAAAGGGCATATAACAGCCCTCACAGGAAGAAAGGAGCAAAAGTGGCAGAATACAGATTAGGGCAAGTTGAAATGCAGTTTGCAGAATTAATATGGGCGAATGAGCCAATTTCGTCCGGTGAATTGGTAAAGCTGAGCGCAGACAGGTTAAGCTGGAAAAAATCCACGACCCATACGGTTTTGCGCCGTATCTGTGAAAAGGGCCTTTTTCAGAATAAGGACGGCCAGGTTACTTCACTGGTCAGCAAGGAACATTTCTTTGCAGGCCAAAGCGAAAAGTTTGTTCAAGAAACGTTCGGCGGTTCCCTGCCCCGTTTTCTTGCAGCCTTTACATCCAGGAAAAAGATGTCGCAAAAAGAAATTGAAGAAATACAAAAGATTATTGAAGAAAACAAAGGCAGGTAAGGGGAGGAGGGGCTTATGGGAAATAGTATATTATATGGTATTTTTTCAAATGTATTGGAGATGAGCGTTACAGCAGGCATTATTATCTGTATGGTACTTGGCATACGCTTCTGTTTAAAGGGTGCGCCCAGGCTGTTTTGCTATATGCTGTGGAGTGTTGTTTTGTTCCGGCTTTTATGCCCAGTGGCTTTCGTTTCATCCTTGTCTGTCTTTGGGATGTGGGACCCGACTGGGGTACAGGTAGCCGCTCCGGCCTTAAAACATGATATTCCCATACATACCGGGCAGCCGTTAGAGGGGGAGGATAAAACAACCCAAGGCGCTAAAGCCATAAAGCAGGGGGGGATGGATAAGAATGAAACAGCAGCATCAAGCATTGAAGCCGCAGAAAATACGGCAGGCGAGATTGCGGCGGCTGTCTGGCTGGCAGGTATAGTATGCCTGGCAGGATACAGTATAACGGGAACCCTGCGTTTAAAGAAAAGGCTGTCTGGCGCAGTCTGTATAACAGGCAATATTTATAGCTCCGGCTATATAGATACGCCGTTTGCGATGGGCATATTTTCTCCCAAAATCTATCTGCCCAAATATTTGACCCAAAAAGAACAGGAATTTATTATCCTGCATGAACAAACTCATATTAAACGCAGAGATCCGTTTATCAAGCTTCTGGCATTTACCGCGCTTACGCTCCACTGGTTTAACCCGCTTGTCTGGATTGCTTTTTATGCAGCGGAAAAGGATATGGAAATGTCCTGTGACGAAGCGGTGATGAAGCAAATGAAAGATGATATCCGCGCGGAATACTGTACGGCGCTTTTAAACCTTACTGTCCCCAAAACGATATTCCACGGGCCGCCGCTTGCATTTGGGGAAGGCAATACCAAAAGCAGGGTAAAAAACGTAATGCGGTATAAAAAGCCTGCGGCATTTGCGGTTTGCATAGCGTCTGTCCTGTTAATTGCCTGTATTATTGGTTTGGGTACGGATCCAGGTAAGAAAAAAACGGATGGCAGCGGGGCTCTTTCCCTTGCGGGTACCGAAACGGAAGATATAACAGAAAAGGGGGCGCAGGATACAGAGACAGATAGCCCAAATACAGAGGAGGGGGCGTTAATGGAAGGAGAAAAACGGATAGCTGCGGCTCCGGATCTTGCAATTCGTTCCAGTGACGAGGTTACTTATCTGGGCTGCTTTGGAAGCAAGGGGGAATGGGACTTAGATGAAGAAAAGGGGGAACAAGTGATTTATTCTGCCACAGCGGATATTACACATGATGGAATGAAAGACAGGATTGACCTTATGATTGATACGGCAGCTCCGGTTTCCTCGGCAGAAGAATATATATATGGTTTGGGGTTCGCATATATCAGGGCTTATGAGGGGACGGCAGAAGGGGGTTTTAAAGAGGATGTGCTATATACCAGTGAATACGTGGCACATACCCATGTAGGCAATGGACAGATAGCAATAGCCAGAAAAGATGGCCGGGAGTATCTTCTCATCAGCAATATGTGGGAAGGGCAGGGATTTGGAGGGTATTTGTATACTGTGCTTTATCTGGATCCGGAACGAAAAGAGGCAGTCATAGCGGATGAGGGATTGGTGCAGTTTGAGTTTCAAGAAGACGTATCTAGAGAAGAAGAGTACTGCCGGGAGGATGTTGCAGCGTTTCGGGAAAGGCTTAATACATGGACACAGGATGCGGATTTGCTAATTTCATGTGATGTGGGATCGGAACCAGAGGTTTGCCTTTCCAGGGAGGGGAAGGTTTACAGAGCTAGTGAATATTATGACGCGGTTTGGGAACGTAGGAATTATTGGGAGCTTGAGTAATTGACACAGATGTAAAAATTACGAAATAGGAAAGTGGGCAGGGTGCCGTATATGGAAGCATTCCTGCCTTTTGTTCTGGCAAAAATACCGATACTCAATTTGAAGGAGATTAATAATATTGCATAAAATGTAAATAAAATGCTGGATTTTTATATAAAAATAATATATGATAAAAGGACAACGCACAAGTTATTTTGTGACGGTCACAGCCAAAGCAGCATAAGCTCTATATTTGTGTATCCGGCAGAAATAAGCAGACAAGGAATTTTTTGCCTGTAGTTATTATTGTTACATGTTGACTGTACAGCAAATGGCAGCC
The DNA here is from genome assembly GCA_009911505.1 of Lachnospiraceae bacterium. GTDB lineage: Bacteria > Bacillota > Clostridia > Lachnospirales > Lachnospiraceae > Roseburia_B. The sequence goes on along the minus strand of QXXL01000052.1, from coordinate 27,280 downwards.
GTAGGGTCAATTGTAACATTTAATAAATTTTGTGCAAAAAAATAGCTAGCTTTTTGTGTAAAAATGTTATATGATAAGAAGAGCACAATGTATATGTTTTGCAGTGTTGAAAAGGAAAGTTAAAGGAGGAACAGTATGAAGTTGAGAAACAGAATGCTCTCGGCGCTGCTCGCCGGGGCATTGGTAGCCAGTGGAATGCCCGCAGGGTTGGGGGCTGTTACTGCCAATGCCGCGGATGCCAGCTTCGCCGGAGAAGAGTGGTATGACCAGATCGATACGGTTGAGGTGAACAGGGAACCGGCACATGCCTATTTTACACCATACGAGACGGCAGAGCAGGCGCTGGCCAACGAGAAGTCGGCGCTTGACGATAAAGACGGTTCTATTTACCGTATGTCCTTAAACGGCGATTGGAAGTTCAAATTTGCACAAAAGCCTGCAGACCGTGAGAAGGATGTAAAGGGCGCGAATACGGCATCTTATGTAGAAGATTGGGATACCTCAGGCTGGGATACCATCAAAGTCCCAAGCTCTATTCAGGCGCAGAAAAACGAGGACGGCACATTCAAATATGAGAAGCCGATTTACAGCAACCAGAGGTATCCATGGCAGAACTATGAGAGTGTTCCGCTTGGGGAAACGGTTGTTGCACCTACCGTTAATAATAGTGTAGGGCACTATAAGAGAACCTTTACCATACCGTCAGACTGGGATGGAAGGGATGTATTTGTCCATTTTGAAGGCGTAGAATCAGCATTTTACCTTTATGTGAATGGGCAGCAGGTCGGTTATGCCGAAGATAGCTATACATCCGATGAATTTAATATCACTTCCTATTTAAGAACGGGTGAAAATACTATTGCGGTAGAGGTATACCGCTGGTCAACAGGAAGTTACCTTGAGAACCAGGACTTTATCCGCTATAGCGGTATTTTCCGTGACGTCAACTTGTATTCTAAGAACCAGGTAGAAGTCCGTGATGTGTTCATTAAAACAGAGCTGGATGACGCGTATAAGGATGCAACATTAGAACTGGATGCTTCCATCCGTAACTTAGGCGATGCTGCAGCAGCCGGGAAAACTTATCAGGTAAAAGCAGATTTGTATGAAATCGATGGAAAGACCAAAGTATGGGATAGCCCGCTTGAAATTGCGGTCAATGTACCGCAGGCAAAGGCTACCGTGGAAGAAAAATCAGACGATGTAGGCGTTACCGTAACCGGATCCAAAGCAGTAAAAAACCCAAAGAAATGGTTTGCAGATACCCCGAACCTATATCTTCTTTTGATCGAACTTAAAGATGATACCGGATATGTTGTAGAAACACTCTGCCAGAGGGTCGGCTTCCGTGAGATTGGCAAAGTGGATATCAACGAAAACGGACAGGAGCAGGCGCAGATTAACGGTAAGAAGATTATGTTCCGCGGCACAAACCGCCATGAATCGGATCATATAGACGGCCGTGCGATTACCAAAGAAGACATTAAAGAAGATCTTTTCCTGATGAAAGAGTTTAATGTCAATGCAATCCGTATGAGCCATTACCCGAACAACCCGTATACATATGCGCTGGCAGATGAGCTTGGGCTCTACATCTGTGATGAAACAAATGTAGAATCCCATATTGGGGCCAGCAGCAACCATATTCCGTCTGGTTATCCGGTGTGGAATAACTCTGTTATGGACCGTACCAAGAATATGGTAGAACGGGATAAGAACCATCCAAGCGTTGTGATTTGGTCATTGGGCAACGAAGCCACATACCAGGTATATGAAAAGAATGAGAATTATTGTTTCTGGAATTCCACACAGTGGATATTGCAGCGCGATCCTTCCCGCCTGCGTAAGTATGAGAGGGATAACCGCTATACCAAGGGCAATCGCGAGGATTCCATAGTAGATATCTATTCCAGCCAGTACTGGGGTGTCAGCAGTGTGGAAGGCCATGTGTCAAATCCGGCTAACAAGGCTCCTTATATCCAGTCTGAGTATGCGCATGCAATGGGCAATGGGCTGGGGAACTTCAAAGAATACTGGGATGTATTCCGCAGCTACCCGAATGGGCAGGGCGGCTTTATCTGGGATTGGATTGACCAGTCTCTGCTGACAAAAGCGGATGACAGTGACGAGATGTTCTTTGGTTATGGCGGCGACTGGGGAGAAACCGTGCATGACAGGGATTTCTGTGCAAACGGCCTTGTCAATGCAGACCGTACACCGTCACCAGAGCTGTACGAGGTAAAGAAGGTCCATCAGGAAGTATCCTTCTACGACGACGGGGCAGCGGCAAATGGCCAAGTGCGTGTTGTCAATGAATTTTTAAATACTAATTTGAACAAATACAATGTTTCCTGGACATTAAAGGAAGACGACAAGCTGATTGGCAGCGGAAGCCTTACAGAGGAGCAGAAAAACATTGCCCCGCTTGCAGAAAAGACAGTGACGCTTTCGCAGTTCCCGGCAGTTAACGCCGTAAAGGGTTCTGATTATGTGCTTACAATGTCCGTAACATTAAAAGAGAACCAGGTATGGGCAGGCGAATACGGTGGAAAAGCAGGGGAAGAAATCGCGTTTGAACAGTTTGAACTTTCCTATGACGATGCAGCGCCGCAGCCTGTTTTGGATGCGGACAAAATGCTGGTGCCACAAGTAAACGAGACAGCGGATACAGTTACAGTAACTGGTAAGACAGCTGTTACAGGCGGTAAAGATTTTGAAGTTGTAGTAGATAAAGCAACTGGTTATATTACGAGCTATAAGGTAGGCGGAAAAACGCTCTTAGAAAACGGCCCGGTTCCGGATTATTACCGTGCCCCGGTCAGCAATGATCCTGGATTTTCAGCTGCAATGAGGGATGCGGCGGATAATTTTACCGTAGAAGAAAACGGTATTACGGTAAACAAGCAGGCAAAATCGGTTTCCATCCATGTACCTGGCATGATCTCCGGCATAGACTCAGAGCAGATTATAGATTATGTGGTTTATGGGGATGGCAGGATTGTCGTAACAAATACTTTCACGCCGTCCAATCAAGTGACAGATATTGCCAAAATCGGTATGAAGATGACGGTTGCACAAGATTACGAAAAGCTGACTTATTATGGTTATGGGCCGCAGGAGAACTATACCGACCGTAACACAGGCGCTAAGCTGGCTGTGTATGAAAGTACCGTAACCGACCAGTTTGAAAGCAAGTATGTAAAACCGCAGGATAATGCAAACCGTACTGGTGTCCGCTGGACAGCGCTGCGTGCAGAAGACGGGACAGGAATCCTTGTATCTGCGGCAGACCAGATGGAAGCGAGCGCATTACATTATAAATCAGAAGATTTAGCAAATTCCCAATACAAGCATCCGTATCAGGTGCCGGTACAGGATAATACAATCCTTTCAGTAGCCCTGGTATCAAGAGGACTTGGAAATGCAAGCTGTGGCCCAGGCCCGTTAGGACAGTATCTTATTTCAAGCGGGACGACTTACAGCCAGACATTTAGCATTTCCCCAATTACGCAGAGGACACAGAACGAGGAACTGATGGCACGCAGTAATGTAAATGTGGAATCTGGCAACCCCCTTTCCGGAATCAAGGTGAACGGGGCAGAGCTTGTTTCCTTTGCACCAGGAAAAACAGATTATACCTATGAATATTTGACCAATACCCTGCCTAACGGCATGATTCCGAAGGTAGAACCCGTTAAAATGTCCAATTCGGTAAAAACAATTGTGACACAAGCAGAGAAAGTTCCGGGAGACGCTACGATTTATGCATTATCCCCGTTTGGGATTGAGCAGACTTATACTATCCATATTGTGGAAAAAGGACAGATATATGCGTCCGATATGGATTGGGAGGTCGATCAGGGCGGATATTTCCAGAATACCAGGGATCACTGTGGATGCGGCGCTGCAGTGTCGGTTTATGTAAATGGTGCAGTACAGACCTATGAGAAGGGTATCGGCGCGCACGCCCCTGCGGAGGTTGGTATCAAATTAGACGGGGTAAGGGCAGACCGCTTTACGGCGCAGGCTGGTATTTCCGCCTGCCAGTCTCCAGGAGCCGCTTCCAATGTTAACTTTGTAGTTAAAGGGGACGGCAAAGAAATTTTCCGTAAGAATGATGTACTTGCAGGAGAATCTTATCCGGTAGAATTAAATATAAAAGGCATTAAGCGCCTTTCCTTAATCGTAGAGACAAACGGCGCGGATTCCAATGACCATGCTTTATGGGCGGACGCCAAAATATCGGCAGTCCCGAAGGTTCCGGCGACTTCCCTGACCGTAACGGTTCCAAATACGACCATTCAGGTAGGAGAAAAGATGCAGGCAAAAGCTGCAGTTTTACCGGAAAATACCTATGAGCTTATTTCATGGGCTTCATCCAATCCCCGTGTCGCAACTGTCAGTGAAAACGGTGTGATTACGGCAGTGGCAGCCGGTGAAGTAAACATTACGGCAGCGACCCAGGATGGCAGCAATGTCAAGGGAAGCGCTTACATTAAGGTTGTTGCTAAACCAGCGCCGGTAAATCCGCCTTCGGATAAACCAGACGTACCTGTGGTACAGCCTCCGGTGGCAACTCCATTAAGCGCTCCAGCTTCGGTAAAGGCAACCAGTAAGGCAGCCGGCGTAACGGTTTCGTTTGCAAAGGTTGACAATGCGGCATCCTATGATATTTACCGCAAATCCGGCAGCAGCGCTGCAAAGAAGATTGCCAACGTGACAAAGGCTTCTTATGTAGACACTAAGGCGCCGGGCGGCAAAAAATCCACTTATACGGTAGTAGCTATTTCTGGCAGCGCTTCTTATACCAACAGTGCGGCAAGCGCAGGCGCGTCCGTGACACTGCCCAAGGCAGTAACCAATTTGAAAGCCAAAGCCGTAAAGGGCGGGGTTAAGATTTCCTTTAAGGCTGTAAAGGGCGCGAAGGAGTATACAATTTACCGTGCAACGAAGAAAAACGGCACATATAAGAAATTAAAGGCCATTAAGAAAACGAGCTATACAGACAAAAAAGCAAAAAAAGGAAAGAACTATTATAAAGTAGTTGTTAAGAAAGGCAAAACCTATAGCCCGGCAAGCAAGATTGTTTCGGCAAGAGTAAAAAAGAAATAACAGAATAACAAAAAACAGCAGGAAGATCGGTTGGATCTTCCTGCTGTTTTTTTGTGCGCTTATCCAGTTGATTTTCTTTTTAACAATTCTATACCTATCGACAGAAATAGCGTATTTTTGTGCCAGATTCATGGTAAAAATATCCAGTAAGCATTCATATGCGCCAGAAGCCAGGTACTAAACTGGGCTTTGCTGCATATATTATTGTAACAAATCGAAATGCCGTCGAAGTACAGTTCACCGGTACAAAAGCCGGGAAAGAGGAAGGGAGAAAAATTCATGGCAGATAAAATTTTTGAAAACAACCAGGTATCTATTGTAGGGACGATTATATCCGATTTTCGGTATAGCCACGAGGTCTATGGGGAAGGCTTTTATATGGTAGACGTCTCCGTAAACCGTTTGAGTGACTTTGTTGATATCATCCCCATTATGGTATCCGAGAGGCTTTTGGATACTACGCAGAATTATGAGGGGCAGCTTATTTATGTAACCGGGCAGTTCCGTTCCTATAACAGGCATGAGGAAAAGAAAAACAGGCTGGTACTCTCTGTCTTTGCGCGGGAGCTGGAATTTATAGAAGAGGAATCGGAAGAATATAAGAGCAACCAGATTTACCTGGATGGGTTCGTATGCAAGGAGCCAATTTACCGGAAGACGCCTCTTGGCAGGGAAATCGCAGATTTACTGATTGCTGTTAACCGCTCTTATGGGAAGTCGGATTACATACCATGTATTTGCTGGGGCAGGAATGCCAGGTTTGCATCCGGTTTTGAGGTGGGCAGCCATGTGGAGATCTGGGGCAGGATCCAAAGCCGTGAATATGTGAAAAAGATTGGGGAAAACATTACGGAGAAGAGGGTAGCTTATGAGGTTTCGGTCAGCAAGGTGGAACGGCTGGAATAAAGAGGGGGAAAGCTGCGCCATCCCCCTCCGTGTAACATAAAAGTTGCATTTTAAAGAAAACTGTGTTATTTTAGTAGAATATAGAATTAAACTGAAGGCAACAAAAGACATGGGAGGTCACTATGGCGGATGGGAGCGTACAGGTGTATTATGGCGAAGGAAGGGGAAAGTCACCGGCTGCGTTAGGAAGGGCGATTCGTGCTGCTTCTGAGGGGAAGACCGTTTTTATTATTCAGTTTTTAAAAGGGAAATCAGATGGGCAGATGGAGTTTTTAAGGCGGTTGGAACCAGAGATCAAATTTTTCCGTTTCGAGAAATCAGAAGAATATTACAACGCACTCTCGGCAGAAGAACAGCACGAAGAAGGCAAGAACATCAAAAACGGTATTAATTTTGCCAGAAAAGTCTTAGCAACAGGTGAATGCGATTTGCTTATATTAGATGAAGTCCTAGGAATTGTGGATCACGGGCTGATTGAGGTAGAGGAGCTGATTGGCTTGGTGAAAGCAAGGCTTGACGATATGGATTTGATCCTGACCGGATGGGTATTGCCAGAACGGCTGCGTGGGCATATTGATGAGATTTACCATTTAATACCAGAGAACTAAAGCAGCTATTGACAAAGAATATACAGCATGTTATATTTCATATAATGGAAAACCAAATAGTACCGGATAGAGGTCGCGCGATTCATCAGTAGCCCGTCGGATGCAGCAGGTGCAAAGGAAGGCAGGTGAAAGGGGGTAGCGCCGAAAGGGGATAGTTCCTGTGGGTATTCCCTTGGGCATATGTTTAAGAGATATATGACTGTCATCTTATACAAAAAAGTGTAAGGTGGTGCGCTATCGTATGAAAGATACTTTTATGCCGGCTCAAGATTAGAGCCGGTTTTTTAACGGAACAGGCTAAACTTGGTATTCTTTATTTCACTCAATATAATACAGGAGGAAAGGATATGGCAATTTTTAAAGGCGCAGGCGTGGCAATTGTAACTCCAATGAAGGAAAACCTGGAAGTAAATTACGACAAACTGGAAGAACTGATTGATTTCCAGATTAAGGAAGGCACAGACAGTATTATTATAGCCGGGACGACCGGGGAAAGCTCTACGCTTTCAATGGAAGAACATAAAGAAGTGATTGAGGCGGCAGTACGCTTTACAGGGCATAGGGTTCCTGTCGTGGCAGGTACTGGCTCCAACTGCACAAAGACAGCGATCCAGCTTTCTAAGGAAGCAGAGGAAGCAGGGGCGGACGGCCTTTTAATCGTAACGCCGTATTATAATAAGGCAACGCAGGCGGGGCTCATTGGGCACTATACGCAAATTGCAGATGAAGTAAAGCTTCCAATTATTATGTACAATGTCCCAGGCCGGACCGGCTGCAATATCCTGCCTGAAACAGCTGCTTACTTAAACCGCAATGTTGACAATATCGTAGGGTTAAAAGAGGCAACCGGGAATGTATCGCAGGCAGCAAAGACGATGTATTTAACGGACGGCAAGCTGGATATGTACTCTGGGGAAGACGGGATTGTCGTACCGCTGCTTGCAATTGGCGCGGTTGGTGTAATTTCCGTTTGGTCGAATATTGCGCCGAAACAGGTGCATGATATGTGTATGAAGTTTTTTGAAGGGGATATTGCCGGCGCGGCAAAGCTCCAGTTAGAGGCTGAGCCGCTTGTAGACGCGCTGTTTAGCGAGGTCAACCCAATCCCGGTTAAGAAAGCCCTGAATTTAATGGGGATGCAGGTTGGGCCGGCGCGTGCGCCCCTTTCAGAAATGGAGGAAGGGCGTGCAGCGAAGCTGGCGGACATAATGAAGGCGTATGGGCTGAAGCTGGCCTAAATAGGTTTTAGACATATTGTAGCGGGGAAGAGGGTTACACAAGAATTTGTAAAAAGTACAATGGAGGAAATCATGGTAAAGATCATTTTGCATGGCTGCAATGGAAAGATGGGGCAGATTATAACAGACATCTGCAAGGAAGATGGAGGAGCCCAGATTGTTGCAGGGATTGATATTGCGGATTTGGGGAATATGCCATATCCGGTGTTTACAGATATAACACAATGTGACACAGACGCCGACGTTATGATCGATTTTTCCACTGCAGAGGCGGCGGACAGGGTGCTTGGCTACTGTGTGGCAAAGCGGCTTCCCCTGGTTCTTTGTACGACAGGGTTAAGTGAAGCGCAGCAAAAGAAAGTGGGAGAGGCAAGCCGGGCAATTGCTGTGTTAAAGTCGGCGAATATGTCGCTGGGGATTAATACGTTATTTGATCTGCTGCAGAAAGCTGTAAAGGTATTGGCGCCGGCAGGCTTTGATATTGAGATTGTAGAAAAACACCACAACCAGAAGATTGATGCCCCAAGCGGTACGGCGCTTGCGCTGGCTGATGCCATTAACAGTGCGGTGGGGCAGGTTTATGAATATAAATATGACCGCAGTGGCTTGCGTAAGAAAAGGGATGCAAAAGAAATTGGCATTTCGGCAGTCCGGGGCGGCACGATTGTCGGAGAACATGAGGTTATATTCGCCGGTAAGGATGAGGTGATTGAAATTAAGCATACTTCTTATTCCAGGGCTGTGTTTGGGAAAGGGGCTGTGGAGGCGGCCAAGTTCTTGGCAGGGAAAGAAGCAGGGTATTATGATATGCGTAAAGTAGTAGCCGGGGCAGAGTAGTGGATGTGCAGGTAAAGGGCGCAGCAAGGGGCATTGTGATGGAAGATCCAACACAATGCCCCTTACGTTTTTAGGATATGAAAATACCTGTAAGTGCAATTAGGCCGATTACCATAACGATGATGCCGCCAAGCTTTTCCATATATTCACCTTCTTTGGAAAGCTTTGCCCGTTCATACCGCCATCCCCGCAGGAAAAAATGATAAGTTTCCGGAAAAAGGAATTCCAGCGCCCCTATAAAATAAAATGCAATCCCTAACAGCATTGTGAAGATAGAATTGCGCCGGGTAAGTTTATTTTGGGAAATCAGGTACAATGCATTGCTAATGGAACTGTATTGTGCGCTAGGATTTTCAAAGCCCGGGGAATAAATGGTTACTTCATCTAGGGCTGCTTCTAACGGCATCTCGCTTTCTTTATCGATAATACGTTCCCCCGTCCATTCCCCTTCAATTTCCAGCCCATTTTCGTAGGTAATGGTAATATGATCGCCATCCAGCTTTAGGTTGGCTGATTCTTCATTGCCATCGAATACAAGCGTAAAATCAATGCTGGAATCGTTTTGTTTGAAGCTGATTTGGTTTTTTTGAGTGGATTCAAGCAGAGTCTGGCTTTTTAAATAAAAGAACTGCTCTCCAACATAAACGCCTTTAGGGAAATTGCGCCGTGAGGAATATGCAAAAGAAGCTATGAGAATAGCTGCCATTACAGCAGCCATCATAAGCTGCGGTAAGGTTAATTTTTTTTTGGCCATAGATATGCCCTCCTCTTTGAGTAATTGCTTTTTAAAGGTATTTTACCATGACTGGGTAGGAAAAGCTACTTTTTATTGGAGAATATCTGATAATCTGCCAAAAATATTTGCATATCATTTTGTATTGTGCTATAATCGCTTTAACGCCATAAAGTGTCAACGCGTTAAATCAACAAATTACAAATGGAGGGTATTATGAAACTACTATTATTGATTATCTATTTTGCCGTACTCATTGGCATCGGGCTGTACTGCCGCAAACATGCAACTGACGTAAATGGATTTGTACTTGGCGGGCGCTCTGTAGGTCCCTGGCTTACGGCGTTTGCATATGGTACGTCCTATTTTTCCGCGGTTGTGTTCGTAGGCTATGCGGGCCAGTTTGGCTGGAGATATGGGATTGCAGCCACTTGGGCAGGGATTGGAAATGCAATTATTGGGTCTTTGCTGGCCTGGGTGGTATTGGGGCGCAGGACGCGGATTATGACACAACATTTGGATTCTGCTACCATGCCGCAGTTTTTTGGGCAGCGGTTTGGGAGCAAGCCACTTAAAATCGGCGCTTCTGTTATTATTTTTATTTTCCTGATCCCATATACCGCTTCTTTATATAATGGGCTTTCCAGGCTGTTTGGGATGGCTTTTAATATTGATTATTCTGTATGTATTATCCTGATGGCTGTGCTTACGGCGATTTACGTGATTGCCGGCGGGTATATGGCGACAGCAATTAACGACTTTATCCAGGGGATTATTATGCTCTTTGGGATTGTGACAGTTATTGTGGCCGTGTTAAACAGCAAAGGGGGATTTGAGGCTGCATTAAACGGGCTTGCAGCGGTTACAGATGATACGGTTGCTGCGGAGCCTGGAATTTTTGCTTCCTTTTTTGGGCCGGATCCGATAAACCTGTTGTTTGTGGTTATCTTGACATCCCTTGGCACCTGGGGGCTGCCGCAGATGGTGCAGAAGTTCTACGCGATTAAGAATGAAGAGTCAATTAAAAAAGGGACAATTATTTCAACGGTGTTTGCACTCGTCGTATCTGGAGGATGTTATTTTTTGGGCGGGTTTGGAAGGCTTTTTTCCGATCAGATCGACGTTGCAGCCAACGGATATGATTCTATTATCCCAACAATGCTATCAGGGCTTTCACCGTTTCTGATATCTCTGGTAGTCATTTTGGTATTGTCGGCATCTATGTCTACGCTGTCGTCGCTGGTAATGGCATCGAGTTCTACGCTAACGATTGACTTTCTAAAGGAACTGGTGTGGAAAGATTTGGATGAGAAAAAACAAGTATTTACAATGCGTGTACTAGTTGTGGTGTTCATTATTATTTCTTCTGTCCTGGCCTTGATCCAGTATAAAAGCTCTGTTACATTTATAGCGCAGCTAATGGGTGTGTCGTGGGGGGCGCTGGCAGGTTCATTTTTAGCGCCGTTTATGTACGCGCTGTATGCAAAGTGGGTGACAAAGGCATCCTGCTGGGTAAGCTTTTTGTTTAGCTCCGTGCTTATGATTGCGAATATTTTCTTGCGCCCGTCATTTCCGGAGATTATGCAGTCGCCAATTAACTGTGGAGCCATTGCAATGCTTGCAGGCCTTGTGATTGTACCAGTAGTCAGCTTGTTTACGCCAAAGCCGGACAAAGGGCTGGTGGATAATTCATTTGCATGTTATGAAGAAAAAACAGAGGTTGCAAAGAAAGTAGCATTAGGGAAATAGGGGTGTTTGCTACATAGGCAGAAGTAATCGTGCAGAAAATAAAAACGGGCAGGCGCTTTGGCTTGAAAAAGCAAGAGCTTCTGCCTGTTTTTGGCGTATTATGGAGACGCCGGCTAAAAGGGCGGCTTTACGGGTATTTGATACCGGACTCAGTGACGTATTTTTTGATGGCGGCAAAGCTTTTGGGGCTGATGACATGTTCCATACGGCAGGCATCTGCAGTGGCAGTTGTTTCGTCAATGCCAAGGGCCATAAGCCAGCCGGCCAGAAAAGTATGGCGTTCATATATCATGTCTGCAATAGCGTGCCCTTTTTCAGTTAAGTATATGAAGCCGGATTCGTTGACTATAATGCATCCGTTTTCCCTTAGGTGTTTCATGGCGACGCTGATGCTGGATTTTTTGAAGTTCATTTCAGACGCGATATCGACGGAACGCACTACAGGGAGCCGTTTGCTTAAAATAAGGATTGTTTCCAGGTAATCTTCGGCGGATTTGTTGATTGTCATATTGTACCTCCAATTGATTTGCGTAGAATAAAGGCTGTAAGCTATTGTAGCATATTTTATTTGAAAAGGGAACGATGAACCACAATTTACGGTATTCATTTTAAAACGGGTGTGCTATAATAAAAAAGACATCATAAGAACGGAGGCGGGATATGAGGACAATTTACAAGACAGATAACGGAATCCTTTCGCAGAAGGAGGCATTTGAGCCGGATGTCTGGGTGAATCTGATTTCGCCGAATATGGATGAATTGACGGAAGCAGCGGAGTATTATGAGATAGATATTGCGGATCTGCGGGCTGCCCTGGATGAAGAGGAGAGCTCCCGTGTACAGATTGAAGACGGTTATACGCTGATCCTTGTGGATATCCCGCTTGAGGAAATCCGCAATGACCAGAGGGCTTACACGACGATCCCACTTGGTATCCTTTTGGTGCAGGATGCAATTCTTACGGTATGCGGCGAGGATACGGTGATTTTGAACTATTTCTATAATAACCGGATGAGGGGATTTTCCACCAAAAAGAAAATGAGGTTTGTGTATCAGATTTTATTGCGCACGACAAATTTATATCAGGCGCTTTTGCGTGTGATCGATAAAAAAAGGAGTGAAATCGAAAAAAGGGTCGGGACGGAAACCACAGAGGATAAGGATTTAATTAATTTGCATGAGCTTGAGACAAACCTGGTTTATTTTGCGACTTCGCTGAGCGCCAATAAGGTTGTGCTGGATCGCTTGACACGCTATGAAAGGATTAAGCAGTATCCGGAAGACAAGGAACTTTTGGATGATGTAATCGTGGAGAACCGCCAGGCAATTGAAATGACGAATATTTACCGGGATATTATCCATGGTGCCAGGGAATTGGTTTCTACTATTATTAATAACCGTCTGAATAATGTTATGAAATTTTTGACGTCGATTACGCTGGTGATGGCAATTCCTACGATTATATCGGGGATCTACGGCATGAATGTGAGCGGGAAGTGGATGCCGTTGTCAGAGACACCGCATGGGTTTGCAATTATTTGTGTGATGACGGGCGCGATTTGCGTGCTAGCGCTTCTGGTGCTTAAGAAACGGAAGATGTTATAACGGATCACAGGCTTTTATGCCTGTGTTTTTTTATTTCCAGAAATTGCTATTAAAAAACATATATTTTGGTCACATTTATGTAATAAAATCGTAACATATTCAGAGAGGAGAACAAAACACATGAAACAAAGAAGCAGGAAACTTGCAGGCCTTTGTATTACGGCTGCATTTATTGCGACAGCAAATACGACGACGGCGGTTGCCGGTGAATCTAAGGATCAGGTGGTTATGAAGGATTTGGCTATAGAGCAGCAGAGTCAGGTTACCAGACAGGAGGGCCAGACCGTACATATCGGGGCAACGGCAGCGGCAATGGACGCCATGGAGCAGAAAGTAGAGGAATTTTCTAATGCTTTGGCAGCCGGGGAAGAGCTTCCTGAGTTGCTGGAGGAAGAAACGCCGGAGCTTGCGGTTGCACAGGTAGATTCTTATCTCAATGTCAGGAACCAGCCAGATATGGAAGGCGAAGTCGTTGGTAAGCTGTACCGTGATTCCGTGGGTGAAATTATTGGCGAAGAAGAAGGCGGATGGTTAAAAATCACTTCTGGAAGCGTGGAGGGATATATAAAGGCAGAGTATGCACTGCGTGGTGAGGAAGGCGCTGCCAAGGCTGAGGAAGTAGGGGTGCGCCAGGCAAAGGTAGAGGCGGATGCCCTCAGGCTCCGGGAAGAAGCAACTACGGAATCCGGGATTATCAGGCTTTTGCCGCAGGAAGAGGTAGTGCAGGTAGAACAAGAGCTCGAAGGCTGGCTGAAGGTGGATGCCGGAGCTCAACAGGGCTATGTGTCTGCGGATTATGTGGATGTGTATACGGTTCATCCGGTAGCGGAGTCGCGTGAGGAAGAGGAAGCGAGGCTTAGGCGTGAAGAGGAAGAACGGTTAGCGGCGGAAGCGGCAGCAAGGGCACAGGCCGAAGCAGAAGCGTTGGCAAAAAGGCCATTGCAGGAAAACTCTAATGCTGCAAATTCTTCTGCACAAACAAACCGTGGGAACAGTGGGGGTCAGCAAAAACCGGGAACAGGCGGGGGCGCACAGGAATCCTCGGGCCTGGGGCAGCAGATTGCTAATTTTGCGCTGCAGTTTGTGGGGAACCCGTATGTGTATGGCGGAACAAGCCTGACAAATGGCGCTGACTGCTCTGGCTTTGTCATGAGTGTGTACCAGAATTTTGGCATCAGCCTGCCACGTACTTCTGGTGAGCAGGGACAGTGCGGGACAGATGTGGGAGGCCTTGGTAACGCAAAACCAGGCGATTTGGTATCTTATTCTGGCCATATCGGCATTTATATTGGTAACGGGCAGATTGTCCATGCAAGCTCCGCAAAAACGGGGATTAAAGTGTCAAATGCAAGCTACCGGCCAATACTGTCTGTCAGGAGGATTGTATAACAGGAAAAGAAAATGGCTATACTATGGATAAAGGGAAGCCCTGCGGCATATCGCAGGGCTTTTTAGCTGGCAGGTGATTTTACATGGATGTTTTAATACAGGGGCAGGAAGCGGAGTGGGTAATTAAACTAAAAAAAATTTGCGCAAAAAACGGCGTATCCCTTTACGAAAAAGAAGCGGAGTCAAAAGACATCCGCCTTGTGGTGACAGATTTTCCGCTTGGGTGGGACATGCAGGGCGCCTATGGAGACATCCCATTTGTTGTTGTGTCAAAAGATGGGCGCGAAAAAAGGGTTCTTGAGGCATTTCAAGCTGGTGCGGAGGATTATTTAATATATCCTGTCAGCCCGGAAGTTGCCGCGGCCAGGATTTTAAGGATTTTGGGGGCAGGCACAAGAAAGGGGCGTAATACGGGTAAATTGCCGGAGGATACGCATTTTACACCTAACGAATATAAGCTCCTTTCGCTTATGGCACAGCAGCCTGGCAAGGTATTTACGAGGGATGAGCTGTTGGCTGGGGCATTTGTGGATTTGTATGAGGGATATGACCGGAATGTGGATAATTATATCAAACAAATCCGCAAAAAACTTTCAGCAGGGGCGGGGCAGATAGAGACAGTGTATGGGGTGGGATACCGCTTTATGCCTTGATTTTATGGGCTTTTTAGGCACATAAAAATTTTTTTAAAATTTTTCAAAAAAAATGTTGACAAAAGACAATTCGTAGTGTATCATATGTATTGTGCTTGAGGGAAATAAAAAGCACAGAACATAATAAATGCGATAGTGGCGTAGTTGGTAACGCGCGACCTTGCCAAGGTCGAGACCGCGGGTTCGAGCCCCGTCTATCGCTCTTAGGTTAAGAACCGCAATCCCTTGGTTTTAAAGGGTTTGCGGATTTCTTTTTGCTCAGGTTATAATGGCTGAGGTTCATATAGACTATATTCTCTATATCTTTTTTGTGATTTTATTTTCTGTATTGCAGGGGATGTATTTATTAAATAATCAGAACAAAAGATGCCCCATGCTCCTTTTCGTATTTTCAGAGGTTATGGCAGAAGGGTTTAAGCCCCGTCTATCCTTCTCAAAATGAATCTCAGATGAGGTTCGTTTTTTTTGATATATAGTAATTGGGTAAAAAAGTCGGAATAGTATTTTTATAATTAATCAAAGTTTGATTATAATAATTACTTATAAATGAAATTGAAAAAATATATTGACAAAGGCAGAATTATCAGATAGAATTAACTTATCAAAAACAAGTAACAATAAAATCTAAGCAAAGGAGGTACAGACCACCAGTAAATTAAAGTAATACCTTAACAGACCCTTTCTAAAAAGGGCAACAGATTCCAGAGAACAGCTTTAGGGAATAATGAATTGAGAGACGTATTTCATGGAGTTGGTAATGGAAAATAAAAATGGAGGTAAAATCCAATGGACAGCATAGTTTAAAGGCGGCATTGAATCGGAAGGATTTGATGCCGCTTTTCTTATGTTTCGAATAATTATCTTAACTTGCGGCGAACATCTTTGTATTTGGTGCATATACTGTAAGCAAAAGCAATACGAGGGATTTTTATGTCCAAACAAAATATCAGGTATTTGCAGAATGACACAGTAGACGAAGGAAACCTGCAGGTTAACGTGGAAACGCCTTCTGGCAGGCTGCCAATTGAAAATGCAAAGGTAGCTATTTCTTTTACGGGAGATCCGGACAGGCAAATTGAACAGGTTACAACAAATTCTTCCGGGCAGACGGGACAGGTGGGGCTTCGGACACCGCCGCTGGAATACAGCATGGCTCCTTCCGAACAGCAGCCGTATGCGGAATATACTATCCAGGTAACGGCAGAGGGGTTTATTCCTGTGAATGTGTCGGGGGTGCAGGTGCTGCCTGGTGAAACTGCCGTTCAGAGGGTGCGGCTTGTACCGAGGGAGTCGGATATTAACCCGGTAGATAATATTGTTATCCCGGCAAATACATTGTTCGGAAATTTTCCGCCGAAAATCCCGGAAGATGAGATAAAGCCATTAGAAGAAAGCGGTGAAATTGTATTAAGCCGTGTAGTTGTGCCTGAGTATGTTGTAGTCCATGACGGCGCGCCCTCGGACAGTACAGCACGGGATTATTATGTGACTTATAAAGACTATATCAAGAATGTGGCTTCTAGTGAAATTTATGCAACCTGGCCGGATGCTACATTGCGGGCGAATATACTGGCTATTATGTCATTTACACTGAACCGGGTTTATACGGAGTGGTACCGGAATAAAGGATATGACTTTACAATTACTTCTTCTACCGCATTCGACCATAAATGGATATACGGCAGGAATATCTTCCAGAATATATCCAGGATTGTGGATGATATTTTCCAAAATTACCTTTCCAGGCCAAATGTAAAACAACCGATTTTAACACAGTACTGTGACGGCCAGAGGGTAAGCTGCCCGAACTGGATGAGCCAGTGGGGTTCAAAAGATCTGGGGGATCAAGGGTACAGCTTTATTGAAATATTAAGGTATTATTATGGGAGCGAAATGTATGTGAATGAAGCTGATGAAATTGCCGGGATCCCGTCTTCGTGGCCAAGGGAAGACCTTTCCATTGGCTCAAGGGGGGAAAAAGTCCGGCAGATGCAGTCGCAGCTTGTGAGGATAGCAAGGGCTTATCCAGCGATTCCAGTGATAGCGGCAGACGGTATTTATGGGCCAAGGACTGCAGAGGCGGTTGAGATGTTCCAGTCCATTTTCGGGCTTCCGGTCACGGGGGTTGTGGATTACGCTACCTGGTATAAAATTTCGGAAATTTATGTGGGAGTAACACGGATTGCAGAGCTGTTTTAAGGGATGTGCCATCCGTTGTAACAGCGAATGGGGCCCTGCCAGTTTTGGCAGGGTTTTTTTGATGATGTTTTTGAGAAAACAGTTTTGTTTGGCAGGAAAGATATGGTACAATATAAAAAATACAAAACAGGGGGTATTGATGAAATGAATATTACAATCCAAAACGAATATGCATCAGCAGCCTGCACAACACTTGGGGCAGAGCTGTTGTCCTTTCGGATGGCAGGCGGCAAAGAATATCTGTGGCAAAGAGATCCGGCCTATTGGGCAAAGACATCTCCAGTACTTTTTCCGTACGTCGGGCCTGTGGCTGATACAGTGGCAATATATGGAAAGGAATATAAGCTTCCGCGCCATGGGTTTGCAAGGGATTACGAGTTTGAAGCAGTACAGCAGGGCGGGGATTTTGTTGTCCTAAAACTGGCTGCAAACGAAGAAACGAAAAAAGTGTATCCATATGAATTCGTGTTTACCGTTACATTCCGGTTGGACGGGCCTTCGCTTACCGTTACTTACGGGGTGGTAAATCAGGACACCAGCGAAATGCCGTTTTTGATTGGCGGCCATCCGGCATTCTTCTGCCCAATGGAAGAGGGGGCAAAGTTTACAGATTATATGCTGCAGTTTGAAGGCGAAGGCGTAGCGGATCTGCACCTTAATTACCCGATGTTTGATAACGATGCCCTTTTATATGAAGGCTTAAAGCACCGTACCGTTAAGCTTGTCCACCGGGAAACTAAAAAGGGTGTGCGTTTTGATTTTCCGGACTATTTATCAGTAGCGTTTTGGACCCCAGTGAAAAAAGACGCGCCGTTTTTATGTATTGAACCGTGGAATGCTGGAACTCTGGCCCAGGTTCCTAACACGAATCTTTTAGAAAAGAAATATGTGCAGTTTTTGGGCGCTGGGGAGTCGAAGGATTATCGGTTTTCATTTGAACCATGTGAATAGGGGCGGTTGGAAATGTCAATTGAAAAAGTAAAAGCATATTTTAAAGATTATGGGTTAGAAGGGCGTATCCAGGAATTTGACGTATCAAGCGCTACAGTAGAGCTTGCTGCAGGGGCATTGCACTGTGAACCGCAAAGGATTGCAAAGACGCTTTCCTTTTTGGTAAACGGACGGGCAGTGCTGGTTGTGGCTGCCGGGGATGCAAGGATTGACAACCCCAAATATAAAGCGCAGTTTGGCGCGAAAGCAAAGATGTTATCCCCAGGGCAAGTGGAGGGGCTGGTTGGGCATGCAGTGGGGGGTGTATGCCCATTTGCGGTAAAGGACGGTGCGAAGGTGTACCTGGATGTGTCTTTAAAGCGGTTTGAAACAGTTTTTCCTGCTTGTGGAAGCTCTAATAGCGCAATTGAGCTGTCCATTCCGGAGTTGGAACAGTATTCGGGATTTTTGGAGTGGGTAGATGTCTGTAAAGGATATGAATAATAAAGACAGGTATTATTTCATGACAAATATCAGATAATTGAATACAAGGATGCTTAAGGTTTGAGATTAAAAAAGCCGATATCAGGAAAAGGGAACCCTATTTTTGGTATTGGCTTTTTTGGAGGAGATATGTTAAAAATAGCAGTTTGTGATGATGAGGAATGGATACGCCAGTATATCGGGGATATTATTTATAAAGAGCTTTGTATTAAGGCAGATCTTTATACGGACGGCACAGCGCTTTTGGCATCAGATGTAGCCTATGACATCTATTTTTTGGATATATATTTTGGCAAAGAAGGCAGTGCGGGGCAGATTAATGGAATGGAGACTGCAAAAAAGCTGCGCGCCCGCACGGATGCTGTTTTAATTTTTATTACTGCCATTAAGGATTTTGTGTTTGAAGCATATGATGTGGAAGCGTTTTGGTACCTTTTAAAGCCAATTGAGGAGCAAAAACTGGTTGAGGTGATAAAGAAGGCTGCCGCAAGAGCTGGGAGAAGGCAGGAGCAGCAGCCCCTTTTGATTAAGGCAGATGGCAGGAACCTTAAAATTCCAGTTTCTGATATTTATTATGGGGAAAACGATGGCAGGAAGATTATTCTGCATACGAAAAACGGGACATACACGTATTATGAGAAAATGGAGCAGCTGGAACAGAAGCTTGGGGATGGTTTTTTTCGGTCGCACCGCGGGTTTTTAGTGAGCTTAAAGGAAGTAGAGGGGTATGACCGTATTAGTATTACGTTAAAATGCGGCGATACAGTCTTTCTGGCAAAGCAGAAATACGGTGATTTTGTAAAAGCGTATATGGATTTTTTAACCCCAAAAACATTGTATTAAACGGGGAAGATATGCCAAATAGCGCTGCAATATGAAAATGTTTTGGAGCAGCAGGATGAAGGATGAAAAATGAAGGAGATTATATATTTTACAGAGGATTTGATATGTGGCGCTGTGTTTGGCGCGCTTTTGGCATATCTTATACAGGGGTTATTGCCTGGGCGTTTTGCATCCAAAAGCTGTGCAGGTAATGGCGATAAGAAAACAATGTTTATCATGGCTTTGCAGTTTTGTGTTGTCCGGATGTCTTTTTTATGGCTTCCATATTTTAAACGCCTGATGTATGGGCAGGACATGATTGTAGTAAACAGTAAACAGAGCATGATCCCGGTGGCCGCAAGTATTGTGTCATCACTGGCTGTAGGAATGGTTTTGTACCAGGGCAGCCGTATGAAGCTGGTTTCATTGACGGCGGCTTTTTATGCTTTGATGGAGCTGGTACGTTTTCTTTTATATCCGGCAGCAGTCGGGAGTATTAGTTTTTTGTCATGGCGCTATACAGAACGGGTTTTGGCCTTTACAGATTTTGAGCTGGAGCGGTTCATACATTATATGGGGGTTGTGGAGGTCATTTGGAATACAGTGGTTATAGCAGGGAATATGGCGCTTCTTACATTGTTTGTCAGGCGCTATAAGGCAGAGCTTAAAAAAACCGAAGGAGGATTCCAATCCCAGGAGGCGGCAATCTTGTTTGTACCTGGGGGCCTGGGGCTTTTGTTTACCGCAATGCTGCGGTGCATTTTATTTTATTATGAAAAAGGGGAGCCTGATATAGATGGGATATTTAGTATTTTAAAAAAATATCCAGAGCTGAATGGGATTATTCCTGGCATGTCGCTTTTGTGTATTGCGTCTGTTTTACTTAGTGCAAATATGTTAGCGAGGATTTCTGCGGAGCATGAAAAACGGAAGCAGGCGGAGCTTTACCGCAGCCAGGCGGAGGAACTGGGGGCGCATGTACAGGATATGGAGAGTGTATATATCCAGATCCGGGGCATGAAGCACGATATGAAGCATTACATTGCGGATGTGAAGGGGCTGTTGGCGCAGGTTGCGGCAGGAGATGGGGCGGCTTGGGAGGCGGTGGCCCATTATGTGGATTCTATGCAGTCGTCGTTAGAGGGGCTTTTGATGCAGTGTGCGACGCAAAACCCAGTTACGGACGTGATTATGGGAAGGTATATGCGTCTTGCAAAGCAAAAGCAGGTTGCGTTTACAAACCAGTTTGCGTATCCGAAGCATCTGGGGATTGATGTATTTGATATCAGTGTTATTTTAAATAACGGGCTGGATAACGCAATGGAAGCCTGTGAGACGGAAGAATCCCCTTCTGTTGGGGTGTATTCCGTACAGAAGGGGAATATGTTTTTTATTACGATAGAGAATTCGTTTCATGGCGCTTTAAATTGGGCGGACGGGCTCCCTGTTTCTGTAAAATCCGGAGAGGGGCATGGGCTTGGTTTAAAAAATATCTGCTGCTGTGCGGAGAAATATTATGGCAGGGTGGATATTAAAGTGCAGGACGGGTGTTTTTGTCTGACAGTTATGTTGCAGGGCAGGCATATGGGTGGGGGATGAAGGCAATCCACACTGTTTTTTGTGCCTTTAATCGGTATCCATTTTTAAAACATCTCCGGAAACAGCATCGACGGTAAACTCATATTCGATACCATTTATATAATACTCTATGTCGTATTGTGGCATATTGTAATCGTAGTCCAGTTCCCATTTGATACAGCTGGCCTGGCCAGCATCTAAGCCGGCTTTTTTTAGGGCGGCAGTTTTGGCGTCTTCTGCGGTAATTAGGTCATAGGACCAGAGGTTAGATAAAGCAGTATCCAGTGGTTCTTGAGAGAATTTTAATACAGAATTGTCCGCTGCGCTGATTTCATATTCGTACTTGGTTGTACCTGGCGTAAATTCAATTTCATATGTGGCCTGGCCGTGATCATTTTCTTGTTCTACTTTTAGGAAAATTACGGAATCTGTAAGCCCTGCATGTGACAATGCGGCGGATTTTGCAGATTCGGCAGCTTCCGCAGGGTTGGATGCGGAAGTATCCGGGGTTTGGGGCTCTGGTGTTGGGGGCGTGCTGTCTGGGGCTATGCCGGTGTTTGCGGCGGCTTCGGTGTTAAGGGGGGCGTCCGGTTTAGTGGGAGGTGCGCTTGCAGCTTCCGTTTCTGGTGCGGGTGTGTTTTCTGGATTGGGGGGCGGAGAATCTGCGGGGGGATTTTGTTGGGCGCATCCTGTTAGTAGGAAGGCTGTGAGCAGGAGTATACTGGAGGCTGTGTAGTTGGTTTTGTATGGTTTCATGGTTTTTGCTTCCTTTCTTGTTTTTGCTTTTATTATAACCGAAAGATTGGAGATTGAAAATAGGTAAGTGAAATATGTTTGAGGGGTAGGAGTAGGGTGTAATTTGGTTGTGTTTAAAAAAAATCATTGAATTGGTGGAAAGGGAGTGACGTGGGGCTTTGGGATTGGTACAATGGGTGTAGGGATGGGATAATGATGTGGCGGATGATAAAATAAGTTTGGATGGGAGATTATTATGGATAAAAAGAAGGTTGTGGTGGGTATGTCTGGAGGTGTGGATTCTTCTGTGGCGGCTTACCTTTTAAAAGAACAGGGATATGAGGTTGTTGGTGTTACTATGAGGCTGTGGCAGGAGGACAGCAGGGAGGGGACAGGTAAAGAGTGCTGTTCTTTAAGTGCCGTTGAGGATGCCAGGCGGGTGTGTGGTATGCTGGGGCTCCCTTTTTATGTGATGAATTTTGAGGGGGATTTTAAGCGGTATGTGGTGGATTATTTTGTGGAGGAGTATATACGCGGACGGACGCCTAATCCTTGTATTGCTTGTAACCGTTATGTGAAATGGGAGTCTTTGCTTAGGCGGGCTATGGAGATTGGGGCGGATTATATTGCTACTGGGCATTATGCGAGGGTACGCAAAAGGGAGAATGGAAGATATGCTGTTGCGGCATCGAAGACTGCCCGGAAGGACCAGACGTATGCTTTGTATAGCCTGACACAGGAGCAGCTTATGCGTACGCTGATGCCGGTTGGAGAATATACGAAAGAGGAGATACGTGCTATTGCAGAGAGGATTGGGCTTAAGGTGGCCCTAAAGCCGGATAGCCAGGAAATTTGTTTTATACCGGATCATGATCATGCGGCGTTTATTGAACGTATGGCGGCAGGGAAGGTACCGGGGAGCGGTAATTTTGTTACGGCGGACGGTGTGGTGCTGGGTCAGCATGAAGGGATTACACATTATACGATTGGACAGCGCAAAGGGTTGAATCTGGCCATGGGGCATCCGGTTTTTATTTCTGAAATACGCCCGGATACTAATGAGGTTGTGATTGGAGGGCATGAGGATGTGTTTGCCAGGGAATTTATGGCTGGGGATATCCAGTATATGGGGGTGCCGCAAGTTGATCCTGGCAGCCGTTTTCTGGTGAAAATCCGGTATGCGCACCAGGGGGCGATGGCGGCCTTATATCCGGAGGGAGACGGTCGGGTGAGGTTTGTGTTTGATGAACCACAGCGGGCTATTACGCCAGGGCAGGCGGCGGTTTTTTATGAAGACGGCTGTGTTGCAGGGGGCGGGGTTATTTTGCGTTGACGATATGGGATGCGTGTTACTTTATAAAGAAAGTTTTGCTTGCTTATAATTGCAATAAGCTATATACTAAATTTGTCTGGAGCGTGTTTGAAAAATGAAACACGCTCTAGCCCCCTATTTGGTTAGGAATTGAAGTGTGGGGTGGCCTATTAGTAATTTCTGCCTGGATGGGATATTAGATTAATTTAAGGAGGTGTAAAGTATGGATATTCCCGCGTTATCAATGGCATTATCACAGATAAATGTACAGAATGATTTCAGTGTGGCAATGCTTAGTAAGTCGCTGGATGCAGGTGAGACACTTGGGGAAGGTATGGTGGCTATGATTGATTCAGCCGCTATGGAGCGTTCCGTAACACCGCATATCGGCGGAAATATTGACCTGATGATATAAAAATGGGATACCCGCTACGCCCGGCAGTCCGGGACGGCGGGTATTTGTTTGTTATTGAAATGCCTGTACAAGCATGTTATAATCATGAAAATAAACGGGCAGAAAGGGTTGGATACATGGGAAACACAACTTTTGAAGAGGAAATAGACCGCACTGGGCGGATTGTTTATACAAATTTAGGATGCAGTATGATGCCGCTTTTAAGGCAGCACAGGGATTTGATGATTATTGAAAAACCTGCTGGGCGTTTGAAGAAATACGATGTGCCGCTTTATAAGCGGGATAATGGGCAGTATGTGCTGCACCGTATTTTAAAGGTACGCGGGCAGGATTATGTTATTTGCGGAGATCATTGTTGGACAAAGGAATATGGTATTACTGACCGCCATATTATTGGGGTTTTAACGGCTGTTGTCCGGGACGGGAAGACAATTCCAGTGACGGATTGGCGTTATTTGGCCTATGTCCATCTCTGGTGTGACTTCTTTTATGTGAGGGCGGCTATTTTACTGGCGAAAGCCTTGTTATACCGGATGAAAAGGAAGATGAAGCGATGAAGCAGGGTAAATATGCGCGCCCCGCGCTTTTATGGATGGCGGACGTGGCGGGAAGGGCTAAGCTTTCGGTAGCTGTATTGCTGCTGGTCCAGGCGGTGCTTGGGGTCAGCAGTGTGGCGTATGCGATGCTCTTAAGGGAGATTGTCAATGCGGCAGTGGGCGGGGATTCATCGGGTTTTGTGTGGGCGTCTGTGGCGTTTGCGGGGCTTGTTGTATTTCAGATTGCACTTCGTGCTGTTAACCGCTTTTTTGAAGAGCTTAGCCGTTCCGGGATGGAAAACCGTTTTAAGGGGCGGCTGTTTTCGACACTTTTGTCGAAGGATTATGCGTCTGTTACAAAGGTTAATTCCGGAGAATGGGTAAACCGCCTGACGTCTGATACGGTAGTCGTGGCAGATGGGCTTGCACAGATCCTGCCGGGGGTGGCGGGGATGGCTGTTAAAATGGCCGGCGCTATGGCAGCGATTTTGTATTTGGAGCCCAAATTTATTTTCATCCTGGTTCCAGGCGGATTGCTGCTGATTTTCTTTACCTACAGCTTCCGGAAGGTGTTAAAACGGCTCCATAAAAGAATACAGGAGGCGGATGGGCGGCTCCGGGTGTTTTTCCAGGAGCGTTTGGGTTCGCTTATGATTGTGCGTACATTTGCAAAGGAACGGCAGACTATGGACGGTGCAGAGGAGTTTATGGCGGCGCACCGGGCAGCGCGCATGAAACGCAGCCATTTTTCTAATCTCTGCAATATTGGGTTTGGGGCAGCGATGAACGGGGCATATGTATTGGGGGCTGTTTTCTGTGGCTATGGGATTTTGAATGGGACGATGAGCTATGGCAATCTGATGGCAGTCTTGCAGCTTATCAGCCAGATACAAAACCCGTTTGCAAATATTACTGGTTATTTGCCCAAATATTATGCCATGCTGGCCAGTGCAGAACGTTTGATGGAAGCAGAGGGTTTTGCGGACGACATAAGTGGGGGGGAGGTTTCTAGGAGCCAGAGGATGGATTTTTACCGGGAGGGGTTTTTGGGCATAAGCTTGGATGGTGTGTCGTTTACATATCAGCCGCCAGTAGAAAATCCAGATGGTGTACCAGTAATGCCTGTTGTGCTTTCCGGGCTTTCGTTTGATATTAAAAAGGGGGAATATGTGGCGTTTACCGGGCCGTCTGGCTGCGGGAAAAGCACGGTATTAAAGCTATTGATGTGCCTGTATCCGTTAGATGCAGGTATGCGTTACCTGATTTCTAATGGAGGGAAGCAGGAGCTTACGTCTGCCTGGCGGGGGCTGTTTGCTTATGTGCCCCAGGGCAATCAATTGATGTCTGGCACAATCCGGGAGATTGTAGCATTTGGCGATCCAGAGAAAATGCGGCAGGAGGAAAAGCTTATACAGGCACTAAAGATTGCGTGTGCAGATAAATTTGTAGCCGGGCTTGAGCTTGGGATGGATACGCTGCTTGGAGAGCGCGGTACGGGGATTTCGGAAGGGCAGATGCAGCGGATTGCGGTTGCCAGGGCGGTTTTTTCGGACAACCCGATCCTGCTTTTGGATGAAGCGACGAGCTCTCTGGATGAGACGACGGAAAAGGAGCTTCTGAAAAATCTAAAAGCGATGACGGACAAGACTGTTATTATAGTGACACACCGGATGGCCGTTTTGTCAATTTGTGATAAAAATATAGATTTTGGAGAAATGCAGAAGGTGCGCTGATGTAAAGAAAAAGGGAATGTAACCGATGACGGTACGGTTTCATTCCCTTTCTTTTATGTGAATTAGATTTCATTTACAAGCCTGGTTAAACGGGAAACCTTCCTTGCAGCATTGTTTTTGTGGTAAACGCCTTTCTGCGTTGCTTTGCCAATAGTAGAAACAGCATTTGACAATGCGGCCTGTGCTTCCTCTTTGTTCTTTGTTACGGCAGCGGCTTCTACTTTTTTAATAGATGTTTTTACTGCGGAACGAATGGATTTGTTCCTGGCAGTTCTGGTTGCTGTAACAAGGATCCTTTTTTTTGCAGATTTAATGTTAGCCAATCCGGACACCTCCCATATCTGAAAATTTTAGTTGATTTTGGTTGGCATCGAAGCCGGACACGGACGTTCCGATGCACACATCACGTATTATTGTAGTAGAAGGTGCGGAATCTGTCAATACATAATTTTTAGTTTTTGTGAAAAAATAGATGTTAAACAGGACGAAAAAGATGAAGGTGGTGCCGGGATGTATCAGGTTCGGACGGATTTGGCTTTAGAAGCAAGGGAAAAATTTCAGGATGATGATGTAGAAGTAAAAGGGGTACGGGTAGAAGAGAAAAAAAATGGGAATATGAAGGTGACGAAGGTTATCATTGAAACGGAAAATGGGGCGAAGGCGATGGGAAAGCCCAAGGGGAGCTATATTACACTCGAAGCGCCGGATATGGCAGATTCAGATGAGGATTACCACAGGGAAATTTCCAAGCAGCTTGCAGATATTTTAAGGGGCTTGATGCCGATTGAAAAAAAAGAGCTGTCGGTACTTGTGGTTGGGCTTGGAAACCGGGAGGTGACGCCGGATGCATTAGGGCCGCGCGTGGTAGACAATATGATGATTACCAGGCATATTATACGGAAGTTTGGGAAGTATGCGTTTGGGCTTAAGAGGAACCATCAGATTAGCAGCATTGTGCCAGGGGTTATGGCGCAGACGGGGATGGAAACATTAGAAATTATTAAAGGGGTGCTGGATGAAACATCGCCGGATTATATTATTGCGATTGATGCACTGGCAGCGCGCAGCACTAAGCGGTTAAACCGGACGATTCAGATTACAGATACGGGGATTTCGCCGGGGTCGGGGGTTGGGAACCACAGGCATGCTTTAAATAAGGAGAGTATGGGGATTCCGGTGGTTGCGATTGGGATCCCAACGGTTGTGGATGCGGTTACAATTGTGAGTGATACGATGAATAGCTTGGTTATGGCGATGGAGGAGACGCGCAGATTAGAGGATTTGGGGCGATCGATTAGCAGGCTGGAGCAGGCGGAGAAGTATGAATTGATCCGGGAACTTTTATCGCCGGGGCTGAACGCAATGTTTGTGACGCCTAAGGATATTGATGAGTCGGTAAAGAGGTTGAGTTATACGATATCGGAAGGGATTAATATGGCGTTTTTTCCGGTATAAATTATATGCTTTGGGCGTATATATTTTGTGGGCGCCGGATGGTGGGTGGCGAAGAGGGTGTCAGGTAGTAGGGTATGCAATATGGGGGTGGGTGGTAAAGAGGGTGTCAGGTAGTAGGGTATGCAATATGGGGGTGGGTGGCAAAGGATCCGTCAGTCAGAGGGCAGGGTATGCAGCTGGGGCTGTGTTCAGGGGCTAAGGGGCTCTAAAGCATCCCATTTTTGTATTCTA
>QXXL01000051.1 GCA_009911505.1 Lachnospiraceae bacterium | reverse complement strand
AACCACCGTAAACGCGCCGTCCATGGCGCGGTTACGGTTTGCCCTGCCATCCGTGGCAGGGCATTGCTGTGGATTGGGTGGGATGCTTAAGAGCCCCTAACCCCCATCACAAGGCCCCAGCTGCATACCCTGCCCTCTGACTGACTGCGGTTTTGGCTGGCCTACAGGGGATTTCTTATCTTTGGGCTGGGTGGGTATAGGGGTATCTTCTGGTTTTTTTGTTTTTGCTATATGGAGTAATTTTTAGCTGGCAGGTATTCAATTACATAGTCAGGAGTGCATAGCTGTGAAAAGTTCGCTGTAATATTAGAGTGTGTTTGAAAAATCATTCCCGCCATCTGCATCCCCCCCCCCATTTAGCGTGATATTTATCCCAAAGTCGGTGAACGCCCGCTGCGTCTCCTTCATTTGGCATAAATCTCTCACTAAGTGTGCGATATATCTGCCGGAAAGCATTTATTAAACATGCTCTAATGTTCAATATGATAGTGCTAATATTGTGCTAATTGAAACATACAGATGGTAGGGATGAATTTACAAATATGCTCTAATGACGGAGAGGAGGTGGCTTTTAAGTATCCTGTTCTTTTCCCAGTAATGCCTTACTGCGGCTTGTTTCCCTTAACATACTTTTCAGTACGAATAAAGCCCCACTTCGTAGGCTAGCCAAAACCGTAGTCAGACAGGGGGCAGGATATGAGATTGAGATCTAGTAATGGGGTTTAGGGGCTCTTAAGTTCCCGTTCGTTTCCCAGCAATGCCTTACTATGGCTTGTCTCCCTTAACATACTTTTCAGCACGAATAAAGCCCCACTTCGTAGGCCAGCCAAAATCGTAGTCAGACAGGGGGCAGGGTATGAGACTGAGGCCTAGTGATGGGGTTTAGGGGCTCTTAAGTATCCCGTTTGTTTCCTAGCAATGCCCTGCTACGGATGGCAGGGCAAGCCGTAACCGCGCCATGGACGGCGCGTTTACGGCGGTTGCGTCAGCATGAGAATACGAAAATGGGATACTTTAGAGCCCCTTAACCCCTGAACACAGCTCCAGCCGCATACCCTGCCCCCTGTCTGACGGCCCCTTTGCCAACATACCCCACA
>QXXL01000050.1 GCA_009911505.1 Lachnospiraceae bacterium | reverse complement strand
TCCTAATAAATGCCGCATGGCATAAAGGTATCCTTTAGGGTTTCCTAATAAATGCCGTATGGCATAAAGGTATCCTTTAGGGTTTCCTAATAAATGCCGCATGGCATAAAGGTATCCTTTAGGGTTTCCTAATAAATGCCGTATGGCATAAAGGTATCCTTTAGGGTTTCCTAATAAAGGCCGCATGGCATAAAGGTAGCCTTTAGAGGTTCCTAATAAATGCCGCATGGCATAAAGGTATCCTTTAGGGTTTCCTAATAAATGCCGTATGGCATAAAGGTATCCTTCAGTACTACTAAAAAATAACATTATTCTATCAAAATTGAAATAGAATGATAAAGTACAAAGGCAGCATTATGCAGACAGCAGGAGTGTGAATTTTTGAGGGCTAGGTTTAAAATTAAGTATTTGAGAAAGAAGGCCTTCCGTGCCAAAGCAAAGTACCATACAATGCGGATGCCGCGGAAGGTGAAAATAAAAGTGTCGGTAGTGGCGTTTTTGGCAATTGCTGTTTTAGCAGCTGGCTCACTGTTTGGGGATATGGCAAGGGAAGATTCTCTATTAGAAAAGGTGGCAGGGCATGCGAGGAGTGAAGCATACCTTGGTATGCTAAAGTCGGCGGCGCCGTCCGTTTTTTATGAGAAGATGGATAAATCTGGTATGGAGTATCTTTTAGAGTGGGTGCTTAAAGCAGTTCCGGTATATGGGTATGTGACGGATGAACAGGAGTATACGACGCAGTCGGAAAGCCTGATTTCTTATGAGACAATTATTTCCAGGGAAGCAAAGGATGAGAATTATGTGGATGAGACTACGGGGGAGGTAGTAACTTCCGGAGAGAGTACGCCGCAGCTTCCAAAAGAGGAGACACTTTTGGCGGAAGAACCGGAAAGTACGCCGCAGGAGGAGACAGCGGGAGGGCAGCCGGATGGCTCTTCGTTTGTGCCGAATCAGACACCGGTTGTTACATATGCAAAAGAGAAATTGAATGATTTTGATTATTTGATTCAGAATTTTTATGTAGTGGACAGGACGACGACGATCAATAGCAGCCAGCTGAATGCGGCAGATCTGCTTGGAAGGAGCATGAAACTGACCCATGGGGCGGATGCACCGCAGATTTTGATTTACCATACCCATTCACAGGAGCGTTATGCGGATTCTGCCCCTGGGGATGCGGCGACGTCAATTGTGGGTGTGGGCGAGTATCTGACTAAGCTGCTGGGGAGCTATGGCTTCCATGTGCTGCACCATACGGGGGAGTATGATGTAGATACCAGGGATGACGCTTATTCAAGGGCAGGGCCAGTAATTGAACAGATTTTAAAGGATAACCCTAGTATTGAGATTGTAATTGACCTGCACAGGGATGGCGTGGCGGAAGGTACGCACCTGGTTACGGATGTGCAGGGAAAACAGACCGCCAGCATTATGTTTTTTAACGGACTGAGCCGGACGACGGCAAATGGGGATATTTCTTATCTGCCGAATCCATATATCCAGGATAACCTGGCGTTTTCACTACAGATGCAGATTGCGGCGCAGGAATATTATCCGGGGTTTTCAAGGATGATTTATCTAAAGGGCTACCGGTATAATATGCATTATTGCCCTAAGTCGCTGCTAGTGGAAGTTGGGGCGCAGACAAATACGGTTCAAGAGGCAATGAATGCGATGGAGCCGCTTGCGGATGTGCTTGCCAAGGTGATTTCGCCTTAGTACTACAGCGAACATTTCATGGCCATGCGTTCCCGGCTACGATATTCAATACCTGTCAGCTAAAGATTGCACATTTAGCAAAAACAAGAAGA
>QXXL01000049.1 GCA_009911505.1 Lachnospiraceae bacterium | reverse complement strand
TGCCTAGCACTGGCACAAAGCAGGTGTCTCCAAACTTCAATTCCTATCCGGATGGAGTACTAGAGCGTGTTTGAAAAACCATTCCCGCCATCTGCACGCCCCACTTAGCGTGATATTTGCACCGAATTCGGTCAACGTAGCCCGATACGTCTCCCTTATTCGGCACAAATCTCCCATATCATACCCTTTGGGCGCTAAGTGGGCCGCACATCTGTCAGAAAGCATTTGGAAGAATGGTAGCCTTCCGGTGTACTGACGGAGACAGTGATGCCAGTACTTGGTTTTTGCGGTTTGATTTTGATGGAAAATGCCCCGTCTTTGGACGTAATAAAAGCCGTGGCTGTCTTTTATTTTTTCCATTATAACATATGGGATAGTTGGGTGCAATGTTCTGTAAATTTAAATTATCGGCAGCAAATAGTGTTTTAAATGAAAAACAAGTATAACACAAAAGATTGTGCTATAATTAAAATATTACAGGATATAAAGCAGGGCATATCCGTAGGACAGGAAGAAGGTGTGGTATGAGGTACAGGGTGGTTTTGGCTGACGATGAGGAAGAGGTATTGTTTGGCATCCGCAATAATTTGGACTGGGAAAGCTATGGATTTGAGGTGGCAGGCGCTTTTTCCAATGGCAGGGATGTTTTGGATTTCCTTCAAACACAAGAGGTGGATATTGTGATCACAGATATCCGCATGCCGTTTATGGACGGGATTGAGCTGGCAAAAAATATAAGGGAGCATCATCCTCAGGTTAAGATTATCATTATTTCCGGCTACAGTGATTTTGGGTATGCAAAGGAGGCAATGAGCTGCCGTGTGACAGATTATATATTAAAGCCTGTCAACGCGAAGGAAATGGGGGAGGTTTTAAAAAGGGCGAAAGAAATGCTGCAGCGGGAGTTGGAGGAACGTAAAAATACTGCCCTTTTAAAACAGCAGTATGAGGAGAGCCTGCCAGTGATAAGGGATCACCTGTTAAACCGGATAGTGGAGGGGAACGCTGACTGGGACGATTTAAACGGCAGGCTCAGGCGGTGTGGGGTGCTGATTGCAGATGCGGCTTTTTGGGTGGCCGCCTTATTCCAGTTTGATAACGCGGAGGGGATGGAGGGGCAGTATACCCCGATGTATGTACGCAACCGCCTTAAGGAACATTTATGTAATAAGTGCCAGTATGCCAGTTTTTACAGCAGGCTGGGGGAGTGCACCCTGTTTGGGTTTAACAGGCGGGAGGAAGCCGGCAAAATCCTGCGCTGCCTGAATGATATTACAAAGGAATGTAAGAAGGTAATGGGGACAGGTATTGCGATAGGCGTAGGGAAGGTAAAAAATTCTGTACAAGGGATCAAGGAATCCTTTGAGGAAGCAAGGGAAGCGCTCATGTACCGGAAAATGGCAAAGGAAGGCCAGGTGATTTATATGGAAGACATTGATATTACCAGCCAGAGGTTTGCGTTTTTTGAGGACGAGCCAAGGGATATGCTGTTTTCCGTCATTAAATTCGGTGACAGGAATGGGATACATACTGTGCTGCACGAGATACAGATGCAGCTGAAGAAGCAGGATATGAGCATGAATGCCTGCCAGGTCTGGCTGGTCAGTATGCTTCATGCAATCCTGCTTTTTGTAAAACAGTATATTCCG
Organism: Lachnospiraceae bacterium; assembly: GCA_009911505.1. Taxonomy (GTDB): domain Bacteria; phylum Bacillota; class Clostridia; order Lachnospirales; family Lachnospiraceae; genus Roseburia_B. Next base: position 44,066 of record QXXL01000049.1, on the reverse strand, counting down.
GCAATGGAGTATGAGTTTTTTGGTGGCAGGGCGGAGCCGTTTGATTTTATGAAGATTATGGGGCAGTATAGTGATTTGGATTCTTTTTTCCGGTGGATGGAGGAGTGCTGCTTTTCTTTAGGAGAATATTTTGCAAAGGAACGGGATAGTAAAGCGCAGAAGGTGACGGATATTGCCAAAGAATATATCGGCAGGGAATACGGCAACCCGGGTATTAGCCTGGAAACTGCAGCTGAGTATATCGGGCTGACCCCGGCTTATTTTTCCGGGCTGTTTAAAAAAGAGACTGGGGAGTCGTTTGTGGAATATTTAACCGCCCAAAGGCTGCGGGAAGCCAAGCGCCTGCTTGATGAGACGGATGAAAAAATTTATGCGATTGCTGAAAAGGCCGGATATATGGACGCCGGGTATTTCAGCCATGTGTTTAAGAAAAAATACGGTATTTCCCCGATTGGCTACCGTAGGAAGAAACAGTAAAAGAAGGGGATATAATGGTTCAAAAACTAAAGAAAAAATGCCTGGATTTCCTGATGAAGCAGAGGATGAAAAATATCCTCTATGTGGTTTTACTAGCGCTAACAGTATGTATTTCCGGGTTTATCGGCTGTTTTGTAATTGAGGTTTACCGCAGGGATATGGATCAGGCAGCCGGGCAGAATAACCGGAAGTTAGCGGATCAGTTAAATGCTTCTGTGACACAGTATGTCCACCAGATGATCCGGATTTCTGATACGTTGTATTATAATGTGTTAAAAAAAGATACGGCATATGTCAGCCAGGTTTCCCAGGCTATGTATGAGACGTACAGGGATTCGATAGAAAGCATAGCAATTTTTAGCGCGTCAGGGGAGCTTTTGTATGTATCGCCTGCACTCTCTTTAAGCCCATGGGCCAATATCAGTAAGGAAGCATGGTTTTTGGAGGCTTTTGACAGCAGTGAAAATATCCATTTTTTTAATCCAGCGCTGTATGATTATTTTGTACAGGATAAGGCATATTCCTGGATTGTCCCAATGAGCCGGTATGTGCAGATCAATGAAGGGAGCCGTGTCACAGAGGGGGTGCTTTTGATCAGCATCAAATACAGTGCGTTTGCGGCGGTATTTGGCAACAGCGCGTTCGACAGGGGCAAATATTCTTTTTTGATGGATAGCGGCGGCAGCCTGGTGTACCATCCTAAGCATGCGCAGATTAGCGCGGGCTTTGCGCAGGTTCCGCCAAAGGAGCTTTCGTCTTATCCGGATGGCTCTTATCAGATGGAAATAGACGGGATGGATGTGCTGTGCTGTGTGGAAACGGTTGGCTATACTGGCTGGAGGCTTGTCAGTGTCAGCAGCCGGGCAGGCCTGCGCTTAGCTGGGTTAAAATTCCAGCTGTTTGTGATTGCCGTTATCTTGTTTCTGCTGCTGGCTTCCATTGTGCTGGGGAGCTATGTTTCAAACGTACTTACCAATCCCATAAAAAAATTAGAAACCGATGTCAAAAAGATTTCAGAGGGCAATTTAAACCTGACCGTGCATTCCTCTGGAAGCTTTGAGGTATACCATTTAGGGGAATCTATCCAAAAAATGGCGGTGAAAATCCGGCAGCTGATGGAAGAGATTATTAAGGAGCAGGAGGAGAAACGGAAAAGTGAGCTCGACAGCTTACAGGCGCAGATTACACCGCATTTTTTGTATAACACGCTAGACGGCATCGTCTGGATGATTGAACAGAACCGCAAGGAAGACGCTTCTAAGATGGTAACCTCCCTGGCAAGGCTTTTGCGCATCAGTATCAGCAAAGGAAAGCATATTATTCCGCTTGAGGACGAATTTGAGCATGTCAGAAATTACCTGGCAATCCAGTCGATGCGCTTTAAAAATAAATTTACCTATGATCTTGCTATACAGCCCGAGACGAGGGGGCTTGCAGTAATCAAGCTGATTGTCCAGCCAATTGTGGAAAATGCTATTTACCATGGCATGGAGGGTATGTATGAGGATGGAGAAATCCTGGTTAGCGCATACAAAGAAGGGAATGATTTTTATATTTCGGTAAAGGATAATGGTATGGGTATGAGAAAAGAGCAGGCAAATGCCCTGCTGGATTACGGCAGGCAGGTACAGACGAGAAGCGGCAACGGGCTGGGTGTCCGGAACGTACATGAGAGGATACGGCTTTATTTTGGAAAAGAATATGGGGTCAGCATCCATTCCGTTTTGGATGAAGGGACACAGGTGCTTTTGCATCTTCCAGTTATATTATTTAAGGAGGAAGAGGGATGAAGCGGATAAAACGGATTGCTTTTTTTATCACGGCAATGTGTATGCTTTTTTGCCTGGTGTTATCTTCGACTGATTGGGTGATCAAAGAAGAGGTGGCGGACGTGAAAAAAATCTCGGTTTGTGTGGCTTTAGAGGAGAGGCCAGGGCTTGAAAGTTTAAAAAGGGGTATTTTGGAAACCGCAGGCGAAAGCCGGGTAGATGTCAATTACGTGGCTTTGCCGCAGGAGGAGATTACATTTTCACAGATTTCCCGCGAATACGAAGGCGGGGCACAGGCTGTCATTATGCTTGCGGATCAGCAGCAGGCGGTACGGGAATACCTTTCCGGGGAGCGTAGGGAGGGGCTTATGGTTACGACCAACCTGTTTGGCGGTGAAAAGGGCGTGCCAGATATATCGTTCGATATCCAGGGGGCTGTGCAAGAGCTGGCAGGGATGATACAAAAGGTGCATGGGGCAGCAGGCCATGTGATCCTGCTTACAGGGGACGGAGGTATTTCAAAAGAAGCGGAAACAAAGTTAAAAGAGCAATGCAGGCAAAAGGGGATAAAAGCCGTCTGCGTAGAGGGGACAAAGGAAAATATTTTACAATGCAGGGAAAGTAAGAAGGATACCGTCTACGTTGGATGCTGGATTACGGAAACGGAAGAAGCGGCGGAATGGCTGAAAGGGGAAACCTTGTATGGCATAGGTTTTTCGGAGCGGATTTTGGACAAGATGAAGGAGGGGCGGATTGCCGGAGTAGAGGCTTTTAATATGTATGCTATGGGGGTAGGCGCGACAAGGCAGGCGATTGCCGTGATAGAGGGAGGGTGTGCGAAGGATATACAGATCCCCGGAAGGCTGGTTACAAAAGAGAATTTAGAAGCAGAAGAGGAATTTTTAGTGCCCATTCATTGAGCAGTATGAGGAGGAAAAATGATGGGAAAAAAGAGGAAGGTTATGGCTGCCGCTGCGGTTTGCGTTGTAGCGGTATTTGCGGGAGTATGCGCGTATATTTCTGGCGGCGCAAATGGCAGGGGGGAGAGGAAGCGGACGGTACGGATCGGGGTAGCGGTATACAATGAAAAGGATGCCTATATCAGCGATATCTGCATGTACCTGGATGATGAAATCAGGAAATATGAGAAGGGGCATCCAGATGTTATGATACGCAGGGAGATTTCGGATGCGGGTGGCAGCCAGCAGGAGCAAAATAACCAGATTGAGCGTTTTATTTCCCTGGAGTATGATTTGTTATTAGTGAATATTGTGGACAGGACGAATGCGTCTGTGATTATTGACAGCGCATCTGCGGCTAAAATTCCGGTTGTATTTTTTAACAGGGAGCCGGTCCGGGAGGATATTTTCCGGAAGGAAGGGATTTATTATGAGGGATCAAATGCAAAGGAGTCGGCGCTTTTGCAGGCTGGGATTATTGCGGATGCTCTGGAGGCTTTGCCGGAGTCTGTAGATCGGAACGGAAATGGGACGGTGGAGTTTGCGATGCTTGAGGGGGAGTCAAACCATCAGGATACGCTGATACGGTCGGAATGGGTGTTAAAAGGGTTAGACAAGCGGGGCGTGCCCATCAGGAAGGTTGTGGGGGCTACGGCCAACTGGGAACGCGGGCAGGCGAAGGCGCTGGTTAAGCAGTGGATGCAGGAGTATCCGGGGGAGATTGAACTGATTATTTGTAATAATGACGATATGGCAATTGGGAGTGTCGAGGCTTTGGATGAGGTTGGGGAGGAAGCTGTGGCGGTTGTAGGGATTGATGGGGTGGATGAGGTGCAAAAGCTGGTAGAAGAGGGGAAGGTGCTGGGGACAGTTTTGTGTGATACGAAGCTGCATGCAAAGGCGTTGATGGAATTTATTGCGGCGTTTGCGATTGAGGGGACAAGAGAGGACGGAGTGGAGCTTTTGGATGGGAGGTATTATATGATTCCGCTGCGGGTGGTGGGATGAGGTGTTTGGAAATGTTGTTGGAGCCGGTATTGTACACAAGAGCCTGCGCCGATGGTAATTACGGCAAGCCCAGTGGATCAAAATGCAAAAGTGGGGGACACGGCAGCTTTTGGCGTAGAGGTAAAAGGGGGGACTCCTTCAAATTATACCTATCAATGGTACTATTCTGCGTCGTTAACCGGGGGGGAGGAGATACCAGGTGCTATTCGCTCCTCTATGTAATTTTGTCAGTCCAGATGGAAGATGGTGGCTATTATTATTGTACAGTAAGTGACGGGTAATTTAGCGTTGTAAGTGAAAGGGCGCAGCTAAGCCCCCAGGGCGTTACAGCCCCTCCTGATAATAACTCTAATAATGGGATGGATTCAGTAAATCCCCCTGGCAATAATGTTGCCCAGAATATAGACGCCCCTAAATTGAAGGTAAAGCTTGCATTATTGTTAACTGCGTACAATGCCATTTGACAAAGCTGCTGTTTTAAGCTGTAAGCAGGATATGCACTTTTGCATAAAACATCTACTTGCGTAATCACCAAAAAATCCGTATAATAAGTAAGATAAACATACAGAAAAATCTATCAACCGGAGGAATCACATGGCAGCAGATCAAAGTAGAATCCGCAATTTTTGCATCATTGCCCACATTGACCACGGCAAATCAACCTTAGCAGACCGCATCATAGAACATACAGGGCTGCTTACCAGCCGCGAAATGCAGGCTCAGGTGCTTGATAATATGGACTTAGAGCGCGAACGGGGCATCACCATCAAATCCCAGGCAGTCCGTATCATATACAGGGCAAATAACGGGGAGGAGTATATTTTTAACCTCATAGATACTCCAGGGCATGTGGACTTTAATTATGAAGTATCCCGCAGCCTTGCCGCTTGCGACGGTGCGATCTTAGTCGTAGACGCCGCGCAGGGCGTGGAGGCGCAGACACTTGCCAACGTGTACCTGGCGCTTGACCACGACCTGGATATTATGCCCGTTATCAACAAAATTGACCTTCCCAGCGCCCAGCCGGAAATGGTCATCGAAGAAATCGAAAACGTTATCGGCATCGAAGCTGCAGACGCCCCGCTGATTTCGGCTAAAACAGGGTTAAATGTTGACCAGGTATTAGAGCAGATTATTACAAAAATCCCGGCTCCCAAAGGCGACCCCCAAGCGCCGCTTCAGGCGTTGATTTTTGATGCGGTATATGACTCCTATAAGGGCGTTATTGTATTCTGCCGTATTATGGAAGGCACGGTAAAGCAGGGGGATTCCATCCGCATGATGGCGACAAATGCACAGGACAATGTTGTAGAGGTTGGATATTTTGGCGCGGGGCAGTTTATCCCATGTGAAAAGCTTACGGCAGGCATGGTCGGCTATATTACAGCCAGCATCAAAAATGTAGCGGATACCCGGGTAGGCGATACCGTTACAAACGCAGACCGCCCCTGCGAAAAGCCGTTGCCTGGCTATAAAAAGGTAAATCCTATGGTTTACTGCGGCCTGTACCCGGCGGACAGCGCCAAATACCCGGAATTGCGGGAGGCATTGGAAAAGCTGCAGATTAATGACGCATCCTTGTTTTTTGAACCCGAAACATCGCTTGCACTTGGCTTTGGCTTCCGCTGCGGCTTTCTTGGCCTGCTGCATTTGGAAATCATACAGGAGCGTTTAGAGCGCGAATTTAACCTGGATCTCGTTACGACGGCGCCGAGCGTTATTTACAAGGTACACAAATCCAATGGAGAAGTTATTGACTTAACGAACCCGTCGAATCTGCCTGACCCGTCGGAGATTGAATACATGGAAGAGCCGGTGGTATCTGCGGAGATTATGGTAACTAGCGAATACGTTGGCGCGATTATGAAGCTGTGCCAGGAGCGTCGTGGTATTTACATCAGTATGGAGTATATGGAAGAAACCCGTGCACTGATTAAATACGACCTGCCATTAAACGAGATTATCTACGATTTCTTTGACGCCCTAAAGTCCCGTTCCAGGGGCTATGCTTCGTTTGACTATGAATTAAAGGGCTATGTACGCTCTGAAATGGTTAAGCTGGACATTTTGATCAACAGAGAAACGGTGGATGCGCTGTCATTTATTGTGTTTAAAGACAGCGCCTACGAGCGTGGCCGCAAGATGTGTGAAAAGCTTAAAGGGGAGATACCAAGGCACCTGTTTGAAATCCCTATCCAGGCAGCCGTAGGCGGCAAGGTGATTGCCAGGGAAACGGTTAAGGCTATGCGCAAAGATGTACTTGCAAAGTGTTATGGCGGCGATATTACCCGTAAGAGGAAGCTCCTTGAAAAGCAGAAAGAGGGTAAAAAGCGGATGCGCCAGGTGGGGAGCGTAGAAATTCCACAGGAAGCATTTATGAGTGTGTTGAAATTGGATGAGGATTAGAACATGAGAGAATTGGAATTGTATGTACACATTCCGTTTTGTATGAAAAAGTGCGCTTACTGCGATTTTTTGTCCGCCCCGGCGGACGAAAAAGAGCAGTTTGCTTATATGCAGGGCCTGCTGCGTGAAGTTGCATTTTACGGAAGGTGGTTTCACGATGCGGCTGTTTCAACCATTTACATTGGCGGGGGTACGCCATCGTGGCTGCAGGAGGATTATATTGCGGCGCTTATGCAGGAAATTTACAATAGTTTTAAGATAGCAGCCGGGGCGGAAATTACAATAGAATGTAACCCAGGGACACTGACAAAGCGCAAGCTTGAGGTTTACAGGGAACATGGCATTAACCGCCTAAGCATTGGCTTACAGTCTATACACGACGAGGAATTAAAGCTTTTGGGCAGGGTCCATACATTTGAGCAGTTTCTGCGCAATTTTGGGCTTGCCAGGGAGTGCGGCTTTTATAATATCAATGTGGATCTGATGAATTCTTTGCCCGGGCAGACTGTAGAAGGCGCATACCAGTCGCTTGCCAAAGTAATACAGCTTAAGCCGGAGCATATTTCATCTTATTCCCTGATCATTGAAAAAGGGACGCCTTTTTACGATTTATACAAATTTGATGTGGTAAAGCTGGAAGCGGGGATGCCGCCAGAGGATCTGCCTTCGGAGGATACGTCGTACCAGATTGGGAAAATGACGCAGGATATATTGGCGCAAAGCGGTTATCTGCGGTACGAAATATCCAATTATGCCAAAAAGGGGTATGCCTGCAGGCATAACATAGGCTACTGGCAGCGGAAGGAATATCTGGGCGTAGGGCTTGGGGCCGCGTCGCTTTTGGACAATGTGCGTTATAGTAACGTCCGCGATTTAGAGCAGTATATAGAGTTGTCCGCAGACTGCAGCAGCCTGCGGGAGGAAGCGAACAGGCTTACGCGCAATGCCTGCATTGAAGAGTATATGTTTTTAGGGCTTCGTATGACAGACGGCATTGAAAAAAATGCGTTTTTCCATATATTTGGCCTTACTGTAGGGCAGATTTATGGGGAAGTGATACAGTACTTAGAAGAGGAAGGGCTGATTTGCAATACGCCGACCAGGCTGTACCTGACAGATAAAGGCATAGATTTAAGCAATTTTGTACTGGCGCAGTTTTTGATGTAGCGGCATGCCCCAAACCGCTTGGTGAGACGGTAATGGAAAGGACAGAGGAAGTTTTATGGTTTTGATACGGGAGCTGGAACAAAAGGATAAGCAAGAAGTGCTTGAAATGATGCGTGTGTTTTATGATTCCCCAGCGGTATTCCATACATCTTCAGATGCGGTTTTAAAACGGGATGTGGAAAACTGCCTGGGGGATATGCCGTTTGTGGAGGGGTTTGTATTTGAAGACGGTGGTCTGTTAGCAGGGTACGCTATGGTTTCTAAGGGGTATACAACAGAATATGGCGGGCTTTGCATCTGGATTGAGGATATTTATATCAAACCCGAATACCGCAGGCAGGGGATTGCATCGGCGTTGTTTGTGTATTTAGAGGGGCGGTATCCGGATGCAGTCCGGTTTAAGCTGGAAGTGGAGAAGGAAAACGTGGGGGCGATAGAAACCTACCTAAAGAGCGGGTACCGTGCGTCGCCTTATTTTGAAATGACAAAAGAGATGGGAAAAGGATGAAAATCTAATGAAGACTACAAAAAAACAGGAGGAAATGGCAATGGTAAAGCATATCATATTATGGCAGTTAAAAGACGGATATTCCGCGCAGGAGAAAGAAAAGATCAAACAGGAGATCAAAACCGGCTTAGAGGGCTTAAAAGGAAAAATCCCAGGTTTAACCGATATCCATGTTCAAACGGAAAGCCTGCCGTCTTCTAATGCGGATTTGATGCTGGACTCGGCATTTGCAGATGAAGCGTCATTAAAGGGGTATTCTGTCCATCCTTTGCATGTTAAGGTGGCAGACAGCAAGGTACGCCCGTTTACAAAAACAAGGTTATGCCTCGATTTTGAAGCATAAATCTAAATCAGGCTAGTACTCCATCCGAACAGGAATTGAAGTCCGGATGGAGTACTAGCGCAGATGGATGGCCGATCAATTCCGGAGGCAGAGATGGATTACAGAATTTTGGTTGCAGAGGACGACAGGGGCTTAAACCAGGGCATCCGGTTAGCCTTACAAAAAGAGGGGGTCGAATTTGTTTTTGCGTATACCCTAAAGGATGCCAAAGCAGCCTGGCTAAAGGCGCAGCCGGATATGATTTTGCTGGATGTGAATTTTCCGGATGGCAACGGATTTGATTTTTTGCGCGCCCTGCGGCAGACATCGGATGTTCCGGTACTGGTGATTACTGCAAATGACCTGGAGTCGGATGAAGTAACCGGGCTGACTCTTGGAGCAGACGATTACATTACAAAACCGTTCAGCTTAATGGCGCTGCGCGCCCGCGTGGAGAACATCCGGAGACGTTCCCAAAAGCCTAAGCAGCAGATTTACGAAGATAGCTGCTTCCGCTTTGATTTTGAAAAGCTGGAATTTTATGCAGGTGGTGTACAAATCCAGTTAAGCGCCCCCGAACAAAAGCTTTTAAAGCTATTTGTCACACATCTGGGGCAGACTCTGACGCGTGGGCAGTTAACCGACAAAATCTGGACAGATGGTATGGAATATGTAGATGAAAATGCTTTGTCAGTTACTATCAGCCGCCTGCGCAAAAAACTTTCCGTCCCAGGCAGGCAAAACCCAGTCCATACGGTATATGGGATCGGTTATATTTGGAAGCGTTTGGAGGAGTAGGCATGTTTGGGTCAAATAAAATCGTATCCAGGTTGGACGAAATGCTGACCGACGCCATAAACGGGCGGTTTTCGGAAACAAGCTACGACGAAACAGAGTTGTCCCGGCTGGAGGGCAAATTCCGCCAGTATCTGACCGGAAAAGAAACAGCAGCCGAAAAAATACAGGCGGAGCGCGCAGCCATAAAGGAACTGGTTACGGATATTTCCCACCAGACCAAAACGCCGATTGCCAATATCAGCCTGTATACGCAGCTGCTTGCAGAAATCAGCCCGCCAGAACTGATGCCATATGTGGAGCAAATTCGTCTACAGTCCGAAAAGCTGGAGTTTTTGATCCAGTCCTTAACAAAGATTTCCAGGCTGGAAAGCGATATGATTGTACTGCATCCTAAGCCGCAGGAGGTTTCTTTGCTGTTAGAAGCTGCTGTGCGGGAAGTAAAAGGGCAGGCGGATGCAAAGCAGACGACGGTTCTGGTTAAAATGGAGGAGGGCGCCGTAGCCAATTACGATATGCGCTGGACGACGGAAGCGCTTGGAAATTTGCTGGATAATGCGGTGAAATATTCCCCAGAGAAAAGTACAGTAACCGTTTGCGTGGATATAATGGAAATGTTTATCTGTATCCGTGTGGAGGACGAAGGGCCAGGTATTCCAGAAGAAGAAATGGCGCAGGTTTTTGAAAGGTTTTACCGTGGAAAAAATGCGGCCCGGGCGGACGGGAATGGTGTGGGGCTTTATCTGGCGCGGATGATTGTTTGTAAGGAACGCGGCTATATGAAGGTGTCGGCAAGGGCAGGCTCAGGCAGCTGCTTTCGGATGTATTTGCCGAGATATATACAAAGGCGTTAATATCTTGCAAAAGTGTTAGATTTCAGAAAGGGTTTGGAAAGGATGGTTTGATATAGTCTGTTTATGCAGTGGATTGCATGGGCAGGCTTATTTTATTTAGCCCTTTGCTGTGGCGGCTGCCCGGCGGCGTTGCCTCATTTTTTAAGCCTGCCAAACAGGATCTAAAACACGAAAGGAGACACATATGGAAATCTTAAAAACACAAAATTTGAAAAAATACTACGGAAAAGGTGAAACCTGTGTCAAAGCGCTTGATGGTATTGATTTTACTGTACAAAAAGGCGAATTTGTCTCTATCATCGGCACATCCGGCAGCGGTAAATCCACATTATTGAATATGCTTGGCGGTTTGGACCGCCCTACATCCGGTACAGTGGCTGTAGATGGGAAAGATATTTTTACCTTAAAGGATGAAGCCCTTACGATTTTCCGCCGCAGGAAAATTGGGTTTGTATTCCAAAGCTTTAATCTGGTCCCAGTATTAAACGTATACGAAAACATTGTACTCCCTGTCGAGCTTGACGGGAACCAGATCGATAAAGAGTTTGTCGGCCATATCATTGATACACTTGGGCTTTCCGGAAAAATTTATGCCCTTCCCTCACAGCTTTCCGGGGGGCAGCAGCAGAGGGTGGCGATTGCGCGGGCATTGGCGTCTAAGCCTGTAATTGTGCTGGCGGATGAACCGACCGGAAATCTGGATTCTGTGACCAGCCAGGAGGTATTGCAGCTGTTAAAGGTGACGGGGGAACGGTTTGATCAGACAATGGTTATGATTACGCATAATGAGGAAATTGCACAGATGGCGGATCGTATGGTGCGCATTGAAGACGGCAGGATTGCAAAATCAGGCAAAGGCGGTGGTTTGTATGCGTAAAGTAAAAAACAACCAGGCAATAAAGCGCTTAGCAATGAAAAGCTTTGCGGCAAGCCGGACGCGCAATATTATGGCGGTTATAGCCATTGCATTGACGGCGGTTTTGTTTACCGCGGTGTTTACTGTTGGAGTTGGGATGGCACAGGATGCGGAACAAAATTTGATCTGCAGGCGGGAAGCGATATGCACGGTGTGATAAAAGATGTCACACAAGGGCAGATTGAGGTTTTAAAGGGGCATCCGCTTATTAAAGAATATGGGCGTGATTTGCTTGCTGCCGATGTAGTGGCCAATCCAGAATTTTTAAAACGGCATGTAGAACTGCATTATGTAGAGCCTAATTTGTATCCGCACTGGTTTTTTCATATTACGGATGGCAGGGCGCCAAAGGCGGCGGATGAAATTATGCTGGATAAGAAATCAATGGAGCTTTTGGGGTTAGAGCCAAAAGCGGGGTGTAAGGTTACGCTTGTGCTTGAGATCCGCAGGGGGGATGAACCTGTTTCGCGTACATTTTCGGTAAGCGGGGTGATAGATTCCTCAAAGGGGATGAATGTGGGGTTTGCTATTGTATCGGAAGCATATCTGGAAAAATACGCTGTGGAAATTGCCAAAATTGCAGAAGATAAAGGCTGTGTGGCCGGAAAAACCAATATGGATATTATGTTTGCGGATGCAAAGGATATTCAGGGCAAATTGAACCAGGTAATTACAGATAGCGGTTTTTCAGTGGATCCATCCTCTCCCGGTTTTATCGACTCAAATGCAAACTGGGCGTTTCTGTCTGAAAATACCAGCGATCCGATGGCTCTTGGAGGGATTGTGGCCGCGCTGGTGTTGATTTTGCTGACAGGCTATCTGATTATATATAATATTTTCCATATTTCTGTAATCCGGGATATCCGTTATTATGGGTTGTTAAAAACCATTGGGACGACAGCGCGCCAGACAAAGAGGATCCTGCGGCGGCAGGCTTATATGCTATGCGCCCTTGGTATGCCGGCAGGGCTTGTGATAGGCTATTTTATAGGGAAAGTGCTGCTGCCATTGGTGTTGTCTGCAGGAGATTCCACTGGAAACCATGAGGTTATGATAGCGCCGCATCCGTGGATCTTTATTGGTTCAGCATTGTTTACAGTGATTACAGTCCTGCTTTCCGAATGGAAACCTGCCAGGATAGCTTCTAAGGTTTCCCCGGTGGAAGCGCTGCATTATACGGAGCAGGGAAGATACGCTAAAAAGGCAAAAAAATCTACAGACGGCGGGAAACCTGCCCGCATGGCATTTTCTAACCTGGGCAGAAATAAGGGCAGGACAGCAATTGTTATCATTTCACTTTCACTGACAGTTGTGTTGATGAACAGCATATATACAGTAACAAGTTCGATTGAACGGGAAAGCTTTCTTTCCAAAATGATTTTGTGCGAGGATCTTATTGGCAATGCCGCGCTCTGGAATTATGATTATTTTCCGCTTAATGAAACAGAAGCAATGGAAGTAAGTCTTTCAGAAAGCTTTATTGCGGCCTGTGAGGGGCAGGAAGGGTTTATGGATGGAGGAAGGATTTATATGGCGCCGAACGGGCCGAAAATTCCGGCCGAAACCTGGGAGGTTCCAGAGTATATTCCAGTCGATGGCAAAGGGGCGCCCGGAGAATACTATCCTAACGGGTTTATGCCGTTTAACCGGGATGAAGAGGGGGCGTATTGTACAGAGATGCATGGAATTGAGAGGTTTATCCTGGATAAGATGACTGTGGTAGAAGGGGAATCCGATCCAGATACTATCTGGGAGAAGCTTTGTACAGGGCAGTTTATTTTGTACAGTGTAGATGTGGACGACAATAGCCGGATAATAGAAAATAAGGTAAAGTACCATGCCGGGGATATGGTTACGTTAAAATATGCAGACGGGACGGTAAAGGAATACGAGATTCTTTCTGTGGTGAAAGGGCATTCATTTAGCCTGACAAACCGTACAAGTAATACATTTCCGTTTTATGTTTCGGCAGAGGAGTTTAAGGGGCATTTTTCGGACGCGTATTTGATGAGTTTTCTGTTTGACGTAAAAGAAGGGTATCAAAAAGCAATGCACGCGTTTTTGGAGCAGTATACAGCCGAAACGGAGCCTGCCATGTCGTTTGAGTCAAGGGAAACATATGCAGACAGCTTCGACGGGATTGTCGGGATGATAGCAGTTGTAGGGACGGGCCTTGCAGGGATTATAGGCGTAATTGGAATTTTGAATTTTATAAATGTGATGATGACAAGCGTAGCTGTCCGGAAACGTGAGTTTGCGATGATGGAAGCGATTGGGATGACAAAACGGCAGCTTGTCTTTATGCTTTCGGCGGAAGGCGTGTATTATGCTTTGCTGACGGCTGCGTTTTCGGCTACAGCAGCTTCGTTGTTTTCCCTTACTGCGCTGCGTATGGCAGGGGAGGGCATTTGGTTTATCAATTATAGGTTTACGCTGTTTCCGGCGCTTTGCGCCTGCCCGGTTTTGATTCTGTTTGGGTGGGTTTTACCCAGGGCAGTATGGGTATTTCGGAAAAAAGAGGGACTGGTGGAGGTGATGAGGGAGTAAGGCTTGCCTTACTCCTCCTGTTTGACAGCCGGAAGCTTCATATAAATTTTTTCAATACGGTTCTTATCCATTTTGTATACCTGCAGCAGGATATCGTCCTCCGTAATAATAATCTCGTTCTTCTCTGGCAGATGGTCTAAAAGACCTATCAGATATCCTCCTACCGTATCATAATCCTCTGAATAAAACGGCAGCTTAAGCTCGTCGCATAAATCACCCAGGTTCATAGACCCTAGGATATAATATTCCCGGTCATTGATTTTAACAAGCGGGTCTTCCTCGTCCCCGTCATACTCATCGCGGATTTCCCCGACAATTTCTTCTAGCAAATCTTCCATTGTAATCATGCCTGCTGTTACGCCGTATTCATCCAGCACAATGGCAAAGTTAATGGAATTTTTCTGCATTTCAAAAAAAAGCTCGGAAATATTTTTATGCTCATAGGTGAAATAAGGATCGCGCATTAGGCTACGTACAGAAAAATCAGCCACATCCTCACACATGAGCAAATCCTTCATATTGATTATGCCGATTACATTATCCGTCGAATCCTCATATACAGGAAACCTGGTAAATTTATCTTTCTGGAAAATAGCAATTAGCTCGTCATAGGTGCTGTCAGCCTTTGCAAACGCCATATCAATCCGGGGAATCATAATTTCCTTTGCCTGGGAATCTCCAAAATCAAACATATTGTTAATCATTTTATGTTCTTTATTCTCCAAAACACCTGCCTCATGGCTGACGTCTACGATTGTCTTGAATTCTTCTTCTGTCATATCCGCCTTTTGTGGATTAGGGTTTACCCGCAATAATTTTAAAAATCCCATAGAAAGCTTGTTAATAATAAAGATAAAGGGTGTTAAAACATACATTAGCGCGTAAATAGAAGACGCGTAAACGAGGGCAATCCGATCTGCATGGATAGTGGCAATTGTCTTCGGGGAGATTTCACCGAAGATAAGTATTAAAACCGTTAGGATACCAGTTGCAATGCCTGCTCCTACGCTGCCAAACAGCTGGATAGCAAGCGTTGTAGCAAGTGACGACGCGGAAATATTCACAATGTTATTACCTATTAAAATAGCGCTGAGCATTTTATGCATGTTGCCTATAATCGTGAGGACACGGGCGGCCTGCTTGCTGCCCCCTTCTGCCAGGGTACGTATGCGGATTTTGTTTGCTGTGGTGAATGCGGTTTCCGCGGAAGAGAAAAATGCGGACAACAGCAGTAATAGAATTAAGACAATAAGCTGCATAGTTATTGTGGGACTCAAGAAAATTACCTCTGCTTTCTTTAAAAATAATTATGATAGGATAAATTTTACAGATTTTATAGAAGACGTCAATATGGGAAACAAATTTTTAATAAAAATTTAACGAGATTATATAAACCAATAGAATGCATATTCCCATATTGCTTTGGACGTGATATAATAGGAAAGAATTTGCTACAATTCATAAGAATATTGGAGGGATAACATGGAATTAGCTGAAATCTTAAAAGAAAGATGCAACAAGTCAATAAAAGAGTGTTCCGACCAGGAATTGTATTTCGCTTTGCTAGAAATGACCAAAAAAATGGCACAGCAAAAAGAAAGCAATTCTGGCAAGCGCAAACTCTACTACATTTCCGCAGAGTTTCTCATCGGAAAACTATTGTCCAACAACCTAATCAACCTTGGGATTTATGAAGATGTCAAAGAGCTGCTGGAAAAGAACGGCAAGGACATAAATGTGATAGAAGGGCTCGAGCCCGAACCGTCCTTAGGCAATGGGGGCCTTGGAAGGCTTGCCGCCTGCTTTTTGGATTCTATTGCAACCTTGGGGTTAAACGGTGATGGCATCGGGCTAAATTACCATTACGGGCTGTTTAAACAGGTGTTCTCGGATCATCTGCAGTGCGAAACCCCCAACCCCTGGATGCAAAAGGAATGCTGGTTAACGAAAACTGATACGGTATACCAGATCCCGTTTGGAGGCTTTACCCTAAATTCCAGGATGTACGATATAGACGTGACCGGATACGGGAACCGTACGACAAAGCTGCATTTATTTGATGTAGAGACCGTGGATGAGGGGCTGGTACATGACGGGATTGATTTTGACAAAGAGGATATTGAAAAGAACCTGACATTATTTTTATATCCGGACGACAGTGATGATAAAGGGCGGCTTTTACGTGTCTACCAGCAGTATTTTATGGTTAGCAGCGGAGCCAGGCTGATTTTGGAAGAAGCATGTGCACGGGGATGCAGCCTGCATGACCTCTACCGGTACGCAACGATCCAAATCAACGACACCCACCCGACTATGGTGATCCCAGAGCTTATCCGCCTGCTGATGGAGCGGGGGATTGGGATAGATGAGGCAATTGATATTGTTTCAAAGACTTGTGCTTATACAAATCATACGATCCTTGCGGAAGCGCTTGAGAAATGGCCAGTACATTATTTAGAGAAAGCTGTGCCCCAGCTGATGCCGATTATATACGAGCTCCATAACCGCGTTGTAAAGAAATACCGAGACGAGTCCGTTTACATTATAGACAATGAAAAAAGGGTGCATATGGCGCATATTGATATCCATTACGGATACAGTGTCAATGGTGTTGCTTATCTCCATACCGAGATTTTAAAAGATTCCGAATTGAATAATTTTTACCGCATTTATCCTGAAAAGTTTAATAATAAAACCAATGGGATTACATTCCGCAGATGGCTTTTGCATTGTAACCACAGGCTTTCTGCTTTGATCGAGGAACTGATAGGGCCGGGCTTTAAAAAGGATGCGGCAGAGCTTGAAAAGCTGTTGGCGTATGTGGATGACGATACTGTACTGGAGCGTATTTTGGATGTGAAGGCAGCATGTAAAGCGGAACTGAAAAGCTACCTAAAAGAGACGCAGGGGATTGAGCTGGATGAAAATTCCATTTTTGATATCCAGATTAAGCGCCTGCATGAGTACAAACGCCAGCAGATGAACGCGCTTTACGTTATTTCCAAATATTTTGAGATTAAAGAAGGCAAGAAGCCTACTACGCCAATAACCGTACTGTTTGGGGCAAAAGCGGCTCCGGCTTATGTCATTGCAAAAGACATCATCCATTTAATCCTCTGCCTGCAGGATTTGATTGACAATGACCCGGAAGTGTCCCCGTACTTAAAAGTCGTCATGGTAGAGAACTATAACGTTACTTTAGCCGAGAAATTAATCCCTGCGGCAGATATCCACGAGCAAATTTCATTAGCTTCCAAAGAAGCCAGCGGTACCAGCAATATGAAGTTTATGTTAAACGGGGCGGTGGCGCTTGGAACCATGGATGGTGCAAATGTGGAAATTGCAGACTTAGTTGGCAAGGATAATATTTATATCTTTGGGGAATCCAGCGACGAAGTAATAAGGCATTATGAAAAAGCAGACTATATATCGAAAGACTTTTATGAAAATGATCCAGAGATAAAGCGTGCAGTAGATTTTATTGTAAGTGAAAAACTGTTAAAGCTGGGCTGGAAAGAGAATTTAGAACGCCTTTATAAAGAGCTTTTAAATAAAGACTGGTTTATGACTTTGCTGGACTTTAAAGCTTATAAAGAAGAGAAAGAACGTGCATTAAAAGAGTACGAAGACCGTAAGGCGTGGGCTAAAAAAATGCTTATCAATATAGCGAAAGCCGGGTTCTTTTCATCAGACAGGACAATAGCACAGTATAATAGTGAAGTCTGGAAGCTTTCATAAGATAAATAAGATAAAATGGAAAGAATTTCGTATTGCATAACGGTTCCGGATCGTATAGAATGATATCACGTATTTTTAAGTAATAATCGCCTGCTAAAGTAAGGCATAGGATTATAAAACTTAAAAAAGTAAAAAATAATGCAATTAATATTTGACCTTTTTTGATATTTGGTGTAGAGTAAAGGGGATTAGATAATTGTGTTATAAAATTTAAAAGGAGGAATGGGGATATGGAGAGGAAAACAATGCCCAGGATCGTGGCGTTGCTGCTTGCCGTCCTATTAACATGCACTAGCATCTTTTCTGCGCCGGTCGAAGCGCAGGCAGCAACGAGCACCACAAAAATCACGTTATCAGCAACAAAAAGGACCTTGTGTGTAGGCAAGAGCTTTAAATTAAGCGTAAAATCAGTAAGCCCAAGTGGCGCTTCCAAAGCAGTTACATACAAATCCAGCAACAAAAAGGTGGCTACCGTAAGCTCCAAAGGAAAAGTTACCGCCAAGAAAACTGGAAAAGCAACGATTACAGTAACATCCAAGTCGAATAAGAAAGTAAAGGCTAAATGTACAGTAACTGTAACGAAAGGTGTTGAAGAAATCCAGACAGCAGCTACCATTGTCATGCAGAAAGGCAAATGGGTTAATCTTAGGTACGATATTACACCGAACAAAGGCGTCAATAAAAAAGTTACCTTCAAGTCCAGCAAACCTTCCGTTGTAAAAGTCAGCAAAAAAGGCAAACTTACCGCGAAAAAAGTCGGAAAAGCTAAAGTAACCATACAATCAGCTGACGGCGGTGCAAAAAAGGTTGTCAATGTAACGGTTAAGAAAAAAATTAAACCGGTTACCAAAGTAACATTAGACAAGACAAAGCTTTCCCTCTTAAATGGATCGAGCGATACGCTTCACGCAACTGTTGCGCCATCCAATGCAACCAGGAAGAAAGTATATTTTGTTTCTTCGGATACCAGCATTGCCAGGGTAAATAATGCCGGCAGGGTTGTTGCAAAGGGGGACGGTACAGCAAAAATCTATGCATACGCTTCTGACAGCATGGCTAACAGGGCAGTATGTACCGTTACAGTTACAAGCCCGTCTCCAAATGTAGTTCCGGGCGGCGGCGTAAAGGTAACAGGCGTTACATTAGACCGTACCAGCCTGGTAATGACTGCAGGCGGCAATACAGAGCAGCTTAAAGCTATCGTAGCCCCGGCGGATGCCACAAATCCGGCAGTAGTATGGGAAAGCAGCGATACGACAACGGCAACTGTTGAAAATGGCCTTGTTACCCCGCTTCGCGCAGGTACGACGACAATTTCAGCAACAACGGTAGACGGCGGCTTTAAGGCTTCTTGTGAGGTCGTTGTTAATGCACAGTACATTCCGGTAGACGGCGTTATTTTGGCTCCAAGCATGGCGTTGGAAGTAGGCGATATTACTGATCCGGTTGTTATGGCGGTTATCCCGACCAATGCGACAAACCAGGCGGTAACATGGAGCACCAGTAATCCCAAAATAGCTACGGTATCCGAATACGGCGAGGTGACAGCAGTTGCAAAAGGGACTGCTACGGTTACCGTTACTACGGCAGACGGTGAAAAGACGGCAAACTGTGAAGTTACTGTACGGACACCCGAAACAATACGTGTAGAGAATATCCATGTCACTCCTAAGACGGGTGAACTGGTAGTTGGCGGTGAACCGCTTCAGTTAAATGCAGCTGTTACACCAGACAATGCAACGGATAAGACGGTTGTATGGGCGAGCTCCAATCCGGCAGTTGCCAGTGTTTCCCAGTACGGCGGCTTAGTAACTCCGTTAAGCGCAGGACGGGCAATGATTTATGCACAGTCCAATAACGGCCAGAGGGATTATTGTGAAATAGAAGTACGCCAGCCATTGAGCAGCGTTAGCTTAGATAAAGAAGAATTAGTATTGGATCAGGGCAAAGAATCCAACCTTAAAGTATCCTTAAATCCTGCAAACGCAGCTGTTGAAAAAGTAGAATGGTCTTCAGACAGCGATGTAATACAGGTAATATCTGAAAATACAATCTTATCAGACGGTACCGGGAACGCAACGGTTCGTGCAAACGGTGTGGGTACAGCTAAGGTTACTGTAAAAGTTACGACCAAAGACGGTGAGTACTCGGCAACCTGTGATGTGACCTCTAATAAGGTTGATATTGAAGTGACCGGTATTACGCTTGCTCCGGCTAAAGTGACAGTGCCTGTTGGAAGCACACAGGAACTGATGCCAGTATTCCTGCCAAGCAATGCAACGGTGAAACCAGAACTTACATGGACCAGCAGCAATTCAAATATTGCTTCTGTAAATGCTGAGACAGGTGTAATCACTGCAGTGGCAGAAGGGACAGCAGTCATTACTGCAGCAACATCGAACGGATTATCTGCAACTGCAGAAGTGCAGGTTGTTACAAATGACAACTATGTTGCAGTAGAAAATATTGCATTGACCCCGTCGAGCTTATCAGCGCCGATTAGAGTAGGGGAGACAGTTTCCTTTACAGCTACAGTAACTCCGCAGAATGCAACAGATGCAGCAGTTACATGGAGGAGTGCGGATGAGAGCGTAATTACCGTTTCAAATACAGGTGTCGTTACGGCTGTAGGCGAAGGTACTGCCAAGGTAATTGCAACAGCTGGCGGTAAGATTACATCATGTGACGTAACTGTTTACAAAGCGCTTGAAAGTATCACTGTAACAGGGGATCAGGCTCTGGTAGCAGGCGAACATGGCCAGGTTATGGCAGCTTTGAATCCGAAGGATGCAACCTGCAGGAGCATTAAATGGGAAAGCAGCAACACAGATATTGCTACTGTAATTGCAGACGGCACAGTAGAAGACGGAAATATAAAAGCGGTTGTGCATGCAATTGATGCAGGAACGGCGGATATCAGCATTACTATTGTAATGGGCGACGGCACAGAAATGAAACAGAGTATGGCAGTTACAGTTACAAAACCGTTTGTACCGTTGAATAAGATTAGCTTCATCCGTGATGAGCTTGTAATGCAGGGCGGCAACGTAACCAATCAGATTACAGTCCTTTTCGACCCGGAAAATACAACAGAAAGGGATGTTGTTTGGACCAGCAGCGATGAAACGATTGCAACAGTAGATGAAAACGGCGTAGTTACATCTAAATCAGGCGTTACAGGCACAGCTACTGTTACAGCTACTGTTACAAAGCAGGATGGTACATCGGTACAGGCAACTATGCTCGTACGTGTTACACCTGGCGACGGGCGTGTAAGCAAGATTACATTGGATAAACAGGAACTTGCATTTATTTTGGATGAAGAACCTACGACCTATACGCTTATTCCGAAGATTGAACCAGAAGAAGTGTCAAATAACACTGTTTTCTGGCTCAGCCTGGACGAAAAAGTTGCAACGGTAGATAATAAGGGCGTTGTAACGGCAGTAGGCGAAGGTATGACAACTATTATTGCGGTTACACAGGATGGCGGTAAGTCTGCATTCTGTAATGTAACTGTCAGCAAACAGGCTGTACCAGTGACAAAAGTTACGGTAGAATCTGAAGACGGCAGCACAAGGCTTAAAAAAGGCGATATAAAGGCCTTTAAGGCAGTGATTGAGCCGGCAGAGGCAACATACAAAGAAGTAACATGGAGCAGCAGCAACGAAGCAGTTGCAGTTGTAGATCCGAAGACTGGTGTTGTAACGGCAGTTGGGGCAGGCACAGTAACGATTACTGCAACAGCAGATCATGATAATGTATCAGGTTCAGTTGATATAGAGGTATATGTACCAATTGAAAAGGTTACATTGGATCAGGAAGAGATCAATGTAAAGCTCAACCATAAAGAGGCAATTGTGCTTACCGCATCGGTAGAACCGGAAGAAGCAGCAAACGCCGCAGGCGCAAAACTGGTTTGGGAAGTTGATCCTGCTTCTGAAAATGCAGATGCTATAACGATTGTTCCTAGTGAAGACACAATGTCTGCAACGGTTATTTTAAATAAGGGCGGCAAAGCTATCATCAAGGCAAAAGCTGCTGATGATGTAAAAGCATCTGATGACGCATATGCTACCTGCAATGTAACCGTAGTGGAAAGAGAAAAAGCCTTCCGGATTATCGAAGATGAATATGGCGATATTAGCCAGTATGTATTGGAATTTGACAGGACAGCAGACGAATACGAAGTGAAGAGAGGAAACGGCAATACATTTGTAACTACATCTGAAGATGTAGAACATGATTTTGACTGGGTACTTTCACAGTTTACTTCCGGCCAGTATGATAATGATTTCCTTAAGAATTTCTGGATGAAGTTTGACTGGAACAACGTAGTAAATAACAGTTATGTCCTTAAGAGCCTGCTGGATTCCAACTTCCTTGCTACAGGAGAACGGATTAACGTAGAAGTAACGAGCTCTACCACAATAGAAGTTACTGTCAGCAAAGGCGGAAATAAGACCAAGAAAGCTACAATAACCCGTATTGACCATGCAAATGGCTCTGATTTACTTATTGAGACCAGCACGAAACAGGTTAGGGTAACAGATATTGAAATCTCAAAAGAAAATGAGGTAGTAGAGATCAATGCGACTGTAAATGTTGCAGGCGGTATGAAGCTTCGTGCAGAGATTTCTGAAAACGGATTTACTCTTTACAAGGAGCAGAACGGCAGAGACAGAGTAGTTATGCAGGCAGCAGTAAATGAAGATAAATTTGTCTGCAGGATAAATGCTATTTATTATGAAGAAATGATGGGCCAGCTTGGATACGAGTACGATCCTTCCAAGATGGATGCATACAATATTTATAAAAAGGCAGAACAGAAGTAAAAAACAATCCTTGAAATGCTCCGGGATGCGTTCCGGAGCATTTTTGGGGAAAGGATGTATATGTGGAAAAAGCAGTTGACAGGAGCGGCAATTGCATGCGCGCTTCTATTAGCAGGCATGATGCCTGTTTATGCCGGAGGGATTAACGCGGCAGAGCAGCGGATTGTAGATTATTACAATGGGACAGTAACCCATAATGGAAAAACTTATCGTTTTACAGAGGAAGCCAAACAAAAAGCATACAACCGGCTGATAGATGATGATATGGATCTGACGGAGAGGGAAGTGGACAATGCAATCCGCCAGGCAAATGCGAACCTTCAGCGTGGTATTGACGAAGGCTACATGGTAGAGGTTACTGATACCGATTCCGATTCCGGAACTGATACGGAAGAGCCAGGTACAGAAAGCACACAAACACCTGGCAATCAGCAGGAAGAACCGGGCAGCGGACAAAATCCAGCCGATCAGGAAGCAGGCGGCGCATCCACAGATAACAGCAATGGCCAGCCGGGCAGTGCAAACACCACGAATGGGGAGGATATGCCCGGCAGCAGGCCAAGCTATAACGATGCGCAGAAAACAGATGTGCAAAAGCTTTTAAAAGATGCATTGGAAGAGGGAGAATATGCCACAATCCAAACCGGTTCGTCGAAGGGCGAAGAGGGTGGGAAAAGTGATTGGGCAGTTACTGTAGAGCAGTTTCTAAAGGGGACTGTAGATATCGTAGCAAAAGATGGCGATGTTATACTTTCCGGCACCCTTCCTGTTAAGAATACAGGGTATTTTACAGGAGGCGTTGTCGTTGGAGCAATTTTGTTTGCAGGAATACTTTGTGCAGCGCTTACCGTGATTGCAATGCGCAGGAAAAAAGGATATTTTAGTATGCCCATCATCACTTCGGCAGCAGGGATTTTAGCTTTTGCGGTTTTTGCAGGAGGCTTTTTGGAAAGCGAAGCAGGCAAGTGGAAGTCTGTCTGGATTCTTGGAACCCCAGAGTATACCTATGCGGCAGATATGCAAAGAAGTGCAGACGACGGGACATGGATCCCTCCATTACAGGGAGAGCAGTATGGAGAACTTTCCTGTGAAGAGATAGGGCTAAAAGCGCCGCTTTATTACGGTGATACAGACGAGGTTTTTGAACAGGGCGCTGGAACCTATGTAGGCGGAAGCCTGCCCGGAAAAGGCGGGGAAATCTTAATAGGCGGGCATGATGTTACATTTTTTGCTCCACTTGAATCCGTACGGGAAGGAATGGTTTTTTCTTTAAAAACCGCTTATGGTGAGTATGAATATCAAGTAACGGGTACAAAGACGGCAGATGTCATGGAATATAAACAAGGGCATCCAGATACGGAGGAGCTGGTATTATATACCTGTTATCCGTTTGGGGCAGAAGAACGGCTTCGCAGCGAACGTTTTTTTGTGTATGCGAAAAAGGTATCCGGGCCGGAAATTGGAGATTAATACATGCGAAAATATCTGCGTAAAAATCGAAAAATCAGAACAGCAGCCAGCCTGGCAGTTACAGTTGTGATGTCAGTGGCGATTTTTCTGCTGTTTTTAAGTATAGAGTTATTAATGGGTTATTTGAGCGATCATTTATTCCGTGACAGCCTGCAAAACAGCGGGTATGCAGCGGAAATGGAAAAAGATATGCTAGAAAAGCAAAAACAGCTGTTTGCTGCTTACGGCCTGCCAGAATCTTTGACAGAAAAGATCTGGGGAGAAAACAAAGCATATCTTGCTTTTTCCCAGTATGTTGATACTGGGGCTTTTAAGGAAGATGGTGTGGATTTTGGCCAACAGGAAATTCTGGAATCATACCTCAAAGAGCAGGAGGTCCATGAAACTGAAGGTACGCAGGGTGTCCTCAAAAATGTAGTGGATGAATCAAAGGCAATATGCCGCAGATATGTTTATCCATCCTTTGTCAACGGATACCGCCAGCTTGTACAGGGACGCAAGCCCATATTTATGGGCATGGCGGCAGTGTCAGCTATGATTGCGGCTTTGGGCGCAGTATTTTTACTTGGGTGTTATCATTATAAGCATCATGCGCTATACTATATAACAGGCAGTTGTTTTACGGCATTTGTCTGGAATCTGGCGGCTACAGTCCTCCTTTCTATCGGGGGAGGGGTTGCAACCCCTGGTGTAGGGCCGGCATATTTTTCGGAATTTTTGGAGATATTTAAATACAAGGGATGTTCTCCCTGGTATATTGTCAGTATAGTGGCAGCGGCAGCTACCGTTCTTTTGCTGCTTGCCAGTATTCGGATGAAGAACAAAAGCAGGACGGGTAAATGAGGAATCACAGATAATGGGACAGAGAGGATATTTGGATATACATAGCCATATCCTGCCGGGAGTGGACGATGGCTCAAAAGACTGGGAGATGACAATGCAGATGCTAAAGCTTGCGTACGGGCAGGGTGTCCGGCATATTGTAGCTACCCCCCATAATTATCCCGGAAACAGGACACAGGATAATGGAGAAATCCGTAAGCTTGTAAAAGAAGCAAATGAGAAGGCGAAACAGATTGCCGATGATTTGGAAATACTTAGTGGCAACGAAATTTTGTACCGCCGGGGAATTCCAGAGGAAATTGCGGCAGGCCATATTCTTACAATGGCAGACAGCCGGTATTTACTGGTTGAATTCTATCCCGGTGAACGGTATCGCGAAGTATACCAGGGGCTTAGGGAATTAATTGAAGCAGGCTACCACCCTATTGTAGCACATATGGAGCGGGTGCAGGCATTATTTGAAAACGAAGATAACATATGGGAAGTAATTAAGCTAGGCGCATTGATTCAAGTGAATACCCTAAGCCTGACAGGCGGTTTTTTTGATCGGCGATGTGCAAGGCTTAGGAAGTTTATCGAAAAAGGCATTGTGCATTTCTTTGGAAGTGACTGCCATAATACGTCAGAGCGTTCCCCTATGATGAAAGATTGTGTGGAAAAACTCTATAAAAAACTGCCGGAAGGCTGCCTGGAACGGATTCTCAATGAGAACCAGGAATATTTTCTGCAGAAAAAATACATTTAAAGAAAGAGGATGACTATGAATTCCAAAAATGAGGAAATAGAAATTGATTTGTGGGAAATACTGATGCTAATTCTGCGTCATCTGCCAATGGTAATTTCCGTTACCATTGCCGGCGGTCTTATTTTAGGGCTGTACAGCGCTTATGCGCTGACGCCGATGTACAATTCTACAGCTAAAATGTATATACTGACGAATTCCAGCACAATGATAAGCTTGTCGGATTTACAGGTGGGCAGCAGCTTAGCCAATGATTATGAAGAACTGATAACAAGCCGCCCCGTAGTGGAACAGGTTGCCAAAAATCTTGACCTGGATGTCAGTTATGAGGGGCTTTTAGGCTGTGTAAGCGTTACCAAGCGCGAAAACACCCGTATCATATGGATACAGGTAACCTACCCCGATCCGGTGCTTGCAAAAGAGATTGCAAATGAGTTTGCCACCGTATCACAAAAGCGCCTGACTCAAATTATGCAGATTGATGAACCTACGATCGCGGAAGAAGCAGTAGAAGCAAAACGGCCAAGCAGCCCTAATAATAAAAGGAATGCATTTTTAGGGGCAATTATCGGCATGGTTTTGTCTATTGGCTTTTTGGTTGTCCGCAATATTTTAGACGATACGATACGGAGTGCGGATGATGTGGAGAAATTCATAAGGTTAAACACCTTAGCATCCATTCCGGAAGAAGGAGGAACAGACAACTCAGAAAAGAAGCATAAGCGGAAAAAATTATGGGGAGTCAGAAAGGGCGGGCATAAATGAAAGTAGAATTAGAAAAACTAGAAAAACTAGGCTACGGGAAAAAAGAAGCGTTCAACTCTTTGCGTACCAATTTGAGCTTTTGCGGGCCAGATATTAAAGTGATTACATTTACCAGCTGTACGCCAGATGAAGGCAAGAGCAGTATTGTAATGGATCTTGGAAGGGCGATTGCCGAAGATGGAAAACGCGTATTGCTGGTAGACGCAGATTTGCGCAAATCTGTCCTGGTCGGAAGGCATCAGGCAAAAAGCGATCAGGGGGCTTCTATTAAAGGCCTGTCCCATTACTTAAGCGGGCAGTCCAAGCTAAGTGAAGTACTCTGCGAAACGAATGTAGACAATTTAGATATTATTTTTGCCGGGCGTACCACGCCAAACCCCACAGAGCTGTTGGGAAACCGGTATTTTGATGAGATGATAATGTATGCCAGGGAAAATTATGACATTGTATTGATTGACTCCCCGCCTCTTGGGTCTGTCATAGATACGGCTGTCATTGCCCCGAAATGTGACGGCGCAGTATTGGTAGTAGAAGCCAATAAATGCAGCTACCGTTTTATCCAGGATATCAAAAAACAGTTAGAGCTTACGGAATGCAGGATTCTTGGCGTAGTTTTGAATAAAGTAAAAGTAGAAAGAGGCGGTTACTATAACCGTTATTACAAACGTTATTACCGGAGCTACTACAGAGGCTATTACAGCGGCTATTATAAGCCTTATTATGGTAAGGATGACAAATCGTCAGATAATTCCAAGGGAAAATCAAAATAAATTATATGTTTTATACTAAATTAAATTTTGATTTGAAGATAAGGTGGGATTGCCATGGGGAAGAAAAATGTAACAAATACGGCGCGGTTGTGCCTGGAGCTATGTAATGTAGGGTTATTTGCTCTTATATGGATGTTATATTATAACCAATTTGCATTTGACACATACCGGATGCTTGGCGGGGGTGTTTCTATCCTGATTTATTTTATCGTATATAGATTTCTCTGCGATATATATAAGGCATTCCGGATCGCCTCTTGCCCAATTGCAGAAACTGTATTTTCGCAGTTTATCTCGTTTGGGATACCTGATCTGATATTATATGTAGAATGTTCATTGATTTTTAACCATCCAGTGAACATTCTGCCTGGCGCCGGTATTGTCTTGGCCCAATTGCTGGGGACAATGGTAATCATTACATTTGCAAAGAATTTTCTGATGTGCCACGTATCCCCCAAGAGAACGGTATTTATTTATGGAAAAGATATTGCGCAGGAGGAAATAGAAGGGTTTAAGGAGAGGATCTTAAAAAAATATGCGCATATTTTTGATGTAACATGCATGTTATCGGAAGAAACAGCAGAAGAGGGGCTGCTGCGGCAGCTGGAAGAGTGCTGCACAGTCCTTCTTTATGAAACATCATATGGAAAACGGAGGGTATTAGCAGAATATTGCTTAAAAAATCATAAAGAAATTTATTTTACGCCAAGGCTTGACGATATCGTCTTGCTAGGATGCCAGCCCAAGCATCTGTTAGATACCCCATTATTCCGTTATGACTATGTATCATATAAAAAAGCGGAATATAAGTTAAAACGGCTATTTGATATTATATTTTCCTTTGTACTGTTGATTGTGGTATCACCTATTATGCTCGTAACAGCGCTGGCTATCAAATTAGAAGACAGAGGGCCAGTATTTTATAAACAAGATCGATGTACAAAAGATGCAAAAGTATTTAAAATTTATAAATTCCGGAGTATGATCGTAGATGCAGAAAAAAATGGATTCATTCCATGTACATCCAATGATAACCGGATCACAAAAGTTGGTAAAATAATCCGCATGACCAGAATTGATGAACTGCCGCAGATTATCAACATTCTAAAAGGCGACATGAGCTTCGTAGGCCCAAGGCCAGAGCGGGTCGAACATGTTGAAAAATACACGAAGGATTTGCCTGAGTTTGCCTATCGGATGCGGGTGAAAGGCGGGCTCACCGGATACGCCCAGATATATGGGAAGTATAATACATCAGCTTACGATAAGCTGAGGTTAGATCTGATGTACATAGAAAACCAGTCATTTTTGCTGGATCTAAAAATATTGATGCTGACGTTCAAAATTATGTTTATTCCTGAGAGCACAGAAGGTTTTTCGGAAGAAAAGAGCAAACGTCTTTCGGCAGCAAAACAAAAATCGGTAAAGGTAGGCAGCGTTCCAGTTTCAAAAGAAATTTAAATAAGAAAACCGGAATCATACAAAATGAAAAAAATATTAATTATGGTAAACCGAGATTTTGTATTATACAATTTCCGGATTGAGTTGGTAGAGAGGTTATTACAAGAAAATTATAAGGTATATATATGCCTGCCTTATGGTGAGAAGGTCGATAAAATGATTGCCATGGGCTGTAAATTTGTTCCTGTTGAAATTGATAAACGGGGGAAAAACCCGTTTCGGGATTTGAAATTAATCAGGTCATACCGGACGATTCTAAAACGCATCCAACCGGATATGATTCTGATGTACACAACGAAAGTAAATATTTATGCTGGGATACTGGCTGGCAGGATGAAGATACCATATTTGATGAATGTTTCTGGACTGGGGACGGCTCTTGAATACAAAAGCATAATCCAAAAGCTAATGATATCTTTGTACAAGAAGGCTGCAAGACATGCAAAATGCCTGTTTTTCCAGAATTCGGAAAATCAGGCATTTTTTGAAGAGCATAGGATGTACAGCGGCAGCCAGCAGCTCATTCCAGGATCCGGTGTCAACTTAAAACGATGGCATTTGATGGATTATCCAGATAGTATAAATGGAGTGGAGTTTCTGTTTATAGCAAGGGTGATTAAGGAAAAAGGCATTGAAGAATACCTTGCTGCAGCAAAACAGATGAAAGCAGAGTATCCAGATACTAAATTTCACGTGCTTGGGCCTTGTGATGGAGAATATGAGGACGTGCTGGAGGAGTATGAGAAGAATGGCGTGATCCAGTATCATGGGATGGTGCAGGATACGAGGGAATTTTTAAAACGGGCGCATTGTACTATACACCCGTCATATTATCCGGAAGGGATATCAAATGTGCTGCTTGAGAGCGCAGCGTGTGGAAGGCCTGTAATTACGACTAACCGCAGTGGATGCCGGGAAACGGTGGAAGATGGCGTGACAGGGTTTGTGTTTGAACAGAAGAACAGGGCTGCGTTGATTAGGTGTGTGCGTAAGTTCATGAAAATGGAGAATGAGGAGCGTAGGGCAATGGGGATTGCGGGGCGTGAGAAGATGGCGAGGGAGTTTGACAGGGAGATTGTAGTAGAGGCATATTTAAAAAAGATAAGGAGCAAAGGGGTAAATTGATTTGGATAAATATTTAAAATCAAAGATTAAGCTACAGATTTTAAAATTATTTAATTGGATTCCGGACAAGCAGATGATAGCAATTCAATATAGGATAAAAACCGGAAGGAAGTTAAATTTAAAACATCCTGTAAGATATACAGAAAAATTGCAATGGTATAAGCTCTACCATCGTGATCCGGTTATGGCGCAGTGTGCTGATAAATGGGAGGTTAGAAGTTATATTGAAAAAAAGGGTTTATCAGAAATTTTAAATAAATGCTATGGAGTATATGATTCGGAGGAAGAAATTGATTTTGATAAGCTGCCAGATCAGTTTGTAATAAAAAGTACCAGTGGAGCGGGTGGAATTGGTATTGAGATTTGTATGGATAAATCTCAATTAGATATCGTTAAATTGAAAAAAAAACTACATCGGTGGTTAAAACCACAGAAGAACGGTGGTGGAAGGGAATGGGTTTATTATCAATATAAACCCCGCCTGATTGTAGAGAAGTACCTTGAACCAGGAAATGGGGAAAAGAGCCTTACAGATTATAAATTTTTTTGTTTTCATGGTGAGCCGTATTGCTTGTATGTGATGAATGAAAGGTTTACAGAGGATGGTGTGCGGCAGAATATTTTGGATTTGGATTTTAAAGTGATGCCGTATATGCGGGTGAGGATTCAGCCGATTCGGACTGGACTGAAGAAACCTGATAATTTTGAATGTATGGTTGAAATGGCGAGGACGCTGTCAAAAGATTTTCCATATGTGAGAGTTGACTTTTATAATATTGATGGGAAGATTTATTTTGGCGAAATGACGTTTTTTCCAGGGAGTGGGTATTATGATTTTGAGCCGGATGAATTTGATTTTATTCTGGGGGAAAAGTTTTATTTGAAGGGAGTAGATTAGTATCTAGGAGATTTCATGAGTAAGTAGTGTAAAATGGATTGAGAAAATGGAGCTTCTTTCTTACATCGTCGATATGGTTTCAGATTGTTTCAAAATATGTCCGAACAATCGTTACAGTAGTTACAGAGAGATAGTTTCATATGATATAGACAATAAGATTTTACTTAGAGTAATAACTTTTTTGATAGAAGTGGATATAGTATTTGAATCAGGTGATTTTAATGATATTTTGGATAGTATTTTTGATTTAAAAATATAAAATAAGAAATGTTTTATAGGTGAATTATTTATGTCTAAAGAAAGGTATCAGATTGGCATAATTGTCGTATGGTTTGGCAAATTGCCGTCATATTTCTATGCTTGGCTAAAATCAGCAGAGTATAACAAAACTATTGATTTTATTATCTTTAGTGATCAGGAAGTAGTTAGCGATAGTAATAACATTTTTATTTATAGGACTACTTTACAAAATGAAGTGAATAAATTCAGTAAAAAATTAGGGCGTCCTATTTATATAAATAATTCATATAAGTTTTGTGATTGTAGATTGTTTTTTGGTATACTTTATGAGGATTATTTAAAAGGATATGACTTTTGGGGATATTGTGACATAGATTTAGTTTTTGGCAATTTGCGTGATTTTTTAACGGATGAAATTTTAGAAAAATATGAAAGAATATATCCATATGGACATCTTTGTTTATATCGAAATAATAAAAAGATGAATTATATTTATAAGCTTCCTGGAAGTATTTATTCATTGAAAGAAATTTTTGAAAATCCCGCGAAAACAACAGTAGAAGAAGCTTTTGGTGTAAATAGGATATGTACTATGAATGATATTAAATGGTATAAGGAAGTAGATTTTGCAGATTTCATATCCTTCTTACCCAAAAGATTAGATATGGCTCATTCCCGAATTAATAATGTGCATCAGATTTTCATTTGGGATAAAGGTGATGCTTTTAGAGTCTTTTGTTCAGATAAGAAAAATATAAAAAAAGAAAAATTAGTATATCTTCATTGGCAAAAGAAAACGCCTAAATTAGATATAACAATAAAAGAATTTCAAAATAAACAAAAGTTTATTATTGGCGCCGAGCAAATTATTACTTCTTTTAATGATAAAATTACTATTTCGGAAATGGATAGAATAAATCCACCTGTAAGTAAGAGGGATATTAAAAAAGCGTTAATGAGAAAAATTTTTATTACATTAAAAAAATTTTTCTTGGCAGATATATATGTAAAAAAAATATGGGTTCGTCAGATTTTATTCCGTTTATTGCTAAAGTAAGAGTTATTATTTAAATTATATCAATAGAAGAAGTGGGTTTAAAAGGAGAGATTTTCAGATGAAGGTAGGTATTTCTGTAGTAACATATTATCCGGGCGAGAACGGTGTACAATTTGTAACGCAGAAATTGGCAGAAGGGTTAGTTCTTAACGGTCACGAAGTTACTGTTATAACAAGTATACGAAAAAATTTGGATAATAAAACATATATTAATGGGGTTAGAATAATTAGATGTGATATACGGGATAAAAATATGTTACATTTCGGAAATAAAGAAGGATTTCAAAATGAATTGATTACATTATCAAAAAAAGTTGATGTTATGCTTTTTGTAAGATTACAATCTGTGGCAGTAGATTGGGCATTAGAAGTATTAAAACAAATAAATTGTCAAAAGATCCTTTATTTACATGGTATGCATGAATTTAAGTGGAAGAAAGTTGATTTTGAAAATCCTAAAAATTTTATTTTAAAACTTTTTAGAGATATTAGATGGGGTCTTTTTTATGCATATAATAAAGATAAACTTAAAATCTTTGATAAAATAGTACATCTACATGAGAAAGATAATACCTTTAATTTTTTTGAAAAACGTTATCCAGGCAAGAATTATGTATTAGAAAATTTTGTGGAAGATATGTTTTATTGTGATAAAACAGATAACATAATTTCAGAACCCTATTATATATATTTGGCTAATTATTATCCAGGAAAGGATCAGATGTTATTATTGAGGGCTTTTTATCACATGGCCAATGAATTTACATTGGTTTTTATAGGAAGTCAAAAAAATCAAAAGTATTTTAATAAGTTATTGTTAGAAAAGAAGAAACTTGATCAGAGATATAAAGTTAAAAAAAATATTCTTTTTTTAGAAAATATTCCTAGAATAGAAATACCGTATTATTTAGCAAATGCATATGGATTTGTTATGACAAGCAAAAGTGAGCATTATCCTATTTCTGTAATCGAAGCTATGGCTGCAGGATTACCTGTGATTTCTACTAATGTTGGTATTGTTAAATATTTACCTGGATGTGTAATTGTAAAAAATAAAGCTATAGAAATTGCGAGGGCTATGGATGAATTAATTAATAATTATGAATTGTATTCGAATAAAAGGAATACTATAAAAAAATATTCTGAAAAGAATTTCAGGTTTGATATTTACCTTAATAAATTTGAAAGTTTATTTTTACGCTAAAAGAGAGGATTGAGATGCTTTCAATATATTTTATATCTTTGATATTATGTTTAATAAGCATATTAGTTGAAAAAAATAATTTAAAGAAATATAAAATAATAAACGTTATTTTGTTTTTTTTAACTATTATTGTTATGGTAAATGCTGATACTATTGGAGATTTATCTAACTATGAGGATACTTATCAAGAAACAGTTCAATATGGATTTAGAAGTTATACTGATAGTGGTTACGCGTTGTTAATGCTTGCAGCTAGTAAGTTGGGATTGAGTTTTTTTCAGTTTAAATGTATCGGCATAATTATTGCCATGTCTATTATTTATAATACTTTAATAAAACGTACTAACTATTATGGTTTTTTTGTTTTTTTCTTTTCATTACATTCTTTATTTTTAGATGCATATCAATTGAGAAATTTTTTTGCTTTTTCTGTTGTCATTCTTGCTTTGCATTATCTATTGCAGGAGGATAGTTCGATTTTTATTTATTCTTTTCTTATTGTTATAGCATCTACAATTCATGCAATGGCAATAGTTTATCTGCTTTTTGTATGGATTAGATTAAATTCTGAAGTGAAAAAATGGACATTACGGTGTTTACCATTTCTTTTCCTAATAATCATTTATATAGGAATTAATTCCAATTTTATTTCGGATGTTTTATTGTTTTTTTCGGATTTTACAAATGAAGGATTAGCAAATAAATTAGAAAACTATGCTTCTACAAAAACAAGATTAGGTTTCCTCATACCTATATTTATTTATAGTTTTTATCTTATTTTTATAAAATTAATAAATTATAAACTGATTGAAGATTCTAATACAGTTGTAAGAAAAAGAAGCCTAAAAAATTTTATATATACAAGTAAAAATATTATAAATTATAATAAGAACTTTATGAAGTTAGTTGAACAAATTAATTTTATAGGCATATGTTTTTTGCCTTTTAATATTGCCTCATTGACTTTTTATAGGCTTGTTCGTAATATTTGCCTTTTTGATCTGATTTATTTTGCAATATGTTTTGATATTGCGAAAACTAAAAAAGATAAACTGATTATTTTTTTTGGTGTATTAATTTTAATTCTTATGTGGAGATATTTTGACTTTAATATTTATAAAGGTATAGAAATAGACGAGCTATATTTTTATAAATAAATTTTGGGACACTAAATTATATGAGAAGGTGGGATAATTGTTTGTTGTATTTAGAAATTCTAATGATTATTTAAAAGCTATTTTTGATGGATATCAAAATAAAGAAGTTATAATAGATAAAGATTTTAAAAGTATGTTTCTTACAATAATTAAAAATTATCATACATCTATAAGATTAAATAAAAAATACCATATACCTTTTAAGGGAATTTGGTTTCCATTTTATTTAGATTATAGAAAAATAAATAAAAATGAAGAAGTATATTTCATTTTTTTTGAGGGCGCCAGAATGGCTTATCAAAAAAAATATTTGGAATATTTAAAAAAAAGATATGTAAACTCGAAATATATTTTTCGTTTTGTAAATCCTGTTAATATGACAAATAGATGGATGCTTGATTTTGTTGATAAAAATTATGATATGGTTGTTTCAATGGATAAAGCCGATTGTCATAAGTATAACTGGACATATGTTTATAATACCTATAATATTCATTTAAAAAAAATATATAATAACTTAGATATAGACGTTTTTTTTGTAGGCAGTGAAAAAGGTAGATTAGGCTTGTTAATTGACATATGTAAATTTTTGATTAGTAAAGGATTGAATTGTGTTTTCTTTGTTGCAAATGTAAACAGTAGTAATAAAAGCAACCAATACCAGGGGATAGAGTATATAAAAAGTATGAGATACAGCAAAACAATTGAATATATACAAAGGTCAAAATGCCTATTGGAAATTGTACAAAATGGTCAGAATGGAAGCACATTACGTCCAATAGAAGCTTTAGTCTATGGAAAGAAACTTTTAACGAATGATAAAAATATCTTGAATCAGGATTTCTATGACAAAAATAATATGTTTTATTTTGAAAAAATAGAAGAAATTGACATTAGATTTATTACAGAAAGTGTTATTGAAAACAGGCAAACTTTAAAAAAAATTTCTCATGAAGTATTATTCGAAAAAATAAAAATGTATTTTAAATAGAAAAATAAAAGAGGTGCCTTATATGAAAATAGGTTTTGTATTAAATGGATGTGATAAACATATTACCGGAGGGGTAAAAGTTATTTTTCAATATGCAAATTATCTTGCAGAAACTGCCGAAAATAATGTAACTCTTTATTTTAATATGAACTTAGGATCAATAAAAAAAATGCGCCATTTTAAAATGCTTCAACAGTATGTAGCGGATAAAGTTGTTCAAAGCAGGCCAAAATGGTATAAATTAAATCCTAAAATTAAAAAAAAGGCAGTTCTTTTGATTGATGATACTACGATTGACAATGAAGATATAATTATAGCGACTGCAGTTTATACGGCAAATTCAGTTGCGATGTTAAGTAAAACTAGGGGGAGAAAGTTTTATTTTATTCAAGGGTTTGAAAATTGGAGCTGCACGGATGAGTATGTTTTCGAAACTTATAAATTGGGAATGAATAATATAACAGTGGCGAAATGGCTATCAGAGATTGTAGACTCCAAGGCGATGAAAAAATCTGTTTATGTAAGTAATGGCATAGATACAGAGATATTTTATGTGAAAAGAGCGATTAGTCAAAGGGCAAGACACTCTATTGCAATGCAATATCGCTCAGTAGAGTGCAAAGGATCAAAATACGCCCTGGAAACCATTCGAATTCTTGCAGAAAAATATACAGATTTAAAAGTTACAGTTTTTAGCATGGAGCATGAGCCAGAAAATCTGCCTTCTTGTTGTGATTTTATTATGGATGCTAGTCAAGAGGAAGTGGCAGAAATCAATAACAATGCTGAAATATTTATATGCTCTAGTATTATAGAGGGATTTGGCCTTCCAGGGCTTGAAGCAATGGCTTGTGGGTGTACATTAGTTGCAACAGAGTGTAAAGGGACTTTAGATTATGCTAAACATGGTGAGAATGCTTTGATTTCTCCTGTTAAAGATGCATGGTCTATGGCACAAAATATTATTGAACTATTTGAGAATAGTGATTTGCGGATTAGGTTAGCTGAAAACGCTCAAAGAACGGCAGCAGAAAGATCTGTAAAAGCATCTGCTGAAAAGTTTGCTCAAGCTTTGTTACAACCCCCACTATAAAAATTTAGCGAAAAAATCTGAGTGGAGACTTGTATGGATACTAAGAGACAAATTGAGGTTCAAAGTGTGAAATTTAATTTTGTGATGAATGTAATATTAAAAATATCCCAAGTTATTTTTCCATTAATTATGTTACCATATGTAACCAGAGTTCTCGGAGGGGAGGGGAATGGAAAGGTAGCTTTTGTGGCATCGGTCATAAGTTATTTTTCGGTTTTTGCCCAGTTAGGTATACCAACTTATGGGATAAGGATCTGCGCACAATGCCGTGATAACCGTGAGAAGTTATCCAAGACAGTTCAGGAATTGCTGCTTATTAATTTTATATCTGTGGGTATATCTTATGTTGCTCTTATTTTCAGTTTTATTTTAATTCCTAAATTACAAAATGAGCCGCTTCTGCTTTTCATTTATTCTATATCAATTTTGTTGAATTCACTGGGAATGGAATGGTTTTATCAGGCTATTGAGCAGTATCGGTATATAACAGTGCGAAATATATCTTTTAAAATTGTATCAATAGTTTTGCTATTTTTATTTATTCATAAGCCTTCTGATTATATATTATATGGTATATTGTCTGTATTAAGCGGAGTGGGTTCTAATTTGCTAAATTTATGGAATTCTAGGAATTTTCTTGAATTTAGAAGATTTAATGATTATCAATTTAAGCGTCATTTAAAACCTATTCTTACTTTTTTTGGATTATCAATTTCGGTATCTATTTATGCAAACATGGATACAGTTATGTTGGGATTTTTATCAAATAATAGGCAAGTTGCGTTTTATGATCTATCTACAAAAGTTAAATTGGTTTTAGCCCAGATTATTTCTGCTTTAGGACCCGTTGTATTACCGAGGGTATCTTATTATTTAAGTAAAAATGATAAAGAAGCCTTCTACAGTATAATTAAAAAGTCATTACAGTTTGTTTTAATTACTGGTTTGCCTGTTACAGTTTATTTTATTATTATGGCATCTTCAGTAATAAATATTTTAGGTGGGGCTGAATACCAATCTTGTGTTGGATGTATGAGAATCATTATGTTTGCATTATTGCCATTAGGTATTGGGAATGTTGCTTGTATGCAAATTTTGGCTCCCTTTGGATTAGAAAGGCAAACAATGTACTCAACAATTTGCGGTGCATTGATTAATTTAATAATTAATGCGTCTTTAATACCATATTATGGGGCAAGTGGAGCAGCATTCGCAACAGTTGTTACAGAGTTTATTGTTGCGTCTATTCAAATCTATTATGTAAAGGATATTTTTAGGCAAGTTTTACATAAAGCTTCTTATTACAAAATAATCATTGCTAATATTCTGTCAGGAGTTATTTTAGTAACCTTAAAAATATTCATGCAAGATTTATTTCCTTTATTTCAATTAGCAGGAACTTTTGTCATATTTGTTGTTGTTTATTTTTGCGTATTGTTTATATGGAAAGAGGATATGGTTTATTATTATTTTAATATGATCTTAAAAAAAATCAAACGCATGTAACTAAGTTCTAATTACTCATATAAAATAATGAAATATATTAGAACTAATAAAGGGGATATAGAATGATAAAAAAAATTATAAAAAAAATAATTTACAGGGAAAGGGCTTCTTCAGAGTCTTATATTAATTATTTAAGAAAACGAGGTGTACAGATAGGTGAGCATTGTACTTTCCATGCGCCAAGAACTATTAATATTGATGTTACTCAGCCTTTTTTGATAAAAATTGGTAACAATGTTGAATTTACCGGTAATATAGTTGTACTTTGTCATGATTTAGCATGGAGTGTATTTAAGAATAAGACTGGAGAGATAATTGCCTCTAATAAAAGCGTTGAAATTGGTGATAATGTTTTTATTGGTATGCATACTGTTATATTACGTGGTGTACATGTTGGTAACAATGTAATAATAGGAGCAGGAAGTATAATTACGAAAGATATTCCGGATAATTGTGTTGTGGCAGGAAATCCAGCTAAAGTGATTATGAAATTAGATGATTATTATAACAAAAGAAAGAAGAATTATATAAGTGATGCAAAAGAAATGGTATATAAATATTATGAAAGGTTTGGAAGTATCCCGCCTAAAGAAATATTCAGGGATTATTTTCCGCTTTTCTATGATATTTCAAACCATATGCCAAGTGAATATCAGAAGATATTAAATTGGGGGGGGAGCAGAGAAAAAAGTCTGAGTGTGATAGCAGAACAGAGGAAATATTCTAATTATGAATGTTTTATAGAAGACACTTTAAAGGATAGATTGTAAATGCTGTAGAATTTGTACGGGTATCCCAATTATAAGAGGAAATTAGATAAAATGTTTTGAATATTTTTAGTAATTTATTGTTTATAGTTGCATACAAAAATTTGCGATACAATAGATAAAAAGATCATAGTCTTTTATTTATAGTTGGGATAACTTAACTGAGAATTTGGAGAAGTAAAATATGTTGCAAATTATAAAACAGGATATTTTTAAATTCTTTTTTATGTATGCTGGGCAAGGAAGTAAAATTGCAGTATTTACGTTTTTTGTGACGTTTATAATTGGTAGTTATTATATAAAACAACATGGAAGTACTTTAGGTAAATATATTGTATTATTTATTAAGTCTGTGGAAATGGCTTTCTTGTCGTTATATGTTTATATAGTAATTGGGATCACTTTTTTGTCAAGGGAAAAACATAGTGATACATATATTAATTTACGGCCATTTAGTACGTTTAATAGGACATTAGTTTATCCCAAGTATATGTATGAAAATATTCTAATGTTAATTCCTCTTGCAATATTATTATATTTATTAGCCGCCCCATTTAGAAAATTAAGTATATCCTTGTTAGTAGGATTTTTTAGTAGTTTAGTTATTGAAATAATGCAATTAATTACCAGATTAGGATTATTTATTGTAGATGATATTTTAACTAATATATTAGGAATGTTAATTGGCTATTTCATTTGCAGGATGGTAGAATGGTTATATAAATCATGTTATATTATTTTAAAGGGTAAAGAGAAAACCTGATAAAAAAGAATAACGTATTTTATGATATAGAGTTTTTAAAAATGGCAGGCGAACGGGCAGGTTTTGCATCTTACGATGAAATATGACGCTTGTGAAAGAATTGAGAAATGAGGACGGAAATGCATGAGGGTTCTAGTTGATACGAATGTCCTTATATCAGCGGCATTGGAATGATTGGATGAAACCAACAGTAAAATTTTTGACATTTATGAGCGGTATACTAATAGTTAGGAATTTAAAGAAATCTTGATGCACAATGATTCCGTATCCCATTTTTTAACATACACTTGATCTTTTCGCTCATGGTTTCATTTTCCTTTCCTGGACTATCTCCTTTGCAGTCTATTTGGTAGCTGCCTTTTCTCCCGGGAGTTCCTGCCAAAAAACAGGACAAGGGGCACCGCTTTATAATCCAATTTCAGGCTGGCTATTTTTTTGAATTGTCAATTTGTTTCACGCTGTTCCGGAGGATGGAGCGCATAAGGGGTTTGGGGAGAGCGGATCTCCATTTGTCCAACGGAGGCAGGCGCCTCCGGCGGGACTTACACTGCCTTTCCTTTTTTCTCCTTGTGCAGTATAATAAATAGTTTGGCGGAACATACCAAAAGGAAAG
Source organism: Lachnospiraceae bacterium (assembly GCA_009911505.1). GTDB lineage: Bacteria > Bacillota > Clostridia > Lachnospirales > Lachnospiraceae > Roseburia_B. The sequence goes on along the minus strand of QXXL01000049.1, from coordinate 4,300 downwards.
CGGCGACGGCGAAAAGCTAATACACTGTTTTTTCTTAAAAAGTGAAAAATTCTTTCAAATATGATAAAATAGTAAATATATAGGAATGGGATATCATGATTGGAGGAATATCGAAGTGGCAGATGGACAGATAGGATTTGTAGTGGAGGATGGATATAAAGCTTGGATAGAAAAAATAAAAGATAGAATAAAACAAAGCCAGATAAAGGTCTCTGTTAAGGAGGAATATAATCTGCTCGACTTGTATTGGGATGTAGGCAGAGAAATTGTTTTAAAGCAAAAAAATGCAAAATGGGGAGAATTGTTTCTTGAGACTGTGAGCTGGGATTTACAAAAAGCTTTCCCCAATATGTCGGATTTTTCGGTACAAAATTTAAAAAGCATACGATACTGGTACGAATTTTATAATTCAAATAAAAATGGCTTAAAACCTGAAAGCCAAATGGAATTGATTGAAAAGATAATTAAATCTATTCCGTGGGGACATAATCAGAGGATTATCTGCAAATGTAAAAATATAGAAGAGGCCTTATTTTATGCCAAAAATACAATGGAAAACGGTTGGAGCAGAGCTGTTTTAGAACATCAAATAGATAGCGGCCTGTATGGCCAGCCGGGCAAAGCCCTTACCAATTTTCAACAAAAATTACCAGAGCCACAGTCTGATTTGACGGAGCAAACATTGAAGAATACATACAATTTAGACTTCCTGGCTTTGGCGGAAAAATGTGATGAAAAAGAGTTAGAGTATGCCATTAGCAGTCAAACGACGCAGTTTCTATTGGAATTAGGCACAGATTGTTCGTATTTTGACAGGCAAGTGCATTTGCATGTTGATGAAAGGGATTTTTATATAGATTTGCTTTTTTACCATGCCCGTCTTCAGCGCTATGTTGTCGTAGAGCTAAAAACAAAAAAATTCAGGCCAGAATTTACAGGTCAATTAAATTTATATGTTGCGGCTGTCAATAAACAGATGAAAACAGAACAGGATAATCCGACAATAGGTATACTTATTTGTAAAGACAAGAATGAGGTTATCACTGAGTAAATTGACATTTGAATAAATTGAAGAATAGCATGCCGGGAATCTAAAAACAGGTTCCCGGCCTTATTTTTGCCTTATAAGGTGAATTGGAAGCCTGTTGAATACAAGGGGGTGTGAAAAAATAAACTTTCACTTGACAAGGATATTATACGTATGTATAATGAATTATACAAACGTATAATGAGGTGGTAATACATGGGAAATAAACTAAAAAAGCTAGGGGAAGCGGAATTGGAAATTATGCAGGTGGTTTGGGATAGTGAAAATCCTGTGACGTCAAATTATATTTTAAAAGAGTTACAGGGGAGAAGGAAGTGGCAGCTTTCTACATTAATGACATCATTGGCGAGACTGTCTGATAAGGGGTTTATCAATTGTGATCGTTCAACAGGAAGCAATCTGTATACTTCGGTTATTTCAGAAAATGAATACAAGGCCGGAGCAAGTAAACATTTTTTAGAAAAGCTATACAATAACTCCATACAGAATATGATAGCTACTCTATATAATAATAGGCAAATTAAAAACTCTGATATTGAAGAACTTAGAGATTTTTTGGATGGATTGGAGGATGAATAATGGCAAGTTTATTTTTAGTCATTTTAGGAATTTCTGTATCTGTCGGATTAATAATTATTGTATTGATATCATTATCACCATTGTTAGACAAAAGATATGCCGCAAAGTGGAAATACCTAATTTGGATTTTTCTTGCATTACGGCTGCTTGTTCCTATTAGCGGAATAAACGGGCAGCTTGTTATAGGAGGGGCACAAAAGCAAAATCAAACTGTAGCTGGATCGAAAGAAAAATATACAGGCGATTTAACTGGCGTAACGGTGCCGCATAGGCGGATTGTGGTTGAGATACCGGCGCAAATGACAGCTCCGATTAAAGCGCAGACCGAAAAGAACGATACAGGTATTACAATGCTGGATATCGTAGCTTTTGTCTGGATAGTTGGCAGTTTGATTTTTATAGCTGTACATTTCATCAGCTATTTTTACTATAAGCGGCAATTGATAAAAAATGGGAGAATGATAGAAGATGTAAAGGCTTTAAGCCAGATAGAAAAACTGAAATGTGAATTACATATTAGGCGTAGCATACATGTGATGGAGTATTACGAAGCGGAAAGCCCTATGATAATAGGTTTTATTAAACCTGTTGTAGTTCTGCCAAAAGAACAATACAGCTTGGAAGAATTATTTTTTATCTTAAAGCATGAGCTGGTTCATTTAAAACGGGGAGATATATATTTTAAACTGCTTCTTGTAATAGCAAATGCTTTTCACTGGTTTAACCCACTGATCTGGATTCTGCATAAGGAGGCCATTATTGATATGGAGCTGTCCTGTGATGAAAGAGTGACAAAAGACACGGGTTATGCTGTACGCAAAGCGTATACGGAAACATTGTTGTCTATGCTTCATAAGCGATGTTCCAGAAGAACCGCATTCACAACGCAATTTTATGGAGGGAAAAAAATTATGAAAAAACGTTTTAAAAATATTTTAATAAAAAAAGGAAAGAAAAACGGGATTTGCATATTAATCTGTGCCGTTATTTTAACAATCAGTCTTGGGACGCTGGTAGGCTGTGCTACTACGGAGCAGCCTGCGGGAAAAGAAAATACAGGAAACAACGGGATACAGAATGCATCCGGCCAGCCGGAGGAGAAAACAGTCCCAACCGGACAGATGTCGGATAAGGATTCTGCGAATGAAGATGATACGTTGAAAAATACAACTATGCTTACCTTTTCCAAAGAAGGGGAAGAGGAGCAAAAGCAAGCTACGCTTGCGGTTGGTGACGGATATTCCATCTATCTGCCTGATAACGAATGGAAACAGTCCGATTCCCACACATGGACTGCGATAGTAAATGAGCAGGTTCAGCTTTGGATCACGCATTATGAAGGCAAATCGATCGATTCCGTTGCCCAGAATCTGGAAGAACATGGTTATACGGCAGAGGAAGGCTATCAGGATGGGGATTTGGTATATCATGCCAGTTTGAAAGGATCCGAACAAGACGTATGGGTAATATTCTATTCGTATCCGGTTGAATTTGAAGAAGGCTGGGGACGGGAACTGCCTGTGATTGCGGATACTTTTGCGCTCTCTGCAGAGACAAACGGCATAAAAAGCGATAGCCCGGACACGGCAAGTGAATATCTGAAGGATGAAGATTGTCAGGAAATTAGAAATCTTGTGGATGGATTTGCAACAGCATATTTTAATGGTAATATTGATACCATGCAGAAATTTCTAGCAAGTACATATGTTGGCGAGGTGGATGGATATGAAGGTATAGGTTCGATTAGTGATTTAACCGTGAAAGGATTATCTGATTCTGACGATAAGAAGATTGAAAATGGAAGATATTTTGTTTCCCTGGAATTTAGAGACAGCAGCTATGAAGATATGTTCCTGTATTTAACATTTGGGCTGGTGAAACAGGATAATAACTGGAAAATACAGTTTTATGGTGTGGAAGGATAATGGGCGTTGGCTGCTTTAGATTTTGGTTTTGATTAAGAAATGGTTATAGTTTACGGGGCAAAGGGTTCGTTAGTCAGAGGGCAGGGTATGTGTCTGGGGTTGTGTTCAGGGGTTAAGGGTTTCTAAACCTCATCACAAGGCTCTAGACTCATAACCTGCCCTCTGAGACTGATTACGGTTTTGGTTGGCCTGCAGAGGGGGTGTTATTTATGCAATATGGTGTACTTTTGGCTGTCAAGCATTTAGTAATGTAGTCAGGGTCGTTTGTTGTAGTACTAAAGCTATATTGGAATTTCCTTGGCAGCAATATGGGAAGACGAAAGCTAATCAAGTTGCTGTTTAGTGGTTTATAGACAGGAGAATGAGTATTAAGAAGTTTAGATAATTGATATTGGTAATAGATATTTTTATGATGTTATTTAGCTTTTTATATATGGAATAATCATGTACTAAGATAGAAACGAAAAGATTTAAGAGGTAAAGAAGTGTGAATTAAGTAGGAAGATTTGATTTAAATTAGTTGATAAGTATATTTTAAATGTCTATAATAAAAATTATCTAATCGGTAAATAAAATAATAAATCAAATATTTTTCGACAAATTTTTTTGTAATAAAATAATATTGATGACATTTGGAGATTTGTGTGTTATAATGTGATTTGAAAATATTAATTTATATATTAAAAACAACAATAAATTAATTGATAGATAATCCACTGTTATCCGTCAGTTTGGCGAGATAAAAAGG
>QXXL01000415.1 GCA_009911505.1 Lachnospiraceae bacterium | reverse complement strand
CACCTTATACAGAAAAATAAAGTGCGCAGTTAGATTTGCTGTATTTCTAACTTACACACTTTATTTTACACTCCCGTGGCAGGAGAAAGTCTATGCTCCTGCCCATACATATCTATTTTTATCCTTATCTGGTATCAATCAAGTCCTGATATGTAACATACATTGTATCGCCCTCCTTTCTTTCGTCTGGAGGGCTACTTGAACCCTCCGAAAAGACAAGAGGGGTAAAGCCGCCTTTGGCTCTATGGTTTCCCATGAATGGAGTATAGCACACATTTCCTTATCAGGCAATTACAATATTTCATTTACATTAACCGATTCACCTTATCGGAGTAAAACCAAAATTGAAGTCTGCCGAACTGAAATCAGAACTCTTATTTCCGGCATTTTCCACCCTGCCGTTTTCTGTTTCCACCGGAAAATCTTTGTCAAGGTTATCAAATGATTCATCACCATATGGCTGCATATCCGCAAGTGAACCCTGTGTAATAAAATTATAATAGTCTGTCACAGTTTTTAATCTTCCGCTCCCAGATAGTGCCGGACGTGCGCCGGATTCACAGGCATGGTATACTGTCCTTACAAACTTGCTGAACACTTCCGACCTGTCTGCCGGGGATTGGCCGAACTGCACTATTGTGATGCCTGTCCCTTTTTCCTGCGGCCTGTTTGCGTCATACCGCTCCCGGAGAATCCGTGTCATGACAGCATTGTCTTTGTGGCGGTTTGCAAGTTCCTGATAGTCTGCATGGCTGAGATTGATTCCGCTATTCAATAGTGCCATTGTGCCGCTGTCAACCATGTTTCCGTCCAGTCTGCCAAGTTCTTCCATCTCTGCATCATATTCATCAACCACGGTCAGAATCCGGGATAAGCTATTTTCTATTGTTGAATCCCGTTCCGCTTCCAGTTCCTTTAATCTGCTCCTATAGCCTCCCTCTCCCAAAAGGTCAGCTTCGTAAGCCCCTTTTGCCACTTCACACCCATGCTCATAATCTGCCTTTGCCTTGCTAATAGCGCCGCTTGCGCCCTCTGCTAATCTAACCGCCTTTTTGTAATACTCAATCGTTGATTTCTTCATGGTAAATCCTCCATTCATATTCTTATTTTTATAATACCTATCCGCTTGTTGAGCAACCCTATTGGCAATCCGCTTCACCGCTACCGTTCCCCCATACATCCATTGCCGTACCGTTCAAGGCTTCTAAAAGAGTATCATCAATATCAGATTCCTGTGTTGTTTCTCCAATCTTGCTCTCCAGTTTCAGCAGTTCTATTTCTAATTTTCGGTCAGAAACATCACGTTTTAGAATCTCTCTGCCTGCTGAAATCCTGTCCGGCATATCTGCTCCCTCGTCACCATCCATCACCCTTGTAAAGAATCTCAGTACATCATCGCCAGATGCTATACGCTTTTGCTCCGTAGGGGCGGTTCGCTGCCGTATATACTCTAAAATGTAAGGTTTTGTAAGGTTCTCCTTTCCCATCTGCCTTGCCGTATTTACGGAATATCCCGCCTTCCTCGCCGCTTCTGCCGCATTTCCGCACTCTATGTAATAATCCGCAAATGCTTTCTGTCTGTCATTCATCCTGCCTTTGTTTTCCACGTAAACACCCCGGTTCCCTTTCTGTGTTCCTGCTCACCCTGGCAACAAAATCCACATTGTCCTTTCCGCAGAAATTAATCAGTTCATCTGCTTGTTTATCATCCATATGGTCATAACACGCCCCTGGGATTTCTAAATACTCCGGCGTTTTCCTGAAAAACACAATCACGCTGCTGTCCCCATGAAGCCTTTCAAGCAATTCTGATAGTTCCTTTTTTCGCAGCAAATACTCATCAAAATTTTTAAGCCATATATGCGCTTCAACCCTCCATCCTGATTCAGACATCAACTATCCCTCCTCCCCTTTTACTTTCCCCGCTTCTACCGCCTTTTTATGCCAGTACCGTTCCTGTGCTGCCTTTACCTTATCAGGGTTCTTTCTTGCCCATTCTCTCTTATATGCTTTGCGCGCTTCTTTTGTCTGATCCGTCATTGCCATTTAAACACCTCCTAGCCATAACAGGCTTGTTGCGTCCTGTTCCTTTTTCATATTCTCATTATCCCACATTCTAAAATATCATTTGTACCATTTGTATCCTGTGTAGGTTTCTGAAAAATCAAGTAAAAACCGTTACAAAAACCTATACTCCCCAATCACTTTTTAAGCGGTTCAGCTTCTTTATTTCCTCCACGGAAAATTTATACTGCTTCACGCTATGCACCCCTTTCTTTCAGTTCCCTATCCAAATTGGCGAAAAACCGCCGCCGGAATCTGTAAAAACCACTCCGGCTAACGGCTGGCCTTTCCATTTCTCCAAGTTCCCACAAAATTTGCAGCCTATCAAAAGACTTGCCTTGCCTGATAGACAATAATATCAGCGGTTCTATAAATTCAAATTCTTTGCAAGCTGCTTTCAGGATTTCCGGGGAATATACCCCGGCTCTGCATCCGCTTTGTAATTCTTCAAGACGCTGCTTTCCAATCCTGCGCTCTGCATTACTGAAGCATTGCATTGTATTTGTACCATTCCTGCGCCTACCTCTTGACATTTCAAACCCTCCAATCTTATGATTGTTATAGGCGTTCGGGGCTTGTCTGTATGGGCAGGCTCTTTTTTTAGGTGGCATTTTGTGGCATTTTCTGAATCTCCTTGCTTTTCCTTTCCAGTTCATCAATCGCCGCCAGTAATAAGGCAATCGCCAGTTTCGCATTATCATAATTCTTTGCAAGCTGCCCGGATTCATCAACCAACTGCTGCCATCTCTCATCTTCTGATTGCTGTATGCCTGCATACTTCTTGTAAAATT
>QXXL01000414.1 GCA_009911505.1 Lachnospiraceae bacterium | reverse complement strand
AGGGTAGATTGTCTTTATTTACTGTAAAATATTAAATTTTCAATGTTCGGTAGTTGGGCTTTTGACCCCAGCATCATCACATTGAGCTAACGGATTATTGGAATTTTTCTTATTGCCGAACATCTGCTGTACCATGTTGGCATATTGTGAATAATTGTCTCTTGTTATCTGCATATCACATACCTCCTTGATAAAAATTTTTTCTTTTTCTAAAGCTATCCCACCTCATAAAATCCATCGGCGGATTCACCCGCATTTCAAACCACGATTGCACCAGGTGACTAAAAATTGCACGAAATGACCATAAAGTTTATAACATCACCACCGCCTGGAACTTTTCCGCATCGCAGGAAACGGCAAAATCGCCCCCATATTTATCTGCCACCGCCTTCACATTCGACAGGCCGGTGCCTTCCGTGACCTGCACCTTTTCCACCACGGGGTTCCTTACGGAAAAGATCAGCTTCCCTCCCTCCTGCACCAGCTTGACATGGATGACGGCCTTCCTTCCCTGCCGCGCCGCCTTCACGCACTCATGGATGGCATTGTCCAACAGGTTGGAGAGTAGGATCACCGTTTCCTCCTCATTCAGCCGCAGCCCGCCCATGTCGCCCACCCGGAACGTCATGGACACGCCCTGCTCCCTTGCGGCGTGGAACTTCTGGTTCAGGACGGCGTCCACCACCGGATGGTTCGTGTTGACCGCCGCCATCTCCACCGATATGCTCTCCGTCAGCCGTTCCGCAAGCGCGGCGGCAGCCTGCGTGTCGCCTTTCTTCAACAACACCTGCATTGTCCTTATCTGGTTCTTGTAGTCATGCATCTTCCTCCCCTGCCGCTCATAGACCGCCTGCATATCCCGGTAATGGGCAAGCTGGCTCTCCTTCTTCTGGCCTGCCAGCGCGCTTTCCCGGAACAGCTCCTCTTTTTCAAGGATACCCTGCAACAGCTCTATGACAAGGATGTTGATGAATATCAGCCCCACCGACAGAAAAAGGTATGCCGTCTGTACCTTTGCCTCTGCACTGTTACAGAAGAACATTAGCAGCATGGATGCCACAGTGAGCAGCGGAATCATGGAAAATTTCAGCCACTCCTTACGGGAAAGTTCTCCATAATTGTTTTGTCCTTTCCATATTTTCCGGACTATGAACACCAAACAGAGCCAGAGCATTTTTGAGGGCAGAAGCAGAAAAGTAAGCACCACGTTTGGGGAAATGGACATATTTTCTATCTGCAAGAAAAAAAGGTCTGTCAGAAACAGCAACGCATAATTCAGCCCGGAAAAGAAGATACGCTGTTTCCAGCCCGCTTCGTAAAACACTGTGCAGAATGTGATGGAAACAAGGATTATCAGCATGACCTTGATTCCCATTAAATCAAAATGTCCTCCTAATAGCGCCACTACCATGTCAGCAAAATACAAAACAACATATCTGCACTTTCCCAGCCGCCCCACATCCGTTTTCTTCAAAAAGGTATCAAAGAAATATACGCTCCCCCATGCCTCTATCGCCATGATACAGAATGAAAGTACCCACAATGCCATGATCACTCCGCCCCCTTAAACAATGTATACTGCCGCTTCACTTCCGGGTATCTGGACTTCGGCACTGATATCTCCTTCCCGGTGGTCAGAACCATGACATAGCTGCTGAGTTTCCCGATGTACCTCATGTTGATAAGGAAACTCTGGTGTATCCGCACGAAGCCCATCCCCGCCAGTTCCGCCTCCAGCTCATCCATCTTCTTGTAGATGCTGTATGTTTCCCCCGCCGTGTAGAACACGTTCTTGTGCCTGCTCGTCTCAATATAGATGATGTCATCCACCCGCAGGCGCACGGTTCCCTCCACGAAGCCGAACTCCACCACCCGCTCCTCCCTTAGGATGTCATCCAGGCACTCCGGCAGAGTCTGTTCCAGGTCATCCTTTAAGAGGAACCGGCTGGCCTTCACCTTGTACCCGTCCAGCGCATAGTTCACATAGGCGGTCACCAGCACGATATGTACCTTCGGGCATTCCGCCTTAATCCTCCCCGCCGCCTCCAGCCCATCCATACCCTCCATGTTGATGTCAAGGAACACAATGCCGCATTCCCGCACATACCCCATATCCGCATAAAGCTCCTCGCCGGAACCGTATTCCCTTATTTCAAAATCATGCCCGCAGGCTTCCAGCAGCGCCCGCAGCGCACCCCTGTCCTCCCTGCTGTCATCACAGACCGCTATCTTCATCGCATTTCCCTCAATTCTGTGTTTATTTCCACCATAAATTATATCGGATTATGGGGTATCCTATCAAATCCTATTGCACGAAACTCCCATAAATTGCACGAAATGACTATAAGCGTACAGCCGATACTGGTCGTGTAAGCATATTACCTCTGATTTCCCCGCTTTCCAAATCAGGCCGCCCGGCCTGCCTGCGGAAAAGGCAGACCGCCGCATATGGCGGATGATGGCCATAGTGCGGCGGTTTGTCTTTTGTAGGGTTTATTTCTCTTTGTCATATACCCAAATACTTTTAATCTGATTTTCAATTTCACTGAATGCCCATCTCCTACTGCTCCTTGCTACGCAATTAGGATCGTTTACCATAAATCCCTCGTTATCATACCCATATATGACAACATAGTGACCGGATATTGTGAAATCCCCTTTCCCCATAGCACATATGATAATTCCACCATTATCAAGCACTGCTCTCATATTATTTGCAGTTGAACTTACGGAATTGACTTTAATACCATACAGCTTTGCGACATCCTCCATCAACACCCATGATGTGCCAGTTCCCTCTACATAATATCCCAATAGCTGATGAAGTATCTCCAGATAAGGGTTTTCAGTTCCCCTATGTTCATTTCCTCAGTATGATAACGTCCGT
>QXXL01000413.1 GCA_009911505.1 Lachnospiraceae bacterium | reverse complement strand
CTCCGAATCCGAGTATGCGGAGCTGAAAGGGGAATACCCGGACAGGCTGGAACGGTTCATTGAGGAATTGAGCGAGTTCATAGCCGCCTATGGGAAAGTGTACGCCAACCATGCCGCCGCTGTCCGTATGTGGGCAAGACGTGACAGGAAAGGCACAGGAAAGAAAGGAATCCCCGATTATTCCTACAAAGAGGGCGAGAGCCTTTGACCACATAAATACAACGCCCCGTAAACAGGGCGTAAAAGACCATGAACAAGGAGGACGATTTTATGAGCGATTATGATAACGCCATTTTCCGGCTTGCCACGG
>QXXL01000412.1 GCA_009911505.1 Lachnospiraceae bacterium | reverse complement strand
TATTGCGGGAGCTGCCGCCAGCCCAAAGAAGCCTACTTCCCGGAGGGCAAAACCTTTTTCGGGCGTGACCGCCACCCGAAAGAATGTGACTGCCAGCGGAAACGCCGGGAAATGCTGGAAGCCAGCCATAGGGAATACAAGCACCGGGAGGAAGTGGAACGGCTGAAACGGACAGGCTTCACCGACCCGGCTATGCGGGAATGGACGTTTGAAAACGACAACGGGAAATGCCCCCAAATGCACAAAGCCC
>QXXL01000411.1 GCA_009911505.1 Lachnospiraceae bacterium | reverse complement strand
CCACGCCCGCATTTATGACCGCCTTACAGAAATGTGTACCCCCGTCCGCATTACCGGGGAGAATTTCAGAAAAGCCAAAGCACGGGAGAAAATGGAACAGCTTAAAACGCTGCTGAACGGAAAGGAGATTTGCCTATGACCGACACGCCCAAGAAAAGCACCGCCACCACCGCCCGCCGCCCGGATTGCGTGACCGAGGTACGCAGAGGGAACACCGTCCTTGTGGTTTCCGGCTATTTCAAACAAGGCACTACCGCCACTGCCGCCGACAAGATGATGAAAGTGCTGGAAGCGGAAAGCGCAACCGGGGAAAGAACCGCCCACGCTATATAATGCGATAAACCTTAATAAAAAAATGTGATATTTTTCGACATAAAGTAGCAAAAGGACTGTACAGCCAGCCCCGCCCTATGGTATAATAGACCTACGGAATAGTGGGGCTGGCTGTCAGAAACGGAGGACATTATGCCAAGACAGACCACCCAGAAACTCATTACCGCCCTTTATCCGAGATTGTCGCACGAGGACACGCTCCAAGGCGAATCCAACTCCATAAGCAACCAGAAGCGAATCCTT
>QXXL01000410.1 GCA_009911505.1 Lachnospiraceae bacterium | reverse complement strand
AAAGACCCGGCTTCCAGTCCATGCTTGCCGACATTGAAGCGGGGCTTGTGGGAACGGTTATCGTAAAGGATATGTCAAGGTTAGGGCGAAACTATCTTCAAGTGGGAATGTACACCGAAATGATTTTCCCACAGAACGGCGTCCGCTTCATTGCCATCAATGACGGCGTAGACAGCGCACAGGGAGACAACGATTTTGCGCCTTTGCGTAACATTTTTAACGAATGGCTGGTGAGGGATACGAGCAAGAAAATCCGGGCGGTAAAACGCTCAAAAGGCAT
>QXXL01000409.1 GCA_009911505.1 Lachnospiraceae bacterium | reverse complement strand
TCTCCAGTTCAAAACGGTATCTTACCCACCAGTCCCGCTCATCTTCGAACTCCGCTTTCCTTACCGGCTTTACAAGGACGTACCTATTTGTGCCTTAGTTACCTAAAGGTTAGAATTGTGCAATTTCGGGCAGTTTCAACATTGAATATTTTTTCTATAATCAGTTTAAGACAGTTTGGAACAGTTAAAGTTGTGTACTTTCTTGTGTACTCCATGCGGTGCAAATCTTAGATTTTCAGTCAATCTTACTTCCTAATCTTGTGTACTAAACACCCTTATAGGGATAAAAAATATATAAAATTTTGAGAGCCAGTTGGTTATATGGTTTGAAATGAGATTTTTTGTTATGACCCCCACCCTCTATACATAGCAGGAAATCACGACCTGGATATGTCGTTAAACTGTCTTTTTTTGTTGCCTAAAAATAAGCGGAGTGAAAGGAGTTTTATTATGTTGGAAAAAACAAAGTTTAGCAATGTGGACATTCTGGAATTTATGGGGAAGGTTGTGGAGAAGCACACAAAATTCTATCAGTCAGACTTCGAGATTGACAAGGAGATTTTGTCAGAAGCGGCAGACAGGCAGGAACAGCAGGAAAAGACATTCCTATGGTTATGCCGCACGCATGGGACATGGTGTTTACTGGAAAGGAATGTGTACCTGAAAGGCACAAGGGAAAATAACACATTTCGTTTCTATGCAGAGCAGACAAGCGAGCCTGTCCTTGCTTTTCTGGTTGAAGTTACAGGCGGCACACAGGATTCAGTGATGGGGAATGTTTATGCACTGAATTATACAGGGCATTACAATCATGTACACTCTGTATCTATCAAAACTGAAACCGTTATCTTGGAGTATGAGCATGGTTGCCGTGTCCAGAGCGCAGATGATAGGTTTAGCGGCTGTCCTGATATGGATTATGGAAGGTTACAGTCTGTCCAGTACCGCCCACACTCACAGGAAGAACTTTTACAACTGTTATGGAATGAGCGGAGGGAAAGAAAGCGTTTCAAAGAAGGCAATCCAGATTCATACATAGCGGCGTTGTAATGCCACATGTCCCAAGCATGACGTTAAAAGGCTCATTTTTTATTTTAGAAAACAGAACATAGCGAAAGGAGAAATGCAGTTATGGCGGATTATACAATTCTGCACTATGAAATCTATGAATATCCGCAATGCCCGACAGACAACGGCAGGTATTACGGAAAG
>QXXL01000408.1 GCA_009911505.1 Lachnospiraceae bacterium | reverse complement strand
GCGGAAACTGTAATCAAAAACGCAAAGGAAAGCGGAAAAATGCTTTTCTTAAAAGCGGCGTGCAGTGATGGAATGAAACGGTATCTGTAAACAAACGAAAGGAGCATGGACAGATGAACAAGTATTTTGAAGGAGTTAAAACAGTTGAAGAATTGAGAAAACAGTACAGGGAACTGCTAAAGAAGTTCCATCCAGACAATGAAGGGGGCAGTGTTGAGGTTACACAGGAAATTAATGCCGAATACGACCGCT
>QXXL01000407.1 GCA_009911505.1 Lachnospiraceae bacterium | reverse complement strand
GTTTTAAGCGGGGAAAGCCATGCAGACGGGCAATCTAACGCCTATGACGATAAAGCCGAAAATGAAGCGTTTAAAGAAGTCATAAACCAGATTGTACATATCAATGCGGACATTGAAATCATTGGCGTTTGGATATGGGTGCATGGCGGCTATGAGTGCCGTGAATTATTGAAAAGCGTTGGCTTTAAGTTTGCGCCCAAGAAAAAGTGCTGGTGCTGGCATTATGGCGATTACAAGCGGTATCACAAAAAGGAAGTGTCGCTTGATGAAATCCGCGTGAAATACGGCAGTCAGACTGTAAACCGTAAATCAAAGCAGTTCGCATTAAATTAGAAAGGGGACAGAAATATGAGCAAGAGTGATTTTATTGCAGTGTTTGAAGCTACGCTGTTGTGCGCCAACCTTGACATTATAGGGTTATCCCTGATTGACGACAACACCGCGCAGATTACATTTAAGGGCAACGGTACAAGGAAAGTCAACATTGAAGCGGACAGTTTCGGGGCAATCATTGTAGACGTTATGAAACACGCATTTTAGCAGAAAAGAAGGTGTACATTATGTGTTATTTTCAAGGTCAGCCAGTGGGCGAATACTGTTCCCGCTGTCAGAGTTGCACGGATTATCTATCAACTTGTGTCCCTGTTGTTTCTTATGGCGGTTATATATGCGCGGAGTGTGATTTTTCATTTTGTGACTACTGCCCTAATTATAGCGGCTGTGAATTGCTATGGGGGAAGGCGGTGGATTTATGAAGCTGATGAATTTTGATACAAGAACGCTAATCTATGAAAATGTGCGTGCAAATGTCCAGAAAGCCGAGAAAAAACAGCAGACCTATACAAAGGCGCAGTATGACATTCTCTGCCGCCTGATAGTACAGAAGAAAATTACGGAACAGTTTTTCAGCTTCATTTTATCATCATTATTTGAGTTAAAAGACTGGAAACAGCTTAGTTATGAACAAATGTATGAATTAATCCATGTTTTAACATTTTGGGATTATAGGAAAGAAAGGAGAAAAGCATGAGAGAACTTTTTAAGAAAATTTATGAAAATGTTATCAGCAGGGAAGAAGATACATACCAGATGGATAAACGGTTAGGCGACTGCATGGAGGAGTATATCTTACGCTATCAGGAGCGTTTCTCTGAAAAGGATATGGAAGCATTACGGGACTGTGTATATTAGGGTTTGTCAAGAAAAATGTGTAAGTTTTATAAAATTTTCTTACCGGCAGTTTTCAAAGCTGCCGGTTTTACATGG
>QXXL01000406.1 GCA_009911505.1 Lachnospiraceae bacterium | reverse complement strand
TAAGTGCGCCTTTTTTGCTTTAAAAATAATTTCGATTTTTCTCATTTTGCTATTGACATTTATTAGCTGGACTTCGCCAGACAGCATAAAGGAATGCGGGAAAAATAGCCATACAAGGAACCACCAAAGATTCCGCACACAACCCTGTAAAATGTTAAAATACCAACAAACCGCGGGAATCATAGACGCTCTCCGAGGTTTCGTTTCCGCAGCGGATTGCCCGGTCAAGCCCCATGATGGCGGCCACAGCACCGTCAATCTTCTCTGTGGACTTCTCCTTATCTGCCTTTATATTTCCTGCAGGGTCGGTGCGGATGAAGATGTTATCCATCATCCACCGCAGGACCGGATGCCCGCCGTGGGCAATCATCTGCTCCAGCACCAGCTTCATCAGCTCCTTGGTCGGCGGGGACATATCCTTAAATCCCTGCCCGAACGGGACCACCGTGAAGCCCATCCCCTCAAGGTTCTGCACCATCTGCACCGCTCCCCAGCGGTCGAAAGCGATCTCCCGGATGTTGAACCGCCCACCGAGCCGCTCAATGTATTTCTCAATGAAACCGTAATGCACCACATTCCCCTCTGTAGTCATCAGCTTCCCTTGCCGCTCCCACACATCATAGGGAACATGGTCGCGCCGCACACGCAGCTCCAGCGTTTCCTCCGGCACCCAGAAGTAGGGCAGGATGCTGTATTTGTCCTCCTCATCCAGCGGCGGGAACACCAGAACAAACGCCGTGATGTCCGTGGTGGAGGACAAATCAAGACCTCCGTAACACACACGCCCTTCCAGGTCATCCTCGGAAACCGGAAAGGCGCAGGCATCCCATTTGTCCATGGGCATCCACCGCACCGCCTGTTTCACCCACTGGTTCAGACGGAGCTGACGGAAACTGTTCTCTTCCCCCGGATTCTGCTTTGCCGACTCGCAGGCGGCCTCCACCTTGTCAATCCCCACTGTGATATTTAAAGAGGGATTGGCCTTCTTCCACACCTTCGGGTCCGTCCAGTCGTCTGCCTCATCCGCACCGTAGATCACCGGATAAAATGTAGGGTCGATCTTCCGCCCTTCCAGAATGTCCTTTGCCTTCTGGTGCGTCTCGTAGCAAATGGAATGGGTGTCCGTTCCCGCCGTAGTGATGAGGAAATACAGCGGCTGCATCCTGGCATCCCCGGAACCCTTGGTCATGACGTCAAATAATTTCCGGTTCGGCTGCGTGTGCAGCTCATCGAACACCACGCCGTGGATGTTGAAGCCGTGCTTGGAGTACGCCTCCGCCGAAAGCACCTGATAGAACGAATTAGTGGGCGTGTAGATAATCCGCTTCTGCGAGGCGAGTATCTTCACCCGCTTGGAAAGCGCCGGACACATCCGCACCATGTCCGCCGCCACGTCAAAGACAATGGTGGCCTGCTGCCGGTCGGCGGCGCACCCGTACACCTCCGCCCGCTCCTCCCCGTCCCCACAGGTCAGGAGCAGCGCCACGGCGGCGGCAAGCTCCGACTTGCCCTGCTTCTTCGGGATTTCCACATAGGCTGTATTGAACTGGCGGTAACCGTTGGGCTTCAGCGTTCCGAAAATATCACGGATGATCTGT
>QXXL01000405.1 GCA_009911505.1 Lachnospiraceae bacterium | reverse complement strand
AGCTCAAAAGGCTTCCCCGCCCATGTCCCCTTGGTGTGGCAGAGGCTCTCGATGAACATCACGGCAAAATCGGCGGCATCCCTGTCATAGCGGCTGTCCTTCGCCCTGAATTTCGTTGACCTGTATTTTTTCAGCTTCCGCATTGCCATCGGCATCACCTCCAGAAGATGGCATGAAAAATAGCCTGCCAGTGGCAAGCCGTAATCTATCGGTACAAGATACAGAGCCTTCCGGCTCCGTTCTTGGATTTTCAGATTCACATTTTAGAAAAGTGCGTCAATTTTATCATACTCAGCTTTCAGCCTTGTGTATTCCTGTGCTATGCACTGCCTTCTAAATCCGTTTTTGCAGGCTTTCCCCTCTTTCCAAAGACGGTCAAGTTCTGCTTTCCTTCCTGCCAGAATCTCAATCCCGTTTCCTTCCTTTGCAGCTTTCAAATCCCGTTCAAATCTTGTCATGTCCATGCCCTCCGTTTTCTGTGTTTTCCCTTTCGGTAGTACACATATTCGCTCTTTCTGCCGGTAATAGCAAGCGGATTCAGAACATATCCTGCACAAATATCTGTAGGAAAATTTGTGTAGTTTACTCCCCGGATTCATCCCCGCCGTAATATTCTTCAATGTACTGCGAGCCGTCCTCATTGGTCACTACTGCGGGGAAACGCACCCTGATGCCGTGCCGCCCAAGGATGGATGCGGCACAGTCCGCAATCTCCCCGATAAAACTCATGTCCCATTCCAGTTCCGGGTTCTCCGACAGCATCCTGCAGAGGTCAAATACCCCGCTGTAAACCTCATCGTTCCTCGCCGCCTGCTCATCGTTCAGCTCCAGCTCTTCTTCCTGATTTATCTTTTTTGCATCCATAAAATTTTCCTCCTATTCGTTGGTTTCCGCATAATCCTGCGGGCGTATTTTATTGTGCTTCCTCGCTTTCCGCTTAAGGTTTCGTTTCCACCGGCGGATGGTCTCCGCCCGGTGGTGGTTCCTCGACCATGTGTAGTCCTCAAGGATGTATTTTCCCTGATGTTCCCGTTCACCATATGCTTTCATGGCCTTACGCCTCCTTTAGTTCCATCCGGATTGCCGGAATGACTGCCCGCTCCTGTGTCTGAAAGTCCGTATAGTTTGCCTTTACCTCGGTCAGCCCCGCCATCTGGAAGCCGTGCTTTGCAAATTCCGCAAGGGTCGGAATCAGGCTTGAAAAGGTGCTGCTGATGGTAAACTCACTGATGCCGTTCTCCTTCAGCGTCTTTGTAATCTCCTCAATGTCGCTGTCCCCGTTTTTTGCCGGATGATGTGGTATAAAAAAAGTTGACAGCCCATTCTCAAGGATTTGAGATATAATCAAGAGAATAAGGAGTGAACAAA
>QXXL01000404.1 GCA_009911505.1 Lachnospiraceae bacterium | reverse complement strand
TGTCTGAAAGTATGCCACTTTAAGACAGCAGACAGGTATTGCGGGGAGGAGGCGTGGCTGATGGATGGCAGGGCAGTTTGTCCCGAGCCGATGTTGGTAAGGTTTGATTCTTATGAAGGCAGGATTGCAAAAGGGAAGCTCCAGTCGTTGCGTTATCAAATGCCGTTTGAGTTCAACAGCCTGGATCAGTTGTTTATGATCATAGAGGAGGTGCTGGATTCTATCCAGTTCCCGCGGGGTGCGGGTGGGCTTAGGCATCTTAATACCGGTACTTGGGAACCGGAGTATCTGTTGCAGAGTGAAGGGCCAAAAGGCTGTGCAGAGGGGAAACGTGTAGCAGGTGGCAGCGGTTTCTGCGGGCAAATGACAGTGGAGGTGCACAGGCGCGAGCACAGCAGTATGCAGGGGACAGTAAATATAGACGGGGAGAAAACCAACTTCAGAAGTATGCTGGAACTTATGCATATGCTTTATGAATATTTGGAATGCAGTTTTAAAAAGGGATAGAAAATATTCGACGAAAGCAAAGAAGTGAGGAGAAGGGCATGGATCAGTCAAATACGTTGTATGTACAAATGTTTGGAAATTTTCAAATGTATTACAATGGGCATCCTTTGACTGGAGAAAGGTTAAGGGACACCCATTTTACCAGTTTGATGCAAATATTGCTCCATAACGTATCGGCCGGGGTAAGCAGGGACTATCTAGAGGATGTATTGCTGGGGGACAGGGATGTAGAAAACCGGCATCAGGCATTGCAGACGATTGTGTATAAGGCTAAGAAAAAACTGAAAAATATGGGCCTTCCGGAAGTTAATTATATTGTCCTGGAAAAAGGGATCTACTACTGGAATTCACAAATACCAGTAAGTGAAGATGCGGCAGTATTTGACAGCCTGTACAAGTGTGCAGTAGAGTGTGATGATGAAAAAAGAAGCCTAAGCCTTTATTTGGAGGCCTGTTATCATTACAAGGGAGAGTTCCTTTCAACTTATACGGCGGTTCTGTGGGCAAGTGCAGAGGCAAGGCGTTACCGAAAGCAATTTTGTGAGTGCGTTGAGAAAGCCGCTGCTATGTTAAGGGAGAAGGAGGACTGGGGCCGGCTGGAAGAATTGGGCAGGTATGTTACAGAGATTGCCCCTTTTTCTGATTGGGAGTGCCTGATTATGGAAGCGCTTGTAGAAAGCGGCCGGTATGACGAGGCCAGGAAGCTTTATGCAGATACAGTGGATAATTACCTCAAAGAACGGGGAGTGTACCCTTCTGCTAAAATAATGGAAACCATGGAAAAGCTGGGGAACCAGATGCAGCATTCTTATGCGGTTTTAGATCAGATACAGCACAATTTAAAGGAACAGTCTGAAGATGTTACAGGAGGGTATCAATGCTCTTATCCGGTATTCCGCGGCATTTACCATATGGTTAGCCGGCTAATGGAACGGGGCGGGCAGAGTGTGTACATAATGTTGTGCTCTTTGGTAGACGGTAAAGGAAATCCCATGAAGGAAGGGGAGCGTCTAGAAGAGATGTCTGTACGGCTTAGTAACGCGATTAAAGCATCTGTAAGGCATGGTGATATTATTAACCAGTATGGAAGCGGGCAGTTTTTGATATTACTGATTAATACAACCAGGGAGGATTGCGATATTATAGAAGACCGTATCAATAGGCGGTTTATTATTGGAAGGCAGCGCACCGGAGTGGAATACCATGTAAATAGCGTGATTTGTGAGGCTTAAGCCATGTGGGAACCAGGGCAGTATATTTTTATACTAGCCCCTTTTTTGTGCTTAAAATTTATGAAATAGCTGAAAAAATAAAAAAACGCATTTTTTAACGTATTGGATAGTTATGGGGATAGTACTTGGCTGGTAATATTATTGCGTAAGATACAGCAAAGAGCGGAAAGGGTATGGTGGAAATGGCAGGCACCGGACATTATATTGGGACACCGAATGGGATTGTATTATGTGTTGGCCAGACCCAAAGAGGGACGATTGAAGGTTATTTATATCATGCATACAGCAGGGACGGAATACCATTCCGCGGTTATGAAGAAATTATCAAAATATCAGAAGAATTGTTCAATGCACTTGGATTTCCCCATATGGGGACAGGTGACAGGGACATAGGCGGCCAGACACATAGATACCAGAAGAAAGAAGGGATGTCAAAGGTGATGAAAGACGAGGAATTGTTGGAACGGCATGGGGATATAGGGACCTTTGTCATCCGCGTGCAGCACAGGCAGCACAGCAGCTGGCAGGGCAGGGTCACATACCTGGAGAAAGATCAGACTGTGTATTTTAGATCGGCATTGGAGCTGATTAAAATTATAGACGGTACCCTGAATGAGATAGAGCAGGCAGACGGAACCAATAGGGATGAAGTAAAGTAAAGAGGGATAATATGGCTGATAAAGAATTGCGCAGGTTAAAGCGTAGGGAGCTTCTGCAGATGCTTCTCGTGCAATGCCAGGAAACGGAGAGGCTGCAGCAAGAGTCAAATGAGATGAAGGAGCAGCTTGAAGCGTTTATGGAAAGCTATGAGCGCTTGAAGAAAAAACTGGATATTAAAGATGAGCGGCTCAATCAAAAGGATGCAAGGATTGCAGAGCTAAGCCGAGAGATAGAAGGGCTGAAGGAAGTAAAGCAGCTGGGCCTGGAAGACAGCAGTTCTATTGTAGAGGCAACCCTAAGGCTCAGTGGGGTATTTGAAGAAGCCCAGCGGGCGGCAGAACAGTATCTGCTCAATGTTAAAAAGATGAAAGAGAGGGCAGCTGCAAAGTCAAAACCGCAGGTGATACAGCAGCCCGCATTGGCGGGCCGGATAGAAGAGAAGCAATACCCTTTCGGGATGGAAAGGACAGCCGGCATGCGAAAGAGGACGGGAACGGCACGCAGCGGGCAGGTAGTTCCGATGCCTGGCCAGGCAGGGGGCTTTGAAAGGGGCATGGCAAAGGATGCCGATGTGGGGGCTTTTATTACAGCTGCTGCTTCGGGTGATATTTATGGATAACATAGATAATACAGATTTGAAAATTCCGCCCATGAATTTAATAGAGGAGGAGCTTGCCAGGGAGGAAGCCAGATACAGTTTCCGCAAAACGCTT
>QXXL01000403.1 GCA_009911505.1 Lachnospiraceae bacterium | reverse complement strand
TATGATTCCCTGAAAGAAGCAGCATAGGATACAAAATCCTTGAGGAAAATGTGTCAACTAATCTTGACAAAATCAGTTTCAGGTTCGCCGGAACCTTGCCGCCCCATTTGGAGACGGAATCCTTCTTCGCCTGCTCAATGGCTTTCTTGATTTTTTCAATGGTCTCTGTGTCCGACTTCGGTATGATGGCCGATACGGAATACTTGGGGTCGCCATCGCTCACCGCGTTGGGCTCCCAGCAGTGCAGGTAGGAAAACCTGCACGGTACAATCACTTTTGTAAGGTTCGCATTCTCATTACTCATGGTATTCATTCCTCCTTAAAATCCGCCTCCGCGGTTGCTGCGGCAATCTCCTGCCTCTTATCCGATTCCGGCACTAAGGTCACCTTGCCCTGTGGCTTGTAGACCAGCTTCCCAAGTATCTCTGCAAATTTCTTCTTCCCAAGGAGCCGCTCCATCTCCGTAATGCCGATGAGCGTCTTTTTGTAGATGTCCGTGTACCCGGCTGCTATTGCCGCCTGTGCCACTTCCTCCTCATCCGTGTATTTCCTGTTGCTCCTGCCTTCCACCAGCTTGAAGCCGGCCCATTTTTTCCCTTTCGTGACCGCCTCGTCCTGTGCATAGGCGTAGACGTCCGCAGACCACTTGGCAAGCTCGTCCGCCACTTTCAGCACTTCCGCGATCTCCTCATCCGCTAGCAGCGGCGGGGCTTTGAACTCCATCTGTGCCAGCCTTAAATATTCCTCCGCCCTCGCCCTGCAGGTGTTCTTCGCCTTGCAGAAACGGCACCAGTCGCCGGAATGGTAATCGCCCTCACCCTTGATGGCAAGCACCGCCTTTGGCTTTAACTCCATCTCCACCCATTCCATCAGGTCCTTTACGGAAATCTCCCATGTGCTGACGGATTCAAGACGCGGCTGGTAGATGGTCATGCGGATAATCTCAATGTCATAAAGGGCATCGAACAGCTCCAGCGCCCCCAAACCGTATAACATCATCTGTGGGTTCCACTCCGCATCCACCGCCACGCCTTTCCCGTACTTTAGGTCAATGACGGTCAGCACATTATCCGCGACAATCAATAAATCCCCTGTGCCGAACCCCTCCGGCACATAGGCGGAATAGTCCAACCGCTGTTCGATCAGGACGACAGGGTCGCTGCATTCCTGCCTTGCAAGC
>QXXL01000402.1 GCA_009911505.1 Lachnospiraceae bacterium | reverse complement strand
TGCTCCATCGCAAAGGCCACATACCCGTCCGTGCATTCCTCCATCTCGTCACAGTGGTAATCCGACACCGGGCGTTTGGAACGCCGTTTCAGTGCTTTTTTCAGCTTATGCTCCGCAAGGGCATGGGCGGCGGTGCCCTCCTCGGCATAGACGCTGCCGCCCGGTTCATCCCTGAACTGCTCCTCCAATCGTGCAGAAGGTGTACAGGAGAGCCACCGCTTGGAGGAGGATGCGGAAAGCAATGCGTGTTTC
>QXXL01000401.1 GCA_009911505.1 Lachnospiraceae bacterium | reverse complement strand
ACCTGCGCTTCCTGCATCAGCGCCGGGTAGTCCTCCGGCTTCACCGCCGAGAGCTTCGCCGCGCCGTACTTCTGCAACAGTTCCTTTATTTCCTTCGATTTCCCCTCCTGGGTCTTCTGCGCCATCAGCGCCCGGATGCCCTCCAGCGTGGTAGGGGATTCCTGCTGTGCTTCTGCTTTTTCTGGCTGTTCCTGTTTCTGTGCTTTCACCGTTTTATCCTTCGTGCCTCCCTCCGCTTTGGCAAGTCCCCGCAGGCCTTCCGCAACGATGGAGAAACCTTCCGCAATCCTCAATAATTCACTTCCCATTTACATTCCCTCCGTTTCCTTAAAAATGATTTCCTTTCCCTGTTCTGTGGCATAGGCGATCTCCGCCGCCATCCCTTCGGTGGCTTCCCCGAACACCCATACCTCGTCACACAGGGCGAGCAGCTCCATCCCCATAGAGATGCCGAGCCGACGTTCTTCCTCTATCCCCTCATTCAGGAACTGCGGGAATAAGAGGTGCGGCGCAACAGGCAGGAACCCCTGCTCACACGCCATGCGGCAGTAGGCCGCCGCTTTCCTTGCATTCCCTTCCATATCGCCGCGGAAGGGGCTGCAGATAAAAACCTTCTTACGCATCAGCGCCTCCATCCTTTCTTCGCTTTCCTTTCCTGTGCCGCCGCCTTTGCGGCTTCATAGGCTTCCACTTCCTTCTCGATCTGCATCAGCTTGGCGGCGAGGCTTTTCGCCACAATGCTGATCGCCTGTAAGATGCCGATGAGCTCCTGTGACTTTTCCATAGGTCCCATTCCTCCTTTCCCACCGTTTTGGAAGGTTCCTGAAATTTACCCTCCTACCTTTCGTAATGACACTTTTGGGAAAAGTGACGAAGTAAAATGGGAACTTTTTTCAGAACCGTTCGACAGCAATATCCTTTTTTGTCGGAATGTGAAATATATTAAACATCCAACCCTCTTTCCCGGAAAAATGCGCGGAGTTTCCCCAGCACCACCATCTTCTTTGAGGACACGGTTGTCCGGGGCTGACCATGCTCTTTCGCAAACTCGCTGACCTGCATTTCCTCCCCGAACACCTTCATGGCAAGCTCCCTCTCTTCTGGCAGGAGGGAATCCATCGCATCCGCAAGCACGCCGAGCAGCAGCTTTTTCTCCACCAGCTCATCCACCCCCGGCAGCTCCATGTCCGGGATGCCCGCTCCCTCCGAGGCATTATCCCGCCACGCCTCGTAGGATTCTTCCGTATAGCCGTTCTGCTCCATTGCCTCCCGGTTCCTCTGCTCATGCTTTTTCTGCTGCCACCACGGGCGGTAATATCTCTGGTATTCTTCTTTCGTAACTTCCAGTGTGGATTCTTCATTTCCAGATTTGATTGTGATTTTCCTAAAAGACATAAAGCGTTCCTTCCTTTACGCCTTCGTAAAGTTAGGAACGCTCTCATTCAG
>QXXL01000400.1 GCA_009911505.1 Lachnospiraceae bacterium | reverse complement strand
TTTGACTTGGGGAGAAAATACCCGCCGCACTCGGTACAGCGTTTCCTGTCTGCCCGGTGCAAAAGGGCGGCTTCCAGATTCCCGTCCAGCGGCAGCACGGCGGCTATGAACCAGCGGCATATAAGCGAATAGCTGATACTCTGGACGCATACGCAAGGTTCACCGTTATCCAGCACAATGCAGTTGCCGTTGTCATAGTTGCAGCACTCATGCACAAGCCGACACGCCGCCCGGTACTGGCGGTAGTCCATTCTTGGTATCTTTGCTCCCATGCCCTCAACGCTCCCTTTCCGGCTTCCTGTCCGGGTACAGCTTCCCGGCGGCTACGGCGGCATGGCTCTTTATCTTGATTTCGCCCCGCCCCTCGCTGGCTCGTGCGTTCCTGTAGCCCTCATCAGAGAGGAAATAGCGGTGGCGTTCCCCCGGAAATCCCACGGGGCTGTCGCTGGTCTTTACGTCAAGGACTATCATGTGCCGGGTTTCCGGGTGGAAACGCTCTATACCTGTCAAGTCGTGTCCTTGCATGATTGGTTGCTGTGCCTTTGCTTCAGCAAGCCGCCGCCGGATAGAGTTTTCATGCCCCACAAGGAAACGGGCTTTGTTGTCGGCAATAAACTGGCTGCACTCCGGCTCTGGTATCTTTTGCAGCTTCTCTATGGCGTTCTCCATGATTACCCTTGTCAACAGGTCTTTTATCACGGGTACGGTTTCTTTCATGCCGCCTATGGTTTCCGCTTTGGTGGGTGCGGCGTACTGGTAAATCATTTCAAGCTCGCTGTTCGTAAATCTCATGGCAATACCTCCTGTGGCTGTTTTGTTATCGTTCCTGTTCGTGCTTTTTCTGCTGGCTCGGTGCGCCCCTCAAAATCTGCTCAATATTTCCCTTGATTGTCTGCAATTCCCAGACGTTCTCTTTCTTCTCCCGGTACTCGTTGTAAAGGCTGTTTTTCTCTTTGGTAAGT
>QXXL01000399.1 GCA_009911505.1 Lachnospiraceae bacterium | reverse complement strand
GCTGGCAGCTTTTGGATTCCCTGTGCCTTGAAATACCGGGCGGCAGATTCGGAAATGATAAACTCGCTTTCGTGCTGTTCCCGGTAGGCTCTCCGGGCTTTCTCGGTTTTCTGCGCCCGCAGTCCGTCACGGGCTGGCTTGGTCTTGATATACGCCAATAGCTGTTTCTGCAAGTCCTTTTTCTCCCGCAAGGTGCTTTCCACGGCTTTCAGTTTCCCGGTGGTTTCATGCAATCCGTCACGGGCGGCGGCAAGGGCGGCTTCCAGTTCTTCCGGGGAAGAAAAGCCGGATTCCTCATAAATGCTCACGGTAGCCGCCATTTGCTTCAAGTTGTGCAAGGTCGCCCATTTCTCATAGCCTTTCCCCTTGCCCTCGGCTTTCTCGGCGGCTATGTCTACCATGCGCTGTACGCTGTCCTGTTTCGGGGCGTTTATAGCGGCTTTGTTGCGCTGTAAGCGGTCTTTTATGCTGCGGGGGTATTCCTGTTGGGGTAGGGGAGTTTCGGCGGCTCTGGCGGCGTTCTGTGCGTTTTGGGTGAGTGCTTCCAGTATGGCGGTACGGTCAAAATCATCACCTAATCTCCGGGCGGTGATGGGCTTCGTCCTGTCCGGCGTGAGATACGATAATCTCCCCCGGCTCTCCTTGACGGTCACGCCCTGTTGTAGCAGTTTCCCGGAAAAATCCTCAAAGGAAACGGCAGAGGACAGGGCGGCTCGGATTGTGCGCCGTAGCTTCTCCTTGTCGGTTTCAAACTTGGTCTGCTTGGGCGGCTCTCCTGTGGCGGTATGGAAAGCGTTCTCTTTATCCAGTGCGT
>QXXL01000398.1 GCA_009911505.1 Lachnospiraceae bacterium | reverse complement strand
GCTTTGAAATACTCCATAGCTGCGTCCGTACAGCGGTGCTTGCAGCCCTCCCTTGTGTCGGCTGGTCTTTCCATGTAGGGCAGTAACGGCACTTCCTCAATCCGCAAAGAATTGATTACGATATGCACATGGATATTTCCGCTGTGGTTATGCCCGTCCGGGTGGGTGCATACAAGGGCTTGATGTCCGGGAAAATGTGTCTTGCAAAATTCCTCGCCCAACGCTTGCGCCCGGTCTACCGTCAAGCCGTTGTCGGGTGCGTCACGGGGGTCAAAGGAAATAATATAGTGGTGGCTCTTTACGTCCTCCCGCTTTTGGTTCTTGCCGTATTTGAGATTAGAGCGCATACAGGCGATTGCAAAATCTTCCTCACCGCAATTCAGAGAGGAAATGAGATAGCCTGTCCTCGGAACTATCTGCCCGTTTTTATCCAGCGTGGGCTTCATGGTAAACTCGTCATGCTCAAAAGTTAGGTACTGTTCAGCA
>QXXL01000397.1 GCA_009911505.1 Lachnospiraceae bacterium | reverse complement strand
ATATGTTTGAATGTTGCCAACGGCTTCACCTACTTTCTGCAAGACTTCAAACTTCAAGGCGGCAAGCTCCGCTGTGGCGGCTCGTACCTCTTGGGAGAGGGCGTTATAGGGTGCGCCGTACTCGTTCAGACAGCGGGCAATCTGATTCAAGTTGCCGCCGATTTTCCCGTACTCGGCTGTGAGTTTCCCAACGGCAGAGAGTAATTCATCATTGACCGGGGAAACGGTAATAACCGGGCGTATGCTTGACTTGATAAGAGCTTGCCGGATAAACTCGGCTTGGCTCATTTTACAGAGGGTGACACGCTCGGAAAACTCGGCGTATTCTTCCTCGGTCAAGCGTGTCTTGATTACCCGGTGGCGGTGGGG
>QXXL01000396.1 GCA_009911505.1 Lachnospiraceae bacterium | reverse complement strand
TTTGTTCACTCCTTATTCTCTTGATTATATCTCAAATCCTTGAGAATGGGCTGTCAACTTTTTTTATACCACATCAACAGGTTCTGTGGGGAATCTGACTGGACATACCTGCAGAACGACTTGATTGCGGCAAGCCGCTGGTTCCTTGTTGAAATGGAGCATCCTTTTTCCTCAAGCGAGGCCAGGAATGCCTTGATGTTGTCAGGCGTAAATTCGTCCATCGTCACCTTGTTGATTGGCTTCTTCACCCTGTCGTGGAAAAACGGTATCAGGAGCTGAAATGTGTAATTGTAGGAAATAAATGTGTTCCCAGACAGCCCCCGCTCGCCTCCAAGATAGGTTGTCAGGAAGCTGGAAATATAGTACTGCAGGTTTTTATCCTTCATAGCTTTCCACCTCCGGTATGATTTTTCCCATGATGCCGTCCATGGCTTTTATGACGGACGGGTATGCTTCCGCTGTCAGCCTCAGGTACCGTTCCGTTGCCGACAGCCTCCTGTGTCCAAGGTAGGTACACAGGAGCGGGAGGAAGGCATTGGGATCTATCCCGGCCTCAACCGCAGCCTGCAGGGAATGGACTGCGAAGGTATGGCGGACATCGTGCAGGCGCGGGCCTTTCCCGCGTCCTCTGTGCGGTATGCCGGCCTTCCACAGCGTCTGCCGGAACCAGTCATAGGCAGTGTTTGTACAGAATGGCTTCCGGTCGCCATGCTGGAAGACAGGCTCTTCTTCCAGATAGCCGTGCGCGGACAGGTAATCCGCCATGCGTTCCGACAGGCTCTGCGACATCGGCACCAGCCGGGAGTTGTCATTCTTTGCTTCGCGGACCAGCAGCACCTCCTGGCGCAGGGAAATATCCCCGACTGTAAGCGACAATGCCTCGTTGACCCGCAGCCCCGTCCCGTAAAGGAGCCGGAACAGCAGGGGCGCACAGCGGGCATAGGATGCGCCCTGGCCTTTCCAGTTGTCAGCGGCATCAAATATGCGGCGCACTTCATCATGCGTGAAGATATACGGGGTGAATCCGCTCCCGTGCAGTTTTTCCCTTGCATTGGGAGGGGCGGGCAGCACATCGTCCCCCTGCAACAGCAGATAGGAGTAAAGCTGGCGGTATACGCTGTTCCTGGTTGAAAACGTCTTGTCGGATTCCGAACTGCGTCTCCCCAGCCATCCGTACACTGTTTTTTCCGGATGGTCTGCAGGGGTGACGCCATGCATCTGGAAATAGCGGTCCAGTCTCTGCAGCTCCTTTACCTCGCCGTTATATTTGTAGCCTTCGAGCCGTTTGGACTCGACAAACCCATAGAGACGGGAAGCGTACCCGCTTGAGAAGGCGGGCGTGTTGTATGGCACCATCAGTCCACCTCCAGTGCGCAGTTCCGGAGCTGGCCGGTCCCGATCTTCGTATAGATCATCGTAGTGTCGGTGGAGCTGTGTCCGAGGACTTCCGAAACCGCCGGCATCGGCACGCCCTGGCTCAGCATGTTTCCGGCAATGCTGTGCCGCAGCGAATGCAGCCCGCGTTTCCTGTGGTGGAAATCGGTAAAGCCCGAAAGCCTCATATATTTGCTGATGATGTAGTGAAGGTTGTCATCCTGCCCAAAAGCCTCGTATGGGGCGTTGTGCCGGACAAAAATGTTCCGGCAGGAGGTTTCCGGGCGGCCGTTCCGGAAGTAGTCAATAAGGGCTGCCGCAACATCATCCAGCAGCGGGAAGGCCATCGCAGCGCCGGTCTTTCCCTGGCAGAAGGAGAAAGATGACGCATTCCAGTCAATGTCGGACAGCCGGAGGTTCCGGATGTCCCCGGCGCGCATGCCATACCTTACGGCAAACAGAAGGATTGCGTAATCCCGTTTCCCCACCGGGCTTTCCCGGTCAACATTGGAAAGCAGCGTTGTTATTTCCTCCGTCGTGTAAAAGGATGGGATGCGCCCTTTATGGTTTCCCTTTACATTTGGCACAAAGACAGAATTATCAACAACGGTATATCCGTGCTTATACAGGAAGTCGAAAAACTTCCTTAAAACATAGGCGTCATAGGTCTGTGTTGTGCGGCAGACATGGGAGCGGGTTTTCCAATATGCGAGGATTGTATCCCTGTCAAGTTTTACAAAATCGGTGCAGCCGCGCCTTTCGAGGAACCCCAGGAAGGATTCCATGCGGAACCTTATCTGTCTGTGCGATGTCCTTGCCATTGTTTCCGCAACGAAATCCATGAATTCCCCGATTGCCGGCTGGAAGGCCTGGCTGAAAGAATGGTCTTTGCCCAGCCTCCGCCTGTAAATGGTGCCGCTGGCCTGGTACTCCAGGAGTACCGTGATGGCACGGTGGCAGTGGCGGGAATCCCCCGGGCAGGTTCTGGAAGGTTCGCTTAACGTGATGCCGTAAGTCTGGTAAAAATACCGTTCCCCGCATTCCCTGCTGAATTCGGGAATCCCTTCATGTTCCATGAATTCAGATAAACGGTTCCAAAACCGATGGTATGCCGCTATTGTATACCTGTCATACTGCAGCGTATGGAGCAGTTGGTCGACTGCTCCTGTCAGGTTCTCAAACGATGCATTCATGCTGATGAGTCCTCCTACAAATATATTCAGGCTTCTGCCTGTGAGATATATTGTAGGATGTTATGGAAAGTTTACAAGTCTGATAATGTGGCGGGAATCCTTGTAAAATCAAAGGTTATGCATAAATCTTTCCTATAACTCCGGACGATGCATAATGGATGCCGCACTGGCCGTTTACAAAAGCCCCTTTGTGTCTTAGCTGCCTTACGATCTCCTGCAAATCCGGCAGGTCTTCGTAGGTAAGGATGGGGCTGACGATCTCGCATTTGTAGGTGTCGTTTGCGCCTACCGTGCGCCCGCCGCTCTTTTTCTGTGCGATGATGCTGGAGTCGTAAGTGGCTTTCCATGTCCTGCCCTGCCGGTCCTTTGCCCCGTAGGTCTTGTAGTAGGTGCCGATGTAAAAGCTCTCTGTGCCGAAATATTCTGCGATGGCCTCCGCTGCCTTTTCCCTTGTAACCCCTGTCATTTCAATCTCGATCCCGAATCTCTGTGTCCTCATGTGCGTTTCCTCCTTGCGCTTGCTTTTCTTTTGGTAGTCTATTAATAATACGAAACCATGGCGGTTAGCCGATAACCCCGGCCTGCCATTCTTCCGCCTGCCACTCCCTGCCGGGTA
>QXXL01000395.1 GCA_009911505.1 Lachnospiraceae bacterium | reverse complement strand
TATTGCGGGAGCTGCCGCCAGCCCAAAGAAGCCTACTTCCCGGAGGGCAAAACCTTTTTCGGGCGTGACCGCCACCCCAAAGAATGTGACTGCCAGCGGAAACGCCGGGAAACGCTGGAAGCCAGCCATAGGGAATCCAAGCACCGGGAGGAAGTGGAACGGCTGAAAAGAAAGGGCTTCACCGACCCGGCTATGCGGGAATGGACGTTTGAGAACGATAACGGTAAATGCCCCCAAATGCACAAAGCCTATTCCTATGTGGAGCAATGGGAACGGGTAAGCACCGGGAACTATGGCTTGATTTTATGGGGAAGTGTCGGCACAGGCAAGAGCTATTTTGCCGGGTGTATCGCCAATGCACTCATGGAGAAAGAGGTTTCCGTCTGTATGACG
>QXXL01000394.1 GCA_009911505.1 Lachnospiraceae bacterium | reverse complement strand
CTACCGCCACCGCCGCCGACAAGATGATGAAAGTGCTGGAAGCCGAAAGCGCAGCCGGACACAAGCCGATTTACAGCGCATGACAACCCGCAGATAAAAATCGTCATTTTGGCGGACGGTAAAGAAGCAAAAAGGACTGTACAGCCAGCCCCGCCCTATGGTATAATAGACATACGGAATAGTGGGCTGGCTGTCGGAAACGGAGGAAACCATGTTAAGACAGACCACCCAAAAAATCACCGCCCTTTATCCGAGGTTATCCCATGAGGACGAGCTGCAAGGCGAGAGCAATTCCATAAGCAACCAGAAGCGAATCCTTGAAAACTACGCAAAACAGAACGGCTTCGGCAATCTGAAATGGTACACGGACGACGGTTATTCCGGGGCG
>QXXL01000393.1 GCA_009911505.1 Lachnospiraceae bacterium | reverse complement strand
AAAGACCCGGCTTCCAGTCCATGCTTGCCGACATTGAAGCGGGGCTTGTGGGAACGGTTATCGTAAAGGATATGTCACGGTTAGGGCGAAACTATCTACAAGTGGGAATGTACACGGATATGATTTTCCCACAGAAAAACGTCCGTTTCATTGCTATCAATGACGGCGTTGACAGCGCACAGGGCGACAACGATTTTGCCCCC
>QXXL01000392.1 GCA_009911505.1 Lachnospiraceae bacterium | reverse complement strand
CCCGTGTATGGCTACCTCATGGACGAGGACGAAAATTTCATCATTGACGAAGAAGCCGCCCCCGTGGTGAAGCAGATATACAGCTTATGCCTTGCCGGGAATGGACCGACCAAGATAGCCCGTGTCTTGACGGAACAGCAGACACCCACGCCGGGAACGCTGGAATACCGCCGGACGGGAAGCACACGCCGCTACCACCCCGGCTATGAGTGCAGGTGGGCGACAAACACCGTGGCGCATATCCTTGAAAACCGGGAGTACACGGGCTGCCTTGTGAACTTCAAGACCGAGAAAGTGTCCTACAAGGTAAAGCAGAGCAAGGAGAACCCCGAAGAAAAGCAGGTAATCTTTGAGAACCACCACGAGCCAATCATAGACCGTGACACATGGGAGCGTGTGCAGGAGCTACGCAAGCAGCGCAAACGCCCTAACCGCTATGATGAAGTGGGCTTGTTCTCCGGCATACTCTTTTGTGCCGACTGCGGAAGCGTCATGTACCAGCAGAGGTATCAGACGGACAAG
>QXXL01000391.1 GCA_009911505.1 Lachnospiraceae bacterium | reverse complement strand
AGAAAGAGCTGGAAGCGGCAGAAAAACGGATTGCGGAACTCTCCGCTATCTTCAAGCGGCTGTATGAGGACAGCGTGGCGGGGCGCATATCGGACGAGCGTTTCACGGAACTGTCGGCAGACTACGAAGCCGAGCAAAAGGAACTGAAAGAACGTGCCTCCATTCTGCAGGGCGAGCTTTCAAGGACGCTGGAAGCCACGGCAAACGCTGAAAAGTTTATGAAAGTGGTACGCAAGTACACCAGCTTTGAGGAACTCACCC
>QXXL01000048.1 GCA_009911505.1 Lachnospiraceae bacterium | reverse complement strand
GATTCATCTACACATATATTTTCGTATATGCAAATCTTTTTGGCAAGAGGTTTGTCAACAGCTCGAAAATGTCCCGAGGCATCGACATCCTTGTTGATTGCCCCGGGCAGAGGTATAATATAAGTGTAATGTGATAGGGAAGGAGGAACAATGGCACGAACAAAAAACAGAGGGTATCAGCAGACTTTGGCCCCTACCTATACGGCCCGGCTCTGGAAAATGGGCGGCTACATCCGGCTTTCCCGAGAGGATTTACAGAAAATCAACCGGGGGCTTGACGATAGCAACAGCGTGAAAAACCAGCGCGACATTCTCAATGATTTTCACTTCAACCATGCGGAAGAATTTGAAAGCTACACCGAGTATGTGGATGACGGCCACACGGGAACCGATACGGAGCGCGAAAGTTTCCAGCGGCTCTTGGGGGATGTGATGAGCGGGAAAATCAACTGCGTTGTGGTGAAAGACCTTTCCCGTTTCGCCCGGAATTATAGCGATGCTGGAAGTCTGATTGACAACCTTTTTGTGCAGATGGGCGTCCGCTTTATCAGCTTGGCCGAGGGCGTGGACAGCTACCTAAACCCGGACAGCGTGAACAGCATCATCGTTCCGATAACAAACGTGATGAACGACCAGTATTGTTATCAGACCTCAAAGAAAATCCGGCAGGTTTTCGATTACAAGCGGCGCAACGGCCAGTACATAGGCTCTTTTGCTCCCTACGGCTACATAAAAGACCCCAAAGACAAGCACCAGCTAATCGTTGACCCGGAAGCCGCTGAAATCGTCAAGAAGATTTACGAGATGTGCCTGCAAGGTACGGCCAAACTTCAAATTGTGATGTATCTGAACGACCACGGCATACCCAGCCCCACGGCATACAGAAAGCTAAAGGGCCTGCCCTACTCCCCGGCTATATCGGACGCTCCCATGTGGGGGAACAAGATTATAACGGATATTCTCAGAAATCCTATTTACACTGGGGATTTGGTGCAGGGCCGCCGCCGGGTGAAAAGCTACAAGGTACACCAGATTGAGGCTGTGCCGGAGGATGAATGGGTGCGCGTCCCCGATACCCACGAGGCCATCATCACCCACGAAACCTTTGACCGGGTGCAGGAACTTCTGAAACGTGACACCCGGACGGCCCCTAAAAAGCGGGAGCTCCATTTATTCAGCGGCTTTCTGAGGTGCGCTGACTGCGGCAAGGCCGTGACCCGGAGCCAGAGCGGGAAGAATGTTTATTATTCCTGCTCCACTTACAAGAAACGCTCCCGTACAGCCTGCACCATGCACTCTATCAAGCACAACCGTCTGGAGGCCGCCGTTCTGTTCGCTATTCAGTATCAAGTGAGCACCGCCGTTTCCTATTCGGAAATAGTAGCCCATATCAATGCGGCCCCGCTGAAAAAAAGTCAATCCCACCGCCTTAACGACCAGATTGCCGCAAAGGAAAAGGAATTGACGAAAATCATCCGCTACAAGCAGTCACTGTATCAAGACTGGAAAGACGGGGAAATCACCCAGCAGGAATACCGGGAAATGAAAGCCGATTATGAACGGCAGGCCGCCGGGCTCTCGGATTTGCTGGCCCGGCTGACGGCTGAACGGAAAGAGCTCTCAAACGGCGTTGACCAGCAGCATCCCGCGCTGGTAGCTTTTGCAAAATATCAGAACATCGAAAAGCTGACCCGCGAAATCCTGATTGAACTGGTAGACCATATCAAGGTTTACGAAAACGGCAATATCAGCGTTCATTTTAAGTTTGCGGACGAGTTCCGCCGGATTGCCGAGTACATTGAAATCAATACCACTGACACCGCCGAGGCGGGCTGACCCCCGCCAAAGCATGAAATCCTTTTGACAGTGTGTTTTCCTAATAAAACGCAATCTTATGTTTGCTGTGCTAGTTTCCCAGCTTCCTTTGCTTCACGTTTTGTTCTAAAACCTGATTTGGTCTTACGTTTCCTTTTTCCATCTACTGAGGCAATTTCAAATGCATACTCGTATACTACTTTTCCACTTTTAAGTGTTCTTGGCTTAATAATTATTTCTCCCATATCGCTTCTCCTTATACAAAAAGTAATATGTCCAAAATCAATAATAGCATATCAAGTCTACATAAATCTGAAGTCTACATCAAAAAGTTTTGTGGACTTCTCGTAGACTTGAGACAATTTATAACACGATTTTAGATCATAACATAAAATTAAAGAGGGCTATCAGATTTCTCCAATAGCCCTCATAGTATTGATTCTACTATATTTTCCTTTAGAACTTGCCTTCCTTCGCCGCTTCTTCGATGGAAACAGCTACTGCAACGGTAGCGCCTACCATTGGGTTATTGCCCATTCCAATGAGCCCCATCATTTCTACATGGGCAGGAACAGAGGAAGAGCCTGCAAACTGTGCGTCGGAATGCATACGGCCCATAGTATCTGTCATACCATAGGAAGCCGGGCCTGCAGCCATATTGTCCGGATGGAGAGTACGGCCTGTACCACCGCCGGACGCTACGGAGAAGTATTTCTTACCCTGCTCGTTGCATTCTTTTTTGTATGTACCTGCAACTGGGTGCTGGAAACGTGTCGGATTGGTGGAGTTGCCGGTGATCGAAACGCCTACGTTTTCCATGTGCATAATGGCAACGCCTTCCTGTACGTCATCAGCGCCATAGCATTTTACGGTAGCACGAAGGCCTTCTGAGTATGCTTTTTCATAAATTACATTGACTTTGTTCTCCTGATAGTCAAATTTGGTTTCTACAAATGTAAACCCATTGATACGGGAAATAATCTGTGCAGCGTCTTTACCAAGTCCATTTAAGATAACGCGTAACGGTTTCTGACGGACTTTGTTGGCTTTTTCTGCGATTCCGATCGCACCTTCTGCAGCTGCGAAGGATTCATGCCCTGCTAAAAAGCAAAAGCATTCGGTTTCTTCTTCGAGTAACATCTTGCCAAGGTTGCCGTGCCCTAATCCTACCTTCCGGTGGTCTGCAACAGAACCAGGGATACAAAATGCCTGTAAGCCTTCCCCTATTGCGGCTGCAGCATCGGCTGCGCGGGTAGCGCCTTTTTTGATTGCGATCGCAGCGCCTACGGTGTAAGCCCAGCATGCATTTTCAAAACAAATTGGCTGGATCTTTTTTACCTGCTCATATACGTCAAGCCCAGCGTCTTTCGTAATCTTCTCAGCTTCTTCGATCGAGCTGATGCCGTATTTGTTTAATACAGCGTTAATCTGGTCAATTCTTCTTTCATAGGATTCAAATAAAGCCATTATCTTCGTCTCTCCTTTCCTTTACTCTACGCGTGGATCGATAATCTTAGCAGCGTCTGCCACACGGCCATACTGTCCCTGGGCTTTCTCCCAGGCTGTGTTCGGATCGTCGCCTTTTTTGATGAAATCGGTCATTTTGCCAAGAGAAACGAACTTGTATCCGATTACTTCGTTATCAGCGTCAAGGGCGATGCCTGTTACATAGCCTTCTGCCATTTCCAGGTAACGAACCCCTTTTTCTTTGGTTGCATACATCGTACCAACCTGGGAACGAAGCCCTTTCCCCAAGTCTTCTAAACCGGCGCCGATTGCAAGCCCGTCGTCAGAGAATGCACTCTGGGTACGTCCGTAAACGATCTGTAAGAACAGCTCGCGCATAGCGGTATTGATGGCATCGCAGACAAGATCGGTATTCAATGCTTCCAAGATCGTTTTGCCCTGCAGGATTTCTGCTGCCATGGCTGCGGAATGTGTCATGCCGGAGCATCCGATAGTCTCTACCAATGCTTCTTCAATTACGCCGTTTTTAACGTTCAGTGACAGCTTACAGGCACCCTGCTGCGGTGCGCACCAGCCGATACCATGGGTAAAACCCGAAACATCTTCAATTTTTTTGGAGTGGACCCATTTTCCTTCTTCCGGGATGGGAGCTGGTTCATGTTTTGCGCCTTTTGCAACCGGACACATGTTTTCGACTTCCTTCGTGTAAATCATTATAAGACTCCTTTCAATTAAATCATTATGCGGATGCAGATTATGGCATATTCTGCATACTGGCTTTATTTTCGCATATTTTTAAGTTTTCGTAAAGTAGTTTTTGGCATTTTTCTTACAAATATGCTGTCGTTTAAAATGATAATAGAAGGCGCGCTGCCTGATATTCCCGGCAGCGCGCTGTTACCCATTATTCTGTCACTTCTGTCTGTGTTTCTGCTTCTGCCTTTACTTCCGTCCCTTCTGTCCCGGCTTCTTTTTGTGTATCCCCTGCCTGTGTCTGTGCGCTGGTATCAATCGGTGTGATTATAATATTTTCTGCACTGATATTCGTCTTACGCTTCACAATATCCTCTACCTGTGCACGTTTCGCGTCCGTCACATCACCCATATTTAATACTACATCCACAGCGTTATCCGTAATGCTTACTACTACATCTGTAAACCCTTTTGCTTCTAACAGCATCTCAGCCGCAGCTTCCCGCTCTGCGATATCCGTCAGTGAAATCATCTGATCTACCGCCGCCTGCTTCTGTTCATCCGTAAGAGTAGAATTATTGACAATATCAAGCAGTGTCTCCTTGTTTTTTGCCCGCACCTGTTCCCTGGCCAATTTCATTTCCGCTGCAAAGTCTACATTGCTCACCATCGAACTCGTCAGAACGGCTTCGCCCGGATTAAGCTCGCTTCCGGTTTCTGCGGTATCCGTACCAATCGTCTGAGTCGCCTCTTCCATCGCTACATCTGTCCCAGCCGCGGTTTCTGCGCCTTCTGCTGTCTCGCCTGTATTGGAAGAAACATCTAAACTGCCGTCATCGGTATCTGTAAAAATTTCGCCCTCAATGATGGGATCGTTGTTAATTTCATAGGAATCTTCCGTAATGTCCGCGCTTGCTTCTTTTGCTGTCAGGCCATCTAAGTTGCTCCTTGTATAGCTGACATACCCGGCAACCGCAATCATCAGTGCCAATGCTGTAATAATAATCTGGTTTTTTTTCAATTTCTTTTTCAATATTCTTCCTCCTGAATATTCATCTTAACTACTTTAATTCTATTCACGTCAATTTGGAATAATGCCATCACAGCCTCAGAAATATTTTGCTTTACGGCAGTATCTTCCCCTCCTTCGGCAACAATGAGTACCCCTGCTATCTTTGGCGCCATTTCCTTTCCCACAAACGGGGTTTTTCCGTTGTCTGTTTCGTTGTAAACGGACTGCCTGGTAGTCTGTGCTCCCCGTTCAATGCGCCCCGTACCTGCTTCATCTGTTTCCTGTAAATCCGTAGTTTCGTTTACGGTATCTTTTTCCACAACGCTCTCCCCGGCATCCTCCAACGTAACCATTGCCTTTACGCGCCCTGCCCCGTTTATCCGGGAAAGGGCGGCTTCTAGCCGTGCTTCTAGCTCTGCCGCATAGTTCTTAGGCGCCTCCTTTTTTTCTTTCTCAGACAGTATGGCGCCTTCTTCTTTTTTCCCCTCCCCCGCTTTTTTTTGGGGTACGTCTGCCGGTATGGCAACCACCATCAGCAAAACGCCTGCCAAAATCAGGATTGCCCATTGGCTTTTGTCCCATTTTTTCCATTCTTTCTGTTTAAAAAACTCATAAAACCTCATGGGCGCCTCCTATTCTTTTTTAATCTGCCTTAATCACAATCTTGTCAGCCCCAATCTGATAATAGCCCGCAATTTTATCCCGCAGCGCAAGGATTCCTTCCCCATCCCCCTCTAGAAGCGTAATTTCCATCTCCTCTACCCCATATTCACCGTCCAGGCAAACTACAGTCTGTTCCACTTCATACCCATTGTTCCTCGCCAAAAGCTTTACATCTTCTTCAATCGCTTTTTCATAGTATTCAAGATAATACCCCTCGTCCAAAAAATCCAGCTTTTCCCGGTCCATCCTTATCCCTTCCAGGCCTTGCCAAAAACTATCATACGAGATATTTTCAAACAAATCCCCGCTTTTGCCAAAAGCGGCAAACAGCGGGTTTATTAATGTTATCACCCACACAATTTCTATAAATAGCTGTATGTATTTGCGGTACTCTTTTTTCGCCGCAGTCTGGGAAAGCACAGTTAAAAGCAGAACCACCATACTGTAATTTTTTACCCACCCTAAAACCGCATCCATTTACTTACCAACTCCTAACCCTGTTGCCGCGCTAGTTAACGCAATTGTCAGAAAAAACAGTATCAGGCATGTATTCATAATTTTCAAATACAGCATCCCGCCGTTTGCAATCCCGTTCATGCCCCCAGAAAGCCGTTTATCAGATACTGGCTCAAGGACAGCCGACAGGATTTTATAAAGGGCTGCCAAAAAAAACATTTTGCAAAATGGGATAACGCATAACAGCAAAAGTATAATTAATGCTGCCGCTCCTACGCAGTTTTTAATAACCAGCGCGGAGCTTAAAAAAATCTGCCCGACGTTGCTTACGACATTGCCAATCCCAGGCACCATCTGGATGGTGCGCGCCACCGTATTTCCGGTCAGGCGGTCCATGGCCGGGGCAATCATCCCCTGAATGATATTAATACCAAGGATAAAGGCTATAGATCCTTTTAACACCAGGCGGACCGCATCTGCTATCAGGCCGGATAACCTGCGGAAACGCTCTTCCTCCATCAAATGGTTTAGAAATTCCAGCATGACATACACTTCTACTAACGGTACCAAAAGGTACCTAATAAGCCATTCCACCAAATAGATGGCCGTAAAAATCAATGTATATGCCGCCGCAGACGAACTGATATTTAAGGTACACGAAATTGCCATACAATAGGTCGGCACCAAAAGCTTCATAAATGTCACCATCGTTTCAGATGTCCCAAGTACAGTTTCATGCATAACGGAAAACGACTTTAACAACAATACCATCATAAAACTGTAACACAAAAGAAAACAGATTTCCGACAGGTAGGAGCTGGAAAAATTTTTGGCATAGCTCTTTAAAATAGAAAATGCCAGGGACACCACAAGGAGCATAAGCGCCAGCTTTTGATTTTCTGCAAACCCTAAAAACACCAGGTCTTTTAAATAATCTCCTATTTTTTTATAAGGAACTTCACCTCCTCCCAAAAGCGCTTCCACAACTTCTTCAAACGTAACTGGTACATCCCCGTTTTCTTCCAGGAACTCACTAAGTTCTGAAAAATCCATTCCCGAAAACAGCTCTTGTGTTTCCGCTGCGTATACCGCATTTCCTGAAAACAGCAGCCATACTGCCGTAATAATTACAGCCGCCCACCTCATAACAGTTCCCCTATCGTTTCCATAAACCCTAATATGACTGGCATTCCAAGCACCAGAATGGACAATTTAGCAAATAACTCTATTTGCCCCGCAATCGTCTGGTAGCCGCAGTCTTTGCAGATATTCGATGCAAAATCGGCGATATAAGTGACGCCTATCATTTTTAAAATCATCCCCATATAGGCGTTATCAAGCCGGAGCATCCTCTGCATTTTTTCCGCATAGCCAATAATCAGCTCCAGCTTAGTCGCAACAAGCAAAAAAATACAGATGCATACGGCAATACTGATGTAATAGCTATATTCCGGCCTGTAGCTTTTTAAAATCAGGGCTAAAAGGACAGCCGAAATTCCAAATATACTGATTTTTAAAATATCCATATGCCCTCCTTATAGAGCGAACAGCTTCTGCATAGTTTCAAACAATTCATATATGTAAGGTACAATCCAGAACAGTACGATAATCAAGCCCGCAAGGCTGGTTAAAAACGCATGCTCCTCCCTGCCGCTGTGCTTTAATACCTGGCTTAATACTGTAACCAGAATACCCACAGCAGCTATTTTGAAAATTAAGTTTACGCTCATTGTTTCTCCTTTACAGCAGCAAAACTACAAGGAACAGGCCGCCTAAGACACTGATTGCCCGGTACAGTTTCTGCTTGTCTTTTTTTTCTTCCATCGCCTGCCGTATGGTATCTTCCAACTGCATAAAATAAATGCTGCAAGCCTGCGCATGGTTTCCTTCCAACGCCAGGCACTTAGCAAGCGCAAGCAGGATCCCAATTTCTTCTTCCTTTAAATAAAGCTGTTTTTTCCGTTTGAAAAATGCTTCCTCCCATAAAGCCCCTACGTTTGCTTCACGGTTTTTTCCCATTTCCACCGCCACCTCTGTCAGAATTTCGGGTAAAACCCCGCTCTTTCCTATGGCGCTGCGCCGTATGAGCTCGCCATACGGCAGTTTTAAATATTCCCGGTATGCATTTATCTGTGCAAAAATTTCCCGGCACCCAATTAGCTGATCCAGATGCCATTTGAGGCAGGCATCCATGTATCCGCCAAATCCAAACGCGCCAGTGAGAATAAACAGGATACCTGCGCATTTTAACATAGCCGCCGGCACCCTTCTCCATACACCTCCACAAAACGCTCCCCATCTTCCCGCCTTTTTAGCAGGGCATATCTTTGAATAAGGTTTTGTTTACAAAGCTTTTTAAGCCCTGCCTGGCGGATAACCTGTTTTATGTCGTCTCCGTGCACAGTGCCCAAGATTTTACAGCCACAGAGCAATATCTCGCCGACTGCCTTAGCATCTTCCTTCCCGCCAAGCTCATCCACTGCAACCACCTCCGGCGACATCCCGCGAAGAGCCATGCGCATACCTTCCTGCTTTGGGCAGCCGTCCAATACGTCTGTCCGGCTTCCTATGTCATTTTGCGGAATGCCAAGGTGGCAGGCGGCAATTTCTGACCGTTCATCAATGACGCACACTTTTTTTCCGGGCCGCCCCCCTTCCCCGTTTGAAACCATCCGTATACAGTCGCGCAGGAAGGTTGTCTTACCAACACCCGGCTTTGAGATTAATAAGGTATTTAAAAATCCGCCTTGTGCATCAAATAGCCAGGGCATTAGCTCTTTAGCGCAGCCTTTGCGCTGTACGGCGATCCGGATATTTAAAAAACAGATGTTTGTCATATGGCAAACCTGTCCCTTTTCTACGCGCGCCTGCCCTGCAAAGCCTATCCGGCTGCCCCCTTCTATGGTAAGAAAGCCCTGCCGGATTTCTTCTTCGTAGGCATAAAGGGAATAACGGCTGATAAAAGTAAGCATTTCTTCCACGTCTGCTTGTGTAACGGCCTGGGAAAGCCATATGCTTTTATCCTTACAGCGCAGCTCGGGCGGTTGTCCGACACGGATGCGGATTTCTTCTGCATATGGCTGGTTTTGCAGGGTTTTTTCTAAGGGTTTGCGCAGGCGTATTGGCATAATATGTAGGATTTCCTGTTTCATGTTTTCTCAACTCCTAGTCTAATATATGACTTGTCTTAGGAAATATTCCGGAAATGTATAGAAATAATTTTGTACCCATGTAAAACGAACTTATAAAAATGCATTGTAAGCAGCAGGAAAATATTTTATAATTGGGTATATAAATCGGAACCTATAGAACAGAAAGGTTGGAGTAGATATGTATACAAAAAAAGATAACGAAGAACTTATTGAAGTTCTAGTAAAAGCTGCCGGGGCAGCGCAGATTCCCCCTATGCCGTTTATGGATATGACGAATTTTTTGGTGAAGTAAGCGAATTTCTGGACAAAATAGCGGATAGATTATCAGATAATGAGCTTTATGGGATTGAATGGGCTGTACGGATTAATTCTATGGAGGAAGCTTTAGAAACATGTGAGTAAATGAAAAAAACATTAAAGCTGTGTTTGTGCGGAAAGCAGGGCATTGTGATGGGGTTTAGGGGCTTTTAAGCATCCCATCCCTGGCAATGCCCTGCCCTGTATGGCGTACCCTTTTGCCCCCATCACCTTTTGTACATTACCCTACAAACGCCTTCAAATCCTCAGCCTGCTGCACACCAGACACGCGCTTTACAAACACGCCCTTGTCCATCAATACCATTGTCGGAATACTCATCACCTGGTATTTAAGCGCCAGCGCGGCTTCTTCATCTACGTTTATTTTACAGACCTTAATGCCATCTCCCATCTCGTCCGCAAACGCATCCAGAATCGGCGCCTGCATCTTACACGGCCCGCACCAGTCCGCCCAAAAATCCAAAAGCACCGGTACCTCACATGCCAGCACTTCCTGTTCAAAAGTATCGTTCGTCACTTTCACAATTGCCATTTTAATGGTCTCCTTCCTCTAATTCCTACCAAACTCTTCCAGTGTAAGCCCGGGATTCCGGTCAAGCGTCATCCCAACACTCCACTCATTCACAAAAATAAGCAGCGGGTTCCCTTTCAAATCCTGAATCTTCTTCATGTCAGATGTCCCTGTCAGCCGATCCATTTCCACACCGTTGCCCACAATCCAGCGGATATGCTCATGCGGCATATTTTCCAGCCGGATCTCTACATTATATTCATTGGCCAAACGGTATTTTAACACATCAAACTGCAAAACACCTACGACACCTACTATGATTTCCTCCATGCCCATTCCGTATTCCTGGAAAATCTGAATTGCACCTTCCTGTGCAATCTGCATAATGCC
Organism: Lachnospiraceae bacterium; assembly: GCA_009911505.1. Lineage (GTDB taxonomy): Bacteria > Bacillota > Clostridia > Lachnospirales > Lachnospiraceae > Roseburia_B. Next base: position 1,415 of record QXXL01000048.1, on the reverse strand, counting down.
TTTTACAAATTGCTTACGCTTCATGGTATCTACTTGCCGCACCCTTGCAAAATGCTCCGGCGCAAACGTCGGAATGCCCTCAAACTGAAATGGCTTTGCCGCAGTCAGTATCGTATCTCCAATTGAAAAAATCCCCGGGTCAAACACCCCGATAATATCCCCTGCATAAGCCTCTTCCACAATTTTACGCTCCTGCGCCATCATCTGCTGCGGCTGCGACAGCTTCATTTTCTTATTGCCGCCCTGCACATGCGTTACCTCCATGCCTGCCGTAAACTTGCCAGAGCAAATCCGCATAAACGCAATCCTATCCCTATGGTTCTTATTCATATTCGCCTGAATCTTAAAAACGAAAGCCGAAAAATCCTCGTCAAACGGATCTTTATCACCCTGATCAGAGCGTCTTGGCAGCGGCGAAAACGTCATTTCCAAAAAGTGCTTCAAAAACGTCTCCACTCCAAAATTCGTGAGCGCCGACCCGAAAAAGACTGGAGAAAGCTCACCCTTAGAAACCAGCTCCTGATCAAACATGGCGCTTGCCCCGTCCAACAGTTCAATTTCTTCCAGAAGCTTTTCATAATTCTCCTGTCCAACCGTATCGGAAAGCGACGCGTCCTCCACAGGAATCACCGTCTCTTCCCCTTCCTTCGTCCCCTTTTGGGTATCGCTGTAAAGCATCACTTCCTTTTTATTCCGGTCATACACGCCTTTAAAATTTTTACCCGAACCAATTGGCCAATTCACAGGGCAGGTCGCAATGCCTAGCTCCTTTTCAATCTCATCTAACAAATCAAACGTATCGTTTGCATCCCGGTCCATCTTATTAATAAATGTAAAAATCGGGATATGGCGCATCACACACACCTTAAACAGCTTCCTCGTCTGCGCTTCCACCCCCTTAGATCCATCGATCACCATAACCGCAGAATCCGCCGCCATTAACGTCCGGTACGTATCCTCCGAAAAATCCTGATGCCCAGGAGTATCCAAAATATTAATACAGTATCCCCCATAATGGAACTGCAGCACCGAAGAAGTAACCGAAATCCCCCTCTCCTTTTCAATCTCCATCCAGTCAGACACGGCGTGCCTGGCCGTCGCCTTTCCCTTCACCGAACCCGCCAAGTTAATTGCGCCGCCATAGAGCAGAAACTTCTCCGTCAGCGTCGTCTTCCCAGCATCCGGATGGGATATTATTGCAAAAGTGCGTCTTTTTTCAATCTCTTTCCTTAAATCAGCCAAAATCATTTCCTCCTGTTAAAGCGTTACACAACTCTTTTTATCTTATCATATTCTCCCCATCGCACTCACAGCATAACCAAAACTGTGCCCTATCCGGAGCATAGTCAAAATCTGCCGTATTTGCAGAAATGCTGCTAGTACTCCATCCGGCATAAACAAGAAATCCCCTGCAG
>QXXL01000047.1 GCA_009911505.1 Lachnospiraceae bacterium | reverse complement strand
ACGGATGGCAGGGCAAACCGTAACCGCGCCATGGACGGCGCGTTTACGGTGGTTGCGTCAGCATAAGAATACCAAAACGGGATGCTTTAGAGCCCCTTAGCCCCTGAACACAGACCCAGACGCATACCCTGCCCTCTGACTGACGGCCCCTTGTAAAAATTGGCTTGAATATAGAACAAATTTAGGCATATTGATCAACCACATAGCATTTTCAAGCACACTCTAAGGCTTCTATCTATCTGTCCAGGAATCAAATCTCGTTGATATTTGCGGATCATACAAAGGGCAGCCAAACTCAATTAAAATATCCACAAGGGAATTCAAATCAGCTTCCTGCATACCATAGCAATCAAACCTTACAGCCTGAGGAATTGTAAATATCTGAAACGCCCCCCGCATAGACACCAATCACAGCTGGCAATCCTTTAGCACCACCGCCATCTCCCTCTGCTCCCTATGCCTTTTCTCCACAATCCCCTTTGGATAAGCAATACACCCATGATTCATCCAGGGATCATTAAAATAATACGACTCCTCGTCATATCCCACCAGCAGCATACAATGCTCGTTTGAAATCCAAGAAAACAATGTCCCGTCCTGCAAATACCACTTAGGCCCTGGCACCGTCTCTTTTAAATCAATACTCGCCCAAAACACTACTGGCAAATCCCGGTCAATAAACCGCCCCAGCAATTCCCCCATTGGCATACCCGAAGCATCCACAGCCCTTTTCCCAAAATGAAATTCTGCAAACACCCGGTTCATCGCTTCCACAATCACTGGGGGATAACACCCAAAAGAATCAATATCGTACGGGCTTCCCGCAAAATACTGGAAGGGATCCGGCCCGTACAGCCGCCCCTGCCTGCTTACCATCGGTTCTTTTTTCAGGTATTTTTCAATAAAATCATCCACTAAAACCGGTATACCCAAATACTGCAAAAGCATCACCGCCGACACGCTCTCGCATCCGGTCGGATACTGCTTAGTCTGATCAATATAAGGCGCCTGTATCACTTTTTTCATACTTCTGCCCCACCGCCGCATTTACGCTTCAAGGCATACAGCACAGCTACCAAAACCGCTGCTGACACGCCAAGCGCAGCTACCCAGTTCTTCGTCAGCCCTGCAATCAAATACCCAGCCACACAAATCACAGCTACAATCATAGCATACTGCATCTGTGTCTGTACATGGTTGATATGGTTGCTCTGCGCACCTGAGGAAGACATAATCGTCGTATCAGAAATCGGGGAAACGTGGTCTCCGCATACTGCACCCGCCAAAACAGCAGATACCGCAATTATCATCATTTCATCGTCATTTCCCGCATACATAGATACTACAATCGGCACCAGTATAGAAAACGTCCCCCATGACGTCCCTGTCGAGAATGCCAAAAACAACGCAATTCCAAACATAATTGCCGGAATAACAATACTTGCCGTCATATTTGCCCCAACGGCACCCTTTACAAATTCCGCAATGCCCAGATTATCGCCCATCCCCTTTAACGTCCATGCAAAGGTCAGAATCAAAATAGCAGGCATCATTAGCTTCGCGCCTTCTGCCAGCGCGCCCATAAAATTGTGGAAAGAAATGACTTTTCTCGGCAGATACAAAACCGCCATAAAAATAACCGTTACTGTCGTTGCAAAAATCAGGCTCATTTCCGCGTCACAGTTCGCAAATGCATCAATCACATTGCCTGCCCCTCCTAAAAATCCAGTATAAATCATGCCAAACACCGCAGACGCGATTAAAACAGCGATCGGAAGCACCAGATCCATAACCCTTCCATTTGGATTTACCCTGTCATTTACGGAATCCATCGTTTCAAATTCTTCTCTGCCAGACGTAAATAAATCTCCATTCCGGGCATTTTTTTCGTGCTTTTTCATCAGGCCAAAATCCAACTTCCAGGCAATGATAAGAAATACCATAAGTATGGTAAGCAACGCATACAAATTATATGGAATCGTCCGTAAAAACAGCTGAAAACCAGTCAGAGAGCTATCCTCTGGCACATACGAATTGACTGCCGCCGCCCAGCTTGAAATTGGCGCAATAATACAGATCGGGGCTGCCGTTGCGTCAATAATATACGCCAATTTTGCCCTGGAAACCTTGTACTTATCCGTAACCGGGCGCATTACGGAACCAACCGTTAAGCAGTTAAAATAATCGTCCACAAAAATCAGAATGCCAAGCCCCATTGTTGCAAACAAAGAAGCCCTTCTGCTTTTAATTTTCTTACTGGCCCAGTTCCCATACGCCGCCGAACCGCCGGACTGCGACATCAGCACGATAATCATGCCAAGCAGTACGTCAAAAATAATAATATTTAAATTCATATTGCCCGTCATTGTCGTAAAAAGTGTTTCAAATGTCCCCCAAGGGGCAAACCCCGACGTAAACATTGCCCCAAGCAGCACCCCGCAAAACAGCGAGATATACACCTCCTTGGTAATAAATGCCAACAGAATCGCCACTATTGGCGGAACGAGCGACCACCATGTCCCATACATAAAAAATCCCCCTTTTCTTTTGTGCACTCTCAGAATCCCGGATAACAAAGGCAAAGCAATTCCGAATGTACAGTATTTTAAAATTTATCTAAAGTATATTTTGGCCCCTGCATTTTGCCGGAATCCCAAAGATACCTAAGACCGTTGCAGCTATATCGCAAAAGCCATCCCTTGTCCCAAAATCCACCCCGCATGGGACACACCCGCCTGTCATAACAAGCGGCGTATATTCCCTCGAATGATCAGTCGATGCCGCCGCAGGGTCGCAGCCGTGATCCGCCGTAATCAAAAGGACGTCGTCCCTCCGCATCCGCTTTAAAATTTTAGGAAGCTGGGCGTCAAAATACGTGAGCGCCTTTGCATACCCGTCCACGTCATTCCTATGTCCATACAGCATATCATAATCCACTAGGTTCGTAAAACACAATCCTTTAAAATCCTGATCCAAAAACCGTAAGATTTGTTCTATCCCATCTTCATTGCCTGCCGTGCGCACGGCTTCTGTAATCCCGCGCCCTGCAAAAATATCTATGATCTTACCAATAGAAATAACGTCGAACCCCTCCTCTTTCAGCTGATCGAGCATAGTAACGCCCGGCGGCTCCAAAGAAAAATCATGCCTGCGTGCCGTCCGTTTAAATTTCCCTGCCGCCCCGGCAAAAGGACGGGCAATCACACGCCCCACCCCATGCTCCCCCTTCAGAATCTCCCTTGCCTCCCTGCAATATCCGTACAACTGCTCCACCGGCACGATTTTTTCATGCGCCGCAATCTGAAATACAGAATCCGCTGATGTATAGACAATCAAATCCCCGGTTGCCAGATGGCGTTCCCCGTAATCCTTTATCACCTCTGTTCCAGAATACGGCTGGTTACAGAGTACGCCCCGCCCGGTCCTTTTCTTAAATTCGCCAATAATATCTTTGGGGAAGCCATGCGGATACACGGGTAACGGCGCGTCTGATACCACACCAGCAATCTCCCAGTGCCCTATCGTCGTGTCCTTGCCCTTAGAAAGCTCCTTCATCCGGGCAAACGAACCTGCCGGGGACGCTTCCCTCTCCCCGATATGAACACCCTCAATATTGAAAAATCCCAGCTTACGCATATTAGGCATGGAAAAATACCGGCTCATTGACGCCGAACGAAGCGTATTGCTCCCCTCGTCGTTATATTCGGCCGCATCCGGCATTTCCCCAATCCCTACGCTGTCAAGTACGATTAAAAAAACCCGTCTCATTGTACCCCTCTTTCCATAATCTGCAGCTTAACCTTAAGAATACGCGCTAAAGACTCATCGACCCGTTCCATAGAAAGCGTCCCATCCTTCACCGCTTCTATGACACCCGCATAGGCCTCTTTAAAATCTTCCGGCATCAAAACCAGATCCACCCCGGCGGCAATAGCGTGTACAGCAGCCTCCGCCGAAGAATACTGTCCGGCAATTGCCCCCATATTCATAGCATCAGTAATAACAACCCCGTCATACCCCATTTTATCCCGAAGCAAATCTGTGATTACCACTTTTGACAAAGAAGCTGGCGTATTGTCCCCAACAACCTGCGGCAAGGAAATATGCCCCACCATAACAAACGAAACGCCCGCCAAAATTCCATTTTGAAACGGGACAAGCTCACACTCTTCGATTTGCTCTAATGTTTTATCTGAATATGCATAGCCCTCATGGGTATCCCCCGCCGTCATACCATGTCCCGGAAAATGCTTATAAGACGCATAAACGCCCTGCTCCCAAAGCCCTTCCATTACAGCCAGCGCCATATCCGATACCAGGCCCGGATCACTCCCAAACGAACGTTGTTTAACCACCTCATTCTGTGGGTTAGACAAAACGTCCGCTACCGGGGCAAAATCGACATTAAAACCAAAGCCCGAAAGATATTCCCCGATTGTGTTCCCAATATCCTTTGCCCTTTTTGTATTCTGGGACTGCCCAACTTCATCCATCCCCTCAAAGCCCGGAATGCTAAAATTATCCGTCCCACTAATACGCGCAACCTTCCCTCCCTCTTCATCTACACATAAAAAAGCTGGCAGCCCAATCCTCTCCATGCTGTAAGACTGTACGTTAGAAAGCATCTCCTTTACCTGCTCTGGCGACTGCAAGTTATTTTGCATATAGACAAACCCGCTTACCGGAAATTCACTTACCGCTTCTTTCGTCGCATCGCCCGCCTGCGTAACAGCGCTTACGCCTTCAATTAAAGCTTCTGGAAGCACAACAAACAATTGCGCGGCCTTCTCTTCTAATGTCATACGTCCAATAATGTCCGCTATCTTATCCAGCTGTACCGTCTGTTCTTCTGATTCTCCCAAATCATCTTCTTCGAACTCCGTATCTGTCACTGTTGTATCAGCTTCCATCATTTTCTGTGGTATACTTTTTTGTGTACTTTTATATCCTTTCCCTTTGGGGTCTTCCGTAGAAACCACATCATTTACCTGCTTTTGGGCACAGCCGCTGCATAAAAGCAATAGCGCCAGAAAAACTGGCAGCCATATTCTGTGTTTCATATTGTATCCACCTCCGTGCAAATTTTAACACATCGGATACCCATTTACAAGCATTTTAAAACCCTGAACCACATTGCAGAAGATTACAGGCATTTAACGTATTTCTCAAAAATGCGTATAACAAAAAACATTTATATTCTTGGGAGTATTAATAAACAGCAGTGAATATCAAAGTTCAGATTTGCCAGAATGTGTAAAACTAGAGTGTGTTTGAAACACGTTCTAGTACTCCATCCGGCGTAAATAAGAATTCTCCTGTAGGCCAGCCAAAACGTAGTCAGGCAGAGGGCAGGGTATGCGGCTGGGGCCTTGTGATGGGGGTTAGGGGCTCTTAAGCATCCCGTCCAATCCACAGCAATGCCCTGCCCTCTGACTGACGGCCCCTTTGCCACCCCTATCTCCCCCCATTATATCATCTATGGCACCCCTTCTTATCCTCCCCGCAAGAATGCCCCCCTTCATGATGGCTGCACCTCACATCCGGATCATACTCCAGCTTCCCTTCTAAAAACGCATACACCGCTTCATCCGCGTCTAACGACACCCCGCCACACAGCCGAATACCAGCTTGTGCCAATGCTGCCTGCGCACCGCCACCTATACCGCCGCAGATCAAAACGTCCACATGCGCTTCTTTTAACAAACCAGCCAAAGCACCATGCCCATGCCCGTTCGTATCCATAATCCATGTATCCACAATCTGATTCTCTTCAGCCTCATAAATCTTAAACTGGCCTGTATGTCCAAAATGCTGAAAAATCTTTCCATCCTCATACGTAACTGCAATCTTCATTTCTTCTCCTTTCATTTCAAATCAATGATTACCCATGCATATGATAAAGCTTTTCATAAATCCCGCCCTTTCGGAGCAGCTCCTCATGGCTTCCCTCTTCTTCAATCCCCTGCTCCGTCAGCACCAAAATGCGCCTTGCATTCCGGATAGTCGAAAGCCTATGCGCAATCACAAACGTCGTCCTGTTCTTTGCCAGCTTCTCCAATGATTCCTGCACCACCTTCTCACTTTCATTGTCAAGCGCTGATGTCGCTTCATCAAAAATCAGGATCGGCGGGTTCTTCAAAAACACCCGCGCAATAGACAGGCGCTGCTTCTGCCCTCCGGACAGCTTGATCCCGCGCTGCCCGATATCAGTATCATACCCGTTTGGCAGCGACAGGATAAATTCATGTGCATTTGCATTTTTTGCCGCCTCGATCACCTCTTCGCGCGACGCGTCCGGTTTTCCATAACGGATATTGTCATACACTGTGCCAACAAATAAATAAACATCCTGCTGTACGATCCCAATTTGATCACGCAGGCTTTTTAATTTCACAGAACGGATATCCCTCCCGTCAATAAACACACTCCCGCCTGTCACATCATAGAACCGCGGGATCAGGCTGCATAACGTGCTCTTGCCCGCGCCGCTTGAGCCGACGAGCGCCACATATTCCCCTGCATCCACATGCAGGTTTACATGGCTTAGCACCTTTTCACTGTTCTCTTCATAGCGGAACGACACATTTTCAAAATCAACTGCCCCGGCTGCCGCAGGCAAATCAGCTGCATTTGCATCATCCTCAATATCCGGCTTTATGGCCATAATTTCTAAAAACCGCTCAAACCCAGTATACCCGTTTTGAAACTGCTCCGTAAAATCAATCAGCGTCTTGACAGGCTCTGTCAGCACATTAATATAGAGCAAAAACGTAATCAAATCCGTCACATCGATCATTCCCATGGAAATAAAAACCGCCCCCGCCACCAAAACCACAACTGTGATCAAAAGCGAAAACGAACTTAATCCTGCATGATACCCGCCCATATAAAAATAACTGTTTTTTTTGGCATCTAAAAACCCACGGTTGCCTTCCCCAAATTTCTCCTCCTCCATCTGTTCATTCGCAAACGATTTTACAACCCGGATACCAGAAAGGTTATCCTCAATCCTGCTGTTGATTTCCGAAATTTTTTCCCGGTTGCGCCGAAACGCCCGCTTCATTTTCCCATTAAAAAAATAAGCATATACAAACATCACCGGAACCAGTGCAAATGCAAAAAATGTCAGGATCGGGCTAATACAAAGCATAATCACAAACGCACCGCAGATCTTAATCGCAGAAATTACCACATTTTCCGGCCCATGGTGCATCAGCTCTGTAATATCAAACAAATCCGTCGTAATCCTAGACATCAAAGCCCCAACCTTCTGGTTGTCATAAAAAGCAAACGACAGCTTCTGGTAATGCCCAAATATTTCCGACCGCATATCATATTCAATCTTTGCGCCCATCACATGCCCATAATTGGAAATATAAAAATTACAGTAACAGGATACTAAAACAAGCCCCACCATCAAAACACCCAGTAAAAGCGTCTGCTTAAGCACCTCGCTTTTTTCCAGATAAATAATATTAGATGTAATGAACCGCGCAATCAGAGGAATCGCCAGCGCAATTACAGACGCCAGAATAGCAAAAAACATATCCGCCGCAAACACCCGGCGGTATGGCCTGTAATAGGACAGCATTTTTTTCAGATTCTCACGCATAAACCGCTTCCCTTTCTTTTTTATTTATGGTAACCTTAATCATGCCAAATGGCATAAAGGAAATGCCCGGAGGGTATAACCTTAATCATGCCGAATGGCATAAAGGAATGCCCGGAGGGTATAACCTTAATCATGCCGAATGGCATAAAGGAAATGCCCGAAAGCATAACCTTGTTTTACTAAAACTATCAATCATGGAGGTTCACACTATGGATATTTTGAAAACACATTATGAAAAACTGGCGGCTACCGTCATTTCCGGCTTAAACAAGCGGCAAATGGACGGCTACTACTTAAAAACAGCCAAAGAAGCCGTTGAACTGGCGCTTACCTTCCTTCCGGATCATCCCACTGTAGGCTTCGGCGGATCCATGACACTCGTGCAGACCGGGTTGTTAGATGCATTAAAAGCAGATCCGTCTGTCAAGCTCTTAGACCGTGAAACGGCGCAGACCGCAGCCGAAAAAGAAGAGATTTACCGCAGGCACTTATTGGCAGACACCTATTTCATGAGCAGCAATGCAATCACCACAGACGGCGAGATTATCAATATTGACGGCTTCGGCAACCGGGTTGCCGCGCTTATATTCGGTCCAAAAGAAGTCGTCATTTTAGCCGGGATGAATAAAATCGTACCCTCCGTCGAGGAAGGCGTAAACCGCGTCCGCAATACAGCTACTCCGCCGAACTGTATGCGCCTTAACAAACAGACTCCATGCGCTTCCACCGGGATTTGTAGCGGCTGCCTTTCCGCCGGCTGCATCTGCAACCAGATTGTCGTAACACGCAGAAGCGGCCAGAAGGGGCGCATCAAAGTCCTGTTGATAGGAGAACACCTGGGATTTTAACAAGCCCTTCTGCCAGTACCTCTTACATCCGTTCAGGCGCAGAAAACCCTAATACATCTATGCAGGTTTCCAAAACCCCCTTTGCCAGCTCCAGCAGGCAAATATACCCTGCCTGCGCCTGTTCGTCTTCTTCCGCCAGTATTTTCGTAGTATGATAAAAATGGTTCAGCGCATTAGAAAGCCCATAAATATAAGCGCATACCCTGTGTGGCGCCGCTTCCTCAAAAGCCGACTCCATCGCCGCCGAAAATCCTGCAAGCTCTAACATCAGCGCTTTTTCACTCTCTGAATTTGCCGGAAGAATCCTTGCATCCTCCGCCGTCTTCCCAAGCGCCCGGTATTTTGCCAGAATAGACTTAATCCGCACAATCGTATAAAGGATATACGGCCCGGTATTTCCCTCAAACGAAGTAAAACGATCGATATCAAAAATATAATCCTTTGACGCCTGGTTTGACAAATCCCCATATTTCACCGCAGACAACGCCACTACCTTGGCAGTTTCCCTTGCCTCTTCTTCGTCCATCGTATGATTGTCTGCAATCTTTTTGTACATCTCCTCATTAATTTCCGAAAGCAGGGTCTCCAAACGCATAATGCCGCCTTCCCTGGTCTTAAAAGGCTTTCCGTCCTTACCGTTCATTGTGCCGAATCCAAGGAACTTTAACTTCGTATCCCCGCCGACAATACCCGTCTTTTTGGCGCAGCGGAACACCTGGATAAAATGCAGCTCCTGGCGTTTGTCCACTACATAAATAATCTCGTTTGGATGGTACTCATCCATACGCCAGACAAGCGTAGCCAGATCCGTGGTATTGTAAAGCGCGGCCCCATCCGATTTTAAAATCATACAAGGTGGGATTTCCTTCGTATCAGCCTCTTCCTTTACATCCACAACCAGGGCGCCTTCACTAAGGTAAGCGTATCCGTCGTCCTTCATCTTCTGCACCATATCCGGGATAAACGGATCCGCATCCGATTCCCCTTTCCACAAATCAAAAGACACATTTAAATTTTCATAATTGCGTTTCAGATCCGTTACCGACACATTTAAGATATGCGACAGCAGCGCCTGGTATCCCCTCCTGCCATTCTGTAGCTCATACGTCGCCTGCATCGCTGCTTCCTTATACACAGGATCCTCCTTGGATTTTGCACTTGCCGTCGGATAAATCTCCTCCAGCTCAGAAATGGTAAACGGCGCTTCTTCAGGATAACTGCCCTCATAATCCCCGTCAAAATAAGAAAGCTCCGGTTTACGCCCCTTTAATTCCGTAATAATCAAGCCCATCTGAAGGCCCCAGTCGCCCAGATGCACGTCGCCTGTCATATTGTGCCCCATAAAGCGCCCGATCCGCTTGATGCTTTCCCCGATAATCGCAGAACGCAGATGCCCTACATGCAGCGGCTTTGCCACATTCGGCCCGCCGTAATCGATCATGATCATCTTAGGGTTTTTCGCCTTTTCACAGCCGAACCGCCCCGGATCGCCCCTCATTCCCTGCAAATAATCCGCCAGATATGCGTTATCCAACTTTAAATTTAAAAATCCGGGCTTCACAGATTCTGCCGTTTCAAACAAAGCGCTGTCCGAAAGCCTTGCCGCCACCTCATCTGCAATCATAAACGGAGCTTTTTTGTATTCCTTCGCCGCAGCCATAGCGCCGTTGCACTGGAATTCACACAAGTCAGGGCGGTTAGATAAGGTCACCTTTCCATATTTTTCCTGATAGCCGCATTCCATAAATGCTTTTGTTACTTCTGCCGTAATCAAATCTAATATTTTCTGCATTTGAACACTCCTTTATCGTAAGCTTCATTTATTTTATACATGTTTCCATCAAATGTCAAATACGGATTCCCGCCTGGAATTTACCCCACTGCGGCATGTGACCCCGCCACATATCCAGATGACCATGCCCACTGCAGATTATACCCTCCGCACATTCCATCCACATCCACCACTTCCCCCGCAAAATAAAGCCCCGGCTCCAATACCGATTCCATCGTTTCCGCACAAATCTCCCTAGTATCAATGCCTCCTGCCGACACCTGGGCAGCCTCAAATCCTTTTGTACCTATAATATCCACCCAAGCTTCCTTCAAATACCCACAAAGCGCCCGCAGTTTACCTTCTGGCACAGCTGCCGCATCCCCTTTAAGTATAATCCCGTTTTGCTTTAAAAAAACTGGAATCAGCTTCTTAGAAAACAGCCCAACAAGCGCTTCCTCCGCTGTTTTCCCATCCCCCCTCATAAACCGCCCCTTAACTTCCCAAAACAAATCCCCATTGCCCAAAAAAGGCACAAAATCAAGCGCCGCATGCACACGTTCCCCGCGCCCTAACGCCTTAGCGGCATACCTGCTGACCTGGAACACCGGAATTCCAGAAATTCCGCAGTCTGTAAGCTGCACTTCCCCTCTATCCTCACATACCAGCTTCTGCTCCACATACAATTTCACCGACGCATCAGTCCGGACACCCGCAATCGATTTAAAAAAAGGCTGACTTGCTTTTAACTGCACCAAAGCAGGCACAACCTGCACAAACGTATGCCCAAACTGCCTGATAAATGAAAATGCGCTCCCGTCACTGCCTGATTTAGGAAAAGCCATGCCGCCGCATGCAAATATACAGCAGTCAGCATAATATGCTTTTGTACCTGCTACAGCTTTAAAAAAAGCCCCCTCTTTTTGCACAGAAGTTAAATTACACCCTGTCACCACCTGTAGCCGTAACCGCCTTAATTCCATACGCAGCGCATCAAGCACCGATGCTGCCTGCCCGCTGGCCGGATAAAAATAGCCGTCCCTCTCCTTAGGATATATGCCCAGCTCCCGAAAAAACGCCACCGTTTCTTCAAATCCAAACTGCCGGAATACAGGCAGCACAAAAGCAGGGTTTTCGCCCCGGTAAAAACGTAAGCCCTGCCTGTGGTTTGTATAATTACATTTTCCATTCCCAGTAGAAAGTATTTTTTTACCGATCCGGTCCATATGTTCTAGAATAGTCACAGATGCACCATTACGCGCTGCAGCTATAGCTGCAGCCATACCAGACGCACCGCCTCCTATTATCAGTACCTTTTTCACATTTCCTCCTTTATGATTAACTGCAGCCAGGACATTTTAAAAAATAAATATCGCATAAATTTACAATTCATGTCGAAACAAAAACATTAAAATACTGGCCTGTTCTAAATAGTTTTATGCAAAAACTGGCCTGGATAAAAAACAATTTTTGAATCATTCATTACATTTTTAGGCATCTTGATCAACCATATGGAA
>QXXL01000046.1 GCA_009911505.1 Lachnospiraceae bacterium | reverse complement strand
TCTAGAAATTTTAACGACGCAATGGTGCGAAGCAGATGGTTCCGGACTTCAATTTCTGTCCGGATGGAGTACTAGTACTCCATCCAGCGTAAATAAAAAATCCCCTGCAGGCCAGCCAAAACCGTAGTCAGGCAGAAGCCCCCTATAACGTATTCAAAAAACCATCCCCGCCATCTGCACACCCCACTATAATTTTCTCCCCAATACCCCCAAAATAAAACATCCCCTCAAACCTTTTCATCAACCCCATCCTTCCCGCAATTTCCTGCATCCTCTGATCCAGCCGATGAAAAACCCGTCCCTTTCCCCATGGCAGCCCTCTAATATACTCCCCCTGCCTTTCATCCAGAACTCCCAGCAATTCCATATACTGTTCCTTTTCACCATATTCCCAGGCTCCAAAATCACAAGCCATATAAGCTGTCTCCCTGCCGTTCTTTCGGCACATCCCAGACAAAAGCCTTACCAAATCCTCAGGGCTTCCCACAGAAATATACTTTTGTATCCAATGGATCTGCCCCTTATCCTCATTTGGACATACAGCCCGCCGGAAGCTCTTCTTTCCGAATCTTCCCCGTTCCTCTACAAAAACCGCCTTTTCTTTGGTTTTGCCTGACCCCGGCTCGTCTAATAGGATTATCTGCCTGCTCACCAGATGATCCCACACCGCCTGCCTAACCTTTTCAAATGGGACAGAAAAATCAAGCTCCCCTGCAATTTGTTTTGCCGTGTAGCCCCTGTCTGCCAAATGCCGTATAGCCCCGCCGCTTGCCACGTCAAACGCAAAATCAGCCAAAGCTTTATGAAAGAATTCCTTCTCTGCCATGCCCTCCCCCTTTTCCAAGCAAATCCTCCCTGTAAATTAAGTAATATGCCACTCCTGCCACATCCGCCAAAAACCACCCAATCGGTATTGACCACCAGATCCCTGCCACGCCAATACAGGGTATGGACGAAAGCAGGTATGCCAGCGCCACACGCGTCCCCAAAGAAATTACAGTCAGTACAACAGACATGCCCGGCCTACCTAGAGCCCGGTAAAGCCCATACAACAAAAACAGACAGCCAATGCCAGAGTAAAAAACACCTTCAATCCGTAAATACCGCACCCCTTCTTCTATAATCCTAGTATCTGCCGCATTGACAAACAGCCCCATAAGAGGCCTTGCGAACAAGCATACACAAACAGAAACGGCCACGCAAAAAAAGAATGAAAAACACACTGCCCCTTTAAGCCCTTTTCGTATACGCCCTTCTTGCTCCGCCCCATAATTTTGTGCAATAAACGTAGAAAACGCATTCCCAAAATCCTGTACCGGCATATAGGCAAACGCATCAATTTTAACCGCCGCCGCAAATGCCGCCATAACAGCTGCCCCAAAGCTGTTAACCAGCCCTTGCACCATTAATATCCCCAGGTTCATAACTGACTGCTGGATACAGGTTAACACTGAAAAACCCGCTATTTCCCGCACGCACCTGGCCCGTATCCGCAAACATTCCCGTAGCGGGCGAAGCTGCCTGCACTGAAATAAGGTATATACTAAAATCCCAAGCCCTGATATATACTGGGAAATCACAGTTGCCCAAGCAGCCCCCGCCACACCCCAAGACAACCCCAGCACAAACCACAAATCCAGGATAATATTAAGGGCTGCCGAAACCGCCAGAAAAATAAGAGGGACAAGCGAATTGCCAATTGCACGCAAAAAAGAAGCAAAATAATTGTATAAAAAGGTAGCGGCAATCCCACTGTAGACCACAGCCAAGTAACTTTGCATCAAACCCCAGACTTCTCCTGGAACGCGCAAAAAAATACGGATGCCATCCAGGGAAGCATATGCCGCCGCATTTAATACAAATGCCAATATAGCAATTAATAAAAAAGAAGCCCCCGCGCTCTCCCGTAAGCCATGCATATCCCTCTGCCCGAACCGGATTGAAAAAACCGCGCCGCTGCCCATGCACAGCCCCAGCAGGACAGACGTTAGAAACGTCATCAATGTAAATGAAGATCCAACTGCCGCAAGGGCATTGCTCCCCAGGCATTTGCCTACAATTAATGTATCTGCAATATTGTAGCATTGCTGCAGCAGGTTCCCTAAAATCATTGGCAAAGCAAACCGCAGCATAGATTGCATCACTGCCCCCTTGGTTAAATCCTGGTTCATATTTTCCCCCTGTTAAACATTTCAGATATGCATACCGCAAAATATCCTCCCACCGCCAAATAAATAGCAATGGAAGGACATATTTTTTAATTACTGGTATAAATGCCTCTTATCAATAACACGCACCGCCTTGCCCTCGCTTCTGGTAATCGTCTTGGGCTCCACTACCTTTACATCCACCCGGATACCGAGCATGGATTTTAACGCCGTGACAATCTTCTTTTCACGCTCCGCAATCGAAAGCGTCGGGTTCTCCGCCATTTCCGGCGTCAGCTCTACCTGTACCTCAATTGTGTCGTGGTTTCCGATACGGTCTACGACAATCTGGTAGTTTGCCTGATACCCCTGTTTTAACAGCACCGCCTCTATCTGAGACGGCCATACATTGACGCCTTTTACCACCATCATATCGTCGCTTCTGCCCTTCGGCTTCATCATACGCACATGGGTGCGCCCGCAGGAGCATTTCTTACGGCTTAAGCGGCAGAGGTCGCGCGTACGGTAACGCAGAAGCGGGAACGCTTTTTTCGTAATACAGGTAAATACCAGTTCGCCGATCTCCCCTTCCGGAAGCACCTCCCCGGTCTTCGGGTTGATGATTTCGGCTATAAAATGATCCTCCTGGATATGCATTCCGGCCTGCTCCTCGCACTCAAACGAAACGCCCGGGCCGGAAATCTCTGTCAGGCCATAAATATCATACGCCTTAATGCCAAGCGTTTCCTCAATGTTGCGCCGCATCTCTTCCGTCCACGGCTCCGCGCCGAAAATGCCGGCCTTTAATTTCAGCTTATCCTTTAACCCACGCTCCGTAACCGCTTCGCCAAGGTTCGCGGCATACGACGGCGTACAGCAAATAATCGTCGATCCCAGATCCTCCATAAACTGCAGCTGCCGCTCGGTATTACCGGACGACATCGGCAGCGTCAAGCAGCCTACCTTATGCGATCCTCCGTTTAAGCCGGGCCCTCCGGTAAACAGGCCGTAGCCATAGCAGACATGGCAGACGTCCTCTTTGGTACCGCCTGCCGCAACAATCGCCCTTGCGCAGCATTCGTCCCACAAATCAATGTCTTCCTGCGTGTAAAACGCAACCACACGGCGCCCTGTCGTCCCGCTGGTGGACTGGATACGCACACATTCCGAAAGCGGCACGGCCAAAAGCCCATACGGATACTGATCCCTGAGATCATCCTTGTCAATAAACGGAAGCTTGTGCAAATCTAAAATCCCGGTAATATCTTCCGGCTTTACACCCGCTTCATCCATCTTGTCATGATAAAACTTTACGTTATCATAAACGTATTTTACCTTGTTTCACCAGGCGTTCGCTCTGAAGATCCTGAAGCTGCTCCAACGGCATGGTTTCAATTTCTGGCTGATAATAGTTCTTCATGTTTTCTCTCCAATCGTTTCTTTATTTGTTCACCATGGGACATCTCTCTATTCTCCGCGTCCCAGCAAAAACGCTTTGCGGTTCAGCTCCGCAAATTTTGCCGGAACGCATTCTTCAATCGCATTCTGCCATTTCTCCACTGGAATATCAAAGTATTTGGACAAACGCCCCATCAGCACGATATTCACTGCCTTTGCAGAGCCTGCCTCTTCCGCTAAAGAAAGGCAGTCCATCGCATCGACCAAAATCCCCGTTTCCTGCATCTTCTCGATTAAACGCTCCGGATAAGCCGCCGCCCCCGTAATGACAGGCATCGGGTCGATTTTTTGCGTATTCGTTACAATCCTGCCGCCTTCCTTCAAATACTCCACATAACGGGCCGCTTCCAGTTTTTCAAAGGATACGATAAAGTCCGCTTCTCCCTTATCAATAATCGGCGAATACACCTTTTCCCCGAACCTAACATACGTCACGACGCTGCCGCCGCGCTGGCTCATCCCGTGTACTTCCGATACCTTTACATCATACCCTTCTGACAAAAGCAGATGCCCCAGCAGCTTGCTGGCAAGCAGTGAGCCCTGCCCTCCTACGCCTACTATCATAATGTTCTTTGTCATTTCTACACCTCCCCGGTCTTTAACGCGTCGAATTTACAAAGCTGCGCGCATACCTTGCAGCCTACGCATAAGGTATTGTCAATGGCAGCTTTCCCGTTCTTGATGCTGATCGCCGGGCAGCCAAGGCGCATACAGGATTTACAGCCCACGCATTGTTCCTCTTTGACCGTAAGGGGCGCATCGTGCTTGACGTATTTTAACAGCGCGCACGGACGCCTGCTGATGATAACGGACGGCCCGTCTGCCGCAAGCTCTTCTTTCACCACCCGGTCGCAGGCTTCCAAATCATACGGATCCACAACCGACACACGGGAAAAGCCCATCGAACGGCACAGGCTTTCCAGATCGATTTTGCCTGCCGGGTCGCCTTTGATGTTGTAGCCTGTCGTCGGGTTCTGCTGGTGCCCGGTCATGCCCGTAATGGAGTTGTCCAGAATAATCACCGTGGAATTGCTCTGGTTGTAGGCAATATTGGCAAGGCCCGTCATTCCGGAATGCATAAAGGTCGAATCGCCGATTACCGCTACGGTCCTGCCTTCGCCCTCTGCGCCGAGCGCTTTGTTAAAGCCGTGGATGGCGCTGACGGAAGCCCCCATGCAAAGCGTCATTTCCATAGCGTTTAACGGGGCGACCGCGCCTAAGGTATAACAGCCGATATCGCCGAGTACCGTGCATTTATTTTTTGACAATATGTAAAACAGCCCCCTGTGCGGGCATCCGGCGCACATCACCGGAGGACGGTTCGGCATGGTTTCTTCTAATTTATGGTAAGACGGCGTTTTTACGCCCAGCTTTTCGGCTATCAGGTTCTGGGAATATTCGCCTTCCATCGGCAGGACGTCCTTGCCGGTAACCGTAAGCCCCAGCTGCTTACAGTGATTTTCGATAATCGGATCCAGCTCTTCTACGATTACCAGCTTTTCCACCTTCGCGGCGAAATCCAATATCAGCTTCTGCGGAAGCGGATTGATTAAGCCAAGCTTTAAAATACTTGCTTTGTCCCCAAATACTTCCTTTACATACTGGTAGCTGGTGGAAGAGGTAATAATGCCAATCCTGGTATCCCCCATTTCCACACGGTTAAATTCACAGTCTTCCGCAAACCGGATCAGCTTTCTGGTACGCTCCTCCACAACCGGATGGCGGCGGATGGCGTTGCCCGGCATCATCACGTATTTGGCAATATTCTTTTCATAAGGAACGGGGGCAAAAACGATCCGCTCGCCTTCCTCTACAATGCTCTGGGAATGCGCAACCCTGGTACACATTTTAATGATGACCGGAGTGTCAAATTCCTCGGAAAGTTCAAACGCCTTTTTGGCAAACTCACATGCCTCGGCGGAATCCGACGGTTCAAGCATCGGGATTTTGGATGCGATTGCATGATGGCGGGAATCCTGCTCATTCTGAGACGAGTGCATGCCCGCGTCGTCTGCCACACAAATCACCATGCCCGCGTTTACCCCTGTATAAGAACAGGTAAACAGCGGATCCGCCGCAACGTTTAGCCCGACGTGCTTCATTCCGCAAAAGCTTCTTTTCCCTGCCAGGGAAGCGCCAAATGCGACTTCCATTGCCACTTTTTCATTCGGCGCCCACTCGCAGTAAATTTCATCGTACTTTGCGGCTTCTTCCGTCACTTCCGTGCTCGGCGTACCCGGGTAACTTGATACCACGCAGCAGCCTGCTTCATACAGACCCCTCGCCAGCGCCTGATTGCCTAACATCAATTGTCTCATAACGACATCCTTTCCTGTGTAAATTCTGCTTTCGTAAAAACCTCTCTTTACGCAACTTTAATCATCATATCATTTTTTTCCCGGTAAGTAAATACTTTCCTTCTGACAGAATGTGTAAAATTGTAACAGCGGAGCCGGAAGGCTAAACTGTTACATAAAATTCACTGCATATTTTCAGATATCCTCTTGACAAACGCATCCGTTTGCACTATTGTATTAGTATGTTAATACAGCAGTACACAAAGTGAGGTGATGAAATGCCATGGAACTTAACGTCTGATCGTCCGATTTTCTTACAGATTATAGAAATTATGCAGCTTTCTATCGTATCCGGCAAATACGCCCCCGGCGACAAGCTCCCTTCTGTACGGGAACTTGCAACCGAAGCGGCTGTAAACCCTAATACAATGCAGAAAGCACTGCAGGAATTAGAACGCAGCGGACTGGTCTACTCCAAACGCACCAGCGGACGCTTTATTACGGAGGACTTAAATATGATCGAAGAAATAAAATCCACGCTTGCCAGGGAAAAAATCGAAACCTTCTTACAGAGCATGAAAAGCTTAGGCTTTGACAGGGAAGAAACGATTTCGCTTATGAAACAGACATTTGAAAATATGAAAGGGGAAACACCATGAGTATCATTCTGGAATGCAAAAACCTAAGCAAAACCTACGGCAGCCATACTGCCCTAAACCACATCAACCTTTCGTTAGAAAGCGGGCATATTATCGGGCTTCTCGGTCCCAACGGAAGCGGCAAAACCACCCTGATTAAACTAATCAACGGCCTGTTAACGCCAAGTGAAGGTACGCTTTCCGTTAACCAGGCCCCCATAGGGCCAAAAAGCAAAAGCTGGGTGTCCTACCTCCCCGATCACTCCTACTTAGAGAGCAACCTGCGGGTCAATGAGATTATCCGCTACTTTAAGGATTTCTATCTGGATTTTGAAGAGGAACGGGCATACGACATGTTAAAAAAGCTTCAGATTAACCCAAACGACAAGTTAAAGTCCATGTCAAAGGGGACAAAAGAAAAAGTCCAGCTCATTTTAATCATGAGCCGCCGCGCCAAACTTTATGTCCTGGATGAACCCATCGCCGGAGTTGACCCTGCAGCAAGGGATTATATCTTAGAAACCATCTTAAGCAACTATGATGAGGATGCAGCCATCCTGATCTCAACCCACCTGATTTCCGATATCGAAAATATTCTAGATCAGGTTATTTTTATCAAAGACGGACAGATTGCCCTAAATACTTCCGTAGACAACATCCGTGAAAAGGAAGGGAAATCCGTTGACGCTTTATTCCGGGAGGTATTCAAATGTTAGCAAAATTATTGAAACATGAATTTAGGGAAACCGCAAAGCTGCTTGTCCCGTTAAACATATCCCTGATTGCGGTTGCTTTTATCGGGAATGTCATGCTTGCTTTCGACGCCCTAAACAACCTTACCACATTAAAGAGCTTCTTCATTGCTTTTTATAGCCTGACCATTTTCGCACTCTTTATCCTGACATCCGTTTACTTAACCGTACGCTTTTATAAGACCATGTACGCAAGCCAGGGGTATTTGACGCATACGCTTCCCGTATCCACCGCATCCATTTTAAATACGAAAATTATAGCCGCTTCATTCTGGCTTGTTTTTGCGGTCATCGCCACCATGTTTTCCCTGTATATTCTGGGATATACCGGCATAAACATTGGCGCTTCCTCCCTTGCCCGCCTTAAAACGGAAATCGAAGCCGTTTCCGGAATGTCTTTCTGGCTGTTTTGGCTTTTGCTCGCCGCCATGGTAGTTCTTATGTGTGTCAGCAACGTATTGATGGTATATGCAAGCGTTTCTGTCGGCCAGCTCTTCCGTACGCACCGTATCCCTGCCGCAATTGGGGCATACGTCGTATTTTATATGGTACAGCAGGTATTATCCGTTCTCGTACTTATGGTTTTAGGCATCTCACAGTTTAATGCCTTAGGGCAGATAACTGCCGAAATGACAAATGTTTCATTCAGCGGCTTTTATAAATGGCTGATTGGCCTGGTTATTTTACAGGCAGTGGTACTGAGTATCATATATTATCTAATCTGTTTTTATATTACAAGAAAGAAGTTAAACTTAGAATAATGGGGGGAGGAGCTATGAAAAAATATATATGTATGCTGGGTATGGTTTTATGCTGCCTTATGCAGTCAGGATGCATTGGGCTAATGGCCCTTACGTCAATCACAGCAGAAGAACCCACAGAAACCGAAACGGAATATGAACTAAAACAAGATAAGGCTTATGTCCTAGAGGATGGCACCAAAATCAGCCTATGGCGTCCTTCCTATGAAGACTCACTGATCTATTCGTACCGCCTGCCTGACGGACAACAGCTGTTAGATATCATTCTGTCGACTTCTGTGGAGGATACCAATAGCCATTCCAATGGCCTAAAAGGAATTGAAACCATGACTCCGGAAGCTTTGGAGACTGTCCGCGCTTATTACAAAAACCAGGGGGTTTTGCTCGATATTCCCGCACTGCTGGAAAATGCCTATGCGGATTATAAGGAATGCCTGGAAAAAGGGAAGTATTTTGAATTACGTGTTGCAGACCAGTTTATTGAACCATGCGTAGAAACAGAACGCTTCATCGGCTTTACAACCTCCTGGTCCATTCCGGAACGCGGCATCTATGACGACTTATCCCTGTACCGCACCGTATTATTTGACCAGGCAACCGGGCAGGTAATCCCCATCACAGATCTCTTTACCGTACCAGAAGAACAGGCGTGGGGCATTTTGACCCAGCTCTGCGCCAAAAAGGGATATCTGGAGCCGGACAAAATAAAACCTCTTATGACACCGGAACGGATACACTGGGGACAGAATGCTGTTGTAGTATATTTTTATGTAGACGAGGTCAGCAGTTTAAAAACCGGAGTCGAAATCCCGTATGACGAATTAAAAGGGTACCTTCACGATTGGGCAATTCCAGAGCCTGTCCCGGAAGAAGAATACTGCCCCGACTGGGCGTTTTAGAGCGCGTTTGAAAAATGCTGCCGGCCAGGCTGTCTTCTGGCCGGCAACGCTTTTGCCCATCTTTTGCCATCTATTTATTCGACAAATATTCATGAATGCCCTGGGCCGCCGCTTTCCCTGCGCCCATGGCAAGGATCACCGTCGCTGCCCCCGTTACGGCGTCGCCGCCAGCAAATACGCCGGGCTTCGATGTCGCCCCGTCCTCCTCATTTGCCACAATACACTTCCTGCGGTTCGTATCAAGCCCTTTTGTCGTGGAAGAAATCAGTGGGTTTGGCGAAGTGCCAAGGGACATAATCACCGTATCCAGTTCAATTTCAAACTCCGATCCCTTCACCTCTACCGGAGATCTGCGCCCCGATTCATCCGGCTCTCCAAGCTCCATTTTAATGCAGGTCATGCCTTTTACCCAGCCGTTATCATCTACCAGAATTTCTACCGGGTTTGTTAAGAGGTTAAAGATAATCCCCTCTTCCTTTGCATGATGCACTTCCTCCACACGCGCCGGAAGCTCCGCTTCACTCCTTCGGTATACGATATGTACTTCTGCGCCAAGACGAAGCGCCGTCCTTGCCGCGTCCATCGCCACATTGCCGCCGCCGACTACGGCCACTTTTTTGCCCTTCATAATCGGCGTATCGTAGTCCTCCTGGAATGCTTTCATTAAATTGTTACGCGTCAAAAATTCGTTGGCGGAAAATACGCCGTTCGCCTGCTCGCCCGGGATGCCCATAAACCGCGGAAGCCCTGCGCCCGAGCCGATAAATACGGCTTCAAACCCTTCGTTCTCCATCAGCTCGTCAATCGTGGTAGCTTTTCCGATTACTACGTTTGTCTCGATTTTAACGCCAAGCGCTTTTACATTATCCACTTCCTTTGCCACCACGTCGTCTTTCGGAAGACGGAATTCCGGAATCCCGTATATGAGCACGCCTCCTGGTTCATGCAGCGCTTCAAAAATTGTCACGTCATAACCCATCCTGGCCAGATCCCCTGCACAGGTTAAGCCTGCAGGGCCGGAACCGATTACGGCGACCTTGCGCCCGTTTCCGTTTTTATTTTTCTTCGGCACGATTCCATGCTCCCTTGCCCAGTCAGCCGTAAACCGCTCCAGCTTGCCGATGGAAACCGGCTCGCCCTTAAAGCCGCGGATACATTTGCCCTCGCACTGGCTTTCCTGCGGGCAGACGCGGCCGCAGACTGCAGGAAGCGCGCTTGCTTCGCTGATCACCTCGTATGCTTTTTCAAATTCGCCTTCCTTAATCTGTGAAACAAATCCCGGAATATCAATTGCAACCGGGCAGCCCTTTATACACTGGGCATTTTTACAGTTTAAACAGCGTTCTGCTTCTTTTACCGCTTCTTCTTCGTTATATCCCAGGCATACCTCTTCAAAATTCTTCGCACGAACCGCCGGCTCCTGCTCCCTTACCGGTACTTTCTTTAATACATCCATTATTTGTCACCTCCGCATTGTCCGCAGCCGCCATGGTGGGTATCCCCCTCTTTTAGCTTTAACATAGCCCTGCCCTCTTCTGTTTTATAAATCTGCTGGCGTTTCATTGCCTGATCGAAATCCACCAGATGGCCGTCAAATTCCGGCCCGTCCACGCAGGCGAACTTTACTTCGTCCCCCACCGTTAAACGGCATGCGCCGCACATGCCTGTGCCGTCCACCATAATCGGGTTCATGGAAACCACTGTGGGGATATGTAATTCCTTCGTCAAAAGACAGACAAACTTCATCATAATCATTGGCCCAATCGCAATGCAGTGATCGTATTCTTTCCCCTCGCTTACCAAAGCTTTTAACTGATCCGTGCCCATTCCATGAAAGCCGTAGCTGCCGTCATCCGTCGTCACATACAGGTTCGCAGCAACTTTTTTCATCTCATCCACTAAAATCAGCAGATCCTTTGTCTTAGAGCCCATAATCACATCACATTCCACGCCATGCTCATGCAGCCACTTTACCTGAGGATACACCGGGGCAGTCCCGACACCGCCTGCAATAAAAACTATTTTCTTTTTCTTTAGTTCTTCTATATCCATGTCAACCAGCTCGGAAGCACAACCTAACGGCCCCACAAAATCCTGGAAGCTGTCGCCTTCCATTAACCCTTCCATGCGTTTTGTGGAAGCTCCAACAGTCTGAAATACAATCGTCACTGTTCCCTCTTCTCTGTCATAATCACAGACCGTCAATGGAATGCGCTCCCCAGCTTCATCCATCTTTACAATCACAAATTGCCCTGGTTCACAGGTCTTTGCCACTCTTGGCGCCTTGACATCCATCAGAAAAATCTTGTCTGCCAATTTTTCTCTTCGTACGATTGGATACATCTTTGTCCTCCTCAACATTTTTTCCAAAAAAGTTTAAAGGCGGTGTGCTGACCCGCCTTTCTTATCATAACGTATTCTATTGTGAAATTCAACGTTAATTTGATTTTCGCTTACTGCACTGTTTCGGAATAATCCGCAAATTCATATCCGGCTTCCCGTACCTTGTCAATAAACTGCCCCAGCACATTCGTATTCGTCCAGGATTCGGCGTGCAGCAGGTAAATCGCACCGGGATGAAGCCGCTCCAACATCTTATTTAAGGATTCGGTTTCATCCGGCTGGTTTTCCACATCATAATCCAGATAGGCAAAACTCCAAAATACGCTGCGGTAGCCGCAGTTATTTAAAACCGCCAACGACTGCTCGCTGAATTTGCCCGCCGGGAACCGGAACAGAAACATATCGTAATTGTAATTTTCCTTGACAAAATTATGGACATCCATTACTTCCTTCTGCTGCTCTTCCACCGACTGGCTTGGCAGGCCTGCCGCCGGGTGCGTCAGGGAATGGTTCCCTAATATGTGCCCATCGTCAATGATCTGCTTTACCAGCTCAGGCGACGAATTGATGTAAGGCTGCGTTACAAAAAATACCGCTTTTACGCCCTTTTCCTTTAATGTACTTAAAATTGATGGCGTACACCCGTATTCGTAGCCTTCATCTAACGTTAAGTAAATCTTCTTATCGGTTGTCGGGATAATAAAATCCGCTGTATAATCTTTGAATTTTTCCTGATAGCTCAGCGAACCAGTCGGGCGGTTTAGTTCATCCACATTGGTACCCTGCCCCCAGTCCAGCGTTTCGCCGCTTAAGGCGCTGATATTATCAACAGCGGGGTAAGAAAGCCGGATTCCCTGCTTACCTGCCCCCTGCGCAGTGTCAGCCTCGCCTTCCAGATCCTCTTGGGGCAGGTCCTCCGACTCCCCAAACTGCGCATACGTGTCCTGCACGGCCTTGACAATTGCCTTGGCATATGCAGACATCTTCTCATCAAACAGGCGGTTATCCTCCTCACTGTTAATAAATCCAAACTCAATCAGGCAGGCAGGCATTTTCGTATTGCCAATCACATAATAATCAGACCCCTCGCCTGTTTCCGTCCCTGTTTTGATGCCGCGGTCCCTCTGGACGCCTGTGTCTACAATTGCCTTGTGTACATTTTCGGTAAGAGTATCCGTCACACCGCCGCCGCTTCCGGTCTTCCAGGTTTCCACACCATACCCGTCCCCTTTGTTCCGGTGTACCGAGACAAAATAATCCGCATCTGAAGCGTTTGCAATTTCAACCCTATCCTTTAAGAACACCTTTGTATCATTGTCCTGACGGGTCATAATCACTTTAATACCAGCGCTTTCCAGTTCTTTTTTAATTTCCAGGGAAAGCTTCCAGTTATCCTCAGATTCCACGCGGCCATTAAAATCACAGCCTGGATCCATGCCTCCATGGCCTGGATCTATACAAACACTCAGCCCATCCTGTTCTTCTGTTTCAGTCTCCAGCTCTATGGGCTCCTCTCTCTGTGTATCCGGTTCTACCTGCTTTTCCTGTTTTGGATTTGTAATCTTTGCCATCAGCTTGCCGTCGTTTAATTTTTTATCCAATAATCCACACAAAAGCAGCGTAAGCGCCAGTATGCTAATACAAAAGATCCATTTTACCACTGCCTGTAGTACGTAAGCGTTACTGTGTTTCCTCTTTTCCACAATTTCACGCTTGCCGTTTTTCTCTCTAATATATTTCATTCTTTTTCCTCATCTGTCTTATTATTTGCACCCCCAAAAGCTGCCCATATAGTATAACATAATTTTACCAAAAAAACATAGCCGGATCCTGGAAATATTTCTTAAGAAAAACAAAAGAAAACGTTTACGAAAAATAAACCAGCTCATCTTCCGGCTTGTCTGCAGGTTCAATGCTTACCGGATATAACACTGGCCCCTTTCCTTTGTATTCCACCGCAAACTCCACCCGGATTTCTGCCACAATATGAATCCAGGATTTATGCGCAATACTCTTAGAATCCTCATATTTACACTTAAACCCCAAAAACGTAACATCCTCAATACAGCACGTCATCGCAAACCGCCCTGGCACCATTACGCCCTTTTTCATCTTATCCGGATTATACACAAGCCCTGTAAACTCTACCTTTTTTCCATCATATTTCTTATAATTCTCCTGTGCATCCATATACCAGATTGCATAATCAGCATCAGAAATCTCAATCACATCCTGGCTAATATCAAACGGCAGCTCTTCCTCAGCTTCATCAATAGTCCCATCCGCACGCTCATAAACAATCTGGGCCGGACGATTAACTGCCTTTACTGCACGGCGGAACTTGCCTTTCGGGGTATCATCCATGCAGCGGTTAAAAATAACAACATCCGCCTGAAAAAGCTGCTCTAAAATCATTGCCCTCATGTTATTCAAATACATATCAAATGTAGATGCGTCCACAGTGGCTAACGACTGCACAATAACCCACCCTTCTGGAAGCCTTTGTTCGAGCAGGGTATCCATCCCCCATGTACCATTATACTCAATAAAAACCTGATCCGGCATATACTGAAGGTTACAGTTCCTCAATAGCGTTTCTGTAAAATCATCTTCATTTTCCACCATAAGCAGCCGTGTATTTGCCTTCCTAAGCTCATCCTCATTGTACTCTTCATCGCCATCTTCACAAACAATCAAAAGCGTCCTTGCACCCTGGCCAAAATTCTCCTCCAAAAGCGTCTGGCGGATCAAGCTGGTTTTGCCGCTATCCATAAAACCGATAAACAAATATACAGGTATCTCTTCCATGCCATCTTCCTTTCCAGCCTTACTTATAAAATCCCAAAAAGCCCTTCTAACTTATGCCCATCAATATCCGTTCCAATAACACAGATCCGTCCGGTATAATCCGGCTCACCCTTCCGGATCTCATACTCGCCCGGCACCATATCAAAATAGATCCAGCCCCCATGGGTATTCTCAACCATACCCTTTGCACGCAGGATCTCACCATACCCTTCCCCGTCGCACAACGTTTTTAAAATATGTTCAATCTCCGGTTCCGTATATTTATGAGGCGTCTCCTTTCCCCAGCTTATGAAAATATCATCTGCATGGTGGTGATGCCCCCCATGTCCATGATGGTGTCCATGCGCCCCCTCCTCATGATGATGCCCATGCGCTTCATCCTCATGATGATGTTTATGAGCTTCATCCTCATAGTGGTGTCCATGGGCTTCATCCTCATGATGATGTTTATGCTCTTCATCTCCATGGCAGTGTGTATAAGCTTCATCCTCATGGCAGTGTCCATGAACCTCATCCTCATGATGATGCTTATGTACTTCATCCTCATAGTGGTGTCCATGAGCTTCATCCTCATGATGATGTTTATGCTCTTCATCTTCATGGTGATGCATATGTGGCCCATGGGCTTCCCCCTCATGGCAATGCCCATGCTCCTGCCCATCCCTGCGGTGCGCTTCATCCGCAAGCATCTTCATCTCCAAAGAATCCTGGCCTTCAATCACCTGCAAAATCTGTTGTCCGGAAATCCTATCCCAAGGCGTAGTAATAATTGCAGCCTGTCCATTTAAGGCCTGCATCTGCTTTACACAAAGCTCTAACTGCCCTTCCGCCGTATCCTGTGTCCGGCTCAAAACAACAGTAGTAGCAAATGCAATCTGGTTATTAAAAAATTCCCCAAACGCCTTCATCTGCTTTAATGCCTTTTTAGCATTCACAACCGTAACCAAGGCATTCAGCTTCACATCCTGCTCCTTTTCAATATCAATAACTGACTTCATAACATCCGAAAGCTTCCCCACACCCGAGGGCTCTATAATAATACGATCCGGATGGTACGCTGTAATAACCTCATTTAAGTTCCTGCCAAAATCCCCAACCAAAGAACAGCAAATACATCCAGAATTCATCTCCGTAATATTCACCCCAGAATCCTTCAAAAAACCGCCGTCAATACCTACTTCACCAAATTCATTTTCTATCAGCGCAATTTTCTCATCCGTATATACTTCATCAAGCATCTTCTTAATAAAAGTCGTCTTCCCAGCACCTAAAAAGCCAGAAATAATATCAATTTTTATCATATTAAAACCCTTCCTTCCCAGAGCGTTTCCACAAAATCAATTCCGCCATCTGCATCCCCCACAAAGTGTAGAATACATCCGCCAAAAAGCATTTTACAGACACACTCAAATGATATTACAAGCTTCGCCCGCAAAAAAATCATAGTCTTAACCGCAGCATTTGTCAAGCATACCCTTCAGTATAAAATACGAAATTGCAAATTCCCACGTTTTAGGCTCATTTCCTCAATTTTCATATGGTCAATCCGGATTGGATCCTGTTGTTTTAAAAAATCAATCAGCCCGCCAATATCATCTTCCTTACCCTGCACCTCCATCTCCACTGTCCTGTCACTTAAATTCCTCACAAACCCAACAAGCCCAAGCTGTTTCGCAAAATAACATGCACGGTAACGGAATGCAACTCCCTGTACCCTTCCATAAAAAATAATATGCCTGCGTATCTCCTGTTCCATTTTTTTCCTCATAATACAGTTTACATTTAGTTACTTTTATCATCTTACCCGTTCTCATTTGAGATGTCAAACACAATCCTATCCAAAAGCCTATGATCCCGCAATAAAGAAAACATCCAACACAAACAAGAAACCCTCTATAAGCCAGCCAAAACCGCAGTCAGGCAGAGGGTTTCTTTGCCACGCCCCCAATAGTTCGCTACAGTACAAAAATCCTGTACAAAAATCTAATGAATAGCCTCCTTACCCTTCCTCTCATCAATCATCTGATGCAGCTTACAAACCGCCTCATGAATCCCCCCAACCTCATTAATCAGCCCCTCCTTCACCGCATCACCTCCCACAAGAATCGTCCCCAAATCCTTAGACATCATATCCGTATTCATCATCATCTCCAAAAGCCGATTTTTTTTAGCCCCTGAATGCCCCTCAATAAACCCCAGGATCCGATCCTGCATCTGCTTAAAATAATCATACGTCTGCTTCGCCCCAATTACCGTCCCGCTCATACGCACCGGATGTATCACCATCGTCCCGCTCGGCACAATAAACGAATAATCCGTAGACACCGCCAGCGGTACCCCAATAGAATGCGATCCCCCAAGAACCAGGGACACCGACGGCTTATCCAGCGACGCCACCATCTCCGCAATCGCCAGCCCGCTTTCCACATCGCCCCCTACCGTATTCAAAATGAGGAGGAGCCCATCCACTTTTTCGCTGTCCTCAATTACCGCAAGCTGCGGCAAAACATGCTCGTACTTCGTCGTTTTCGTCGTGGAGGGAAGGCACTCATGCCCTTCAATTTCCCCAATAATGTTGAGTAAATGGATATCATGGTTGGTTTTCGGGTTATTTAACACCGCCTGGCCATACTCCTTGATCTGTTCCATATCCATTCCATTCTGATTCATGTCTTTATTGTTTGTATCACCCATTTTTTACCTCACAAAAACAGAGGGTCATCTGACCCTCCTTTTTGCTTATTATATCCATATATGTACTGTTTAATACCCCAGTAAATAATTATATAAATTCTGGTATTTTTCTTTGGACGACTTCCATGAAAAATCTTTTTCCATACCACGTTCTACCATCTGGTTCCACTGGCGCTTCTTATCAAAGAAAACATGCTTGGAGTAATTGATAACGCCCATCATTTCGTCTGCATTGTAATTCGTAAATGAGAAACCTTCCCCTGTATTGTCATACTCGTTAAAAGGCGTAACCGTATCTTTTAACCCACCTGTTTCACGGACAATGGGGACTGTCCCGTAACGGAACGAAATCAGCTGTGTCAGCCCGCACGGTTCAAACCGGGACGGCATTAAAAATGCGTCAGCGGCTGCATAAAGCTTATGCGCTAAATCATCGGAATAACAGATATTAGCGGAA
Source organism: Lachnospiraceae bacterium (assembly GCA_009911505.1). Taxonomy (GTDB): domain Bacteria; phylum Bacillota; class Clostridia; order Lachnospirales; family Lachnospiraceae; genus Roseburia_B. Next base: position 75,249 of record QXXL01000046.1, on the reverse strand, counting down.
ATACGATCCGGATATTTCCATGCATAATGGCGGAACATATTTTCATACCGCACATCGCCTGTTCCTATGATTACAAACTGTGTAAACTCGTCTGCAATATAATCCATCATATAGTTGATTAAATCTAACCCCTTCTGATCTGTCAGGCGGGAAATCAGCCCTATCATATATTTTTTCTTGTCTTCCACAAGACCCAGCTCCTTTTGGAGCTTTATTTTGTTCTGAGCCTTTTTCTGGCGGAAATTATCTTTGTTGTAGCTGTTATAAATTTTCGGATCAGTATCCGGATTGTATACGCCATAATCAATACCGTTTACAATGCCCTGCATATCAAAATGCCTTGCAGAAAGCAGGCCGTCCAGCCCCTCGCCATATTCCGGCGTCTGGATTTCGTTCGCATAGGTATCACTGACCGTCGTAATATAATCGGCATAAACCAGCCCGCCCTTTAACATATTGGCGTCTTTTTTATACTCCAGCTTATCTGGCGCAAACAATCCGTTCGCAAAGCCAGTAATACCGCGCATAGTCTGTATATCCCATACACCCTGGAATTTTAAATTATGAATGGTCATAATTGTCTTAATGCCCCAGAAAAACCCATCCGCACTAAACTCATTCTTTAAATAAACCGGAATAAATCCCGTCTCCCAGTCATGGCAGTGAATAAGATCCGGCCGGAAATTAATCTGCGGCAGAATAGACAGCACCGCTTTGTCAAAGAAGCAAAACTTCTCAATGTCATTGCGGATATTGCCGTACGGCTGGAAGCAGTTAAAGTACTCTTCATTATCAATAAAATAATATGTAATGCCGTCCAGCTCAAACTTTAATACCCCGACATATTTATTCTTAATGTAGCTGCCCGCATCCATATAAAAATGCGTCACATACTGAAACTGGCTGCGGAAATGATCCGGGATGCAGCTGTAATTCGGGAGTACAACGCGCACATCCCATTCTTCTTTGGAAAATTCCTTCGGCAATGCTCCGCAGACATCAGCTAACCCTCCTGTTTTGATAAATGGGACACACTCTGATGCTGCAAAAAGTATTTTCTTCATTGTAAAAACCCTCCTTTATGTTTTACTATATGGCTGCCAATGCCTGCCCTAAATCTGCAATGATATCCTCTGCGTTTTCAATGCCAACAGAAAAACGGATGAGATCCGCAGCCACGCCTGCGGCGGCAAGCTGATCGTCTGTCATCTGGCGGTGTGTATGGCTTGCCGGATGTAACACGCAGGTTCTTGCATCTGCGACATGCGTTACAATTGCAGCTAGTTTCAACCGGTCCATAAATCCGACGGATACGTCCCTACCTCCCTTTAGCCCAAAGGAAATAACCCCGCAGGTTCCATTTGGCATATATTTCTGTGCCAGCAGGTAATATTTATTGTCTTTTAAGCCTGCAAAATTAACCCAGGCAACCTTCTCATGTTGTTGTAAATATTCTGCGACCTTAGCCGCATTGCCACAATGCCGCGGCATACGCAAATGGAGCGTTTCCAGCCCCACATTTAACAGAAATGCATTCTGCGGCGACTGGATAGATCCCAAATCACGCATCAGCTGTGCAGTTGCTTTCTGAATATACGCCAGCTTGCCAAATTTCTCTGTATAAACAATACCATGGTAAGATTCGTCCGGCAGGGTCAGCCCCGGAAATTTCTCTTTCTGGGCTTCCCAGTCGAAATTGCCAGAATCAATAATAGCGCCCCCTACGCTCATGGCATGGCCATCCATATATTTGGTTGTGGAATGGGTCACAATATCCGCCCCCCATTCAAACGGCCTGCAGTTAATCGGCGTGGGGAATGTATTGTCCACAATCAACGGCACGCCATGGCTGTGCGCTATTTTTGCAAAACGCTCAATATCAAGCACCACCAGAGATGGATTAGAAATCGTTTCGGCAAACAGGGCTTTTGTATTCGGGCGGAATGCCGCTTCGATTTCTTCTGTGGATGCATCTGGATCGATAAACGTGCAGGAAATCCCCTGCTTTTTCATGGTTGTCCCAAACAGGTTAAATGTACCGCCATAAAGTGCGCTTGAGCAGACAAAATGGTCGCCCGCTTCGCAAATATTAAAAACGGCATAGTAATTGGCCGCCTGTCCGGACGAAGTCAGCATCCCTGCAATACCGCCTTCTAATGCGGTAATCTTTGCCGCTACCGCATCATTCGTCGGATTCTGCAGCCTGGTATAAAAATATCCTGCTTCCTCCAGATCAAACAGCCGCCCCATTTGATCGCTGTTGTCGTATTTAAAGGTCGTACTCTGATAAATCGGGAGTACCCTTGGCTCTCCCTTTCCGGGTTTATATCCAGCCTGGACGCATAGTGTCTCCGGTTTATAATTTGTTCCCATATTGATTTCTCCCTTAGCCTTCTGGCTTTTTATTCATCCCAGTTGTGGAATACCTCCTGGACATCATCATCCTCATCCAGTAAATCCAAAATCTTTTGGATGTTATTTAAATCTGCTTCCTCAGACAACGTCACATACGTCTGCGGCAGCATAGTCACTTCTGCATTTGCCATGGCGATCTTCTCTTTCTCCAATGCTTCGCGTACGCCAGAAAAGCTTTCCGGGGTTGTCAGTATTTCAAAGCTGTCCTCTTCCTCGGCAAAGTCATCCGCGCCCGCGTCTAGTGCAAACATCATCAAATCGTCAGCATCCATGCCGCATTCATCCTTGGCAACAATGATCTGCCCTTTTTCGTCAAACATATACGATACGCAGCCCTGTGTCCCAATGCTGCCGTTACCCTTTGTAAATGCATTGCGCACATTGGCGGCAGTACGGTTTTTATTGTCGGTCAGCGCTTTTACAATAATCGCTGTCCCGGACGGGCCGTAGCCTTCGTATGTTACCTGTTCGTAATTGACATTACCCGTATCTCCGGCAGCTTTCTTAATGCCCCGTTCAATCGTGTCGTTTGGCATGTTGTTGGATTTTGCTTTAGCTATGACGTCACGCAGCTTGCTGTTGTTCGCTGGATCTGCGCCGCCCTCCTTAACGGCAATGGCAATCTCCCTGCCGATAATTGTAAATATTTTCCCTTTTGCCCTGTCGTTTTTTTCTTTTTTATGCTTAATATTGGCAAACTTGGAATGTCCTGACATAAAAACTCCTCCTTTTCTTTATTCTACCATTATTTCCGCTTCCTGACAAGAACTATCCGCCGGGACATCATTCTCATTTTCCAAAATCCTTGTAGCGCTGGCTTTTTTTATAATTTTATGCTCCACCGCAAGTATTTTAAAACAATATCCATGCGCCCTTACTTCAATCCTGTCATCCTCGTCTGGTATTTTATCAATCTTCGCTATCAGAAATCCGTTCAGCGTTTCATATGTTTCATCTTCACCGGCTTCAAATGCAAGCGCCTTTGCCACGTCTTCAAAGTCTGCCATCCCATTTAACAAATAACTGCCGTCCTGCTGCATACGGATCATCTCTTCGTATTCATCGTCATGCTCGTCCAAAATATTTCCGACAATCTCTTCCAAAATATCTTCCATAGCCACAATACCCGCCGTTTGCCCATATTCATCTACAACAATTACCATATGGGTTTTCTCGGACTGCATTTCCTTAAACAGGGTATTGATGTTCCTTGTCTCCGGAATAAAATCTACCTTACGGATCAAATCATGTATCTGATTTATTGGCTTTTGGTAATATTCACGGTGCGTACAAATCCGAAGCGCTTCTTTAATATGCAGCACACCAATGATATTATCAATATCGCCTATGTAAACGGGAAAGCGGGAATTGCTGCTCTCTTTCATAAATTCCATCGCTTCCGCAAACGCCATTTCCCCATCCAATGCCACTATGCCCTTACGATGCGTCATAATGTCCTTGGCTTCCTTATCGTCAAATTCAAATATATTGTGGATCATTTCCGCTTCACTTGCTAATATCACACCGCGCTCATGCCCCTCGTTTACCATGGACATAATATCCTCTTCTGTAGAATCATCCATATCCTCACCCGGCTCTGCGCCAGTTAGGCGGACAACCAGATCTGCCGCAATTTCCATGGATTTCACAAAAGGATACCCCAATACTACAAAAAAGGCTATTATCTTACAGAACCCAAAGCTCCATTTTTCCGACTTTTTACCTGTAATCTTTTCTGGTGCATATATGCCTAACACCAACACAAAAACCCAATACATAATAAAAAACAAAATTCTTGTTATGCCCTGGTACGCTGCAATAACATAAATACCTGCAAACAAGTCCATGCCTGTTACAAAAAACTGTAATGTATGTAAGCTGCCTGCAGGCTTTCTCATTAGCCGCAGCAGCAAAGACGCTTTTTTATCCCCTTCCTTCGACCTTTTTTCAAGGCCGCCTATGTTTAAATCCGAAAGCGCCGCAATAGATCTGTAACATACCGCATGCAGTGCCACAAACAATAGCAAAATGGCCACGCTTATATGAGGCCCCGCTCCATCATCCATTTTAAATTCTCCTTTAGCTTCCTCCCATATCCGGAATTACTTTACAGTTACTTACAAACATTTGAAATATACCATTATAAAGCGTTTTCGTCAAGTTTATGTTATGTAAGTAACTCCAGGCTTACCTCCAGCGCTTTATCTACTTTAAATAGCATACTGCTGTCTAAATGGCACACCTTGTCTTTTAACCTTTTTTTATCTATCGTCCTAAGCTGTTCCAATAAAATCACAGAATCCTTTACCATATCGTATTTTTCACTGTCCAGCTCCACATGTGTTGGAAGCTTCGCTTTGTGCATCTGTGATGTAATAGCCGCGCATATTACGGTAGGGGAATGCCTGTTCCCAACATCATTTTGAACAATCAACACTGGGCGCACCCCGCCTTGTTCCGAACCGACCACCGGGCGCAGATCCGCATAATAAATATCTCCTCTATGAATCGCCATACTCTGTTCACCCCATATCTTTTTATTTTCTGATATGAAGAGTATTTCCGGTTTTTTTGTTTCTATTCAAAAGCCTCCAAAAAATTTATATCTCAAAAAAATCACGGGATAAAACAGGCTTTCCCCCTTTATAAAACACCCGTGGGACGCGTTTGGAGATATCACAGGCAAATTCATAATTGAACCGCCCGGAAAGAGCGGCAAGCTCTTCCATACAAAGAACGCTACCGCCATCTTCCCCTAAAAGCGTCACTGTATCCAAAAGCCTGGCATCCTTGATATCGGTTATATCTACCATAAACTGATCCATACAGATTCTGCCCAAAATAGGCGCCTTTTTCCCATGGATCAAAACATAGCCCCTGCCAGAAAGGCTTCTAGGGTACCCATCGCCGTAGCCAACTGGAACTGTTGCAATCATACGTGCCCCTGCCAGGCAGTATGTGCCCCCGTAGCTGATACATCTCCCAGCTTCTAATTCTTTGATATGTATAATTTTACTTTTCAGCTGCATAACCGGCTTTAGGGAAATGGCGTCCTTGCCTACTTCATCGGAGGGGTATAGCCCATAGAGAATAATCCCGGCACGTACAAGATCAAAGCCCGCGTCAGGGAATTGTGCAATACCAGCGCTGTTAGAAACATGTTTGATGGGAATTTGTACATTCCTGGCCTTTAGCATGGAAAGCATTTTGTGGTATTCGTCCAGCTGCGCTTTGGTATGCGTTTTATCAGCTTCATCTGCACGTGCAAAATGGGTAAATATGCCCTCTGTAACAATGCCCGGAAGCGTTTGGATTTTTGCAATTTCATCCGCGGCAGCTTCTGTGACCTGGTACCCTATCCTCCCCATGCCTGTGTCAGTTTTTATGTGGATATAAGCTTTTTGCCCAGCTTTCAAAGCTGCTATAGAAAGGGCTTTCGCCATTTGGTAAGTATAGACAGTAAAGCGGATTTGCTGTTTGATAAGTTTGGGGTAATCCTCTTCAAAAGTATATCCCAATATCAAAATGGGCTTTCGGATACCGTGGCGCCTTAAGGACAGCGCCTCTTCTGCCGTAGCGGCTGCAAAACCTGCTACTTTGGAGGAGGGTTCCAGCTCATGGGCGATTTCAACAGCTCCGTGCCCATACCCGTCAGTTTTTATAACAGCAAGGATTTTTGTATCTGGCGAAAGCTTTTGTACGATGGACTTTAAGTTATAATGGATAGCATCTAAATCGATCTTAGCGAAAATGCGGTTATAAGTTTGCATTTATTTTTTTCTCCTTTTTGTGGTAGTTGATGTGGTACCGTTAATGTTGGCCAGCTGGCTAACCCTTCTAACCACCCCAGGTATCTCTTCCAATAAATCTGAAGCAACCATCCCATAACTCCCCCTCTTTTCCGCTGCCTTGTCTCCCGCTTCCCCATGCAGGCAAACGGCAGCCGCAGCCGCATTCCCCAATTCCAAGCCCTGCGCCAAAAATCCTGTAACTATCCCTGCCAGCACATCCCCGCTGCCCCCGGTAGCCATCCCGCAGTTTCCAGTCGTGTTGATATAATACTCTCCTTCTGGCAGCCCTATGACTGTCCTTGCATCTTTTAATATGCAAACAGCCTGGTATTCTTTTGCAAAATCCTGTGCTATTTTTAAAAGCCCTGCCTGTATTTCCTTTATGCTTTTGCCTGCCATACGCCCCATTTCCCCCAAATGAGGCGTTACAATACGCTGCGCTTTCGATTCTTTCAGCAATACCATGTTTTTGGATAGTATATTCAATGCATCCGCATCAAATACAATTTTCTTATCTGTATACTGTAGCGCTTTGGTTACAAGCATTTGGGAAGCGGGCGACTGTCCTAAGCCAGGGCCGATTAATACGGCGTCTGCCCAATCCATGCACACTTCGAGCAAATCCATAAGGCTTCCTAAATCATCCGCCTTAGCATCATATACAGACAGGACTGCTTCTGGCAGCTTTGTTAAAAGAATATCACGGTTTTCGTTTGGCGTTAAAATGCGGACCAGGCCGCATCCGGAGTAGTAGGCTGCTTTTGCCGCAAAATAAGCAGCGCCTGCCATTTCGGGTGAACCTGCAATGACCAAGACTTTGCCAAAGGTGCCTTTGTTGGAATATGGGCTGCGTATAGGGAGCATCTGTTTTGCATTCTGAGTTGTCAGGTATCTTGCCTGGGGGGCTTTACCCAAAAAGCTGTGCTTATCGATCCCAATATCTTTTATGATAAGCTCACCTGTATATTCTGCGCCAGGGTATAAAAGATGCCCAATTTTTGCAAAGGCAAATGTTACAGTAAGATCGGCACAAAAAGCTGTACCCAGTACGCTGCCTGTGTCTGCGCTTATGCCTGATGAGATGTCAAGGGCTATTTTATATGCATTGATATGATTGATCTTATTGATTAAACTGGCCAACCTGCCTTCTATGGGACGGGCCAGCCCAATTCCAAATAGTGCGTCTACGATAACTGTATATGGGTATTCCAAAAGCTCCTTTGTTTGAGGGACATTGTATTTTTGGGCTGACAGGCACTGCGCCTTCGTCTCTGGCGTCATACTGCCTTCGTCCATTGCAAAGAAGATTTGTGTTTGATAGCCTTTTAGGTATAAAAGGCGCGCTAATGCAAAGCCGTCCCCACCATTGTTGCCTGCACCGCACAAAACTAAGATTTTTCCGCAATCCGGATAAAAACGGCCTGTAATCTCATAAAAAACGGCTAAAGCTGCACGCTCCATCAAAACAGTGGATGGAATACCATAGTATTCGATTGTGTTATTGTCATATTGTTTCATTTCCTGGGCGTTTACTGCATAGTTCATACTGTTACTTCCTTTATATCTATAATTTCATCCCCATCATGGTATTTACCTTACTGAATATAATTATAACAATCTTCTTAGCCTATTTCAAGGTGGTTTGCCGCAGGGCGGCCGTCAGTTACTGCCAAGTAAACGCCTGCAGCTTTTTTCACTCTAAACTCCAAAACAATTTTTGTAAATACAGCCATCCAGTTAAAGCCATTTTACAACTACTACGCGGCTTGAACATCCCATACTCATATGCTACAATACTATCGTACAATTGAAACGGTAGCAGGATGCGGTTCTTCCAATGACTGCTAGTACTCCATCCGAACAGGAATTGAAGTTTGGATGGAGTACTAGAGCGTGTTTGAAAAATGCTCTAGTTTTACGAAAGAGGGTGGTGCCCTATGATAAGTTTAAGTGATTTACTAACACTTCTGCTTGTAAATTTTACGGCATTGCCTTAAAAGGGAGGATACATTAATTTGAACAATTTAAAAGAGATTAAAGAAATGTCCTTAGATGAATTATGGCAGTTATTTCCGATATTTCTTGTTGCACATAATGATAAATGGAAATTATATTATAATGAAATGGAATTTTTTTTGAAAAAGATATTGTCTGAATGCCCGGTTGTACGAATCAGCCATATTGGGAGTACTGCTATAGAAGGCATATGGGCAAAAGATATTGTTGATATACTAATCGAGGTATCAAAAAATTCCAATATTGAGAATACGGCAAAGGTAATTGAAAAGAACGGATTTATTAGGATGTCAACCGAAACGGACAGAATATCGTGTAACCTTGGATATACGAAAGATGGATTTGCAGATAAAGTTTTTCATGTACACCTTCGCTATATTGGGGATAATGACGAATTGTATTTCAGAGATTATATGAATGAACATGTACATTTAGCCAAAGAATATGAAATGATAAAATTGCGACTGTGGAAGCTATTTGAACATAATAGGGATGCGTATACCAATGCAAAGACAGAGTTTATCCGGAAATGGACACATAAAGCAAAGGAAGCTTACGCAGGCAGATACTGACAACTGAAATCTGATAGACGCATATGGGCAAGACTATTGAAGAAAAAATGAAACAACCTTAAAAAACATCAATTGGCTGGGAATCTAAAAACAAGCCCCCGGCCTTATTTTTTGCTCTGAAATGTATACTTTTTGCGAATTTAGCTAAAAAGCCCTTTTCAAAACGTCTCTGGCGCAAATAAAAAAATATATTTTTCTTGTCACACGGCCATCCCCAGGTTGTCTAATAATATATAGGAGGTAAAAGCCATGAAAAATAAAACCAATAAAGAACTGCTGGCTTTCATTGAAAAAGCTATTGCCGGAGATAAAGAATCTCTGGAAACCGTCATACTCAGCGTACAGGATTTGGTGTTTAACTTATCTTTGCGTATGCTTGGCACTTTCCCTGACGCAGAGGACGCCACTCAGGATATCCTCTTAAAGATCATAACGCATTTATCCTCTTTTAAGGGAGAAAGCGCCTTTTCCACTTGGGTATTCCGCATTGCAACAAACCATCTGAAAAATTATCAGAAGCATATGTTCGCAAAATTCCCCCTCAGCTTTGAATTCTATGGGGATGACATTAAAAACGCAAAGCTAGACGATATACCGGATCTGACACAGAATGTAGAAAAATCCATTTTGGCAGAAGAGCTTAAACTATCCTGTACAAATGTAATGCTCCAATGCCTCGATACTGAAAGTAGATGTATTTTCATTTTAGGGACAATGTTTAAGGTAGACAGCCGGATCGCCGGAGATATTCTTGGTATCACCCCCGAAGCTTACCGTCAAAGGCTGTCAAGAATCCGTGGGAAAATGGCAGATTTTTTAAAGGAATACTGCGGAGAATATGGGAACGGAAAATGCCGCTGTACAAACAGAGTCAATTATGCCATCCAAAATCACAGGATCAGCCCCGCACAATTGGATTTTACAACAGCCGTCCCGAGGAAACCATGATAGAGGTCAAAAAGGCTATGGAAAATATTGACGGCCTTTCACAGGAGTTTTCCTTCTGCAAAAACTATCAGTCACCTGAACGCCTGAAAGAATTCGTTCAAAAATTCTTAGACGGAACCTCATATTCCGTTGTTACAAATGCATAGGAGGTTTTGCAAATGAATACGCAGCTTATCTTAAAATACCTTTCTGATTTGAGTGAAAATAATAACCGGGAATGGTACCATGAACATAAAGCAGAAAACAAAGCAGCAAATGCCGAATTCGAAGCATTGATCCAGTCACTTATTATTAGCATCGGTGAGTTTGACAATAGCATTCTACATAACGAACCAAAAAGCCTTACATTTAAGCTGGTAAGGGATACCCGGTTCAGCCACGATAAATCACCCTATAACCCGGCCTTTCGCGCGCATATTTCGTCACAGGGAAAGCTGCCAATCCCTGTTGGCTATTATCTGATGATAAAACCCGGCTGCCAGTCCTTTTTAGGAGGCGGCCTGTTTGCAGGTATGTTCAAAGACGCAACAGCGATGGTACGGGATTATATTGTACAAAACGGCAAAGAATTAGAAGCCATCATCAAAGAGCCTGAATTTCAGAAATATTTTACGGTACAGGGTTTGGCGCTCAAAAATGTCCCGGCCGGATATGACAAACGCCACCCTCAGGCGGAATATTTAAAGTTTAAAAGCTGGTATCTGGAATATCCGGTCAAAGACGAAGAATTACACGATGCCGAAGCATTCCTTGCAAAAGCAACTAAGCTTTACCGCATTATGAAACCATTTAACGATTATTTGAACAAGGCGCTTGCAAACTTTCAGATGCCCAAAAGGTAAAGGCCTGCAATCCATATTTACACAATGTGAAGCAGGCTAAATCAACAAATATAGCCAGGAACCTATTATTTTAGATTCCCGGCTATATTGCCCCCATCATATATCTCTTTGACTGGTATACTGTGGTGACATTCCGTAAATAGCAAAGCTGTATTCATCATATTTCCAATCTATCATAAACATATCCCCGGCTTCATTAACCTTCATATACCGTACGATCCAGCACTTCTTTGGGATTTCCAAACTCGATTGCGTTCACTGCTTCCACTTCATCCAAACTGCCGCCTTCTTCATTGCTTTTAGATTCCATCCCAATTTGCTGCGTGATGCTTTCTGGCTGCTGTAAATGTCATCTCTAATTGCGTAAATGTTTTTTAATTTCCTCTTGCAGTTTAATCAAGAACATGTTATATTGAATCTATACAGACTTCTTCTGTATGCAATAATATCTTTTATTCTTCATTTCTCATATCAATTCTATCAATCCCCATTTCAAAAGGAGTTATTCTATGGATTATGAAAATTTCAAATCATCAACTATCACTTCAATTCGCGAATATTTTGGCGATAAGGTATCCGTAACATTGCATCCAATTATAAAAAACAACAATACCAAGTTAGACGGGCTCACAATTGAAGACGGCTCAGTAAACATCACGCCAACACTTTTTTTAAATTACCACTACGAAGACTATTTAGCAGGCAAGCCGCTTTCCAGTGTCTTAGACGACATCATTGCATCCTACCAAAGCAACCTGCCTTCCCAAAATATCGATCTTTCTTTCTTCACAAACTACGATCAAGTTAAAAACCGCATCATCTTTAAACTGGTTAGCTATTCACAAAACAAAGGGCTTTTAAAAAACCTGCCCCATTTTTGTTTCCTGGATCTCGCCGTCGTCTTTTGCTGTTTTATGCCAGATGTCCAAAATGGCAACGCCACTATCCTAATCCACAACCACCATCTTGATTTTTGGAATATCACAGCGGATTCCCTGTACGCCTTGGCACAAAAAAACACCCCCACACTGCTCCCACAGGATTTAAGCAGTATGGAAGATGTTTTAAAATCCGCCTGCACCGATCACCAATTCACTCACAGTATGCCGCAGCCGGATCCGCAGGATGCTTGCCAAAGGGCGTCTGAGAAGCCAGAGCCGCCCTCTCTTTATGTCCTCTCCAATACTCAAAAATATTATGGCGCATCTGTCCTGCTTTACCCTAAAGTCCTCTCATGCTCTGCCCGCCTATTAAACTCCGACCTTTATATCCTGCCAAGCTCCATCCATGAAGTACTCTTACTTCCTAAAAGATGCTGCCCCAATGCATCTGGATTAAACTGCATCATCCAGGAAGTCAACACACGCCACGTATCAAGGGAAGAAATCCTTTCTGACCATTTTTATTATTATGATCGCGAATTAGACTGTGTAACCATGTAGCTTAGCAGATACCGTCATATAGCTGTTCATACTCCTTTACTGAGCTTTCCCAGGAAAAATCCTGCTCCATGCCACGTAACATTAAGTTCTGCCAGTTTTCCTTCTCTGTATAATAAAGCCCCATCGCAGAGCGTACAATGGATATCATTTCATCGGCATTGTAATTGGCAAAGGAAAACCCATAACCCTGCTGCGTATACTTGTTGTAAGGCTCCACTGTATCCCTAAGCCCCCCTGTTTCCCGCACAATTGGCACCGTTCCATAACGCAGGGCCATAAGCTGGCTTAAGCCGCATGGTTCAAATAGCGACGGCATCAAAAAAGCGTCTGCACCCGCATAAATCAAATGCGCCATATCTTCAGAATAACAAATATGCACCGACAGCTTGGACGGATATTTGTCGGCAAAGTAGCGGAACATATTTTCATAACGCGCTTCCCCAGTACCCAAAACCGCAATTTGCACATTTTCATTAGCAAGAAATGTGTCTAAAATATGCGAAACCAAATCAAACCCCTTCTGATCCGACATCCGGGATACCATCCCTATCAAAAATGTATCCGGCGCTTTTGGAAGGCCTACCATTTCCTGCAGTTTTTCTTTGTTTTTTGGTTTTATCGTTTTAATATTAGACTTGTTAAAGTGGTATGGGATACGTGGATCCGTTTCAGGGTTAAATTCCTTATAATCCAACCCGTTTAATATACCAAACAGCTTATCGCTGTAATAACGCAAAACGCCATCTAACCCTTCGCCGCCCTCCGGCGTCATAATTTCCATCGCATAAGACTTACTTACGGTCGTAACGACATCTGAATATACTATGCCCCCCTTTAAATAATTCGATTCCCCATATGTCTCGATTCCTTTTGGTGTAAACACATCATACGGAAGCCCCGTGACATCTCTAACCTCCTCCAAAATCCACCGTCCCTGGAAACGGATATTGTGGATAGAGAATACTGTACGGATTGCGCGGTAGCTTTCTTTGGATTGATAAATATTTTTTAAAAACACAGGTATCATCCCGGTCTGCCAGTCATTACAGTGGATAATATCAGGCACAAACCCGATTTTTTCTATAGTATCCAACACTGCCTTTGAGAAAAAAGCAAATTTTTCTATATCCTGGTATATTTCCCCATACGGGCGTTCTCCTGCAAAGTAATATTCATTGTCAATTAAATAATACTGGATTCCATTTATTTTTGCCTCTAAAACCCCCGCATATTGACGACGCCAGCCTAGCTCCACATCAAAGTGGGTAATGGGCTTTAACATTGCGGCAAACCCGCCGTCCATACAGGCATATTTCGGCAGGATCACCCGCACGTCATATTTCTGGCTGTCGAAATATCCCGGCAGTGAGCCAATTACATCCGCAAGGCCGCCTGTTTTAATAAAAGGTACTGCTTCTGATGCCGCAAAAAGTATTTTTTTCATAAAAATAGACCTCCCATACTGAAATGATAGGTCTATTATACTCTATTTTAGGCACAATAGAAAGAAAAAAATCGTTATGCGCCATGTTTATAATCCAGGCGTATTTTGTCTGCTATCAACGCAATAAACTCTGAATTGGTCGGCTTACCTTTGCCGTTATTGATGGTATAACCGAACAGCTCGTCTATCGTATCCATCTTGCCTCTGCTCCATGCCACTTCAATTGCATGCCGGATTGCGCGTTCTACCCGGCTTGGCGTAGTCTGGTAACGTTTTGCAATAGTCGGATATAGGATTTTAGTGATAGAATTAAGCATTTCGATATCATCAACAGACATCATTATGGCTTCCCGCAGATATTGGTAACCCTTAATATGGGCGGGTACGCCAATTTCATGTATAATATCCGTAACATCTGCTTCCAAGTTCCTTACGGTTTTCTCTTCTTTTTTTTCATATTTCTCGTAAGCCCCTATCTTACGTTTTTCGGTATCTTTAGGCACCTCTGTATGCTGTTTTACCTGTTTAATCCGGCTGATCACCATATCATTGTCAAACGGTTTCATAATATAGTAATCTGCTCCGGATAAAAAAGCGTTTTCTGTAATTTTTTCATTGCCTATAGCGCTTATCATAATAAAAGACGGGCATTTTTTGATAGTCACATCATGCCGTATCCTGTCCATAACGCCCAAACCGTCTAATTTTGGCATGACAATATCAAGCAATACTACATCAGGTTCTTTATCCTTGATCATTTTACAAGCTTCTTCTCCATCTTTTGCCGTACCGACTACCTCACATTCTTCATCACTGCGGATAATATCTCCCAATAATCCCAGCATTCTTTCATTATCGTCTGCAATCGCAACATTTAATTTACCCATTCCAATTTTTCTCCTCCTAAAACTTTTTGTTATTTTCCACACTCCTTTTCAAAGCGTGTCTAAAATCAAGACTATTTGTATTATAAGCATCCCTTCCCTTTGAAGCAATCATAAAATTTCGCAGTTTTCGACAATGGCACGGCGGGTAGGGAAATGCTTTGTCGATCGAATGGGATTGATGTGCCATATTTTTTGCTTTGATTTGGGTTTGTGTCTGTATTTGTCGAGAATATATATTTTTTTTATAGAAACATGGGGGGATTTAGAGAGGGGAGAATGGCAAAGGAGCCGTCAGTCAGAGGGCAGGGTATGCGGCTGGGGCCTGACTGACGGCCCCTTTTGCCACCCACCCCTACACCTAACCGCCGCAAAACCAAATCATACTCAAAAAATACTCCACAAAAATACAAGTATCCCCCACCACAAAAACATGCTATATTATATACAACACATATATATTCAAACCAATACCATATTCTACTTCATAAAGGAGCCAACCTATGAATACAATAGGCATTATTGCAGAATACAACCCATTCCATAACGGCCACTCTTACCAATTAAAAAAAGCAAAAGAATTATTCCATGCAGACTATGTAATCATCGCCATGAGCGGCAATTTCGTACAGCGCGGATTGCCCGCTGTTTTGGACAAGTTTAGCCGCACAGAGATGGCACTAAAAAACGGCGCGGATTTTGTATTTGAAATCCCAACCGTTTTTGCAACTGCATCTGCCGAATATTTCGCTGCAGCGGGAATAGGCCTTTTAGATGCGCTCGGCTGTGTAGACGCAGTCAGCTTCGGCTGTGAGACGCCTGATCTGCCACTTATGTCCTATGTAGCAGAAATTTTAGCACACGAGCCCAAAGATTATAAAACACGCCTGCATTCATACCTAAAAAACGGGGAGCCTTTTCCAGCTGCCCGGGAAAAAGCAGTAATTGGTTACTGTAGGGCAAATGGCTTGCCCGGCTTTCATATACAAAAGGAAGCTCGTGAAGCAAATCTAAAATCCTTACTGGAATCTCCCAATAATATCCTGGCCCTGGAATATCTAAAAGCGGTAAAACGCAGCCATTTTACTCTTAAGCCCGTACCTGTCCTACGGGAAGGGGCAGGATACCATGATAAAGATCTGCACAAAAAATACTGTTCTGCCACAGCCATCCGCGCACATCTTTTTAACAAAAGCACAAAACTATCCTCAGAAGCCCCAAATGGCTTATCCCGTTTTTTGCCAGAATGCACCGCAGAAGCGCTGCTTGCCCCAGGCGCCAGGTTTTTGACAGAACAGGACTTCTCCAGTATGCTGTATTATAAACTGCTTATGGGCAGGGAAAGTGGATTTGGACAGTTTGCAGACTGCTCCGCGGAACTGTCCAACCGGATTTTAAACCTCTTGCCCCACTATCGGGATTACCAGGGCTTTTGTGAAACCCTTAAACGTAAAGAAGTAACCTATAGCCGGATTAGCCGGATACTTTTGCATATTTTATTAGATATTACAGGCAAAGACATTGCAGATGCAAGATCCTATGGTTTTGTACCTTATCTGCGGCTTTTAGGGTTTAGACGGGATGCTGCCGGGCTTTTTGGTACAATACAAAAAAAAGCAAAACGCCCCCTTATTACAAAACCGCCTAAACATGCCGCACTCCTTGACGCTAAAGCACGCGCGGTTTTTGAAAAAGATGTGTTTGCTTCTGATTTATACTATGGCGCTTTGGCACAAAAAACAGGCGCAGGGCAAAAACCAGAGTACCGCAGGGGAATGGTTATTTTGTAAGCCCCTGCGCCCTCCACCCCTCAGTCACAAATCCAATACGTCAGCTTGCTGCCTTCCAGCTTTTTCAAAAACGGATAAGGGTTATAGCTTTTCTCCTTGCCATCCTCATCCAGATAAATCCCCACATGCAGGTGGACAGGAAAGTACCCGGTCGTCCCTTCTGTCTCGCTGTATCCGGTATCCCCCATAAACCCTAAAAGCTCCCCCGCCTTCACCTCATCCCCTACGGCAAGGCCTGGGGCGTAATCGCTCAAATGCGCATAATAAAAATATACGCCCCGCGTACTGCGCACGCCAATCCGGTAGCCGCCCAGCTTTAACCACCCCATTTTTTCTATGTATCCGTCCGACATACTGACAACCGGATACTTCCCCCGCTCATTCAGCGACGCCATAATATCGCACCCCTCATGCGTACGTTCCCCGCCAAACTTGCGGCTGTCCATCCAGCTGTCTGCAAATGTAACCCCAAACCGTTCTTTGTCATAAGCAGACTGCGGTACGGGAAAATAAACTATATCTTCCCATACCGCCTCTAAATGATCTTCCTGCCCCTGCAATGACTGCTGGTAAAAAAACAAAAACAGCCATGCATCCAAAGCTACCAGCACAAAAAACAGTAAAAAATATGAAAAAACTCTGCGGACCCTTGCCAAGCTTATTTGATACCCCTTAGCAGCTCTGTCAAAAACTGATAAATACGCCCCGCAGATGGAATACTAAGCCGCTCCATTGGCGTATGGATATCAAAGTTATCCGGCCCAAACGAAACGGCGTCAAGCCCCTCTATCTTGCCACAGAACATCCCACACTCTAGCCCTGCGTGGATTGCTTCAAAAACTGGCTCCTTCTCGAAAAGTTTCTTATAAACCTCTGTAATTTTCCCCCTGATTTTAGAATCCGCACAATATTCCCATGCCGGGTAATCCCCCTCCGCCACAGCCGTGCCCCCTAAAAATTCCGCTAAATAGGCCAGCTTATCCATTACTTCTTCCTTACGGCTTCCCACGCTGCTGCGGACAGAAGCAGAAACCTGGAAGGACTTTTTCCCCAGCTGCATAATACCAGCGTTTAATGAAGTTTCTACAAGCCCATTTATCACTGTGCTCATATGCATGACGCCATTTGGCATATTCCGTAAAAAAAACAGTACCTTCTGCGCAGAGACGGGGTTTAATACTTCATACTCCGATTCAGAAAGTGTCTGTGTACTGACAAGAAGCCCTGGATCTGCTGCCTGATATTCTTTTTGCAGGTTACCCGCAACCTCCGAAACAGCGGCAAAAAATAGTTCCTGGTCCTGCTGCCTGATCACAAGCGTACATTCGGCTTCCCGAGGTATCGCATTGTCTTTTAATCCGCCTTTTAGCTCTGCAATGCCCATTGGAACCCGCTGCTCTATATATTTTAACACCCTGCCCAATTCTACAATAGCATTCGCATGCTCCTTGTCTATTTCACTTCCGGAATGCCCGCCCAAAAGCCCGTGCAGGCGGACAGCTACGCCAACCCCTTGCCGCTTTTCATAAGAAACTGGAATGTCTGTCTGCGCTGTAAGCCCCCCGGCGCAGCTTGTCAGGAAATGCCCTTCGATATCCGAATCAATATTTAAAAGGATTTTCCCTTTTAACATAGATAAGTCAATCTCCTTTGCCCCAAGCAGCCCAACTTCTTCGTTGGATGTAAATACCGCCTCGAGCCTTGGATGCGCCAGTTCCCCGTCATCTAAAATGGCAAGCATATATGCCACCGCTATACCATCATCCGCGCCTAAGGTCGTGCCATGTGCCTTTAAAAACTCTCCGTCCACATACAAATCAAGCCCTTCTTTTTCAAAGTCAATGGTACAGCCAGCTTCTTTTTCACATACCATGTCGGTATGCCCCTGCAAAATTACAGATGGGGCATCCTGATATCCGCTGGACGCGTCTTTTATAATAATGACATTGTCAGCCGCATCCCGGTAATGCACAAGGCCATGCCCCCTGGCAAACGCTTCCAGATAACCGGCAATTGCTTTTGTATGGTACGAGCCGCGCGGGATACGGCTAATCTCTTCAAAATACCGGAAAACATTTTCTGGTTTTATATCCCCTAAAACACTCATAGCTTCCTCCTGTTTTTAATATATTAGAGTATGAAGAAAAATATTGTTATTTTAATGGTTTTACTATTATTTATCTTTTTTATTGTGACACATCCTGCCACCTCCATGGAAGCGGCTGCAAATGGGCTTTTGCTGTGGTACCGGCAGATTTTGCCAGCGCTTTTGCCGCTTGCAATCCTGTCAAACCTGATGGTGTATTCCAATTATATGCAGTTGGCCACAAAATATTTATATCCGGTTACAAAGCATATCATCCCCACCAGCCAAAGCGGCAGCTTTGCGCTGTTAGGCGGGCTCCTTTTTGGGTTTCCAATGGGAAGCAAAATCAGCGCAGATTTGGCGGGGCAAAAAAAAATCAGCCAAAAAGAAGCAGAGATCCTATGCATCTGCTTTAACCAGCTAAGCCCTGTATTTGTCAGCGGCTACCTGCTTACCTCTGTACTTCAAATGCCACAGATGGTTCCATATTGTTATGCAGCCCTGTATTTGCCCCCAGTATGCTATGCTGTCTTCCAATTGAAAAAACTGCGCCCAAAGGACGCAAAAAACGCAGCCTCCGATCCGGCGCTTCATTTTGGGATCATAGACGCTGGTATTATGAATGGGTTCGAGGCGCTGACCAAGCTGGGGGGCTATATTATGATGTTCTCTGTCTTTGCCTCTATCCTCCATACCTATAACGGGGCTTACCCGTTGTTTAACCTCATATGCACAGGGTTAACCGAAGTAACGACAGGAATCTCCTACCTAAAAAATTCCGCCCTGCCCCAGGAAACCTCTTACCTGCTGGCTGTCTTTTTTGCTTCGTTCGGCGGACTGTGCGGATTTGCACAAACCTGCTCCTTAAGCCGTGGATGCACGTTTTCTAAAAAAAGATACCTTACCTGCAGGCTGTGCTTTGCCGCTGCAAGCAGTATCTTAAGTTATTTCTTATATCTATTCGCCAAAGGCGTCCTGATCGGTTGAATAGGGGATGTTAAGCTCCATCTCCTCTGCGGCGCCGGGCTGGCCTGTTTCTTCCCCGGCCTGTGGCGGCACTGCAAGCTCGCTGCGGTTGGCCATCACAACTGTTAAATACTCCTGCAAAGACTCAAGCAAATGATCGGTCCTGGCCCTTGTGGTTTCAATGGAACGTGAAAGGACATCCTGCGTATTTTTTAACAGCTCGTCCGTATAAGAAATCGCGCCTAACCGGATTTCATCGGCATCCCGTACTGCGTTGTCGTATATTTCCTGTGCCTGTTGTTTGGCAGCGCTGACAACCTCATTTGCCTTGGCATATGCCTGCTGCATAATCTCGTGCTCACTGACCTGCGCAGCCTGCATTTCCTCCGCATGTAAAAGCATCTGCTGTGCTTTTGCATTGGCATCTGCCAAAATTGCCTCCTTTTGGCTTATGATCTTTTGGTAACGCTTAATCTCTTCTGGTGTCTTAAGACGCAATTCTGTCAATAACTCTTCCATTGTCTCTTTATCTACAACAATAGTGGAACCACTAAACATCCGAGGTTTACAGCTTTCTATGTACTCTTCTATTTCGCTGATCATCTGCTCTATTTTGCTATTCATAAGAAAAACCCCTTACTTTTTTATATTATACTTCCTATAAATCCTGTCTACAAACTGCGGCGGCACAAATTTGCTGATATCCCCGCCATATGCGGCGAATTCGCGTACCACCGAGGAACTTAAGTAAGAATATTTTAAATTCGTGACCAAAAAAATCGTCTCTACCGCTGGATATTCAACATGGTTGGTCTGGGCAATCTGCAGCTCATATTCAAAATCGGTCACTGCCCTTAGCCCCCTCACAATAATGGTTGCACCGCTTTCCTTCATATAATCTACTAAAAGCCCGTCAAATGACCCAACCGTTACATTTGGGATATCATGCGTAAGCTCTTTTAACATATTAACACGTTCATCTACAGAAAACAACGAGTTTTTGTCACTATTATTTAATACACCCACGATTAATTCATCTACAATCGCAGATGAACGCTTGATCATATCCTGGTGGCCAAATGTAATCGGGTCAAAGCTCCCCGGATAAATTGCTCGTTTCATCCTTACCCTCCCTTTGGATAAATATATGGGCATTAGTTTTATAATTTTTTTCCCTTACAACAGCAAAGCCTGCTTCCCCTAGATACGAAAAATCTGTATCCCTTGCTGTTTCTACAATAATAAGCGCATTTTCCGCCAAAAGGGAAGATGTTTTTAAATATTCAAAAACAGGTTTTTCTAACTGGCTTTTGTAAGGCGGATCTAAAAACACCACATCAAACTGATACCTGCCCTCTAAGGAACGGAGCGCCGAAACGGCGTCCATCTGCAAAAGCAGGCATTCTTTCTCAGATTTAGTTGACTGTATGTTAGAGCGGATACAGTCCGCCGCTTTTTTTGCATGTTCGGCAAATACCACATATCTCGCCCCACGGCTCGCCGCTTCTAACCCAATCTGTCCGCTACCCGCAAATAAATCAAGGAAATAGCAGCCTGGGATTTCGTTTTGCAGTATATTAAACAAAGTTTCTTTTATCCGATCTGTCGTTGGCCGCGTCTGCATCCCCTCAATAGACTTTAGGCGCAGCCGCCTTTTGCTTCCGGCAATAATTCTCATAGTAGACTCCTTTATTTGTATTCCTGCTGTATCACCTGCTCCACAAGCTTGAGGGCCGCTCCTACAGCTTTATGGCGTACCTGCTGCCTGTCCCCATCAAAAATATGGCGTTCAACCTTGATCTCACTGCCGCAGGCACATGCTAAATAAACCAGGCCGACTGGCTTTTCCTTTGTCCCGCCGTCCGGCCCTGCAATCCCGGTCGAAATAATGGCAATATCTGCATTCGCCGCCGCCCTTGCGCCAGACGCCATCTCCTGTGCTGTCTGCAGGCTGACTGCCCCATATTCCATAAGCGTTTCATGGGACACGCCAAGCAGCTTTTCTTTGGCTTCATTAGAATAGGCGATATAACCTTCCCCAAATTGGCCAGAAATACCCGGCACATTAACAAGGGATGCTGCAATCAGCCCCCCAGTGCAGGATTCTGCCGTTGTTATTGTGATATGGTGCTTTAACAAGAGGCTGGCAATTTCTTTTTCCATATTATCCGATATCCTTTTCTTTTTATTTTTGTTCTTTTAACACACCTTTATTCTTTACAATATAATCGACCAGGGAAACCACCGTCAATGTTAAGGCTACATAGGTAAACACCACGCCTAAAATTTCAAAAAACTCCAAATCAATATCCAGCACTAAGACAATGATCATAAGCATCTGGAATGTAGTTTTAAACTTCCCCCAGTAACTTGCCGCAATGACAATACCATTGTCTGACGCAATCAGCCGGAATCCGCTGATGATAAATTCCCTGCTAATAATAACAATAACAATCCACGCTGCAAGCCGCCCTGTTTCTACCAGGCAGATCATAGCCGCGCAGACCAAAAGCTTATCCGCAAGCGGATCCATAAATTTGCCGAAATTAGTCACAAGGTTATATTTCCTTGCAATTTTGCCATCGGCAAAATCAGTCAGGCTGGCCGCAATAAAAATCGCTGTGGCAATATAATTGCTGTACCCTGACACCTGCGGGTAAAGTAAAAAAAACACAAAAAACGGAATCAGTATTACCCGGAAGACCGTTAATTTATTCGGAAGGTTCATCCATCAATTCTCCTATTAAATCATACTCATATACGCCTGTTATTTTAACCTCAACAAACTCCCCTGTCATAAGCTCTTTTCCCGTATGGATAAATACATATCCGTCTACGCCCGGGGCATCCCGGTATGTCCGCCCCACATAAACATTTTCATCCGCTACCTTCCCTTCAACAAAGGCCGTAAGTACTTTTCCCCGAAGTACTTCGTTGTTTTCGTAAGAAACTTCCCTCTGAAGCTCCATAATCTCTTCTTTGCGGGCAAGCTTTACCTCTTCATCCACCTGATCGGGGAATTGTTCCGCAGGAGTGCCCTCCTCTAAAGAATATACAAAGACGCCCAGCCTGTCAAACTCCATCTCATTGACAAACTCTGCCATTTCCTCATGCATCTTGTCCGTTTCCCCTGGAAACCCGCTGATTAGTGTAGTGCGGATGCAAATATCCGGAATCCTCTCCCGCAGCTTTTTGATAAGCGCAACAATATCGTCATGGCTTGTTTTCCTGCCCATACGCCTTAAAATACTGTCCGCCGAATGCTGTATGGGGATATCCAGATAATGGCAAACCTTATCATTCCGCAGTATTGCGTCAATTAACGTATCGTCTATCTCTTCCGGATAACAGTATAAAATCCGGATCCAACGGAGCTCCCCTATCCCGTTTAACCTGTCCAAAAGCGCGCCAAGCGCTTTATGGCCGTATAAATCTATACCATAAACAGTCGTTTCCTGCGCAACCAATATCAGCTCCCTAACGCCCATAGATACCAGACCTTTTGCGCGTTCTACCAAATCCTCCATAGGGATGCTGCGGTAGCTGCCGCGGATTGCAGGTATAATACAGTATGTGCAGTGTTTGTCGCAGCCTTCTGCTATCTTTAAATACGCATAATGCCCGCCTGTAGTAACAGAACGTTTTTTGAAGAGCCCCGGCAGCCCTTCTAACGTGTCAAACCTGCGGTAACGCCTGCCAGAGGCAACCTCCCGGATCGCTTCCACAATATGGTGGCAGGAATTGGTACCGATCAGCGCGTCAACCTCCGGGAGCTCTTTTTCTATTTCCTCTTTGTAGCGCTGCGCAAGGCAGCCAGTAACTATAAGCCCTTTTAACTTCCCGGTTTCTTTGTATTTTGCCATTTCTAATATGGTATTGATGCTCTCTTCTTTGGCATCTCCAATAAAACAGCAGGTATTGATGATAATTATGTCTGCTTCTGCTTCATTGTCAGTCAATTCTATCTGCTCTTCTGCAATCATTCCGAGCATATATTCAGAATCTACCAGGTTCTTGTCACATCCTAATGAAATAAACAGTATTTTCATTTGATTCTCCATAAGCTTTAAAAAGGATGTCAAAACGCAAACAGCCACATTTTGTACATCCTCCTTTAACACATTCTACGGTTCTGTCCTTTATACTTCTTGGGTTACGGTTTCTTCTTCGGCTATTTTTTGCCTTTCATCTTCGCTTAAAATCTTCACATCGCCAACATAGAGCTCCTCCACGGCAATAGAAAGCGGTTTTTTTCCATGGGAATTGGGCAGCATCGGCTCTGCGCCCCCAATGATCTGGCGTGCCCGTTTTGCGGCTGCAATAACTATAGAATAGCGGCTGTTGACTACCGGCTCTTCCCCAATTGCAACATCATGGTTAACTACTTTCATTAATTCGACATAAGATGGATGTATCATATTAACTCCCTCCTCATATTATTGATAAACTCTTCATTCCTGCTTACCCTGCAGTGATCGCTTTGTATAATGGAATGGATTTCTTTTACACATTCCTCCAAATCGTCATTGACCACAAGGTAATCATACGCCCCGATGTACATTGCTTCTTCCCCGGCACGCAATAGCCTTGCCCTTATAGCCGCTTCGTCTTCGGTGCCCCTTCCCGTTAAACGCTCTTTTAATGTACCGGCATCCGGAGTCGTCACAAACAAAAGCAGCGTGTCTGGAAACATCTCCTTTACTTTAAGCGCGCCCTGGATTTCAATTTCTAAAATAACATCCTTGCCCGCTTTTAGTTGATCCAATACATAAGACTTCGGCGTGCCATAATAATTATTAACGTACATGGCGTATTCTATCAGCTCATCATTGTTAATCATTTTTTCAAATTCTTCCCTTGTTTTGAAGAAATATTCCCTGCCGTCCTCTTCTCCAGCGCGCGGATCCCTCGTAGTCGCAGATATGGATAGAGAATAATAATCCCTGTAACCGTCAAGCAGCTTTTTAATAATTGTGCCTTTTCCCGCGCCGGAAAAACCGGAGCATATAATTAATATCCCTTTTTTCGCTGTCTTCATTTATTCTTCCCCTTTTCCCCCTGCCAGCTCATGGAAACGGCCTGCAAGGGTATCCGGCGCTAACGCAGATAATACAACACTGCCCTGATCCATAACGATAACACTCCTTGTCTTCCTTCCCTGCGTAGCGTCCACTGCCCGTTCCTCCTGCCTTGCCCTCTGTGACAGGCGCTTTGCAGGAGCGGAGTCAGGCGCTACAATGGCAATCACCCGGTCTGCATTCACCAGGTTGCCAAACCCAATATTGATAAGCCCTGTCATGTCCTTTCCCCTATTCGATATTCTGAATCTGCTCGCGTACCTTTTCGATGTCAGTCTTCAAATTAATCCCAATGTCCGAAATTTCCAGATCTGTTGTCTTTGATAAAATGGTATTTGCCTCACGGTTCATCTCCTGCGCGATAAAATCCAGTTTCCTTCCTATACTGCCGCCTTCTTTAACGGCTGCCTTAGTCGCCTCTACATGGCTCCTTAATCGGACGGTTTCTTCGTCCACACAGATTTTGTCCGCAAAAATAGTAACCTCTGTAACAATCCTCGCTTCATCCATCTGCCGGTCCCCAAGCATCTCCTTTACCTTCTCCTCTAAACGCTTCCGGTATTCGGAAAGGATCTGGGGCGAACGTTTTTCGATATAATCAACGTACCCTAGCATGGTATCCAGCTTGCTAAGCAAATCAGCAGCAAGGCGCTTCCCTTCCGCAATCCTGCTCTCCACAAACTGCTCACATGCACCGCGCAGCGCTTTTTCTAAGCTTGCCCAAAGCTCCTTTTCATCAACGCTTTGCTCTTCCATCGTAAATACCTCGGGAAAACGGGCCAAGGTACTGGTCCTAATATCATTTTCCAGATGAAACTCCTCTGAAATCCGGTTAAAATGCTTTAGATATGCGGCCGCTACTTCTTCATTGTATTTGAGCGCATAGTTCTCTTCGGTATAATCTTCATATGAAATAAAGACGTCTACCTTGCCTCGTTGTATGTATTCTTTTAACAGGGCCCGGATAGCGTTTTCAAAAAAGCCCAGTTTTTTGGGTATTTTGATATTGATATCCAGGTACCGGTGGTTAACGGATTTGAGCTCGGCTGTGAATTTACGGTCGTTTTCTAAGGCCTCGCAGCGGCCAAACCCTGTCATGCTCTTAATCATGTGTGCCTCCTGTCGCTCTTTAACGAAAACAATCCTTATGCCGTACACAGATGGAGTGTGTGTATAGTTAGATTTATTATATCGGATTATGAGTAGTTCGTCAAATGGTGGAAGGAAGATTTTCAAATTATTTTATCATAGTACTGTTATTTAACACAAGGGTGCTGTATAAAAACAACACGTCGCATGCCGTAAAATCAATAAATTTCCCTAAAACGCCCGGATGGATATACCGTATATCCACCAGTGTAATCTGGGAGTACCCGCCAATAAAAAGCGGGGCTATACTAGAGCCAAACGAATCCCTAAACAAAACCAGCTTCTTTTCTTCTGGGGCTTTTGGGTTATCTATGGTAATCAATGACAGCGGGCCGGATAAAAACATTTCATAAGGATCCACCCCTTTAGCGCGGTCCAGATCGTACACAGGAATCTGCCTGTTATTTTGCCAGTCTAATACCCTGCAGTTTTCCATAGAATCCCATGTCAGGCAGCAAAGCGTATCCGGTTTAAATAAAAGCGCGGCCTGTCCGTAATATACGCCGTAAAAATCCTGGTTCAGCGTTTCTGTTTTATAATCCTGTGAAAACGCCGCCCCCATCCCCTTTAAAAGCCGGTTTGCCACATCTGTTATTTTTTCCTGCCTCCAGTGGGTGTCAGTGCGGTAATAATCATCCAGCTCCAACAAATCAGAGATTGTTATATATTCTGCAAAATCTGCTTTTTGAGCCATATGTTTTTCGGCCTCATCATAATCTATCGACAGACGGCCGCCCAGTGGCGCCAAAAAACAGTTTTTATCCGGTATAACAGAAAGGTAAATGTGGTTGCCCGCTGTCAGGTATGTGTCATAAATATAACGGAAACGGCCTGCTGCATAGTCCAGTGACGATTCATCCAACGGATATTCCATAGCTGCCAGATATCCGTTTGATGCATAGATGCCATTATTATCCTGACGGTGGAATAATTCCGTAGAAGCCAGCGCTTTTATGCTACGGAAAGAATCGCGGTATGGAAAATTGTCCAGCGTATAGTTTTCAAAATCCGACATAAAACGGCCGCTTAGGAGCGTATCCTGCGAAACCTCTGGTAAAGGAGAAAGCTTACGGCGCTCACTGTAGGAATAACCTTCTTTCGGGGCAAACAAGGCGAGGAAGAAGCCAGTGGCAAGCAAAATACCAAACGTAAAACTGATAACAATATTATTCTTTTTGCTGTTCATAAATACCACTCCTTTGGATGATTACAGAATAGGGCGCCAGATGTCAAAACCTAAAATACAAAAACGGCTGAAACGATCCATCCACCAGATACCCTGTCACAACCATCATCACAACCACAATGAACACAGGTTGTGCCAAACCCAGCATACGCCCCCACACCTTCTTTTCCATCCATTTTTCCAAAGCCACCGAAACAAATGGGGTAGCCCCAACAATTCCCATCCCCAAAATAACCGCATAGCTCCTTACATAATACACTGCCTCTGCTGAAGCAACCGGAACCCCTCCTGCCCCAAACATCCCCCCGATAATACGCACTGCCTCGCCCAAACCACTTGCTCCAAATAAAACAAAGCTAATAATTACAAAAAACAATACATAGATATGCGAAAGCGCCCTGCTTTTTTCCAGCATTCCAAGCAGCCATGTTTTCTCCGCCACAAGCAATACCGCAAAAAGCAGGCCCCACAAAACAAAATTCCATGCCGCCCCATGCCACAGCCCGGTCAGGGCCCAAACAATTAAAATATTAAAAATCTGCCGTACCCTTCCCACCCTGTTCCCGCCAAGCGGAATATAAACGTAATCCCTAAACCAGCTGCCAAGCGAAATATGCCACCGCCGCCAGAACTCTGTCATACTGGCAGAACAGTACGGATATCGGAAGTTTTCCGGAAACTGAAAGCCAAACAGCTTCCCCAGCCCAATCGCCATATCACTGTAGCCGGAAAAATCAAAATAAATTTGAAGGGTAAAACCAACGGCATATAGCCAGTAAAACAAAACCGATTTTTCTTCCGATGCTGCAAACACACTGCAAAGCTCCCCCAACTGGTTCGCAAACAAAACCTTTTTGGCCAGGCCAACCACAAAGCGGCATATCCCATCTGCCGCCAAATCAAACGAATACCTGCGCTTTTCCAATTGAGCTGAAATATCGGCATACCGTACAATCGGACCTGCCACCAGCTGCGGAAACATAGCAATATACGCAGCCAGGTTAATGATATTCCTCTGCGCCGTTTCCCCGCGGAAAACATCTATGTTGTAGCTAATGATTTGGAACGTATAAAAACTGATACCTACAGGCAGGGATATGCGCAAAAGCGGGATAGAAAGCCCCGTAACGCCATTTATATTCTCAATAAAAAAATCTGCATATTTAAAATAAAGCAAAAAAGAAAGGCTAATGCAGACAGAAAGGGTGCAAAAAGCTCGGCTGGATCCTTTCCCCCTGCAACGTTCTGTCAAAAGTCCAAGAACGTATCCCTGTACAATGGATACAGCCATAACTAAGACATATCTTGGCTCACCCCAGGCATAGAAAATAATACTGCCTAAAATCAGAGCCGCATTTTTCACCCGCCCTGGCGCTATATAATACAGCGCCACCATAACAGGCAAAAAATAATATAAAAACAGAATACTTGAAAACAGCATATCACCCAAACCTCAAGAAACCGGTGTCTCCGTAACCACCTTAGCCCCGCTTAATGCAGACAATGCATTCGTTTTAAAAAGCTCCATAATTTCTGCCTGTCCAAAAGCGGTAACCACATACCCACCGCCAGCATCAATTATCACAAGCGTATCCGGCTGGCCACAAATCCATTGCCTTGCCAAAATATTGCTTTTTACCGTCTCCACAAACGTATCCAAATCCGTGCCATCCTTTAACCGGTAAGCCGCGCCAGTAAACGTATTTGCATTCATCATATGCACCATAGAAGCTGCATCCTCAATATTAGCCGTTTGGCTTTCTGGCAGGCCTAATACTAAATCCAGCTCTTCTGATTTTGAGATATCAAATTTACCAGGGGCATCCATAACCGCATTTTCCTGATCCCCGCCATAAAGAGAAAACAGTTCATCCTCTTTATAAACGCCTGTTATAGAATTCAGGACATCTAACGCGTCTTCATATTCTGGCATAGCTTCCCCCATCCCTGTTTTAGACGGCTGCCCCCCGCATCCAGATAAAACAAGCACTACCATTGACATCACCAGCGGCCAAACAATTTTTTTCATTAAAAAACCTCCATTTTCTATTAAGCCTTACCCTAAAATATGCTTTTTACTCCAAATCAGATAGCATATCCAGCATCGTTTGCGGATCGGCAGCAGCTTTTACCTTATCGTTAGCTCTGATAATTATGCCATCCTCATCAATCAGATAGGTGGTACGCACCACACCCATATACGCCTTTCCAGCCATTTTTTTCTCATGCCAGACATCGTATGCCAAAATTGCATCCAGAGCGGGATCTGCCAGAATTGTAAATGCCAGGCTGTTTTTTTCTTCAAATTTCTTGTGTGAAACAACCGTATCTTTACTAATTCCAACCACTACAGCCCCTTTTTCCAGAAATTGTGGATAACGATCCGAAAAGCCGCATGCCTGCTTTGTGCAGCCTGCTGTATTGTCCCTGGGATAAAAATAAAGTATAAGCTTTTTGCCCTTATATTCTTCTAATGTATGCAGGCTGCCGTTTTGATCCGGCAATTCAAACGACGGCGCTTTTGTTCCTGGTTGTAACATAATAGCTTCCTCCTTTTTTCTCCTTTTTACCTTTCCAAAAAAGATTTTACCATTTTATCCTGTTTTATGGAATGGCCTGGGGCAATATTTTATAAACCCCCATTTCACCTTCAAATATAATGGCTTATAACGATTATAAATATTCTTCGTACAAGCAGCAAAAAAGGCTGCCCATTGGCAGCCCTCCAAAGCAATTTCTAATTTATCATTTAAGCCTATGCCTTATTAAAAAAGCCTTACACCAGCCGGATATACTGTGAGGCAACATATCCTTTTATCACACGGCCCTTCTTTTTAAACTGTACCAAATACCAAACCGATCCGTCGGCAGCTTTTACCTGCCCTAAAAGCATTACCTTCTGCCCCCGTTTTAAAGTAGCAATAATCTTCCCGTTATTTCCTGCAGTTTCCCGTACATTCAAACGGGAAGCTATTACTTTCCCTATCTGTGTTATAACAGCATTCCCATTCTCTTGCAGCAAATTATTATAAATATAGCCACGGATTTTGCGCCCGTCTACAACACATGACACATAACTCCAGTCACCGCCAGATTTATCCTTCGCCGCACAAAGTACTGTCACAACAGTTTTTGCATCCGCTGTAGCAACGATGGCATGGTTTGTACCGGCATGTTTCCTAATATTTGCCCGGGTACGCACCATTGCTTTTTTAGGTATCGGCATCTGTGTCCTCGTCCTTAAAATTTTAGAGAACTTTCCATAGAAAGCCTGTCCGCCCGTATAAGTATAGGCCCGTACTTTATAAAAATACTCCTGCCCGCTGGCAAGGTTCCTATTGCAAAATGCCGTCATCTGGGCATCAACATCAAGCACCTTCTTATACTTGCCGTCATAAACCAATGACCGGTAAACCTGATAGCCCGAAACCCCTTCCTGCCCCTTCCAGGAAATATTAACGCTGCTTTTCGTTGAAGCCCCGCTTTTCATACCTGTTACTTTAGCAGGGGTTGCGGCTGCAGATACCGTATGCGGCAAAAATAGCACCAGCCATACTATACAAACCAGTAATCCCATCACTTGTTTTTTAGTTGCCATCATAACGCAAATCACTCCCTTTTATATTCATTTGTTATAATTTTATGCCTCATAACAGGAGACGTCAAGTAAAATGGGCACATTCATAATTTCTTAAAAAACTAAAAACCGGGCAGCCCTCTGCGCTGCCCAGCCACACTCACACAATATAATTTTTTAAAATCTGTATCAAATGGCTAATATCAATCGGCTTTGCAATATGCTCATTCATTCCGCACTCTAAACAATGCTGTACATCTTCAGAAAATGCATCTGCCGTCATTGCAATAATCGGCAAATCCACATCTTTCCGCGAAAGCGCCCGGATTGCCTTTGCCGCTTCATACCCGTTCATTACCGGCATACGGATATCCATTAAAATCACATCGTAATAGCCTGGCTCTGACGCGCCAAATTTGTCCAGGCAAACCTGCCCGTTTAAAGCCCAGTCAACTTCAAAGCCCACGCTCATTAGAATCTCATTTGCAATTTCATAATTTAGATCGTTATCCTCTGCCAGCAAGATACGCCTGCCGGAAAATTCCAGCACTTCTTCCTTTGCCGGATCCTCTGCTGCTTCCTCCCCACTCATATAGGGGCTTAATCCGATAAACAAATTGGATTTAAAAAGCGGCTTTGAAATAAACCCGTTTATGCCTGCCTCCTTGGCTTCTTCCTCAATATCACTCCAGTCATATGCTGAAATAATCAATATCGGGACATGCTCACCCAGCTGCTGGCGCAGTTTTTTTGCCGTCTCAAGCCCGTTCATGCCTGGCATCTTCCAGTCTAACAGTACAATCTGGTAGCCATCCCCTTCTTTGTGGTGCTTTTGAGCCATGCGTACCGCTTCTTCACCACTTAAAGTCCATTCTGCCTGAATGCCTATCTCCTTTAAAGAATCTACAGCGCTTTTACACAGTTCCATGTCATCATCAACCACTAACATACGCCACGGCGGCAGCAGCATGTCCGCCTCCTGTGTAACTGCCTTTTCCAAATCCACAATAACATGGAATTCGCTCCCTTTGCCCGGTGCGCTCTTAAGCTCAATCGAACCGTGCATGGCATCCACGACTGCCTTAGTAATAGCCATCCCAAGCCCGCTTCCTTCTGTCTTATGTACCATGGATTTTTCTTCCCTGGTAAACTTATCAAAAATATCCTTCTGAAATTCGGGCGTCATACCAATACCCGTATCTTTGACGCGGAAATGGCACCTGACAAAATTCTCTCCGCGCGGGGAATCCTCCTGTTCCAGATATAGGCTGATCTTGCCGTTTTCCGGCGTAAATTTTATGGCATTTGACAAAAGGTTCAAAAGCACCTGGTTTATGCGTACGCTGTCACAGTAAACATCTTCCGTCTGGATATTCTGGATAAAAATATTAAAATCATGGTTTTTCGCCTTAATCTGCGGCTGGGCGATATTTACAATGCCATCCATCGTTTCACGCAGTGAAATCTGGTACATATTAAGGGTCATCTTGCCGCTTTCAATTTTGGACATATCAAGTACGTCGTTGATAAGCCCCAGCAAATGCCGGCTTGAAAGGGAGATCTTAGCCAGGCAATCTGTTACCCGCGCCGTATCTTCGATATTTGCCTGCGCAATTGCAGTCATACCTACAATCCCATTCATCGGGGTGCGGATATCATGGCTCATGCTTGACAAAAATTCACTTTTAGCGCTGTTGGCGCGGTCTGCTTCACGTTTTGCCTTGGAAAGCTCCAATAACTGTTCTTGGGACATCCTAAAATACAAGATAAATACTATAAAAATCCCCACCAGGATAATGCCGCACGCCAAAAGCATCATCTGCTGGCGCTGCCGCCCCAAATCTAAAATAGCCTGATCCAATGTACCGTAGGGCATAATAGACAAAAGATACCACTGGGAATGCTCCATACGCGCACAGTACAAATACTGGTGCTTGCCTTCCGCCATAACACAGCTATTATAAACCTGGTCAGACGCCATTGCTTTATGAAGCTCCTGTTCATACTCCTTGGCTGATTTGCCTTTGTGTTCCTCAAATACATCCAGGATACGCTCAAAATAATTCTCCCGGTACGCCGCGCCGCTGCGTATAATAAAAGTACCATCCTGGCTTATAATATGCGACATTAGCAAAGACTCTTCTTCATCCAGGGAAAGCGCTTTTTCAATGGAACTCATAGATACGCCTACCACCAGCGTATCGCTTGTCCCACCGCCTTCTAATGGATACTCCGCTTTTACCGCCAGCAAAAAAAGCTTTTCCCCCTGCGCGCTAAAGGCGCTGCTTACCCATACGTTAGATTCCCCAATCATATCCGTAAACTCATCATGGTTGTTTACCCTGATATCCTCCCCGTAAATCACATCGCAATCCCCGTCCTTGCGGTAAAGCCCTAAATATAAAAAGTCACGGATCTTTGCTGAAAGCACCAGCTCGTCCCGTATGGCTTCGCTGTCTTTTAGCCCTTCTTCTTCAATCCTCATAACAACACCATCCAGCTGCGACAAGTGCAGATCAATCAATGTCTCGAACTTTCTCTGGAGCTGGGCATTCATCTCCGACATAAACGTTTCGCTCACTTCATCAATCGTCTTCTCACTCTTGCCTGCCATCACATTCCCTAGCCATATAAAAATAACAACGCCAAGCAGGCTCAGGCAAATTACGCTGGAAAACAGGAACCGGGTCGTCCTGTGTTTCATGTTGTCATTTACTTTTTCTATCATATAAAACCCTCCCATGGCAGGGGTAAGATTCCCATTTCTTACCCCTCTTGTTTTACTATTTCAAACTGCCCCGAAAGCAAAATCCAGTTTGCCCGGAACAGCCTCATAATTTGCCAGTATCCTGCCCCGTTCAGCCCATATTCCCTGATAAGGTCAAATTTAGCCTGCATGCTCCTTACGTCCTCGAACCAGACCTCATGCTGCGTGCCCTCCTCTTCATAATAAAAATAAGGCGCTTTAGCTTCTTCATCAAAATAGATTTCAGCTCCCTGCATTGCAGCAAGCCGGACTGCCTCGACATTGCCAATCGTTGTGGCTTTTGTTGTGCCCTTCTCAAACGGCAGCGGCCAGTCATACCCATAATTAGGAATGCCCAGGCGGATTTTCTCCTTTGGAATCTCTGTAATGGCATAATCGACAACTTTCCTTACCTGAGAGATAGGGGCAACGGCCATTGGCGGGCCATATGTATAGCCCCATTCATATGTCATTAAAAGGACGTAATCCGCAGCTTCTGAAAGCCCCCTATAATCTTTGCCTTCGTACAAAAGCCCTTTCTGTCCAGCCGACTGCTTAGGGGCTAACGCAACGGATACCTGTCTGCCTATGGAATGCATAGCTTTTGACACCTTCCAGACAAAGGCGGTAAACGCATCCCTGTCTTCTGCCAATATGTATTCAAAATCAATATCGATCCCCGCATAGCCTTTGTCTGTAACGGTATCCACAAGCCCGGCAACCAGGCTGCCAGACACTTCCTGCGACTGCACCACCGAATGGATCAGGTGGTTATTAAACTGCCCGTCTGGCCCAAACGGCGTTAATGTCAATATCGGAAGCGCCCCAAACATATAAGCCTGCCTAATCAGGAAGGAATCATCAAGCGCCGGGGGGATTATCTCCCCTTCCATAGTAAACCCATAGGAAAAAACCGAAAGCTCCGTCAGGTAAGGAAGCGTCTCGTTTAATATCCAATCTTTGATAAATGGATATGCATAGCCGTTTATCCTGGCCAGTGGCTTTTCATCTGGCAAATCGTTCGTTAAAAGCAAAAGCGCCTGCCCAACCACTAACATATACGGCTCCTGCAACTGGTTGACATATATAATCTCTTCCGGTGTTACTGAATGCCCTCTGGCAATCCCATATACCGTATCCCCTGCTTTCACTACATAAATCTCCAT
The DNA here is from genome assembly GCA_009911505.1 of Lachnospiraceae bacterium. Classification (GTDB taxonomy): domain Bacteria; phylum Bacillota; class Clostridia; order Lachnospirales; family Lachnospiraceae; genus Roseburia_B. The sequence continues at coordinate 41,151 of QXXL01000046.1, read as the reverse complement.
ACTGCCGCCCGCATCTCTTTTATCAGTATATGATATGCAAAACCTTAGTCCAATGCGTCCTCCCAGACTGCAAAAAAACTATCTGTCACAATGCTGCCGTCAGTCACAAGCGTTATGCTGTCCCAAACTTTTTCATTTAACCTGGAAGAAAGCCCCTGTGCAAACTCCTCATAAACATCATCAAAGGCCGCCTTTTCCCGGGCCTCTACAATTTTGGATTTGTTCGCATCTGTAAGCTCCTCATTAAACTTATTGATACATTTTATAAAATAAAACCCGTCGCCTGCCGCGATACAGGATGAAATTTCCCCGTTATCCAATTCAAACGCTGCCTGTTCCGCTTCCTTGGGAAGCTCCCCTCTGCCAAATGTAATCTCAATCACGGGCTTTTGGTTGTAATTGCTGGCAACCGCTGCAAAATCTTCCCCTGCCATAAGCTTTGCCGCCACCTCATCCGCTTCATTCTGCCCAGTGACATAAATCTGCATAGCTTCCATTATCCTTGCTTCATCATCGCTAACTTCTTCGTTGATGCCCCCCGTCAAAGACTCATAAACCTTATTGGCAAGCGCATAACCCTCATACATAGAAACAATATCCATTTCTGTGGCGCCTGTAAACTCCCGTTCAGCTTCATTTAACGACCTAAAATATGCTGCCGCTGCTTTTTTGACAGTCTTCTGCTCATCCCCGTTCAAAGAAATCCCCTGGTCTTTTGCAAGAAGCTCCATACATACGATTTTTGTCATTTTGGAAAGTGCAGCATCTTTAACATATTTTTTTAGTTTTTTCGTCTGAAATCCTTGTTCCCACAAATCAATGCCATAGCTTTTACCATAAATATTCTGGTAATTAGCAAGGTATACCTTTGCTTCGGCGAGCCTGCATGCTTCGCCCCCGATCTTAAATACCTCCTGGCTGCCAAGGCCGCTTGTAAGGACGACTTGCCGCCCGCCGATACTGCAGCCGCAAAGGAGGCAGGAAGCGGCAAGTATACCCGCGAGCATTTTTTTCTTTTTCTCCATAAATGTGCTCCGATCCTATCCTTCTACCACTAAGTACCTGCCCCCCGACAGCGCGAACACCTCGCCCGCTTCCTCGATTTCTGCATCAGACATTCCGGCAATATCCATTCCGGATTCTTCAAAATATTCCTTCACCTCATCCAGATTCGCGCACACGACTGCCATACAGTCCTCTAAAAATGCCTCCGCTTCTACCAAATTCGACGCAACCTCCTCACGGAACAGCTGCTTTTGTTTCTTTAGGAAAACCTCCAGGCATTCATCATCATACGTCTCCATATTCTCTCTCCTCTTTTTTATATTGTGTATTAAGGGGTCCTTCCCAAACAGGAAGGCCCATCTTTTTCATCTCCCGGTAAAGCCTTGCAACCGGGAGCCCCACCACATTATCGTAACTGCCGTGAATCTCTTTGATAAACATGGCGCATATCCCCTGTATCCCATACGCCCCAGCCTTATCAAACGGCTCCCCCGTCCCGATATACCAGGCTATCTCCGATTCGTCCATCGGATACATCCCTACTTCCGTTTCCTCATAAAAGCGGTGTTCATTGACCCCGCCTTCAGCTAAAACAGCCAGCGTAACTCCGGTATAAACCTTATGGCGCTCCCCCTGCAGCATAGAAAGCATCCGGAATGCATCCTTTTTATCCTTGGGCTTTCCTAAAACCTCCCCTTTATACGATACCACAGTATCTGCCCCGATAATAACTGCCGATCCTTTTAGCCCGCCTTTTATAAGGCTGCCGGCCACTTCGGCTGCTTTTGCGGCAGAAAGCTCCATCACAGTCTCCCAAGGCTCAGACAGGCATATCTGTTCCTCGCCGCAGGCAGGAATAACCTCAAATATAAGCCCTGCCTTTTCTAACAGCGCCTTTCTCCGCGGTGAGGCGGATGCCAGTATTATTTTCATAAGCTGCTCCTTTTCCTAATACTCTTTTCTTATTGTACAGCACTGTTTCAAATTACGCAAGCCTCGACAAAATGAATTTGATGATCCCTTTCCCCCAAAAAACTCTGCATAGCCATGTTTTCTTTTGTTTCTGTGCCATTTAAAACCAATTTATCCCTCTAGAGCGAACCTATCGCAGCTATACGCCCCTGACTATGTTACTAGTACTCCATCTAAGATTACACCATATGGCAAAAATAACAAACCCCCTGTAAGCCAGCCAAAGCCCAGGTGACGCATTAAGGCATTTCCTGGCGTGATACCAAAACAATTCCACCAAAAATACTTGACATCATTGTGAATAAAGTATAGAATTTAACTGTTGTAAATTATGACAGATGAAACGAAGTTTTGTTATATGTACAATGAAAATTGAATAAGGAGGTGCTCCTGTGCTAGAAGTAATTATTGCTGTGATCGTCACATTAGTTCTTGCCATACCGGTTACTTACCTGCTTACCGTCTCCTACCGCCAGAAAGTCGCGGAACAAAAAATAGGAAGCGCGGAAGAAAAAGCCAGGGAAATCATCGACGAAGCAGTTAAAACAGCTGAGACGAAGAAACGGGAAGCTTTATTGGAAGTCAAAGAAGAAACCATCAAAAGCAAAAATGACTTAGATAAAGAAATCCGCGACCGCAGGGCTGAAATCCAGCGTAATGAACGGCGTATCGTGCAGAAGGAAGAAAATCTCGATAAAAAGCTAGATGCTATCGAAAAGCGAGAAGCAGGATTCGTTGCAAGGGAAGAAGAACTAAACAGGCAGAAAGCAGAAATTGCAAAGCTGAGTGAAGAGCGTGTACAGGAATTAGAACGAATCTCAGGGCTGACCTCCGAACAGGCAAAAGAATACCTTTTAAAAACCGTTGAAGAAGATGTAAAACTTGATACTGCAAAACTGATCAAAGAACTGGAACACCAGGCAAAGGAAGAAGCAGGCAAAAAAGCAAGGGACTGTGTTGTGACCGCTATCCAAAAATACGCCGCAGACCATGTTTCAGAAGCCACAATCTCCGTTGTCCAGCTTCCAAACGACGAAATGAAAGGACGCATCATCGGGCGCGAAGGGCGCAACATCCGGACACTCGAAACGTTAACCGGGGTAGATCTGATTATTGATGATACGCCCGAAGCTGTTATTCTTTCAGGCTTCGATCCGATCCGCAGGGAAATAGCAAGGATCGCTTTGGAAAAACTGATTGTGGACGGGCGTATACATCCCGCCAGAATTGAAGAAATGGTAGAAAAAGCAAAAAAAGAAGTGGAAACCATGATTCGCGAAGAAGGGGAAGCCGCTACTTTAGAAGTTGGCGTCCATGGAATCCATCCAGAGCTGGTGCGTCTCTTAGGGCGTATGAAATTTAGGACCAGCTACGGGCAGAATGCATTAAAGCACTCCATTGAAGTAGCGCAGATCGCTGGTCTGCTCGCAGGGGAAATCGGCGTAGATACCAGGGCCGCAAAACGTGCGGGGCTGCTGCACGACATTGGAAAGTCAGTAGATCATGAAATGGAAGGTTCACATATTCAAATCGGTGTTGAATTATGTAGGAAATACAAAGAGTCTCCACTGATTATTAATGCAGTGGAAGCCCATCATGGCGATGTTGAACCGGAGACTCTGATTGCCTGCCTGGTACAGGCTGCTGATACCATTAGTGCGGCACGTCCAGGCGCAAGGCGGGAAACTTTGGAAACATATTCAAACAGGTTAAAACAATTAGAAGATATTACAGTTGGTTTTAAAGGGGTAGATAAGTCTTTTGCCATTCAGGCAGGCAGGGAGATTCGGGTAATGGTAATTCCTGAACAGATTAGCGATGCCGATATGGTATTGTTAGCGCGTAACATATCCAAGCAGATTGAATCTGAATTGGAATATCCGGGACAAATTAAAATAAATGTAATTCGGGAGTCCCGCGTTGTTGATTATGCAAAATAGGAAAAAAGTTTTATAAAAAGAGGAAAGTCCTTAAAATGATCCATTTTAGGGACTTTCCTCTTTTATGCATTGTATGAAACCTTCTATTTCCAGTAGCCATAATAGGTATCAAACAGCTTGTCATTATAAGCATCCGCCCCATCCACATTTGAGCTTTTAAATACTGGGGGCTTATGCCCGCTGCGTACAAGCTTATCAATGGCAGAAGCAACCAGCGCCTGAGCCAGGGCAATCCCAACCGCATCGCTCGTAGGCCCTGTCGGCGTATCAAGGCCCTCAATCCAAAAAGACGCATCCCCCTTTTTGGCGCCGTTATCCAGTACCACATCCGCCAGTTCATACAGCTTTTTGCCGCTTGCATGGCGGGAAACTGTTTGTAGGGAATGCTGCATAGAAGTCATGGCAATCACTTTTGCCCCGGTTTTTTTTGCTTCCAGCGCCATTTCTACGGGGACTATGTTCCTTCCAGAATTAGATATAATAAGAATCGTATCTTTTTCGCCCACCTTATGCAGCTTTATCATCGCTTCTGCGTACCCGCCCAAGCGCTCCAGCCATGTGCTCTTGTTAGGCATTTCATGCAGCATTAGCTCCGGCGGCAGGATTGCTTTTACATACGCAAGCCCTCCGGCGCGGATATAAAGTTCCTCGGCTATCATATGGGAATGTCCAGAACCAAAGACATAAAACCTTCCTCCTTCCAGGCACGATTCACATACGGCCTCCGCCGCCTGCTCCAATGCTTCTTCCTGAGTATCTATCGTTTTTTGTAAAATTTCTGCAACATATTGCAAGTATTGCTTTGCTATTGACATATCCATCCTCCCTTTCCAGAAATCTTTTTTACCTCCTGTGCTACACACAGCATCAGCTTTTCGCCCTCCCCCTTTTGAAACGGGCTGCTTAGCGCCTCATAATAAAAGCTATCGTAAGCGGGCATATCTGCAAAATACCCCGCATATCCATTCGCATACCCGATAAAATGCGTCATCCCATCTTCAAACGGGTTGGATAATTCAGAAAAAAGCTCCCCTGGTACACAAATAAAAATATGCTGGTTTACTTTTACAAACATAACAGGCACATCATACGATGTAGCTGAATAAGGGTTCTGCGCCAATGCCAGGCCAGACTCTGCCCCCTCCTTATAAGATTCCAGCACCCGTAAGATAGGGCCATCCACTCCCTTCTGCTTCGCTTCCTTTAACCGTTCTTGACATGAGTAAAGCTTTTCCTGTGCCTTTTTTAAGCTTTCTGCCTGCTTTATCTTTAGCCGGAAGGCTTTATGGACAATTTCAAACCCGTTTATTTCTACTGGCCTCGCCTTCCCTTCCATCTCCAACAGCTTTTCTTCCAGCATGTGCCCATACCGCAGCAGCTCCTCTTCCTGGCCGCCCCGGCGGGAAAACCTGGTGGAAATATCCCCGCAGCTTCCGTTTACAAACATACACATATCATAGCCGTGTTTTTCCATACGTGCCGCAGCCTCCCCCGGAAAATCGGCGCTGATCCGTTTATTTTGGATGCCCATGACAGTCGGATGGCAGGCATAATGCCAGATGGCCGCCGACTTCCCCCCCTTCTGCTTTAAAAACACCGCTGCTATTCCGTTGTTTCCCTTTAAATCCTGGCGGTTACGGTTAGCCCCCATATGCTCCAGGGAGCTGTTAGCACATGAAATGGATGTCTCCTCACAGGCTGTAACTGCTTCTTTTAAAGCCAGCAGGCTTTTTTCTGCAATAAATTCCAACATAACCGGATCCGTCTGCAGGAATATGCCTTCCGCCGGTTTTAGCAGGCCTTCTGCTGTTTTTAACACCCCGCCTAAACCAGAATGGGTATGCGTCGCTGTAAACAGGAAATTTTCCTGATTCATCTGCATTTTTTCCATGCCGTCCTTCATACAGCGGATAAGCAGCCCGTCCACCCCAATTAAATCATAGGCCAGGGCGCCATACCATTTCCCACCCTTTTGAAACACAACAGCTTTCACATACAAATCATCCCGCACAAGCTCTGCGATCCTTTTTTTACTAAAGCCAGCTAAACCAGCCGGAAGCGCAGGTGTGATGCATTGCTGCGCAAACCCTATTTCCATACAAACCACTCCTTCCAGGCAATCCTTGCCAATTTCTCGTTTTTCCACAATACTATGGCATTTTTTTCATTCGCCGTTTCCCGCTAACTTCTGCAACGGTAAGCTTCATAACCGTTGTCTGGGGTACAACCGCCCGGTTATATTCAAAATTTTCTTTATGGTAATGTTCCATTAATAAAGCAAGGGCCTCTTCCTTTTCCTCCTGCGGCACAATTTCCAAAATACCTTTTCCTATGACACTCTCATACTCCATCGTACAATTTCCATGTTCTTCATCCATCACCAGGCAGTGTGCACAATCCATTTCAAAGCTGACCCGGTTATCCTTTCTCAGCAGCTCATACTTTTTCCCCTGATCTGCTCCATGAAAAAACAGGGTAATTTTATCCCCGTCCACCTGCATGCCAAAGTTTAATGGCAGGATATATGGGTATTGGGTATCGTGAAATGCCAGGCGGCAGACATCGCACTTTTCCATAACTCCAATAATATCTGAAAATTCCTTTATTTCCCGATCCTGCCGCCTCATCGTATTTTTTCCAACAGGCTTATACGACGCCAGCTTTTCTTCCCATTCCGTTTCTTTAAAGCCCACCAGAACCAGATCCTCCGAAACTAAAAGGGGCCTCTTTACCAGCATCCCGTCTTCCGCTAAAAGCCTGTACTGCTCCTCTTCCCCCATTGCCTTAAGTTTGTCTTTTAAATTGCGTTCTTTGTACAAATTCCCGCTGGTATTAAAAAAACGTTTTAACGGCAAGCCGCTTTGTTTGTGCCATTCCTTTAGCTCCTCCGCTGTCGGATTTTGTTCCCGGATAGGGCGGCATTCATAAGGGATGCCTTTTGCATCCAGCCAGCTTTTTGCTTTTTTGCAGGTGCTGCATTTTGCGTATTCAATAAACTGCATCGTAATTCTCCTCCCTGTTAATTCTGTTATTCATACACAGGCTGTTTACAGCCATGGTGTATCCCATTGGTGCTTTTCCATATCTACACGCCCATCCAAAAATGTTACCCCTTCCGCCATAAGCAGCTCCACCTGCCTGTTTGCCCCGCCAAATGCAAAAGCCTGCGAAACATTTCCGTCTTTTGTCACAACCCGGTAGCAGGGGATATGCTCAGAATCCGGGTTGGCATGGAGCGCATATCCTACCACCCTGGCCCACCTGCGGTTTCCCGCAAGGGCGGCTATCTGCCCATAAGTGGCTACCTGGCCTTTAGGGATACGCTTCACCGCTTCATAAATTCTTTCAAATGTATTCTTCTCTTTGTCCATGTATCATTTCCCCTTTTATCATATCCGCCCAACCATAAGCCTTACGCCCACTTTCTTAACCCTGCCATACGTTTCCATACATAGCTGCACGTCCATCCCCCTCTTTCCCAGGCCACATCATGCAGCCTATTTTGCCAAGCATTAAAAGCATGCCAGCAAACAAAAAGATCTTTCAACACCTATTAGCTTGCTGGCAATACTTATTTCACACACTCTTATTTTGTTGTCACACGTTTTACACCTGACCAGGACGAATAATATGTTACCCCCTTTACCGTTTTATATGTCCTAATCCTAACATAATATTTCTTTCTCGGCTTCAATTTAGAAACCGTCTTCGATTTCTTCTTATTATTAGCTATTTTTATACTTTTAGCTCCCTTAAACTTATTATTTACCGCACATTGAATTTGATATCCAGACGTCTGTGCTGCCTGTTTCTTCCATTTTACTTCAATTCCTTTTACCTTTGCCTTTAATTTGGTAACAGACGTCCCCTTAGGGTTAATAACAAACGTTTTTGTTACTGTCCCTGTATAATTCCCCTGGAAGGTAATCGTAACAGCAGCCTTTCCAACAGCCTTATTTGCACTATAAGAAACTGTATAGCTGCTTGCCGGAACAACCTTGCCGCTGCTGTCTGAAACGGTAACCTCAGGCCTTAGCTCTTTACCTGTATATTGATAAGAATCCATAGCCAGCGCCACATTTTGGGGATAATAAACCGTTTCGGCATAAGCTATATCACCACACGAAATACATTTTTTTGTAATACTTCCATCCTGGGATGTTGTTGCTTTTAATACATAGGTTTCATATTTGTGGGCAGCATTAATTACTGTATCAGCCTGGGAAATCCCTGTTATGCCAGATACATCTTTAAACATGCTTCCGCATACATTACACACATAATACTCTATATTTCCCGTTTTTGTACAGGTTGCCGCAACAGCCTGTACTTTTGTAAGCCTATGGCCAAGCGCCGGAATTACCACATGTTCTTTTATCTCACCGCACAATGTACAATGCAGCGATTTGCTTCCCTCCGTCGTACAGCCTGCCTCCTGATCTATCCTGTAATCCTCCTCCCAAACATGTTCCAGGAATAAACCTTCCATGTAATATAACCTTCTCCAAACCCCGATTCTATCAGCTCATCCCAGCCTGTGGCAGCGGTATTTGGATAATGCACTGTCAATAAACCGCCTAAAAATGCATTACTTTCTTTAAACTCAGGGCAGCTGCCAGTAAACCAGACATCTTTTAAGGAAAGGCAGCCCACAAAAGCTTGTTTTCCAATAAACGTTACCCCTTGCGGAACTACCATTTCCTTAAGGCCTTTGCATTCAAAAAATGCCAGATCCCCAATCGATTTAATATTAGGCCCTAGTGTGAGGCTTTCCAGTTTTTCACAGTAGGAAAAAGCGACTGAATCGATTTTTTCAATGCTCTGGGGCAAGGATACTTCGATTAAGTTGGAACAGTCAAAAAACGCCGCTTCTCCAACATTTGTAATCCCTTCCCCAATCACAGCACGCTTTATGTCATACAGGTACTCTTTCCATGGGACATCATCCGAACCTGTTATTCTGGGCATTTCCCCTGTTCCTTCTATCTTAAAAAGACCTGCTTTGTCAATGCTCCACTCCAGGTTATCCCCATATGTGCCATACGCCAGATAATCCCCGGAGGAGGATCCTGGTTCATATTCTGACCCGGAAATCTGCAGGATGCTTCCATACATATCCGCCATATCCCCATCATATCTATAGCTGACAGTTTCACCTTCAATGGTAACAGCATACGCATCCCCGCCTGCTTTATCTGCCGCAGCAAGAAACAGCTTATCCTCTGCGCCAATGGAACCTGTATCACAATTGGTAATATCAGCCAAATAGTTTTTTCCGTCATCCATTGTGACAATATTCCACATATGCCCGCCTGCCCCGGTTCCTCCTTCCATTATACCTGTAACCGTATAACACGTGACATTGCTGTTTTGGAAATCAGTTAAATCACAAAGGTACTGGAACGCTTTTGCATAGCCTTCACATACGACAGACGTCTCTTCTACTCCGTCAAACACCCATATGAGCTGCCAGGGATTGCCATATTTTACAGCGGGATTGTCAGCTGCCTCATGATTATAAGAAGTTAAATTGCAGATTTCTTGCCTGTATGCATCCAATTTTTCAAAATCACTGCTGTCCGCATATTTATTAACAATTTCCTGTGCCCGTTCCGCTGCTTTAATGGCAGTACGGGACAAATCTGCATTTACTGTGTACTCCGGCTCCTTCGCAGCAGTATCCTGGTATTCTGCCGCCACGGAAAACGAATATGTAACCCCTTTTTCTACGCTCAAGGTCCAATCTGACCCATTTTGAGAGCTGGCCCCCATTTCCGGCCCATGTACAGAAACGCCCTTTGTCTTATCAAACCAGTATAAATCTAATGGGCAGTCCATCATCAGGTATCCTAAGATCTTGGAAATATCCGGAACATTTTGCGTCATCCACGCACTCATTGCTTCCTGTGTAATTTGCCCATCCCTTACAATCGCGCTTACACCAAGCTCTTGGGCAGTCCACGACGTTTTTGTTATTCCAAGCTCCTCTAAAGACAGCATAATGCTTGTCCCGGCCAATTCCCCTGAAGCAATTTTTTGCATACGCCCTTTAAGCATCTGGTAGGCATCCCGTTCCATTCCTTCCAGCCTGTCTTCCCCATAGCTTCCATACGCCGAAACTATAGATCCTCCCATAAAGAGCCTGTCCACGTACCCCTCAAACAGCTCATCATTGTCCAGCAAATCCCCAAAAATACCATCTACCTGGTAATCAGTTAAAACCCCCTGCACATTAGCAGGCTCTTTCGCCAAAGCCTCAGACGGGACAGCCGCAGACACCACGATTGCTGTTGACAACAAAACAGACAGCCACTTTTTTACTTTCATGAATTTCCCTCCTGTTATTTGGAACCACTTACCGTCCCAATAATATAAAAATAAAACTGTTCTTTTTCCGAAATCAAATATTCCTTATACAGCCTAAATCCTGGATGCAGTCTTAGCTGCTTTTTAATAAAGCCATTTTCATTAGAATACAAAAGCATAATGCCATCTGGGGCAATCAGTTCCTGCGACTTGTCAAAAAAGGCCCTGTAAAACGTATCCTGCTCCTCCTTCATCTGTTTCCTTCTTACCGGCATATTGGCAATAATTTCATCAAACAGGTATCCATGCTTAAAATCCAGATAATCTTTATTGATAAAATTCACATGCATGCCAGCCGCCTTTATATTCTCCTTCGCCTTTTCAACTGCCTCCCCAAAAATATCAATCCCATAAATTTCCCTTGCTGGCAGCAGCCTATGCCTCTCCACCAGCATCGTCCCCACACCACAGCATGGATCCAGGATCTGGGCATTTTTTCTCAGGTATGGCTTTGCCAGCATAAGGAGCATAGCCGCTGCCGATGGGTGGATAGACGCTGCCACAGAGCCTTTCCTATAATCAAAGCGATCCATCGCAACCGTAGCCATTTTTAAAAACAAATGGATATTTTTCTGCTTATCAAACATTAAGCGCAGTTCAAACTCATAATCATCCGGCGCATTAATAAGCTTCCTGCCGCTTTGTTCTTCTATCACTGCCGCCGCACGCTTCGTATACCTGCTTCTTTCATCTAGTGGGATATTACCCTTCAAATCCAAACGGAAATAAAAAGGATATGGCCCCTTATGGCATTGGGTCAGAAATGGCAATAGCTTTGATTTGGCAACAGCCTCCCCAAATGCCTCTGGCCCATCCTGCATTGTTATCTTAACTCCAAGGCCAATCGAAAAAAACAAATCGCGAAATGTACGGATCCCTACCACGTCCTTTAGAGAATCCACAACAGCCCGCACCCCCAGCGTATTGACCTTCATCCGGCATGCCGGAAGCTGAGAAGCCGTCACATCGGCATATTTAGGGTTCGTCGTAAGCAAAATACTATGCTTTTGATCCCATCCAGTAAACGTATGACGTACAGTTTTCCCTTCTTTACGCAAAATCTGCTCCAACACACGGATTTCTTCCCTAATATGCTTCTTTTCCTCCTCCTTCACCTCACGGCTGCACAATAAATCATACTGCTCCTTTAATTCAGGCAAATAAGGATAAGCATTTGTTTTTTTTAACGCTTGCAGTAGGACAGGGCGCACAAATAACGTCCCTTCCCTCTGATATGCCTCAAACAACGCCCAAGCCGTCTCTTCAATACCCAAATCACCCAAAAGCGCCGCTGCATTCTTGCGTACCTTAGCATCTTCTGAATCCAACAAACCTTCCAGGCTTTTTCCATCCCCAACTAATTCCCTGACACGCTGGCATGCTTCCTCCTCCTTAATAGCCGCACGCAGCGCACTAAGAGCCTCTCTTAGCCCTTCCTGCCTCATTATTTGATCCAACAGCTTCTCTACCATATTTTTTCCTCTGTTTTACATAATTTACTCCATTGTACTTGATTGAATAGTTTTTTGCAAGAGGATCACACTGCCAATAATCCCCTACACATCACCCCCCAAAACAGCCACTTTCTCACCCCTTCTCCCACTCCATCAAAATCTCCATTTCACCCGTCCCCCGATCCGCCATTTCTTCCCGTCGCAAAAAACCCTCCCTCTCATAAAACCGCAGCGCGCGTTCATTTTTCCGGTAAACATGCAACGACAGCCTTCTTTTTTCCTTCTTGGCAAAACAAAGCAAACACTTCCCAATCCCTCTTGACCGCATCCCCCCGCGCACAAAAATCCCTGCCAGATAATCTTCCATCATCCCAAGAAACCCGGCTACCTTCCCGCCGCACCCAGTTACATACACATATACCTCCGCTTCAAAAACCATTTCCCTTACAGACGCAAAATTATTTTCCCAATACTCCTTTGGAATAAAATCATGCGCCTTTATATTCGATTCCAGCCAGATCTGCATAACACTGTCCAGATCCGTCTCTTCCATCCTCCGAACCATAATCCATCCCCCTTTGCCATCCACTCCCTATAGTTCGCTCTAAGCGTGTTTGAAAAATGTTTTCTCATTCAGATTCTTCTCTGTATTCAAAGACAAACCACTTTTCATCCATATAAACCTCTATTGTATCGTCTCCTCCATACTGATAACCAAATCCACTTCCAAAATTAGATTGATTATCTTCTGTTGGAATTTCAGTTCCATCGACAGTTGACGTTATTTCTCCATCCATATTTCCACAACGCCCGCTGATCGTGCTTTCTCTCCCTGTATCATAATATAATTTACCATTTACCCTTACCATGGGTATTCTATCCCACATCTTATTAGTCCCTGGCTGTTCTGTCAATTGTTCATCTAGTATAAGCATATCGCTTGCTATAATTTTTTCTGTGGCAAATACCTGCCATTCATCATTTATAAATATTTCAATGATACCTTCAGCTTTACCATATCGATATCCGTATCCTGTGCCAAAGTTTGATTGGTCATTGACTGTCGGTTCTTCTCTTCTATCAACCGCAGAGTTGATTATTCCTTCAAATGTATCATGTCTTTTATCTGCCTTCCTTTTATATCCAGTATCTAAATAAAGTACACCGTCAGCCATAACCATAGGAATCAAATCCCATTTTTCAGTTGTTTCTTCAGCATCAGTTGATGAATCCGTATAACGTTCCTCAATTAAAACATGATCAACAACTCCACTTGTCTCCACGATATTTGAAATATCAGCTTTATCACTTTTGCCTAAACAACCTGCCAAACCTAAACCGCAAGTAAGTAATAACAAAAACAGAATGATTTTTTTCATATACCCTCCTATTTCTTATTGTTATCAAATAGTCTAAATTTCGATTTTTAATATAAATTTTATTATATCATACTAAATTTTACTGCATATTTCAACGCATAAAAAATTAGCTGTTCCAGAAGTAACAAGCTAAATGTAGATGGTATGGGCATTCTTTTTAAGGTATCTATAAAGAACCACTTATCCTTGCAACCTTTAAATAACAGCCGCTCATATTTTCCATCAACCTCCACAATATTATTGAAGGTGTCTGTATATCCATCATTGCCATTCAGCCAAATGTGAGTAATGGGTTCCTGGTGGATGGAATTTGCACTATCAAATACCCTTCAAGCATAAAATACACAATCCCGAAAAGAAAGATATTTAAAGGAGCCAGAACCTCATACGGGCTTCTGGCTCCTGGCTTTTTCAAAAATCCTACAAATCAAAATACATCTTAAACTCTGCCGGGTTCGGAATCTGCTCAAGTTTCTTCAACTCTTCTCTCTTACGCTGGATCCACACCTCAATCAGCCGTTCCGGGAACACGCCCCCTTTTGTCAGATAAGCATGATCCGCTTCTAACGCATCCAGCGCTTCTCCCAGGGACTTCGGCAGTCCTTTGATCTTTTTCTGCTCCTCCTGGGATAAATTATAAAGGTTAAAATCATACGGCCCCCAGCCATGCCCTTCGGGATCGATCTGGTTTTCAATACCGTCTAACCCCGCCATCAAAATGGCAGCATATGCATAATAAGGATTCGCCGTAGCGTCCGGGTTGCGCAACTCAAAGCGTTTCGTCTCCGGTGTTTTCGCATAAGCTGGAATCCGGATTACCGCGCTGCGGTTTGAAGTAGCATAGCCGATAGTCACTGGGGCTTCATATCCTGGTACAAGCCGTTTAAACGAATTGGTGGATGGATTGGTAAATGCACAAAGCGAAGCAATATGCTTTAAAAGCCCGCCGATAAAGTAATGGGCAGTACGGCTTAAACCAGAATATCCGTTTTCATCATAAAACAGAGGTTTCCCGTCCTTTAACAGCAACATATGCACATGCAGCCCGCTGCCTGCTTCTTCGTAAATTGGCTTTGGCAGAAACGTAGCTGTCTTACCTTCCCTTGCCGCCATATTTTTAATGATATATTTAATAACCATCGTATTGTCCGCCATATCTGGCATGTCAGCAAGCTCCACCTCAATCTCCATCTGGCCAGGGCCTCCCACTTCATGATGGTGGTATTTGACCGCAATCCCCCAGTCTTCGATCATCATACACATCCGGCTGCGCAGATCATAGCCCACATCCAACGGCGCCGCCACATGGTACCCTCCGTTATAAGGCACTTCATATCCATTATTCCCAGGCGTATCAAGGCTTGCATTCCAGTCCGCCTGCTTGGCGTCAATCCGGTAGCCGCACTGTCTGGGCGACACTTCAAAACGGGCGCTGTCAAGCAGATAAAACTCAAACTCCGGCCCAATCACCATCCGGTCGGCAATCCCACTCTCTTTCATATATTCGACTGCCCGTAAGCTTACGTTCTTGGGATACTGGTCAAACGGCTTGTTCTCGTCTTTGCCGATGGTGCAGACATTGCCGCACATTGTAAGCGTAGGAACCTCAGCAAACGGATCGATATAAGCCGTATCCGGATCAGGCAGAAATACCATATCGCTTTTTTCCACAGGCGCAAACCCGTAATTCGAGCCATCAAAGCCGATACCCTGTGTAAAAGTACTTTCCCCAAACCTCTCCACAGGAATCGTAATGTGCCTCCAGCGCCCATCAATATCCGTCATTTTAAAATCAATCATACGGATATGATTTTCCTCGCACATTTTTTTAATTTTTTCACTTTCCATAAACATTTTGACCTTTCTTAAATTTTTTTACTAGAGTGTGTTTGAAGCCCCCCGTCATCTGCATAAATCCGGCCAACACAGCCCGCAGCATAAAATACATCCGCCTGAAAGCCCCCCTCAAACACGCTACAGAAATTTTTAGTAATTTAACTGTAACACGTATCCGGCCTTACAGCAACTATTTTTCCAGCATTTTTCTCAAAAGCTTCACAAGCCCCTCCCTGTTTTTCGCTGCTTTCATAAATGCCGGAAGGTGATCCGCCTGATTTTGCATTGGATACCCAGCAGGCTTTTCCCGTAAATCCGCAGATAAGTACTCAATCAGATAATTGAGATGCTCACGGTTTACCGCCCAAACAGGCTTATTTTTATAATAAGCCAAAAACCAAAGTTCATATCCAAAGAACGGTTCACAAGCATTTTGGATTTCACAGTAGCAAGAAAGCGCCGACGCCTTTTTAAGGACTTCACCCGGCATAATATGCCCACAGTATAGACATGGCACATTCAGTATAGAAAAATGCCTCCCCCTTTCTGATGCAACAGGCACTCTGTAATACCGTCCACAGCTTTTACAGCGGTTCGCAACATGGTAACGGTATGCAACACATTCTTCTCTCGCCAAGCTGCCGCAGGCCGTGCATTTAAAAACAGCCGTCTTTTCATCCGAACTGATAATACCAAGGCCGCCGCATTTGGGGCATTTTACCTCTATATTAGACGTAACAGCACTATGCGCGCAATAGGTACTGTATGGCTTATCAATCACCCGTTTCATATCTATCCTCCTGTCCGGCTTACCTCCACCTACATCAAACAAAAAAACTTCCTTCAATCTTAGAATCAGGAATCATAAACCCTCCTCCAAATCCCATACCTATATTATGAAAAAAGGAACATAAAAATTTGCAATTATAGCCCACACCCAATCCTTTTCACATTTCTATATGGATTATTTTATATGTTTTGTGTACATATTTCAATGAAAAATGCCCATCCATTGACAATAACCCCCATATAAAACAATGAAGCCCTAAAGGATACCTTTATGCCATCCGGCTCATACAATTCCCATCCTACGCCCCATCACCAAAACTTATAACAAATCAATTCCATTTCTTCCTACGGTACACTTTAACACATAAAAGTGCAAAAAGCATACCCACAAAACAAACAGCAAAATACACCATATTTAAAATTGCCAAATCCGAAAAAGCCGTTTTACCCTCATCAGGCCTATTTCTGCCAAAATCAGGCCTACGCCCCATTCCATCCGGATCCACTTTACCATCGCTCCCGGCTTCCCTACCCTGGTCTGAAAAACCTGCATCCTGCCCATTCTGTGGAAAACTCCTTCCTCCCATACGAAACACCCCCATAACATCTATATCAACTTCCGAAGCATCTACCAAACCAGAAGCATTTTCCTTCTGCCCCTCATCTGTAGAAGGAATACTGCCATCAATCTGCCCTTTTATACTTTCCGCCCTTAAATAGACTGTCTGTTGAAACATTTTCGCCCCTTTATCAAATTCATCAAACGAATAAAAAGCTGTCGGATCCGCATTGACAAGTTCATCAATTTGGCTGCGGATCCGCCCATATACCTCGTCAAACTTTCCTCCAAACACATATGTATCAGCTAATTTCTGCAAATACCCATGATACCGCTGCCTGTACGTTTCATTTTCCAAGAGCTCATCAAAAAACTCCGTCCCCAAAAAAGGCGTGTCAATAGCATCGTTTATCATCTCCGAAGCGCTAGAGGCAGCCCCAATGGACATCCCTCCAAAAGCAAGATTATAATCCCATGGAAGAACATTCAGCCTTCCATTATACTCATACAGATAATAATTGTGTGCCATTGTACCAGAAAGGCTATCCATATTTACAGAAAATGTATGGACTGCCATGTACCTTAAAACATTGTCTACATCCAGATACGTTTCCAGTTTTGTCCCACAGCTGATTTTTTCCAAAGCAGTAACAACTCTTCTGTGGTCTGTCTTATTTGTCTTCGTCACCTCTCCATCCCAAATCGCAGAATAGCTATCCAGTTCCTGATCGGAATAATTTAAATCTGCGCCATTTCCATTCATAGAAACGCCTCCTCCCGGAGACATTCCTGCCCTGTCTTTTTTAGCGCCATCAAAAGCTTCCCCATTTTCCGTACTGCGCTCTGCAGATATAGCTGCTCTTGGATCACTTTCCGAGATCATCTCTGCTTCCGGTGGCATTTGACCATCCCGCAGCCCTTGCACTTCTTGTGGCATTTGGCCTTCTGGCAGCTCCTGCGCTTGTGGTGGCATTTGACCATCTGGCGGTTCCTGCCCTTCCGGCAGCGCCTTCCTATCCGCATTTCCGCCCATATCCATACTGTCAGGCTTATAAAGCTTTCCATCCTGTGTCCCATAATTCCGGAGCAAAAAGCTCTCCTCTACAGCTTCCAGCGCCAAATAAACACCCCAGTACTCCCCATTTAAAGAGATTTTGGCATAATTATAAAGAGAAGCGTCCGTATCCAGATACCGGTACATATCATAGACAACAGCCTCTTTCATATTAGTTGCATCCGCATAATTATTGTTTAAAATCAACTTATCCAGGCCAAAGCAAGACTGCCCCTCTACAAAATGATCAAACTCCAGCTTCAGGCTAAAACGGTCTGTCGTATCATCCATAGCAATAGCAGAAAGGCTTGTATTTCCTTTCGGACGGATTGCCACAGAATAAAAAGCCTGTCCATTTACTATAACATCACACGAATAATATTCCTCTGCAATAGCGTTTTCAAGCATATCATCCCAGTCTTTTTCATCCATCTGAATATCGATCTGGATGATCTTTTCCGTATTAAACAGCTCTGACTCATATCTCATTGACACGCTAGTTCCATGTAACGCCTCCTTTAGCTCTGTACCCAAAATCATTGCTAAAAAACATAAGGCGACTGCAAAAACCATAACTACAGCAATTATCTTTGATATATTCTTATTCGCAACCACCCTTCCACCTCTTTTCTTAAGACATATATTCCCCATTGTAGCTTACAAGCGTTGCATCTTCTACCCCGTCTATTTCATGGATACGGTTCACAAATGCCGTTGTTGCATCTTTTGTCCGAAGTTCAATTGTCATCTCGATTCCCGCGGCATTGACTGTCTTTGATTTTACCATCAAACGATCCGCTGATTTTTCCGCCAGCTTCATTGCCGCTTCTTCTGTTTTTTCATTGACACAATTTAAAATTAAAATATATGGGTTATCGTGTACCTTCCGATTTGTAAACAATATAAAAATTATTCCAATCAGGGCAGAACCAATAACAGCCAGCGGTATCATACCTGCCCCAATCACAATCCCCCCTGCAATCGCCCAGAACAAAAATACAATTTCCATTGGTTCTTTTATAGCGGCGCGGAAACGTACAATCGAGAGCGCACCAACCATACCAAGGGAAAGTACGACATTTGACGTAACCGCCATAATGACAAGTGTCGTAACCAGGCAAAGGCCAATTAGCGTCATAGAAAACCCGGTAGAATACATCACCCCTAAAAAAGTTTTTTTATAGACCATAAAAATAAAAAGCCCTATCACAAGTGCAAAAACCATACCTACTGCAGTATCAATCACTGAAAATTCCGTTACGCTCTCCAAAAAACTGGATTTGAAAATATCACTGAATGTCATCTTAAGCTCCTCCTGTTATCTTATATTTGTTATCCGAACCTGCGGCATGCGCCGTATTTTGAAAAAGCCTGCTGCCGCATCCTGTTTACCTGTATCAGGTTCTCAATGATTTCAGGCAAAAACGCATCGTACTTAATCTCCAAAACGATTTCTTGCGGCCCGTCTGCTGCCGGGATATCATAGACCTCTTCCTCCAAAAACTTCCTGTGGAACAGCGTTGTCCGAATGTCAGAATCAAAGGTCACACGCACATTTCCCGCTTTATAAATATAGGGCTCGCGTATATATGACACCAGCACCTTGGGCCTTAGCATCTGATACTTCATTTTCGTATAAAATTCCTGCACCAAAGAGGAAGGATGGCCACGCATCCATGCCGTTTCCCCTGCTAACAGCCATCCGCATTCCGTTTTATTCAGCAGGGCGTCAAATTTCATGCATAAGTTATTATATTTCATTTTCTTTTCCAGGATAATAAATGAAAAATCATTATTATAATACCGGATGCGGAACTTTTCCCGTTTCACAGCCCCTTCCACTTTTTCCCTGAGCGCCTTGTCTGAAATATTGTCAAAATAGATGCTGCGCACTTGGTACCTGCCATCTTTCTGGACATGTAAATCCGGCTTCATCACAGCTTTTAGCCTGCCCTTCAATTCCAGGTACTGCTGAAAGGTGATGACATATTTCAATTCATGCCTGTAATGTTTTTGTTGTTCCATTGTTTTTATCCTTTCCTTTTCTTATTGCCCTGATGGTTCCATACCTTCCCCCGCTATTAACCATCCTCTAACAATGTAATGTATTATAAAAAAGCAACTTGAAATGAACCTGAAATCATCTGTGAATTTTCTGCGAACGTTTTTGTGCAGAGTGTTCAACTGCCCTTCTCTTTACTTTTTGAAACAAACACCACCGAAGCTTCCATTGCGCGTTTGAACGCATTCATCCATTCCAGGATGGCAACGGCAGGGCCGGCAGGTTGATAGTATTAAAAGAGTGCCTGCGTTTCGGGATTATTCCGTTGTATCATTGAGGATGCCGAAAAAACATATTATTACCTGCCTAGATGGACAAAATACCGTCAGAAAACTGATGTCCATGTTAGATATCCAGCCATAAAACCCTCTTTTTAGAATTCCTGATGTTACATTTTTCTCCCTATCTGGTTTAACCCATATGCCACTACAGGACAACCCGAAACAAAATTGTTCCCCCATCCCTGCTTTTTACTGTAATGCTGCCTCCATGCGCTTCAGCAACTGCCTGTGCAATAGACAAGCCAATTCCAAAACCTCCGGTGTGCGCGGCCCTGGATTCATCCGGACGGTAAAAACGGTCAAACAAACGGTTTAAATCTATTTCTTTTGGCAGGTTGCAGGTGTTTAGCACTTCTATGCATATTTTTCCGTGCTTCCGGTAAATATCCAGCCTAATCTCTCCATTTTCCCCGGAATATTTTACGGCATTGTCTAACAAAATAGAAATCATCTGCTGGATAGAGCTTCTGTCCCCATGAAAACTTAAATTCTCCTGAATGTGTTCTGTATATTTTTTCCCCTTTGCCTTCGCAGACGACGCAAAAGGCTCCGCCGCTTCCCACGCAGCCTCACTAAATGAAAACCCCGCTTTCTTTGGAAACGGCATCCCCTCATCAAGCCTTGAGAGTGTTACCAGGCTTGCCACTAAATGTGACAAGCGTACCGTCTGTTTTTGGATATTGTCAACCCACTCGCCTTCCCCTGATTCCATGGCAATAATATCGGCGCTGGTTGCAATCGAAGTCAGCGGTGTTTTCAGCTCATGGCTGGCATCCGTAATAAAACGTTTCTGCCGTTCCATATTTCTGATGTAAGGCTTTATTGCTTTTCCAGAAAAAAGCACAACCAGGGCAAATACCACAAACAGGCTGATAACCGCAATCACAACAGAAACCAATAACAAAGAAGTAATAAAGCGCAAATCCCTGGATACATTCAAAAAAATAACCACCCTGCCTTTTTCTGTTTCATTGGCACGATAGCGGTATTCTTTGTAATATCCTCTTTCTTTCCCTTTTGCAAGGATATTGCTGGCATATTGTTTGATGGTATCTTCATCGACCGAAAAAATATAGTCCCGCGAAATAAACATCACATTTCCATCCATATCACAGTGTACAGCAAAAAACCTTGTTGTAAAATCCGCCTCCGGGCCTGGCGCCCACGGCATTTCCGAAAGCATCGGCCTTCCCCCAGGCGGCGGGGCCTTTGCCATTTGTTCATATTCAAATATTCCGTCCAACATCCTGTCCTGGGCCGCAATGGTGACAGAATAATTAATCAGGTTGATACCAGCCGCCAAAAAAAGCATGACTGTCCCAAATGCCGCCATTGCCGCCCGTATAAACCGCCACTGCATTTTTTTTAACATTTCTTCTCCTCCAATGAATAACCGGCTCCACGGACCGTCCGGATTTCAATGTCCGCCCCTAATGATTTTAATTTCCTGCGGATATACCCAATATACGTCCAGACAACGTCCACGCCGGCATCCGAATCCTGGCCCCATACTTTATCCATCAAATGCTCTGTAGAAAATACAAAACACGGATGCCGCATAAATAAATCTAAAAGCTGGTACTCCTTATTGTTCAGCCGCAGGGCCTGCACGCCGCATGTCAGTTCATACCGGTTGCAGTCAAGCTCTGTATTTCCAACGGAAATCACATTTCCTGTATATCCCAGGTTCCTGCGTACCAGCGCTTTTACCCTTGCTATAAACTCCCTTGTCGAAAAAGGCTTTGAAAGGTAGTCATCCGCGCCTGCTAAAAGGCCCGCAACCCGATCCTCAATTTCTGCCTTAGCCGTTAGCATCATAACTGGCACATTCGATTTTTCTTTCCTGATATGCCCTAAAACCTTAAGCCCGTTTACCTTTGGCATCATAATATCAAGGACAACTGCGTCATATTCCACATTGTGAAAATAATCCAGCGCATCCCCGCCGTCATGGACAATATCAACGGTAAATTTATGTTTTTCCAACAAAAATTTAAGCCCCCTGGCAAGTTCTACCTCATCCTCTGCTATTAAAATACGCATAACCACATCCCCTTTCCCCACCTGTTTTTTATTTATTATAACACATTTGGTTAAAATGTACCTGAAAACAGCAGCAAATACCCCTCACTTCAAGATAGCTCATTTTTAACATATACCATACTGCAACAGCCGCCAGCGAAAATGTAGCTGCAATCAGGCGTCCGGCTATAGAAAGCGCTTCAATGCAGAATATTTTCCGGAATTCATTTGGCGTCATCCCAATAGACATACACCTGGCCAATACGGCTTTGAAGTGCCAAAAGCTCCCCTAACGCCACATTTTCTTTCCCTAAAATACGAATATAGACATCTTCCCCTGCCCCGGCTTTGCCACCCACCTTCTTCCAATACAATCCTCTCAACCTCATATTTCCACTCATTATAAAATAACCCCTTTTTGGAGCAGCGAGGAATAACCCTTAAGGATTTATTTCATTATAGCAAATAAAAGTTACAACCTATGCAAAAAAATATTAAATTATCCTGTTAGGGATTTACAGAGAGTACCAGGAAATATAATTATGAGAGTTAAACGGTATCAAGATGGGGAAATTATTTGAGGATGAGATTAAGAAACATATGGCATAGAGGTTTCCTTTCGGGAACCTCTATGCCATATGCCAGCTTTTATAAGCCAGTTTCCGGATTGTATGTATGCCATCCATTTACACTCGAATAACATTTATTTTGTTTATACCAGGCCTTATATACATCTGTATATGCTTCTGGTACATATACATGGCAGAAAATCGGAAGCTTTGCAAATCCTGTTGCAGATTTCGGCTTTTTCACTTCTGCCGGTACACTTCCTGTAAAATATACGTTTTTTGCCTTAATCCTGCTAAACCCTGGTACTGTCACATATTTCAGGTTCTTTGGATAAACTAACTTTTCCAGGGAGTCTAACTCCGCCGTATCGCAATTTACCATACTCATTTCTGGAGTCAGCTTTTCCACCATGTCAGATATACGCAGTTCCCCTTTTTCATCCGGAATTGCAACGGCAAGGCTCTTATCTGACTTTTTATAAATGCACTGCCCATCCCTTGCAAATACTGGATTTTCTGTAGAAACGGTGACATCCTTAATATTAATATTTTGCCTTAAAGGCTGCTTTTCAAATGCCGCTTGCTCAATTTTAGTAACAGATGCCGGAATGTGGATTGTTGGTGATGTCGCGTTGTTGAAAGCAAATGGTACAATTTTCTTTGTTCCGTCCGGAATCACAAAATCTTTGCCAACAGCAACTGCACAAATCAACGCCTTGTCTTTTTTACGGAGCAAGCAGTTTCCTTTTACCTGGAATGTTTTATTCTTTTGGGATATTTTAATATTCTTTAATGACGGACAGTCCCACAATGACGAATTATCAATTTTCTTTAAGTTGTCTGACAAAATAATGGTCTTTAAGCTGTTACAGCCGTAGAAGGTATAGTCTCCGATTTCCTTTACTTTTTTAGGAAGCTTAATTGTCTTTACAGAATCAAGGCCGCTGAATGAAGATGCTTCAATGACTTCAACTGTATCCGGAATCTTTATAGACTGGATTAACATTGCCTTATTCCCAAAGTTTCCGTCAACATCATGCCATGGTTCTATATAACCGCCAAATAAGGTAACGCATGATTCTGATTTAGGATCATCCGGAATCCCTAGCCTGGTCACTTTTTTACCCCGGATGTTCTTTGGAATAGAAAGGGATTTGCTCTTTTTCCCTTCCTTCACCCCAATTTTATAAATCCATGCTTCTTTTCCGTCCTTAGAGGGATGGGAATAAAAGGTAAACGCCCCTTTTACCTCTGTTTCTACTTTTCCTGAATCCCATGCATTTTCTTTTGTCGCTGCGCTTACATCTGAAGCAGTGACAACGAATAGTGCAAACAACATTGCACAAAAAACCGTCAGCATATTTCTTTTCATAATGTATTCCTCCTTTTTGTTTTCTAATTTTTCATGTAATTGCCCTACCCCTGCAATTATTCTTTCTTTTCCTTTTCCTGTTTAGAGAAAGCAGAAACCTTTTATTTGCAAAGCATTTGCTTTTCACATCCGTTTCGTTTAAATAATCCCCCTTCCTGTTGTAAATCATCAAGTTAAATCTTTAATATTTTTAATTGCCCTCTCTATAATATCTAATTTACCATAAACCTTTTTGTTTTACAACTGTTTTTTAGAATTATTGTTAATTATATTTATATTGCAGTGGCGCCCTTATTTTTTCCCTACGGTCTTTTACAATAAAAAACGGCATAAGCTGCTCTTATGCTCATGCCATCGGCGTATTTAGAAAATCTTAATAGATGCCTTTATGCCCTTTATTCTATGTCCTGGCGAAGCCTTTGAATGACTGCTTCTAGCTCACTTACCATCTCTTCTATATCTTCCTCTTCTTTTGCAAGGGCAAGCAATACTTTAAAACGTGATTCTTTCCCTTCTGCTTTAGCGCTCATCATTTTGGCAATATACTCTTCCTTTGTCATTGCAGGGCAGAGCTTCCTGGCATACTGAGTTTTATAACGTTCTATTCCGCACTCCTCTAATAACCCTTTTTTTAAAAGCGCCCGGATAATATTATGTACAAGGCCATTTCCCCATGTATCCCTTACTTTCATATTTACAATATCCACACTTGTAAGCGGTTCTTCTGATGACCAGAAAATGTCCATCATCTGCTCCTCGCTTTTTGTCAAACTTGCTCCTTTTACTAACATATTATTCCCTCCTCAGACTCTGAAAACTGCCAACATCTTACGCTCTTTATTATTAATATTTTTAAATTAATTTGTCAAGTATTTTTACCAAATTTTTCATATAAAAATTGCAACAACTCCTGTTATCTGAAATCTGTCCCAACATTTACACATGTTCCCACATATGCTAAAATAACCATGTACCTATCATTTTATCATACACAAAGGAGCAGATAAATGGATTACGAACAAGATTATATCTTACGGGTTATCCGCGATTCCATCCGGATGATTGCAAAACTGGTTCTGGGCAAGGATAAGCTTACCTATGAGCTGCACGCTGAAGGCAGCTCCACTTCTTCAGATGATTTCTGCAGCCGTCTGCTTGCTATGGCAGACAGCGGGCAAATTAATGAAGCAGAAAACCTTCTTTACGAAGCCTTAGACACCTCCTCCCTTACAGATATTGAGACCGCCCTAATCTTTTACCAGCATCTTTCCGGCTTTAGCATTTCTTTTTTAGAAAAGCACAATTACAGCCCGGAAGAAATCAAACTGGGCCTTGAAAATATAGCCCGGGCGACCAATTGTATCGGTTTAACGGACCTATTTCAATATTAATTTTTTCAAAAAACTGCCCCTACAGAGAACACTCTCTGGCGGGGCAGTCTTTTACTACATATAACAGCTTTTATTTTGCTTTCATTTTAACTTTTTTAGCACCTTTTCCTTTAAACAGCCGTGTATAAGCTTTCTTCTTCGCTTTTGGAACTGTAATTGTTACATTCTTAACGTTAGAAAGGGCTTTTGAATTTACCTTTGTCAGCTTCTTTGATTTAATGGTAATGTTGCTTAACTTTTTATCACCGCTGAACGCTTTCTTTCCAATAGTCTTAAGGGCTGTGCCAATTGTAACTTTCTTTAAGGATGTACATTTTTCAAATGCAGATGCATCAATAGATGTAACATTATTCCCGATGGTAACCGTAGCCAGTTTCGTTTTCTTATGTAAAGCTTTCTTAGCAATTGATGTAACCTTATATGGTTTACCTTCAATCGTTACAGAAGCTGGAATCTTAATACTGGTTTTGGTGTTGCCCTTGTATCCGGTAAAAGCAACTGTGCCGCCATCTACAGAAGCGCTAGCCACTTTATAATTGCTGCCGCTAACTGTGTATACCTTGCCTTTAGCCGGAACAGCCGGCGCTGGTGCAGGAGGCTGCGGGTTCTGATCGTTATTGCCGCCATTTACATCCTGTTTTGGATTTACCTTTACAGCAAATTTCTGTGTAAAGCCACCATCTTCGGTTTTTGCTGAAATTTCTGCATCGCCTGCTGCTACCGCAGTTACTACGCCGTTTTCTACAGTTGCTACTGCCGGATTACTGGACGCCCATGTAACGTTCTTATTATCAGCGTCTTCCGGCAGTACCTTTGCGGTTACGGTCACTTTATCACCGATATTTAACGCATTTACAGGCACGCCGCTTAACTCCAGACCGGTAACGTTTACGACTGGCGGGTAGTTTACTTTAACGGTAAATTTCTGTGTAAAGCCGCCATCTTCGGTTGTAACGGTAATTTCTGTTTCTCCGCCTGCCACTGCAGTAACTACGCCATTTTCTACAGTTGCTACTGCCGGATTGCTGGATACCCATGTAACCTGCTGATTATCGGCATTGTTAGGTTCTACAACTGCTTCTACCGTTACTGTTGCGCCAATATCTATTGGCCTTTTGGGGGCGCCGATTAATTTTAACCCGGTTACTTCAATCGTATCTACTGCATTGACTGTACAGGTCGCCGTTACTCCATTTGCCCCTGCAACCGTTATCACTGCCGTACCACGGCTCTTTGCTTCCACAACGCCTTCTGCATTTACAGAAGCGACTTCTGGTTTGTCAGATGTAAAGGTCACGGATTTATCTGTTGCATCACTTGGCTGTACTGTTACAGTAAGATTTGCGGTTGTGCCTACTTTAAGCAATACTTCATCCGGATTTACGGTAATACTGGTAACTTTGATTACTAGTTTGCTTGCCGCATCCCGGTATGCCCTTACAGCGCTGTCCACATCCTCCTGTGTAGCAGCGACATCCTCAATAACCGTCATCACTTCCTGCACTGCCAATATATATGTTTCATAGGAATCCTCTGTATATTTATCTGCGTTTGCATCTGCAGAAAACAGTGCATCCAATGCCTGCCGTTTATCTACAATCGCGTCGTCATGCTCAGTGCCAAATACGCCAATTTCTGCTGCACTTGCAAAATTCGGACCTGAATCAGAAACAACCGCTAATGCATTTAGCCTTACATAACGGGCTGGTACAGCTGCTAAAAAGTTTACAGTCTGCAATGTACCGTCATTTTCAAATTCTCCCACTGCCGCTAACGTCCAGTTCTCATTGTCCTCACTTACATAGATAGCATATTCCTCAATGAATCCATTACGGGTGCCTGTACTGTTTGCAGGCCTTGGATAATAGGTATAAGATGTTACATCATACACCGCGCCCAGATCAGCAGTAATCCAGAGGTTCTCCATCTCATCGCCATCCCACAGGCTGTGCCAGAATGTATTGTTATTTCCATCAATTGCCAGACTGGCCGGCCCTTCTGAACCTGACTGTGGCTGTTCACTTCCTGCTGTTGCCTCAACGATTGTCAGTTTGACTGGTTCTCCTGAACGCGATACGGCAACCGCACATTCAGCCGTATATTTACCATTGGCTGCGCTTGCTGTAATTACTGCGTTTCCTACTTGTTTTGCTGTAACTACGCCATTTTCATCTACAGACGCAATTTCCGGCGCACTTGATGTCCAAGATACTGTCCTGTCTTCACCCTGTGCTACAAACACCTCTGCTTTGAGAGTTACTGTTGCATCCAGTTTCATGCTGACAGATGTCCGATCCAACGTAATGCCTGGCGTCCTTGGATCTGTCGTATAAATTTCTACAATCCTGGGAGCTTTGGATTCCCAATCTACCTTTATCTCTTTTATGCAGTCATACCACTCCAGATCTGAATAGCTGTTAAGGCCATCAGCAAGGCTTCCTGCTTCAACCCATTGATTATCATTTGTCTTCAGCGATACCTTTGCGCCCTCTGCCGTCCCCGGATAAGCTAAAATACATACAGAGCCAACTTGTACTGGCTTCGTAATACGCCAATTGAAGGATCCCGCCCCGCTGCCTTCTTTCGCCTTAAAGGAAGTCAAAAGGGAATTATCGGCGGCATATACCGGATCATATCCTTCCTCCCATTCAACGGTAGAGACAAACCTTGCGTCACGATCACTGTTTGTAAAAGCCAATGCATTCAATTTAAACGACACATCCGACGTCCCCTTATTGCGGATCCGGATAATGCTCAAATCTGTATTCTGCTCACCGGCCTGTACATCTTCCCAGTCCATGCCGTTTAATGAGCCCTCTAATATCAGATTGGCGTTTGCCGTGTAATCAGCCGAAATCGATGTAACCTCACGTATCCTTGGAACTTCGATTCCTACATATTCGCCCGCCTTTAACGTAAGATCCGTTCCCTCTTCACCGGCAAGAATAGAAGCTTCGTTTTTCTTAACGGACATCCTCAATTCTTTCGCAGAGTCTGCATTTGTATATACATCATAGCTTGGCGCACTCGTTGTAACCGTAAATTCACGGATTGCATACCAGCTATTCGATGCTCTGTCTGTACGAATACGGATATAACGGCCTATGATGCTATCATCAGTATAATCCCTTATAATATTGTTGGTATTGGTTATGGTTTCTATTTCAGTGTAATTTACACCGTCAGACGAATATTCCATAATCGCATTGGCAAAAATATCGCCGTGCGTATCACTGTTCCCTTGATAAATGCTTACATTATTAATCTGATACTGATCACCCAAATCCAACCCGATATAAGCCCCTGCCGTCTGTGCCTGGTTAAACCATGTATAGGTGCTGAGGTTGCCGTCTGTCATATTGGCCAATACATAATTCTCGTAGATTCCGCCAAGCCCGCTATGGATTACAGTTGCTTCCGCTACCGTACCGCCGCCAGCATCGCTTCCTCCAAAGCTGTGCTTTAGAACCTTTTCCATATCAGCCTTAACGGCATTGTCCATTGCGAGCACGAACGGCATGATAACCATCGCTCCAGCCTGTGCCTTAATAGTTGTACCGCCTAACTGCGGAGCCGGGCAGTTTTTAGAAATTTCATAAGCGTTTACTGCCTTAATGTACTCTTTTACAGCAGTGCTTTCATCGCCTGCGTCTAAAGCGAGCTGCGTCTTTACATAAGCCGCCCCTGCTTTGCTGATTTCCCGCAGGGAATCTACCCATGGATTCATCTCGTCAATCAAATTGGCATTTACGCCGTTCTTCTGGAAATCATCTGCTGCAGCCGCGATTTTCTCAAACTCTGCAGCCAGCGCGTTTCCGTTTTCTACAGACGGATCTTCCTGGAATGCTTCTATGTAAGGCTCAAGCTCTTTTGACTCCGCCATATCTTTAATTCCGCCAGGATCGGGATTCGTCATGTGTTTACACAGTTCATGCAAAGAATCCGGTGCGCCCCCGTCAATGTACTGGAAGCTGTCTGCCCAGCTCTTCTCGCAGTCAAATGCCGCCGTGTTCCACGCATAGTCCGCAATTGCAAACAAGGAAACCTTAGACGCTTCCGCCTGTTCCAGCGGGTTGGTTACAATCCCCTTAAAACCAGTTACGCCGCCTGTATTTAAAACACAATTCTCTGCAGGCCCCATAACAAGGCGGGCATGGTTTACATCGTTTACCGGCCAGTTCAGCCACATAAACGGCTCCTTGCCGCTGATTTGCTTGAAATGATCAAATGTATATTGTGTTGCCGGATGGCAAACCCATTCACCGGTCCACATAAATTCAACGTCTTCATCTACTTCTTTTAATTTGTTGTAATAGTTAGTCAGAGAAATCCCATATCCCCAGTTAGCCGCAGCCGTACAGTAAATCATCGGCACAAATACAAGGTTATAGCAATCACCCTTGCTCTTTGACCATGCGCTCATATCATTAAGCAGCTTAACCTGAACCTCCGTATTACTGCTCGCATCATCTGCTGAAATTACAAACTGGCGCACGCCCGCATCGTAAAGCTGCTGGAATTTGGCCTTAACGACCTCCAGGCTTTCATCATAGTTGTTCAAATTGATACCCTGGTTCATAAATGGATGGATAGCCCATAAGAACCGACACTTAGAAGCCGTACCTGCCGCTACCATCCTACGGATATTTGCAAGCTCCTCCTCCGGATACAACTCCCTCCACATACTATTATGGTACGGGTCGTCCTTTGGAGCAAAGATATAAGTATTCATCTTGAAATCGCCGCCGAATTCCATCAGGCTGATCCTGTCATCTACAGACCACGGAATCCCATAATACCCTTCGATAAAGCCACGGTACTGGCCAACCGCATAATCTTCCATCTGAAGCTGGCGCACAGCCATGCCTTCCGACTGCTCCAGGATCATCTTTAAAGATGCCATTGCGTAAAAAGCCGCATCTGTATCTTTGCCGACAATCGTTATCTGGTTTGCTTCAATTGCAAGCAGATAAGCGTCTACCTTGCTAAAAAGCGACTCGTCGTACTCCAGATGCTCTTGTGCATAAGCCGCCGCTGCACCGTCCGATCCTGCAATCCCGACCAAAATATTGGTCTTGCCGCCCTCTGCCGCATTTACCTCTTTTACCGTAATGTCTTTTACGGACATAACGGCGCCCAGACGATCCTTTGTCGCCTGGTCGATCCCCTCTTCAAATACAGCATTTATCTCACCTGGCAGTGTAAGGGTACCCCCCCCCACCCCATAAACAACAGACTGCGGTGTCGGGTAAATCGTATACTCCTGCGCAGTCTCTTCTGCTTGTACTGGCTGCGCAGGTAGGACAGTAAGTCCTGACAAAACCATAGCGCATGCCAATAAAAGGCTCATAACTCTTCTTAATTTCTTCATAATTCCTTCTTTTCTCCTTTCTGAAATGGTTTATGTAAAAATTATACAACTTTACCAAACCAAATTCAACTATTTTATGCAAAAAATATATCATAAAAAATTTCAGAAGGATTTTTTAGAATATAATAACAAAAAATCCGTAATTTGTGTTATAATATCTGCATAGCATACGCAGAAAGGAATCTTTTTAATGTCTACAAGAATATTTACAATTACCCACAAGCCCTTTACCCCGCCTAACGACCCCCTCTACATCCCTTTGCACGTTGGACGCGCCGGTTCAGCGGATCTTGGTTTTTTAGGTGATGACACTGGTGACAATATTTCTGCCTTAAACCCTTATTTCTGTGAATTAACGGGCATGTACTGGCTCTGGAAGAATTACCACGATGCCAAAAATATCGGCATATGCCACTACCGGCGCTACCTAATCAACGAAGACGGGGCGCTTTTTACAGAAACAGAAATTAACAGCCTCTTGTCGCAATGTGACATCATCACAACTAAACTGCTGGATTTAACATGTTCCTATTATCATGGGTTTGGGGAAAACCACCATTTAAAAGATCTGATCACCACAGGAGATGTGCTAAAAGAAAAATATCCGGCATATGCCGATATATTTGATTCACTGGTCCATGGCACACACACCTATTTCGGAAATATTTTCATTACTTCAAAAAAATGCTACGACAACTACTGTGCATGGCTCTTTGACATCCTGTTTGAAGTGCAGAAACGCACAGATATGAGCGGGTATAACGACTACAACCAGCGGCTTTTTGGCTTTTTGTCCGAATTTTTACAAACAGTCTATATCCGCCACAACGGCCTGCATGCCTTAGAATGCAAGGTCGGCATGTCCGGTGAAAAATACGAAACCAGGCAGCTGCGGGAGCAATTGGCCGCATTCCTCGAACAACGGAAATATGAACAAGCTGGAAATTATTTTTTAAACTGCTATCAGATACGCCCGGATGTGCTCATGGAAGCTTCGGATGTCACCGGGGAACTGCGGCTTTGTATGCAGATAATATCTACCTGCAGTTTTGAGGATGCAATGTACCAGAAGTGCATCTTAGACACCATCCGCGATTATAAGAGCCTGATTGCACACTTCCACCGCCTGAATGCAGCCGTCAGCCACTTCCTTGCAGATACGCCTTCCGAAGAAGATATTCGGTTTCTAAGCCAAAACAGCTGTATCACACAGGCTGCCATCGATATCTCTTTAAAGCTTTTTTGCAAGGAAGAAACCCTTCGGCAGCAAGTCTCCTGCAAATTATGGGAAGCCTGTAAGAACGGCTCTTAATTGTCAGAATTTTCTATTCATTATCAATTATAAATCAGTTATAACTAATACTAATGAATATTTTTTAAAAAATAAGTTGACAAAACAGCTTTTAAGAGATACAATAAACTCAACAAAACAAACCAAAGAAAGCGAGGTATCCTCCATTGAAAACATAACATATTATCACAAGAAAGTCCTCATTATAAAAGGCATCCATTCCATAGCACAAATCCAAAGAATGGGCTTGACGCAGCAACCATGAAAAATAAAACAATTATCCGGACGGAGAATCAGACGCAATATTCAGATATGGTTTCAGTCCAACAGGTTCATGGAGAACAAGAGAAAAGATCATTTCAAAGATTTTGCAGTGGAAAATCAAAAAAAGGAGGGCAAACCCATGGACAGCATAATTTAAATGCGGCATCAAATTAACAGAATTTGATGCCGCTGTATTTTGTCTATCCGTCCAACACTGCACCCTATCAATTCAAATAAGTACTAAACGCCACTTTTTCCAAAACCATCTGGCTTTTATCCCCATTATATACTTTCCGGTATGTCTGAACTGAATGGTTTCCGTCTGGATTATCAACCTCTTTCGTTTCAACCTCCACAATTGAATCATCCGTTTTTGTGCCCCAGATATCCACCGTTAAAACATCCCCCTGATAAACAACATCAATCCGCACTGGATAACCCCTGTCATTACAAACCTTAAAATCCAGCGCATCCCATGCTACGGCAGCATCCATACCTGCCCCAATATAACGCGGGACATATTCATGCTCCCACCTTTCTTCAATCTCCAGGTTAGCATACAATGCAGCTGCAAAAATCGTAGACGAAACCTGGCAAATCCCACCACCGTATGCCTGCATCAGCTCCCCGTCCATTGTAGCATTTGCCAGCTTATACCCCGTTTCAGCCGTCTGCTCCCCCACCAGTTTGTTATAAGAAAACACATCCCCACTTAACAAAATAGCTCCATTACACTTACCTGCCGCAAGGCTGATATTATCTTTACGGTTTGCCGTGCCCCCCACCTGCGTAGCAAACGAAGCAAGCTTATCCGCAAACAAATTCTCCTTCAAATCATCCGTCGTAATCTCCGGCTCTTCTAAAATAAGCCCTACTTCAATTGTGCTGCCCTCCTGGGCCGATTGTAAAAGCTCCCTTGCACTCTTCTTATCAAAGCCTACTCCTGTTACCGCCTCTTTAATCCGGTAATGATCCGTTGGATCTAAAGTAGCATTTTCTGGTTCTTTATAAACCTCACGATATACCTGCTCCAAATCAACCGCTTCCACTTTACCAGGAATAACCGGGCAAGCCACCGCCGAATAATCCCCCTTCAGCAAAGAAGCCGCCAGCAGCTCACCAAGCGCAGCGCAGTCTGCTTCCTCTCCTGCCGTGCCCATAACAAAAACCAGCCGATCCCCTTCTATCTGGTAAGAAGTCTGCGTTGAAGTTTGCGCATCTAAGATACCGCTTTTTTCTATCGCTTTCTCAATTGCCTCCTGGCTTTTAATCACAGGCGGCACCTGACTGTGATTCCCTGCAACAACAGACCTGAGCCAATAATACCCCCGTGCCGCAAAAATACCCTCCCCAGGCTTTAAGCTGTCCCCAACAACCGCCTTATACTCCCACTGCAAAGCATCCCCAGCATCAACCTGATAATCCTTCCCCTCAAAAGAAACCGTTATTACAGCTTCCCGGCGGCGGGATTCTGCGTCATTTTCCAACAGTGCAATAGCCTCTTTACTATCCATCCCACTTATGTCCATCCCGTTTACAACAGTATTAGGCAAAATATGTACATCATCTACTGCCATGCAGCAGGCAACATAACATGCTATCAAAATAATAGCAGCAATCATAAGAATCCTCATGCGTTTCATTTGAATAACCCCTCTTCTTTTTATTCTTCATCCCCAATTATAATAGTAATAATTTTCTTATTCAATCCCTATTTATTTTCAAACACGCTCTAAAACAAACCTATAACAGCCATACACCCCTAATTACGCCCCGGATACTTGCCAACCAAAAGAATCCCCCATGCCATCCAGCCAAAACCGTAGTCAGTCAAAGGGCCCCTTTGCCACCCGCTGCCCGACACACACTTTTCCCCTTTCCCACACCTCCCCCACCAAAGCCATAATTACACAAAGGCAGAGCATGCTTTACAAGCAATGCCCTGCCCAAAACTTCTATATCACCGTGCTTCCTCCGGCACTTCAAACGCAATCTCTGCAATCTGGCCTGCATCTTCACCCTTTGCCGTCAC
Source organism: Lachnospiraceae bacterium (assembly GCA_009911505.1). Taxonomy (GTDB): domain Bacteria; phylum Bacillota; class Clostridia; order Lachnospirales; family Lachnospiraceae; genus Roseburia_B. Next base: position 7,142 of record QXXL01000046.1, on the reverse strand, counting down.
CTCAAACGTCAGCTCAGCTTCCCCGTCATACAGCACCATAATCCAGCACTCCGTCGTCCCGTCTTCATTTTCCTTCCACCTCTGGGAAAGCCACTGCAAATAATTCCCCTGTGCATCCCGCACCCCTTCATCCGGATCATTATACGGATCGTTATACGGCTCCTTCCTAAAATCAGGCAGTTCAGCATGAAGCACAAGCCCAGCCTTCGTGCGTACCGCATCCTTTAAAATTACCCCATTGTCTTCCTTTTCTATTTCAAATGCCTTTCTACCCGAAACATCCACTGTAACCGGGAACCTTAAATGCCATTCCCCATCTACTGTCGCCGTCGACACATATTCCCCGTCCTCGTCCCAACTATCATCCAGTGAACCCTTTAATCTGTGTAACGTCCAGTCTAGGACAATCGTCCCCCCTTCTTCTGAAAAAAAACCCTCATCTACCCCGGATAAGAGGTCAATCTGATTAGCGGACACAAATGTGCCATCCTCGGCTTTTCGAAATCCATTGCTTGCATAACCTGACAAATCAACCCCCTCTATAGTAAGCTCCTGCGATCCGCCTGTCTTAAACTCACTTAAGATCCAATCCGCCTGCATTAACTGCTCACTGTCAGTTTGCAGAAAAGCCGTATAATAAAGCATATACCCATCACAGTAAATATCCGATACCGATATAGAAACACCATTGTTTTCCGCCGTTGTCGAATACTCTTTCGCATCTAGCTGTTTATCTATCTCCTCCTGTACATCAATTGACTTTTTGGCAATTTTGGCATAACGGTCGGTATCTTCCTCCTCATATTTCCCGCCCTTTGCGTTATGAATCAGATTGCCAAACACACTGCTAAACATATTTTCTGCTAAAATTGGGTTTGTTACGCCTATTGCCGTTACCGTAACGGCGCATGCCGCTGCCACGCCCGCCGCAATTTTCCATATCCTGCCCTTTTTCTTCATATTCCTTACCTCCCGTAAAATCCTGCGCTTATGCACTTGTTTTTCTACTGCGGACAATTCCAGATCTTCATATTCACCAAAATCTATTTTTACTTCATTGAGTAACTGGTACATATTTTTTTTCATATTAAGCGCCCCTTCCTATGTTGCATTGTTTGCGGATTTTCCGTTTGCCCCTGGAAACACGGTTGTATATAACCTCTTTTTTCAACCCTGTTTCCCGGCTTATCTGCTCCATATCCTGCTCTTTTACATATAGCCGGATAAACAGCTCCCTGTCAGACGGTTTTAAGCATGCAAGCATTTTTTCCACTTCTTTTGAAATTTCCTTTTCGATCACACTGGTGAGCATACAATCTTCCTGTGCAATTACCGTACCGTCAATATCAACGGTTTGCGGTTCGCGCTGATACTGGCGCAAATAATCAATAGCACGGTATTTGGCGATTGCAGCCGACCAGTTTTTAAATGAATTTTTACTCTCGTCAAAGTCATAAATATGCTGCCAAATCCTTAGCAATACATCGTCAAAGCATTCCTCCTGCTGTTCGGGCAGGGCAAACAGGTGCCTGCGGATAACCGACATAATGAGTCCGCCGTATTCGTCAATCACATACATGAGGGCTTTTTCATTGTGCAGTTTTAATTGCTTAATATAATTGTGTTTTCCAATCCTCATAAATCGTCCTCTTTTCCAAACCCGCGCGCAAGGCCTTTTGTAAGTACACCTATTATTACGGAATTGTTCCAGGAAACCTATCCATTTTAGATATTTTTATAAATTACCTGGCTTTCCGGTAGCTAGACGGCGTACATCCATAAGCCTGGCGGAACGTGCGTGCAAAATAGCTCATTTCCTGGAAGCCGCACTGGCTTGCGGCAGAAGATACAGAAAGATCTGTATTCTTTAAAAGGTCTGCGGCGCACTGCAGCCGGTAGCCCTTTAAATAGGAAACCGGGGTCGTCCCTATGGTCTGGCGGAAACAGCGCATGCATTCGCTTTCACTGACACAGGCGCTGCTGGCAATCTGACGGACTGTTATGGTTTCTGCAAAATGCTGTTCGATAAATGATAACATCACTTTCATGCGTTCATTTTGACGGATAGTTTTTTCGGACAGGCGCGCTGTTTGCGCCTTCTGCCTGTGGCAAAGCATGGCAATGCACTTAGAAAGCGCATCGCGGGCGGCAAATTCATAATCCTGGCCTTCGTATGCACAAACCTCCCAGGCAGTGCGGATATAAGAGAGGAGCTCTTTTTGCCAGGGGATTGCTTCTTTTAAGATTAATCCCGGCAGGGAGCGGTCAAAGGTTAGCGGCATAATATATTTTTGCCAGAATATACTGTCCATGCTGCCTCCAACCAGCCTCGGATGGAATACTACCGCATGCTCTGTAGCATTAGGGGAATCATTTTTTTCAAATGCATGCAGGACGCCTGCATTGATAAAGCAGCCGTCCCCTTTTTCCATACGGTATATTTCAGATCCGATATGTACAGTAACACTGCCCTCCTCTGTTGTGCTTAGCTCCAGCTCGTCGTGCCAATGCCAGGGGACAGGAAGGGTATTAAGGGTATTTTCATAACATGCCGCCGGGAAGTCAAATGAACCATGGTTTTTTAATTCCCGCTTGTGCGGATCGGTCGGACAGGTACAGGGTGCAATCATAGCATTCTCCTTTTTTCTTAGTTTATGATAGTTTTGTACTATTATATGGCAGGATAATCCTAAAAATCAAGTGTTTTTGGTGATATAATACTACAACAAACAGCCAGGCATTTTATCCATTTGGTACCCAACGGATATGGTATGAAAGGTTTGGCGAGAAAATTTATGAAAGAGGAGTGTGTGGTATGAACCGGGAATTTTATAAAAAACTATTATCGCTTGTGCTTCCAATTGCCTTTTCACAGTTTATGCTGTCTTTGGTGGGGGCGTCAGATGCGGTTATGCTAGGCATGATAAGCCAGGATGCATTGTCTGCGGTTTCTCTTGCAGGCCAGGTAATGTTTGTCTTTAATCTGTTTTTAACGGCCTTTGCCGCAGGGGCAAGTATGATGGCGGCACAGTACTGGGGCATCGGCGACCGCGGTGCAGTCGAAAAAATACTGGCATTTGTGCTCCGCGCATCGCTTTTGGTTTCTTTTGTTTTTTTTGCTGGTACGCTCTTGTTTCCATGGACATTGATGCGTTTTTTTACACCAGAACAGAATTTAATTGACGGCGGTGCAATCTACCTTAGGGTATCTGCTGTTTCTTATCTAATGTGCGGCGTGTCCCAGATTTACCTGTGCATTATGAAAAACAGCGGCCGTGCCATAAAAAGTACAGTAATCAGCTCAGCCGCTGTTGTATTAAATATCATTTTAAATGCGCTGTTTATTTTTGGTTTGTGCGGATTACAGCCTATGGGAATTGCCGGGGCGGCATTGGCAACGACTATTTCCAGGGCAGTAGAATGTGCCTGGACCGTTTGGGATTCATACAAACCAGGCAGGATACGCCTAAGAGGATCTTATTTTCTGCACAAAGACCCAGCGCTTAGCCCGGTTTATTGGAAATATACCCTGCAGATTTTAGGCAACCAGCTTGCCTGGGGCTGTGGATTTACTATGTATTCTGTTGTTATGGGGCATATGGGCAGCGACGCCGTAGCCGCCAATTCCATAGCAAATATCGCCAAAAACCTGATGGTGTGCTTCTGCATTGGGATCGGAAACGGCGGCAGCATCCTGATTGGCAATGAACTTGGCGCAGGAAGGCTTGAAAGGGCACGGGAATACGGGGGCAGGCTGTGCCAGATTGCAGTCCTTGGCGGCATTGCCTCTGGCGGCCTTTTACTCCTGGCATCTCCGCTTATTCTGCGTTTTTGTGGGCTTAGCGCCCAAGCGGGGGAATACTTAAAATGGATGTTTGTCGTATGCTCTTATTACCTGGTCGGAAAATCTATTAATACAACGACGATCGGAGGGATCTTTGCTGCGGGAGGGGATACGCAGTTTGGCCTGATATGCGATACAATCACCCTTTGGTGCGTGACCGTACCGCTTGGGTGCATTGCAGCATTCGTCCTGCACTGGCCAGTACTGGCAGTATATTTTGTGCTGAACCTGGATGAAATTGTCAAATTACCGGTTGTATACAAGCATTATAAGGCGTATACATGGGTAAACAGCATAACAACACATAAAACAGCGTGTGCAGGATCTTAAGACGTGCCCCAAAATTGCTTTCTGCAAGTATACCCAGGCATCCATTTTACCTGTTTGAAGGACATTGGCGTGCATTTGGAATTTTTCAAAAATGCTCGAAAATTCACAGAATACCAGGAAAAAATCATTGATTTCACAGAAATATATGGTAAAATAGTTATACAGACAAATCGTTCCAGGCGTACCAAAAAATGCCTGGAACGTGTTTAGTAAAAAACTATATTTTAGGAGGGTTAGGAAATGGCAAACAAATGGGTATATCTTTTCAGTGAAGGGAACGCCAGCATGAGGGAGCTGCTTGGAGGAAAGGGCGCGAACTTGGCTGAAATGACCGGGCTTGGGCTTCCCGTACCACAGGGCTTTACAATTACAACTGAGGCATGCACACAGTACTATGAAGACGGCCGTGAGATTAACGGGGAAATCCAGGGGCAGATCAATGATTACATTGTAAAAATGGAGGAAATTACAGGTAAGAAATTTGGGGACAAGGAGAACCCGCTTTTGGTTTCTGTCCGTTCCGGTGCAAGGGCTTCTATGCCTGGTATGATGGATACGATTTTGAATTTGGGGTTAAATGAAGAGGTTGTAGAGGTTATTTCCGCAAAATCCGGCAATCCCCGTTGGGCATGGGACTGCTACAGAAGGTTTATCCAGATGTATTCGGATGTCGTAATGGAAGTCGGAAAGAAATATTTTGAAGAATTAATTGATAAGATGAAGGCCGATAAAGGCGTTACATTTGACGTAGACTTGACTGCTGAGGATTTAAAAGAGCTTGCGACACAGTTTAAAGCAGAATATAAAGAAAAGATCGGGCAGGATTTCCCTGACGATCCGAAGGAACAGTTAATGGGCGCTGTCAAAGCTGTATTCCGTTCGTGGGACAACCCCCGCGCCAATGTATACCGCCGCGACAACGATATTCCTTATTCCTGGGGCACAGCTGTCAATGTACAAAGTATGGCATTTGGAAATATGGGGGATAACTGCGGTACCGGCGTTGCATTTACCAGGGATCCGGCTACCGGCGAGAAGAAGCTGATGGGAGAATTTTTGGTCAACGCCCAGGGCGAGGATGTTGTTGCAGGCGTCCGTACCCCGATGCCGATTGCCCAGATGGAAGAAAAATTCCCAGAAGCGTTTGCCCAGTTTAAAGATGTTTGCCAGACATTAGAGGATCATTACAAAGACATGCAGGATATGGAGTTTACAGTAGAGGACAAGAAGCTTTATATGCTGCAGACCAGGAACGGAAAGAGGACGGCGCAGGCTGCATTAAAGATTGCCTGTGATTTAGTAGACGAAGGGATGCGGACTGAGGAAGAAGCAGTTGCTATGATCGATCCCAGGAATTTAGACACCTTACTGCACCCGCAGTTTGATGCGGCTGCACTAGGGGCAGCTACACCAATCGGCAAAGGGCTTGGCGCTTCCCCGGGCGCTGCCTGCGGCAAAATCGTATTTTCCGCAGAAGATGCCCAAACCTGGCATGACAACGGCGAAAAGGTCGTATTAGTCCGCCTTGAGACATCCCCGGAGGATATCACTGGTATGAAAGTAGCGCAAGGGGTCTTAACCGTACGCGGCGGCATGACAAGCCATGCAGCTGTAGTTGCCCGTGGAATGGGGACATGCTGTGTATCCGGCTGCGGCGATATTGCCATGGACGAGGAAAACAAACAGTTTACATTAGCTGGCAAGGAATTCCACGAAGGCGATTCCATCTCAATTGACGGTACCACCGGCAATATTTACGACGGCATTATCCCGACCGTAGACGCTACGATTGCAGGCGAATTTGGCAGGATAATGGCCTGGGCGGATAAAGCCCGCAGGCTGAAGGTAAGGACAAACGCCGATACCCCGGCTGATGCGAAAAAAGCACGCGAACTTGGCGCAGAGGGCATCGGGCTTTGCCGTACGGAGCATATGTTCTTTGAGGAAGACAGGATTGCAGCATTCCGTGAAATGATCTGTGCGGACACTGTAGAAGAGCGGGAAGCTGCCCTGGACAAAATCCTGCCATACCAGCAGGGGGATTTTGAAGCATTATACGAAGCATTAGAGGGCAATCCTGTTACCATCCGTTTCTTAGATCCGCCTCTGCATGAATTTGTGCCGACTGATGAAGCGGACATTGAGCTGCTTGCAGCGGCGCAGAACAAGCCGGCCGAAGATATCAAGGCATTGATTGCATCCCTGCATGAATTTAACCCAATGATGGGCCACAGGGGCTGCCGCTTGGCTGTCACCTATCCAGAAATTGCAAAGATGCAGACAAAGGCAGTCATCCGTGCGGCAATCAACGTACAGAAAGCGCATGCAGACTGGACAATGAAGCCCGAGATTATGATTCCGCTGGTTTGCGATCTGAAAGAGCTTAAGAACATCAAGAAGGTCGTTGTCGAAACGGCAGATGCAGAAATTGCAGCTGCAGGCATTAACCTCGAATACGAAGTCGGTACGATGATTGAAATTCCGCGCGCGGCGCTTACGGCGGATGAAATTGCAACAGAAGCAGACTTCTTCTGCTTTGGTACGAATGATCTGACACAAATGACGTTTGGCTTCTCCCGAGACGACGCAGGCAAATTCCTGGATGCATATTACGACGCAAAGATCCTGGAAAATGATCCGTTTGCAAAGCTTGACCAGACAGGCGTCGGCAAACTGATGGAGCTGGCGATTAAGCTCGGCAAGCCAGTGAATGAAAAGCTGCATATTGGGATTTGCGGGGAGCATGGCGGAGATCCTTCCTCTGTAGAATTCTGCCATAAGATTGGATTGGATTATGTGTCGTGTTCGCCGTTTAGAGTGCCGATTGCCCGGCTTGCGGCGGCACAGGCGGCTATACAAAGTAGGTAGGCGTTCTCTTTCCTTTGAATTACCGCTATCTTTCGAGCAGGCGGCAGCATACCGAAAGGCTAACGGACAGTATGTAAGGAAAAATCAATGGAGAGAAACG
>QXXL01000045.1 GCA_009911505.1 Lachnospiraceae bacterium | reverse complement strand
GTTTATATCGACCTTGATTAGAGAATGAATTATGATAAGCGTATCATTAGAAATAGTGGTACGCTTATTTTTTTGTCCGAATCGTACCTTTGATTGGTTTATTGTTTCTCTATATAATGAAATCAAAAAAGGTTGGTGTTGATTATGAGAGAAAAGAAAAATCATTTGTATGTGGATAGTGGGGAACGGAGCATTTTGCTACATAGCCTTGTGGAACTGAAAAATCAGCTCATACAGCAAGGCAGATATACAGACTGCGTTGACGAACTTATTTTTAAGGTTATCCATGCGCCTATAAAAAAATTAAGAGTAGAGCTTGTAGGGGGAAGTGATGTGCGATAAGGAATTTAAAGAACTGGTGAAGATAGCAGTAGAGAAATTAAAAGACGAATCTGTATTGAAACTGTTACAAGCCGATGCAAGTTATCAAAGGGATAGTAATAATGAGGGAAGTGCAGAGGACGCTTTTAATCAGCTTGATTTAACGGAAAAGCAGAGGGAAGTTTGCCAACATCTTATAGATTGCAGGGATAAGCAGGATTTTGAATACGGAACTCATGCGTATATTGCAGGACTGATGGATGCGTTTCATATTATGGCGGTATTGTTT
>QXXL01000044.1 GCA_009911505.1 Lachnospiraceae bacterium | reverse complement strand
AATCTATGCGAAAGGAGGACGCACCCTATGTCAAATTGCAAAGTAATCGCTTTAACCAACCAGAAAGGCGGCGTTGGAAAGACCACCACGGCGGTCAATCTGGGCGTGGCTCTGGCACAGCAGGGCAAGAAAGTTTTGCTCATTGATGCCGACGCACAGGCAAACCTAACCATGTCGCTCGGTTACAGCCGACCAGACGACTTGCCCGACACGCTCTCCGTTATCATGCAGGACATCATTGACGATAAACCCGTTGATGTTTCCAGAAGCATCCTGCACCATGACGAGGGCGTTGACCTGCTCCCATCCAACATTGAACTGTCGGGGCTGGAAGTAAGGCTGATTAACGCCATAAGCCGTGAAAGCGTACTCAAAACCTGCATCAATGAGGTAAAAAAGAATTACGATACTGTCCTCATTGACTGTATGCCGAGCTTGGGGATGCTGACAATCAATGCGCTTGCGGCTGCTGACAGCGTGATTATCCCGACACAGCCCCATTACCTTTCCGCCAAAGGCTTAGAGCTGTTGCTTCGCTCCGTGTCTAAGGTCAAACGGCAAATCAACCCTCATCTGCGGATTGACGGCATCCTTATGACGATGGTAATGCCACGCACGAACATCTCTAAGGAAATCACGGCAACGGTTAAAAGTGCTTATGGGCAGAGAATCAAGGTATTTGACACGCAGATACCCCACTCCATCCGAGCCGTGGAAGCCACCGCAGAGGGCAAGAGCATTTTTGCCTACGACAAAGGCGGCAAGGTAGCCGCCGCTTACGAGCAGTTCGGAAAGGAGGTGGCAGAGCTTGGCGAGAAACAGAGAAAGCAAAATCGAGCTGACCGCATACGATGACCTCTTTGAAACGGACGCGAGCCGTGCGGAAGCGAATCTAAGCAAAATAAGGGAAATCCCGATTGCGGAGATTGACGAGTTCCCAGACCACCCGTTCAAGGTCTTAATGGACGAGGACATGGAGCAGCTTGTGGACAGCGTAAGGCGGAGCGGCGTGATGACCCCTGCCACTGTCCGCCAGAAAGAGGATAGGCGGTATGAGCTTATCAGCGGTCACAGGAGGAAAAAGGCTTGCGAGATTGCAGGGTGAATATTCTAACGCTTCGGAGCCACCGTTTTATAGCTTGAGAGCCATTTGATTTTGGTATTCTAATGCTTGAGAG
>QXXL01000390.1 GCA_009911505.1 Lachnospiraceae bacterium | reverse complement strand
TATCACCTCAGGGATTTATCTACACATATATTTTCTTATATGCAAATCTTTTTGGCAAGAGGTTTGTCAACAGCTCGTTTTTGTCCAAAAGTCCTGTGGCTGGTTTACAAGTTCCCTATTCAGTTTTTTCCATATTCAGTTGTTATGCTTCAATCACGCCCGCATCCTCCACCTCATCAACGGTGTCATTGTCCCTGACTCTTGCTTTCACAGGTTCTTTACATATTTTTCGATGTCTAAGGCGTTTTTGTCATCAAAATCGGACAGAAGCCGGTACTGCTTGTGCTTGGTAATGTCAAACTTATTGGAGAAGAATGGCCTAACCCCTCTAAGCTGCATGATGCACTTCCCTCCGTCCATGACCGCAATCTCATCTTGGCTCATAAGCTCTATGCAACATTGTCAAGTGATGAGTTTAAATTTAAACAAAAAATCCCCTCTCTTTTTAGAGAAGGGAAATCCTACTGTAATAATATAATAATTGCTTACTAAAACATATTAACTATTTGGTTACATCAACTATTCTATCTGCCAAACAATTGAATGTTTCATTAAAATCATCTATATTTTTTTTCATATTTAGCCAAACATTTCCATTTTTCTGTACCTGTTCTTGTGTAAGCATAAATACTGGCGTATTATTTGCTTGTGATTGCGCTATAAGACTATTAAAATCAGCAATATTTATGAGATTATATTCTTCATCATAATAATTAGACATATAGGGAATAATCATATTACAATTTTTTAAAACTGGTACTAACTTATTTTTAACAAGCAAATTAATATCATCAATCCACTCTGAAAATGCTTTTGAAGGGCTACCGTTCCGAGGACGATAACGTTGCTGAATAGTGCCTATAAATTGAGGTTTGCCCTTGCTCATTTTATAATCAGCACTCATAAAAACATCCGTTTCTTTCAATTTGCTATATGCTTTATCCCATCTAGGAAAAACTTTTGTTAAAGAATCAATCGCCATATAACAAAAATAATCTGGTGCACACGGCAAAATGAAATAGTCACTTTCCATAAGTATATTAGCATTTGTAGCCGATATATTAGGACTCATGTCAATTAAAATATACTCAAATTGACATTTTTCAGAAGTCATTTGTAAAAGATTTCTAAGCGCGCCCGGAATATTTTTTAACATAAAAAGCGAACCTGTTAGATTTTCCGCAATATTATAAGTAGCATCATATTCTGAAAAGTCAATATGTCCGGGAAGCAAATATAAATTACTATTTTGTTCAAACCCATAACAGGAGGCAGGTTCTAGAGGTGATAATGCACCACTAAACACTGGAGAAAGAGCTTCTTTAATATTATTATGATTCCCTATGTAGAAACTTTCAAGTTTATTTCCTTTATCTGTATTCAGGCACAAACCTGTTAAATTACACTGCGGATCAGTATCTATGATTAGTGTTTTGTATCCTTTCTCTGCCAACTTCCATCCTAAATGAAATGTTGTTGTTGTCTTACTCACACCACCTTTGTTATTAAAAAGCGCAATCGTTTTTGCCAATTCTTTACATCCCCTTTCTTATTCATTTTCTATAAAATACTTATCTTTCTTTTATTGCTAAAATGTTTTCAAGCTAAGCATACTATATTTTTACACCAATCTCCATATCTTTTACAACTTTACAAAATTTATTTGACATATTCTACACAATTTCATATAATACTATTAGAGATGGAGCAATCCGCCATCGAAAATATTGTTCGCACACCGTCTGCGACTAATAAATGTACGGCTCGAAAATATTGTTCGCTTACCGGAAGCGTCTAATAAATGTCCGGCTTGAAAATTCTAGCCTTATCGCTTAGGTGATAAGGCTATTTTTACGGAGAGAATATTATGGATTACCAAGAAGGATACGTTTATCATATTAAAGACGAATATTTTATTAAAGCAAATGATCCGAACCTTATGCAAAATAAGGAAAATGGTAACTATCGCCCAACCTTCTACTGTATACGTGATGAAAAAACGGCTTTGCTTTGGCTGGTTCCTCTCAGCAGTCGCATTGAAAAATTTCAGGCAATTTATGATAAACAGATAGAAAAATATGGCAACTGTCTAACTATTGTTATGGGAGAATATGACGGAAAGCAGGCTGCATTTCTTTTACAAAATATGTTTCCAATTACAGAAAAATATCTTGACCATATACATACCCGTAATAACAATCCTGTACCCGTTAAATACTCCATACAGACTGAAATAAGCACAAAGATGAAACGAATACTACAGCTTCACGCACGTGGAAAAAAGATTGTTTTCCCTAATATTTCAAAA
>QXXL01000389.1 GCA_009911505.1 Lachnospiraceae bacterium | reverse complement strand
CATTTTGAGCAAGGTAATCAAGCAGTTCAAAGGAAATTTTCAGACAACTTATTTACACAGATTTTATGACACAGCCTCAAAACTTGAACACCTAATGTTAGAAGAAGCCACATCTGCTGAATAACCGCAGACATGGCTTCTGATTCTTTACAGTTCCCCAACAAAATTATAAACGATCCGCACTTCATGTGTCCTTACTCCGTCAATCTTCTCCGGCTTACCTATCAGTATACGGTTAATCAGTCTGTTTAACACTGTTTCGTCAAGTTCCGTAATAGCGGCATACCTTTTTATTTCCTCTATAAATGTCCGCACATCGCCCTCTGAATGTTCTTCCTCACTGATAACCGCCGCTATTTCCTGCATACGGTTCTGGTTGTTTTCCTGCTCCTTTTCCATTGCGTCCGTCAGCTTCAGGAAACGCTTTTCCGTAAGTATCCCCTTTGCCTTGTCCGCATAAAGGCTGATAAAAGTTTCATCTATCTCCTGATTGCGCCCTGCAAGGCTCTCATATTCCCTTTTAAGGCTGTCAGTGTCGGCAAGGTACTGTTTTCCATTCTCCGGCTTAAACGCCCGTAAAACGCTTCTCTGTCCTTTAACGCCATAGCCGCAACTTCCTGTATATCGGCAAGCACAAGGTCATATAAATCCCTTGCTTCGATTTTATGGCTTGTGCAGGCATCTTTACCCAAACGGTTATAAGTCTGGCAAATATAATAAGTTTTGTCTATCGGCTCACGCTCTTTTCCAGTACGGCGGTCTTTGTCTGTCCTCCCGACTTTTTCATACTGATGTGGTATAAAAAAGTTGACAGCCCATTCTCAAGGATTTGAGATATAATCAAGAGAATAAGGAGTGAACAAAAATGGCAGAA
>QXXL01000388.1 GCA_009911505.1 Lachnospiraceae bacterium | reverse complement strand
TGATTCCCTGAAAGAAGCAGCATAGGATACAAAATCCTTGAGGAAAATGTGTCAACTAATCTTGACAAAATCATTTCGATAATGAAGGGCTCCGGAATCCAGCGCAGGCAGGGCGCTTCCTTTTCCTTAACAGGAGCGGGAATCAGTTCACAAGGGCGGGGATAACGTATATCCTCCAGAAATATACATCCAAAATCCATGAAGAACGCCCCATGGATTTCCCTGCAAAACTCACGCCTCACTGCCTGAGACATACAAAAGCCATGATGATGCTGCAGGCTGGACAGAACCTTATTTACATCCGCGACCAGCTTGGGCATGAACACATAAAAACAACTGAGGTGTATGCACGGATTGACAGCAGGCAGCGCCAGGATGCGCTTAAGGCGGCAAATGAACAGATAAAAGTCCCTGACACGGCGCCAATTGAATATCGGAATAACCCATCGCTTCTTGACTGGCTTAATAAATACTGCGAATGATTATTATGGAAAGATTTTGAAAAAACAGGCTGATAGAACTGCAATTTTTTCAAAATCTTTCCTATAACTCCGGACGATGCATAATGTACCTTATGGAAAGCTGTTCATAAGGTACACATCCATGTGGACGCCAGCCGCTACACGCCGCAGACCCTGCGGAACCTTGTGAACATCATAGCGAGCAAGGAGGACATCCTTTACAAAGCCCTGCGGATCGACCCGGCGAGGATGCGGTGGTGCAAAAAGACCAACGAGAGGCTGATCGAGGCCATCAACCGCAAAAAGCCGCAGACGATGGAAGCCTTAAAGGACATCTGGTACGCAGGCTCCACAAGGGGCAGGGACGAGCATTACAACGATACAAGGTACCACGGGCTGAATTTACACTCGACCTTCACCAAAGGCACGGTTGAGTTCCGGCTTTTCAACAGCACCACCCACGCGGGCGAGATCAAGGCATACATACAGTTCTGCCTTGCGGTGAGCCACCAGGCGCTGACCCAGAAAAAAGCCTCCGCAAGGAAGACTGTGACCGACAACGAAAAATACGCATTCCGGTGCTGGATGCTCCGGCTGGGCTTAAGCGGGGACGAGTTCAAGACCTGCAGGCTCCACTTCCTGAAACACCTGGAAGGCAACGCCGCATGGCGGAACGCGGCTTGAAGGCCATAACGGGCGGGAGACCGCCCTTAAGGCAGTAGGAGGGTGACCTCACTTAAAATGAAAGGTGGTTTGATTATGAAGAAACTGTACATTGCTTACGGCAGCAACATGGACGAGGGGCAGATGGCTTACCGCTGCCCCACAGCGCGGCTTTTGGGGCAGGCGGAGGTGGAAGGTTACCGCCTGCTGTTCAAAGGGTCGCTTACGGGGGCATACGCCACGATAGAGCCGCAGGAGGGCGGCAGGGTTCCGGCGCTGGTCTGGGAGATCGGGGAGGCGGACGAGGCAAGCCTTGACCGCTACGAGGGCTTCCCTTCCTTTTATTACAAAAAGGACCTGACGGTGCGCCTTGACGGGCAGGAAGTGACGGCGATGGCCTACATCATGGACGAGCGGAGGCGGCTGGGCGAACCCGGCGGCGCTTACTACGGGGTGCTGGAACGCGCCTATGAGAAATTCGGGTTCCCGATGGAGACGCTGGAAACCGCCTGCAGGGAATGCAGGCCGGACAGGGCGCTTCCGGGCGGCTGGCGGACAGGCGACACCTGCTTCCTGCTGACCCATAAGAAAAAGGGGCTGACAAACCAGTACACCGTGCGGGGGTATGACGGCAGGTATTTTGAGCTTACCGACAGGGCGCAGAATTTCTACCGCGTATCCATAGGCAGGATGTTCCGCAGCCGTGAGGCGGCTTTGGCATCCCTGCGGGGGAACGGGGGTGTGCAGGATGCGGATCGTATATGATGACGCGATGCAGGGAACGATGGCGGCGGCAGTCGGGGAGTTCATGGATGCCCTTAACGTGGAAGGGATAGTCCGCTATGAATGGGGGACGGACAGGGTGCAGATGTCTATGCTGAAAGAGAGGCTCGGCGCTTATCTGGAATATTACAGGATGAGCATAGGGAACACCGTCACCCATGCGCACGGCATCGGAAACAACTGCCAGTACCCGGTCTATTACCACCCGGAAGGGGTGGATGAGATACAGCAGTGCGGATACATCAACATCAACTCTGGAATGTACGGCGAGGGATTCGTGAGCTGCGAGGATTATAACGGGAAGCGTATCGGGGCGGCCTATGAGGTCAGGACACGCGGTGTGAAGAAAAAATGAATGCGGCATGGAAAGGAGGCGGATTGATATGGCGATGCAGCAAAAATCACCGGGAAATGCACACCAGAAGCGCAACTGCTGGCAGCGGGGAAATGGCTCCTACAGCATGAGGGGCGAGCTGCGCCGGGGCATTTCCCTTAACAAGAAGTACCTGAACAGGAAGGTCCGGCACAGCAGTAAGCAGGCGTTAAGGCACGGCGAATACAGGCGAGTGTGCAAGACCTTACATATGGTGGAGTTCTCGTAATCCGCCATAAATTTTCGGGAGGGAAAGGGATGCTGACGGAGAAAATCAAAGAACAGATATTCGCAGTCCGCGACAGCGGGGCGGCCAACATGTGTGAGATGGCGGCGGTGCAGCGGGCGGCATTCGACAGGGGATTCTACAAACTGGTTCTTTTTATCGAGGAAAACAGGGAGTCCTATTGGGATTTTATCCTTACGGGCAAGGAATGACACGGCGGGGCGGCTTTCCGGGAAGGGATGCCGCCCGCCA
>QXXL01000387.1 GCA_009911505.1 Lachnospiraceae bacterium | reverse complement strand
TTGGGGAAAGCAGCATGAGATCAGGGTTGCAACAGCCAACTTTTTGAAATAAGGGAGGAAAAGAGGATGAGGGCAGAAGATACATTACAGTTCATGGCGGATTTTTACCCGTCAATATTCCCCACAAGGAAACACTGCTTAAACCATTTGTTCTGCACAATAGGGAACGGGTACAGATGGGTGAAGGGCGAGCTGGTGGAGGACGATGATAAAAAATACAACAGGTA
>QXXL01000386.1 GCA_009911505.1 Lachnospiraceae bacterium | reverse complement strand
GCTAATGTAAAGTGAAAAATAATGTAAAGTCACCTCCTTAAATGCCGCAAAACCAGTAGATTTTCGTCTGCTGGCTTTGCATAATTCTGTAGATTATTTAGTGGATGTCACGGAAACTTTCGAGCCAGCCCATCAGGCTTTTGTCCTCCGTCCATGATGGATATTCAGCGGCAGGACGCTCTTGCGGCTGGGCGCTTTCCAATACTTTACGTTTCATTTCCGTGTTGATCTGTGCATACACCTCAGTGGTCGTAAGATCTGCATGCCCAAGCAGGTCCTTGATATATTGAAGGTCGATCCCGGCTTCAAGCCAGTGCATGGCACGGCTGTGGCGGAATATATGTGGGTACACCTTCTCAGGGAACAGCTCTGGTTCAGCAATTCTGGCGGACTCAGCATACTTGTGGAAAATGTAGGAAATCCCTGCGCGTGTCAGTTTTTCCTTATGACGGTTGCAGAACAGCGGCTCATCTTTCAGGCAGGGACGGTACCGCTTTTCATCCTGCAGGTACAGCCGCAGTACTGCTGAAATGTCTGCGATAAGAGGAACTGACCGGGCTTTTTTGCCCTTTCCATGCAGATGAACGATGGCTCCTTTTTTGTCAAGGCTCAGATCTCCGATGCGCAGGTCGGCAGTCTCTGAGATTCTTGCCCCTGCTTCGTACATCAGGCACAGCAGGGAAAAATCCCTCCTGCCGCTGTGGCTCTGCTGGTCTGGCTGCTTCAGTATTGCCTTTATGGCGTCAACAGGAAGATGCCGGATTGTCTGCTTTTCATGCTTTTTCTTTGGGATGGAGCAGACCGTCTGGCAGAGGAGGACGTGTTCCGGGTTTTCATACTGAAGGTATTTGAAAAAAGTATTCAGCGCAATGCGCCGCTGGTTCCTTGTCGCAGCCGAATTGCCTTTTTCCTGTTCCAGCCAGTCAAGGAAATCCTCCACCAGCTTCCTGTCAAGGTCTTTGATCTCCATCTTCTCCCGTTTCAGATGGCACTCGCTTTCGCAGTAGGACAGGAACACTGACATGGAATCATGGTAGGATTGTATTGTATTTTCACTCAGCCCTTTCTGCACCGGCAGGTATTCAAAAAAGTAGCCGGACAGGGCGCGTGCAAAATCAGTCGGTCTTATCATCGGCATCTTCCACCTCCTCTGGCAGAAATTTTAAGAGATCGGCATACATCCCGCCAAGCTCCGCCTCGCAGACCTGCCTGATATGCGGGTATGCTTCCGCAGTCAGCCTCAGATACCACTGTGTTGCGCTGATGGAAGTATGCCCAAGGTATTTTGAAAGCACCGGAAGCCTGCTGGAAACAGGTATCCCGGATTCTGCCCATCCCTGGATGTTGTGGCAGACAAAGGTATGCCTGACATCATGCACGCGGGGTCCAAGGCTGGTTCCCCGGTACGGAATGCCGACATCCCAGAGGAAACCGCGGAACGCTTTTTCTATGGAAGACTTTGCGTAGCGCTTTTTCTCTTTTGTATAGAAAAAAGGCATATCTTCCGGGGTATCCTGGTGGACATCCCGGATGTACCGGAGGCACCGGCCGGTGAGCGAGTCGGACATAGGCACGATGCGCTCCCTGTCATTCTTGCCATGCAGGATATGAAGGACGCCGCTGGCTGTGTCAACATCCTGCAGGCGCAGCGACAGTGCTTCGGAAATGCGCAGCCCGCAGCCATACAGCATCCGGAACAGCAGTGGATACACGAGGTGCCGGTGCGGGGAGACATTGGCCGGCTCAAGTTTATCGAGACGGTCAAAGATGGATGCCATTTCCTCCCTGGTAAAAATATACGGCACATGTTTCTCCCCGGATTTCGGGATGGCAGGCAGCAGGTATGACGGATGCCCCTGCCTGCAGAGGAACACCGCAAAGCGCTGCATTTCCGCAACCCTGTTGTGCCTTGTTATCTCTTTTTCATTCGGACGCTTTGCGCACCATGAGGTGGCGATCTCCTTCGTGATTGTATAATCATGGACCTCGTACCCTTTGCAGAAATTGTCGAACATCTTAAGGAGCATTGCCTGTTGTTCGTATACAAGGCCGGAGGCCCTTTTCTGGGCGACAAAAGTTTCGCACATCGGGGCAAATGGGCCTGTGAAGTAGGATGTTTTCATAGATCCACCTCCAATGCGCACTGACGGAGCAGCTCCGTATCCGTACTGATATATGTCTGGGTGCTTTCCGGCGTTGTGTGGCCCAGCGTCTGGGCGATCTCCGTCAGCTTCGCGCCATTGGAGAGCATGGCCGTGGCTATGCTGTGGCGGAAGGAATGCATCCCTACCGGCTTATCCGCAGGGACTTTTACCCCGGCTTTCTGGACAGCTTTCACCACGGTTTCGCGGAAGCTGTTTTTCAGGGCATCAAACGGGGCTGTGTGCCGCACGAAAATGTACCCGCAGTCCGTTTCCGGGCGTCCATGCTTAAGATAGTCGATAATGGCCCACCCTGCATCGTCGGGGAGCGGAAGCTCCAGCGGCACGCCTGTCTTTTTCTGGGTAATGGATATCCGCCTGTTCTGCCAGTCGATGGAATCAAAGCGGAGGAGGCGGACATCGCTGATACGCAGGCCCAGGCGGGCAACGAGCAGGAATACCGCGTAGTTGCGCTTCCCCTGGGCATTGTCGCGGTCAACGGATGCCAGTATCCGCTCCACTTCCTCCGGGGTAAACACTGTCGGCAGCCTGTAGCTGTGTGTGCGGCGCACATCCGGCAGGGAGCCGGAAAAGCTCCTGCTGTGCCAGCCGTTTGCGAGGGCATAATCTGACAGCCTTCCAAGGAGCTTGATTGTCCCGCCGACTGTCCCGGAAGAAAAACCGGCCAGCGTTTCGATATAGGCGTTCAGGTGGTGCAGTTCGATTTGGCTGAACCGGTCTATCCCGCTGTTTGCCAGGAAATACTCGAAGCGGAACAGCCGGCTGCGCCATGTCCTGACAGAGCCCTCTGCAAAGCCGTCTTTGCGCAGTTTTTCAAGAAAGCCTTCAAACAGCGGGCTGAATGCATCTGAAAAGGACTTCAGGGTCATGTGGGACTGCTTAAAGATCATGCCGAACTGTTGGAAGTCCAGCAGTATGTGGACGGCCCTGTTGACGTTCTGTGATGTATCCTTTTCGCCCAGGACAGCGCCGTACAGGTCCCAGACAAAGCACCGTGCCGATTCCGCTGTCAGCAGGCCGTCATTATGTTCCTCGCAGTAGGATGCCAGATTCTTCCACACCGCGTCCATGCGGTCAATGGTGTACTGGCTGTAGCCAAGCCCGGACATCTGTGCCTTAACCGCTGTGACCAGTTCGCGGATATCTGCGGCTGGCGTACTTTTTGTTTCTTTCATCGCGTAAAAACCTCCATATTTTATTGTGATGGGATGATCCATCCAATAAAAGTGTAAAGAATTATGTTGAGTTTAGCGATGAATTTTTCAGCATTTCTGGCATTTGAAGGAGGTGACTTTACATTATTTTTCACTTTACATTAGCCTGC
>QXXL01000385.1 GCA_009911505.1 Lachnospiraceae bacterium | reverse complement strand
TGTAAAACCGGCAGCTTTGAAAACTGCCGGTAAGAAAATTTTATAAAACTTACACATTTTTCTTGACAAACCCAAAATGTAGGCAAAGTATTTCCGAACTCAAACGCACCTGTTGCTTTTGATAGGATTCTGTTTATCATCTCAATCACTATACCTGCTATATACAGCCGCAGTATATACTTTGGTTTGCTACGAGTATAACGTAACCCTTCCACTACCATAAACAAAAA
Source organism: Lachnospiraceae bacterium (assembly GCA_009911505.1). Lineage (GTDB taxonomy): Bacteria > Bacillota > Clostridia > Lachnospirales > Lachnospiraceae > Roseburia_B. Next base: position 3,282 of record QXXL01000385.1, on the reverse strand, counting down.
CAATGGAGCCGCAATCCGGCCAACTACCCTTAACCCATCATTAATTTCTCGACTGAATGTAAATGTCTGATAGGCGCCAATATGATCTAGTGTCATGGTTATTAGAGCAATTATTTTAATTTGAAAAGCGTTAAACCGAACTATATGTTTTGAAAAGTTATCCATCCAACTCCTTCCTGTAGTTCCCCCACCATTATCCATTTCAATCACCTCTCTCTGTTTTGCCGGAACGCCGGGGATGCCCGCCCTGCTTTGTCGGGCTGTGGCTTATTGGAGATATGGAACCGTAAAATTTATTTCCTACTATGTTTTACGAATCTTTATAAATCAGCTCATTTATTGCCTCAATAAATTCACTTTCTACCATATTCCCGTTTTCCAAGCCATGTGTCGTAACACCATCCTTAAATCCAATGATACAGCTATCAAAATAGACCTTTCCATTTTCAAGAAGCATTTCGCCACGATATTCTCCAACAACCGCAAACGATGTTTCAGATTCTTTCATTAAAAATAAGTACGCCTCATCTCCTACAGATAATAGCCGATCTGTATTTCCATCTGATACAATTTGATTTATGCCTGATAAATCACCAGCATTTTTCCCTTCCGTAACTTCTGAAAGCATTTCCTGTGCTTTTTCTTCTTGAACCGTTCCTCCGGGCATATTGACGTTAATGGTATCTCCATCTGCATCAACAGTGCCATATAAAACATCAACCACCTTCATATCGTATGATGTATAAATATAGTTACGCACATTTTCACTATTTGCTTGTAAAATTTCTACCTTTACAAGCGCACACGCATCACCCAGCAATTCATCAACTGTGCTATAATCCACGAGAGGATGGGCTTCACTATAAACCTGCATTGTATTATTGTCAAAATTATCGGTTGTTTCCTGTTCTATTGAACTGTTTTCTTCCAACCCGATTGTTTCTTCACTCTGCTGAACACTTAAGTTATAAGAACTATTATCCTGTTCGTCCTTTCCGCAACCAGACAGCCCTAATAAAAGAAATGCCCCAACTATAGCAAAGTATTTTCTCATAGCTACACACTCCATTATCATTAATTATATTTATCCAGCCCCTCTGTCGGTCAGAGCCGCATCCGCTCCCTTGCAATAAGTCCGAGCGGTTCATTGCCTCACTTCCGGGCAGACCGCAGAGGCAAAGCATTATGCGCCTCTGCGGAATAGGGTGTAAGCAACATCTCTTTATGCCTTTATGTCAAAACTGCCCCCTGTGGGTGACGATGTGCCGGATACCGCCGCAACAATATTCTGTGTAATGCTTTTCACATCCGTGCCAGTGGCAGACACCGTGAACGTACCTTCCATCCTCTCTTTTCTTTCTGCCCGCCGTTCCGCTGCCTTTTCTTCCTCCGCCTTTTTCTCCTTGCGCCTCTCGACAGCCTTTTCCTCGGCAGCTTTCTTCTCTTTCGCCCGCCGTTCCGCATTTTCTTTTGCTATCTTCCCATCGGGGTCACTTGTTCCGGAGATTGCTACTGAAATATTCCCATTTGCATCAACACTGTAGTTGAGATTGGTCAGCGTTCCTCGACAGCCTGCTATTGCGCTTTTCGCACAATCCGGCAATGCCGCCAGATTTTCCTCCAGATACTTTGCTTTTTCCGGATCGTTCATACATTTCTTCAGGAAAGCGCCCGATACGGATACCGTTGTCGGAACGCCCTGCATGGAAGTTGTACCCGAATTCATATAGCTGTACTTGCCCTGCAGATATTTGGAATAATCATTGACATTGCTGTAACCCGTCTTAATCTGCTCCGTTTTTGTTCCCCCGGTCGAGGTTTTCAGTTCCACCGTGCTTGTCGTCACATTACCTTCCTTTGCAGTATTTGTGTAGCCTTTCCCATAATCGCTGTAATTGTTTGTGATCTCCATTGACATAATTCTCATCCTCCTTCAAAAAATCTTACCTGCGGCCCCTCTGTCATTCAAGGCCGCCCCATGCCCCCTTGTGGTAAGTCCGGGCATGATCTTCCTTACTTCAAAATGCCCGCCGCCTCATATGCGGCAATCGAAACCGCCTTTTTGGTCATGCTGGTCTGATAATATCTCTCATCCGCTTCCTGCTCCATCAGCCTGCGTTTCAGGGCGCTTTCCTCATTCAGCCGGGCATATTCCTCACGTCTTTTCTTCTTTGCCGCCTGTTCTGCCTCAAACTGGCGTTGTTCTTCTTCCGTAGGCCCGGATATGTTTCCACCTCCACTTGATCCTGCAGCATGGGCAATCTCCCCATTTTCATCCAGTACAACCACGCAGGAATATATTCTGCCCGGTGGCAGCGTTGCCTGGTCTTTCATAATAAAACTTTCTACTTTAGCCATTACCTGCTGTGCCAGAGCCGGGTCATTTTTCATTTTTTCTTCTAATGCAGGCGGCACAACGATTGCTTTCTTTCCAAGCGTAGAATCTATCCTCGACTGTACGCTTGCGTCCGTCAGTTTGGGTTCCGCCCCTGACGGTTTCCAATTTAAAATCGATTCATCAACCTTATCACTGAAAAACTTTTCATGGGGAAAATCATACCTCTGCCATGCCCCCTGTGGAATCTTATACGCATCCATCGTATGGTAGTACGCTCCGGGAAACCTCGCCTGCCACATATCCTTAAAACTCATTCCCGATACATCCGACTGCTCCGTAGCTTTTGCCGCCGCAAGTTCCGCAAAACTCACGCCCCCGCTCTTGCCTGCCGCATTCTTCCGGTACTGCTCCGCCAGATAGTACCCTCCCAATTTACCTGTCACTCCGAAATCCATCTTCTTCTCTCCTTTCATTTTTCATCATCACTGACAGGATGAACACCCTGCCCTTTACCCTGAAATCCATTGTTCCCTGATACTTTTCAGCCGTGCTTTTAATGTTAATAAGCCCTATCCCATGATTCTCCCTGTCCGCCTTGTCCGTCACAGGTAACTCATTCCGCGGTCTTCTCACCACCCTCCCGTCAAAGCTGTTCTCCACTTTCAGGAAAAACAGTTCCCTCTTTTGGAATGAACTGATGCGGATAAAGGCTTCCGCACCCGGCTCCTCCGCTTTCAGTTTCCGGCACGCCTCCATTGCGTTATCCAGTGCATTCCCTAAGATAATGCCGATATCATAACTTTGGATGAACAGTTTTTCAGGGAACTCCAGCCCTTCCACATCCATCTGCAAGTCCGACACCGTGCTGGTGGTGTTAGAATATAATTAGTACAAGTTAGACATGGAAAATTCCCAATAGGAAAGTATAATAGAACAGATGGAGG
>QXXL01000384.1 GCA_009911505.1 Lachnospiraceae bacterium | reverse complement strand
CCTTTTTTCGGTTTGGATGCTTTTCAAGCATTGTAATTTCCTCCAATCAATCTGAATTTTTTTGAAAATCCAGATTGACGGGCGGAGAACGGCATCCAATCCCAGAAACCGCCTTACGACGTGTTCTAACAAAAAACGACAAAAGAAAAACCGCAAAGGTTCTGTGACCTTTACGGTTTAGGGAGATTTTAGTTCTAATATGTAGAAATATGACTTCTACTTGCAGGGTGCAAAGTCCCCATACGTTGACGAGGATTTTTTTAACAGACTATCTACCAATCCCTGATATGATATATGTAAATACAACACACTTTCTATATGCAAAAAATCCCTCCAAACTAAAAACAGATTTGGAAGGACTTTTATTTTTGGCATGGCAAAGCAGCCCACCAAACACTGTTTTTTTTATTTGGCGGGCTTCCCCTTACCTATGACACTATTTAGAAATGTGCCTTTCACCTATATTTTCTTTTCTATGTCTATCACTTTCTGCGTCCATTCTCGGTAAAACGCTTCCTCATGCGACACCAACAGCACTGTCCCCTCAAATTCTTCCAGTGCGGTTTTCAATGATTCTTTTGCCAGTGCATCAAGATGGTTTGTCGGCTCGTCCATGATAAAGAAATTGCACGGCTTCATCATAAGCAGGCACATTTTAACCTTTGCCTGTTCCCCTCCGCTCAAAGTACCGATTTCCTGCATGGCGTGTTTGCTTGAGATGCCGCAGCCCGCAAGACGCTTTCTCACGTCTTTTATCGTAAGCGACGGGTAAGCATCGGAAACAATCTGAATGGGCGTTTTTTCTATATCCGCCCATGCC
>QXXL01000383.1 GCA_009911505.1 Lachnospiraceae bacterium | reverse complement strand
ACCTGCTCCGAAAAACGGAAACTCCCGCTTAATGAGGGTATTTGGCTGATAAGCGTTTTTAGCAGGGTGGATTTGCCAACGCCGTTAAATCCCGTCATAACAATTTTCTCTCCCCCTTTTATGGAAAAGCTGATGTCCGACAAAACAGGATAATGGTAGCCAACATCCAGATGTTTTACTTTTAGATGCTCTGTCGTAGTCAGCGGGAGAGCTTCAAACCGAAAATGTGGCTTGATTTCTTTCTGTTCCAGAGCTTCCATCTTATCCATTCGGTCAAGCTGTTTCTGCCTGCCACGAGCCATTTTTGACTTTCTCCCT
>QXXL01000382.1 GCA_009911505.1 Lachnospiraceae bacterium | reverse complement strand
AAAAAGTCATAGTCATGCGATACTACCAGAAAAGCGTTTGGCAGGCTGGAAAGATATTCGGCAAGCCATGTAACATGCTCCTTGTCCAAAAAGTTCGTCGGCTCGTCCAAAAGCAAAATATCTGGCTTCTCAAGCAGCAGCTTCGCCAGTATGACCTTTGCCCTCTGCCCGCCGCTCATCTGCTCAATCGGTCTGTCTAACCCGAC
>QXXL01000381.1 GCA_009911505.1 Lachnospiraceae bacterium | reverse complement strand
TGGGCGTACTGGTCGAGATACCCTATTTTTGTGTTCGGCTGCCATACTATCCTGCCAGAGTCGGGGATAAGCTGCTCCGTGCAAATTTTTATGAACGTGCTTTTTCCCGCCCCGTTCTGACCGACAATCCCGATATGCTCCCCTTTGTTCAATGTAAAATCTGCGTTTTTAAACAGATAATTTTCTCCAAAAGAATGCGTTAATCCAGTAACTTCTAATAAACTCATAATCATTGTCCTCTCTTTTTACTGTCTGATTTTTCAAAATGGGCAAAAAAATAGCAGAAGTCAGATACTCTTGGTATCATG
>QXXL01000380.1 GCA_009911505.1 Lachnospiraceae bacterium | reverse complement strand
TCAGACTTTTCATCTCACATAACTTGAGATTACAACAATTTGATTTTAGAAATTACAATTTTTTATGTTTCAATTACCACTCACTATCATGCTTGAATCAACTTCCCTTTCTTTACCCGAAAAATGGTGTCCGCCTGTTTTGCAAGGTCGTTCGAGTGGGTAACAATAATCACGCATTTATTCATTTCATGGGCGCATTCTTTCAAGACGGAGATAATTTCTGCCGCCGTATCTTCATCTAAATTTCCAGTCGG
>QXXL01000379.1 GCA_009911505.1 Lachnospiraceae bacterium | reverse complement strand
CAAGGTAGAGTTGCCCGACTAAAGCCCGACCCGTCCGGCAGTCAGCCGGACAGGGAACGGCAAAATTTTTTACACTTTTTTTACTTCTTTATCTCACATGAGCAAAATCACAGGGCATGAAACAGCTTATGGCGGGCGGCGGCGTTGCCCTTATCGGCATGACCCTTGTACCCCTGCTTTCCGGGCTGTTCGGCTAAAAAGCGCGGGTAAGAGCCTATGCAGAGCATACTTGACGCGATCACGGAATGGATAAAGGAAATCCTCATAGGAGCCATTAACGGGAACCTGTCAACTATGTTCGGGGACGTAAACGAGAAAGTCGGCACAATCGCCGCCGAGGTAGGGCAGACCCCGCAGGGGTGGAACGCGGGCATTTTCAGCATGATACGCTCATTATCGGAAAATGTCATTGTCCCCATAGCGGGGCTTGTCATTACCTACGTCCTATGCGTGGAGCTAATCAGCATGGTAACGGAAAAGAACAATATGCACGACGTTGACACATTTATGTTTTTCAAGTGGTTTTTCAAGGCGTGGGTGGCGGTGTACCTTGTCACCCACACCTTTGATATTACTATGGCAGTCTTTGACGTTGCGCAGCACGTCGTTTCCGGCGCGGCGGGGGTGATAAGCGGCAGCACAGAAATTGATGTTGCCGCCGCCCTTGCTTCCATGCAGGAGGGGCTTGACGCAATGGAAATCCCCGAACTTTTATTGCTGGTTATGGAAACAAGCCTTGTGAGCCTTTGCATGAAAATCATGTCCGTACTGATAACCGTTGTCCTCTACGGCAGAATGATAGAAATTTACCTTTACTGTTCCGTGTCGCCTATCCCATTTGCAACAATGACAAATAAAGAGTGGGGGCAGATCGGCAACAACTACTTAAAAGCCCTGTTCGCTATCGGCTTTCAAGGCTTCCTCATTATGGTGTGCGTCGGCATTTACGCGGTGCTGGTGAACAACATAACAGTGGCAGACAACCTACACAGCGCGATATTCTCCCTTGCTGCTTACACGGTGATCCTCTGCTTTTCCCTGTTCAAGTCCGGCGCACTTGCAAAGTCAATTTTCGCGGCGCACTAAAGACGTGTCAAGGGCAGGGTGGAGATTTTCAGAGCGAAGCGGAGAAAATACGACCCGACCTTGACGCGGGAAAACCCCATAGAATAGGGACAGGCAAAGGGCAAAGATTGACCTTTGCCTTGATTACCCTTTATGGGCTTAAAAGGAAGCATACGGAAAGGAGGGACAAGAAACCATTGAAAAGAAATACGGCATAATCTACGCCGATCCCCCGTGGAAGTACGCACAGAAGCGGCTTTCCGGCGCGGCAGAACACCACTACCCGACCATGAGCATAGAGGAACTTTGCGCGCTTCCCGTGGCTGACCTTGCGGCAGAGGACAGCGCGCTTTTTTTGTGGGCGACATTCCCACAGCTCCCCGAAGCCCTGCGGCTTATCAAGGCTTGGGGCTTTTCCTACAAGACCGCCGCCTTTGTATGGCTGAAACTCAATAAAAAGTCCTATACATGGTTTTACGGCTTGGGATTTTGGACGCGGGGAAACGCGGAACTCTGCTTATTTGCCACACGGGGACACCCAAAGAGAAAATCGGCGGGTATTCATCAATTCATTATCTCCCCCATAGAGCAGCACAGCAAAAAGCCGGACATAACGCGGGAAAAAATCATTGCCCTTATGGGCGACATTCCCCGGATAGAGCTTTTCGCAAGGCAGGAAACGGCGGGCTGGGACACATGGGGGAATGAAACAAAGAACAGCATAGAGCTTTGACGGAAAGGAGGTTTTCGGTATGGCGTATGTACCCGTACCAAAGGATTTATCAAAGATAAAAACAAAAGTCGCTTTCAACCTCACGAAGCGGCAGATCGTTTGTTTTGCGGCAGCACTCATAATCGGCTTGCCGCTTTTTTTCTTGCTAAAGGACAGCGCGGGAACCAGCGCGGCGGCATTTGTGATGATTGTCGTCATGCTGCCCTGCTTCCTCATGGCAATGTACGAGAAACACGGACAGCCCCTTGAAACCGTGGTGAAAAACATCATACAGACAAAATTTGTCCGACCAAAGGAGCGACCCTATCAGACACAAAATCTATACGGTGTCTTGGAGAAGCAGCGGAAACTGGAAAAGGAGGTATCAGCGATTGTCAAAGAAACCAACCAAAGGCGGCGCACCGGGAAAAAGCCCCGGAACTAAGGCGAAGCGGAAACTGACCCGCAGCGAGAAGAAGCAGATCGCCGCCGCAATCAGACAGGCAAAGGGGGACGGAAAGGCGCACACCGCCCAGCAGACAATCCCCTACATCAACCTGTACCCGGACGGGATATGCCGGATAACGGAAAAGAAATACAGCAAGAGCATTGTCTACGAGGATATAAACTACCAGCTTGCACAGGCAGACGACAAGACCGCCATTTTTGAAAACTGGTGTGACTTCCTCAACTATTTTGACGCTTCCGTTTCGGTGCAGCTCTCTTTCATCAATCAAGGGACGCAGCGGGAGGAAGCGGAAAAAGCAATCAACATTCCGGCACAGGAGGACGCTTTCAACTCTATCCGCACGGAGTACGGGGATATGCTGAAAAGCCAGCTTTCCAAAGGGAACAACGGGCTTGTGAAGCACAAATATATCACGTTCAGTATTGAAGCGGACAACATGAGCGCGGCAAAATCCCGGCTTTCCCGTATCGAAACGGACATACTGAACAATTTCAAGGTGCTGGGGGTATCTGCCCGACCGCAGACAGGCTATGAACGGTTACAGACCATGCACGGGGTATTCCACCCGGAGGGGGAGCCGTTTCAATTTGATTTTTCATGGCTTGCCCCGTCCGGGCTTACCACAAAGGACTTTATCGCCCCGCCCTCATTCCGTTTTGGCGAGGGGCGGTATTTCCGCATGGGGAAAAAGATTGGCGCGGTGTCGTTCTTACAGATACTTGCGCCGGAGTTAAACGACCGCATTTTAGCGGATATGTTAGACCTTGAAACGGGTGTGATTGTCAACCTGCATATCCACAGTATCGACCAGACGGAAGCAATCAAGACCGTCAAGAGGAAAATCACCGACCTTGACAAAATGAAGATCGAGGAACAGAAGAAAGCCGTCCGCGCAGGGTACGACATGGATATAATCCCGTCCGACCTTGCCACGTTTGGCGGCGAAGCGAAAAATCTCTTGCAGGATTTACAGAGCCGCAATGAAAGAATGTTCCTCTTGACTTTCCTTGTGGTGAACATGGCGGACACAAAAAGAAAGCTGGAAAATGACATTTTCGCGGCGGCGGGGATTGCACAGAAATATAACTGCGCCTTAACCCGCCTTGACTACCAGCAGGAAGCGGGGCTGATGTCAAGCGTCCCTATCGGTGAGAACCTTATCCCCATACAGCGGGGCTTGACGACTTCCAGCACGGCAATCTTTATCCCCTTTATCACGCAGGAGCTTTTTCAGAGGGGCGCAAGCCTTTACTATGGCTTAAATGCCCTTAGTAACAACATGATCTTATGCGACCGCAAGCAGCTTAAAAACCCCAACGGCTTAATCTTGGGAACGCCGGGAAGCGGGAAATCCTTTGCGGCGAAGCGGGAAATGACAAACGCTTTCCTCATTACGGACGACGACATTATTATCTGCGATCCCGAAGCCGAGGCGCGACAAGAAGTCGCATAATAAATTGCTGGTCGTCAGCTACCCTATCCATTTGGGGTAATCCTACCACAAT
>QXXL01000378.1 GCA_009911505.1 Lachnospiraceae bacterium | reverse complement strand
TTCACTCCTTATTCTCTTGATTATATCTCAAATCCTTGAGAATGGGCTGTCAACTTTTTTTATACCACATCATTTTCCCAGACTGGCTTTGGCGGGGAGGAGGTGAAGGAAGTGCCCCAGTCAGAAAGGGGGGAAGATAAAAAGACAATTCAAAAAAAGAAAAGTCTGTATAGTTCGGCTCAGCCGCCTGCGGATTTTTGAGTTAATATAAAATTGTTGATAAATTTATAGATAAAAAAATGATAAATATATTGACGTATTATTTGCCTCGTCGTATAATAAATACAAAACAGGATATCATTAATCCTATGGTGTTTCTATGGTATGCCCACAGAAAGCATGTGCAGGAATTTGATATGCTATGAGTGATTTGGAGGTAAAGCGAACAAGGTCCGCTTTACAAGTTTACCTATGGTAAACCTGCAGAAAGGAGGCAATATGAGGCAGATGTCTGTTACGGGAATGTTAAAAACGATGATTCCCATTTCCCGTTTTAATAAAGGGGAAGCGAACAAAATTTTCGATGAGGTGGAAACAACAGGAACTAAGATTGTGGTAAAAAACAACAAGCCTGCCTGCGTACTGATTTCCCCGGCACAGTATGAATCGCTGATGGAAATGCTTTCGGATTTTATTCTCAGGGAAGAGGCAGAGGCACGGATGGAACAGCAGGATGATTCTGAGAACCGGACACAGGAGCAGATGATGCAGGAATTTGGCATTACCCAGGGTGAACTGGATGCGGTGGATGTGGAACTGGAATAGGAGAATGGTTTATGAAATGGACGGTGGAATATATCAAAGAGGCACAGAAGGATTTGCGGAAGTTAGACCCATATGTGCGGAAACTGGTTTTGAAAGCCATTGACAAGACTGCCGAACGTCCCCTGCCCCCACCGGATGGGATCGGGAAGTCTCTTGGCAACCATGCTTCATCGAAACTGAGCGGGTTTTATAAGATAAAACTTAAAAACCTTGGATACCGGGTGGTATATGATTTGGTCCGTGAGGGCAGTGTCATGAAGATTATCATCATTTCCGTGAGGGATGACGAGACGGTTTACAAAGAGGCAGAGCGTCGGGTTCAGGGGTTGGTAAAACCAATGGAATAAGGTGCAGACAGGACATCCGTGCGGTGTCCTTTTTGTATAGCAGCAATCGAATAATTTAATGCAGGACATCTCGAAAGAGGTGTTTTTTTGATGGAAAAAAGGAGACAAAGCAAACAAGTTTGCAAATAAAAATATGGAGGATGAGATATGCTAAGAAAGCAGAAAAACTAGAAGCAGTGGAAGAAAAGCCGGAAGAAACCATGGACAGGACTCCGGATGAACAGAAAGAGGCTGCCCTGTCAGACTCAGACGAAAAAATCATGGAGGGTACCGAAGGTGAAAGCAGCGGTGAAGAGATTTCCCAGACTGAAACAGAAAATCTGGAAAATAAAATGACCCTTTCATCCGGAACGAAGGAACAGGAGACGGATTCCGAAATGGAAAGCCAGTCTGATACAGAAGAGACTCAGGAGATGTCTGAAGCGGGCGACGGTGAAGAAATTCCCCAGACCGATTCAGGAAATCCGGAGGATAAAGTGTATCCGCCTGAAGACGCGTTAGATCTGCATGAGAGTTCCGAAAATCAGAGTCAGTCTGACACAGAAGCAGTTCAGGATAAGAATACTGCAGACGCCGTGCCTGATCCAATGAAAACTCTTAAGAATCAGAACCAGTCTGACACAGGAGGGAAAAAATCAAAAGCTCAGGTTCCCGGCGGAGGCGCCAGGCGTCGAAGAGCTGGAAAAAGTACCAGTTCTGTCAGACTGGGTTCATCGCAGGTGCTTGCTATTGATGGGCAGTTGGTTGCCGAAACCGAAGCCGAAAAAGCAAGAAATGACCTGTTAGATTTAATGGAATCCCAAAAGATGGGGAGAATCCTGACGGGAACAATCCAGGGAGTGGAACGGCAGGAAAGTAACCAGAGCCGTTCTCTGGCAGTCATCTACCACGGCGAGTTCAAAATCATCATTCCCGCAGAGGAGGCGGTGGAAGCACCGGAGGATTTCCGGGGGAGGCTGCCGGAAGATGTACTGCACGACATGCTGACCAAACGGCTCGGTGCTGAGGTGGATTATATCGTCAAGGGAATTGATCCCCAGTCTGGGATTGCAGCGGCAAGCAGGCTCGATGCCATGCGTGCCAAGCGAAAAGAGTATTATCTTGGTACAGACCGGGATGGCAACTACCGTATTTATTCGGATTTGTGTGCGGAAGCAAGAGTCGTATCGGTAATCCGGGCAGGTATTTTTGTGGATTTGTTCGGTCTGGAGGTGTATATTCCGCTCCGGGAGCTGAGCTATCAGAGGTGGATGGATGCAGCGGTGTATTTCCAATCCGGGCAGAGGATACTGGTCAAGGTACTGAGCGTGGACCGGAGTGACCGCAGTAATATCCGGGTAACGGCGTCCGTCAAACAGGCAGGTGAAAACCCATACGAAAAGGCACTCCGCCGGTATTCTGTCGGAAACCGGTATGTGGGAACGGTAAGCATGGTGGATACCAACGGTGTCTTTGTGGCACTGGACGGTGGCATTGACTGCCTATGCAGTTACCCGAAAAGAGACCGCCCACCAAGAGGGTCCCGTGTTACTGTGCGGATACTGGGAATTAACAATGATTCCAACCGGATATGGGGAGCGATTACCCATATCGCAGCGCCGAGATGAGAAGGGGGGTAAGGAAGGATTTGAAAGCAGTAAAAAAGAAACTGGCAGCACTGGCTATTGCAGGCCTGTTAGCTGCCACACTGGGAACAGGGATTTCGGTATCCGCTGAGAACCAGGGAACAGATGGGACGGAGATGCAGGTGATGGAAGCAGAGCAGCTGGAGGTGCAGCTGGGAAAAGAATGGGCTGGAAAGGAGTTTCAGTTAAAAACCGATGCCGGCCTGTATCCGGGAACGATAACGGTAGGGGAAGATGGTGTGCTTCGGACAGAGCTTGGCGGAAGCAGCCGCTACATACTGACCTGTATGATTACCGAAAATCCGGATGAGACAGAGCAGGCTCTTGCCGCAGAAAATGACGTATCAAAAGATACCGCAGATGCCCCGGATCAGGAAGGGGAAAAGAAATCCCAATCTGGGGAAAATGCCGCTGGCGAAACAGGAACTGGAGTGCAGCAGTCGGCACCGGCAGACGCCAGCACCGGAGCGGCAGTAGAAGGGGAAGGCACCGAAAAAACAGTTGCCGGTATTCCCGTCAAACATCTTGTAATGTTTTCGGTTGGGATGGCAGTGGCTGTCGGTGGCCTGATCGCTATCCATATTGTGCAGAAACGGAGGGAAGAGCTGGATGATTACGACGAAGAGGACTATGATGAGGATGAATAAGTCCCTGGCGGTGGTTTCGTCAGACTGGGATAATTTTGGGGAGAAAAAATCAAAAATGTAATAATATAATAATAATTATAAAAAATATTCCTATAAGGCTTGACAACCACACATACCCCTGTTATACTGAAACTGTAGCAAGGGTTTGCGTTCAGGCTTTCGGTATGCTGGAAGATGCGACCGTTACGGATTTACGCACACAGAGTAGTCCACAATAACGCAGACTTGTTGAACAATATGAGCCGGAAGGCTGCTTAAATAGAATATACAGAGTCAATGACTGGATGAGACACCCGGGTTTGTCAAGAAAAATGTGTAAGTTTTATAAAATTTTCTTACCGGCAGTTTTCAAAGCTGCCGGTTTTACATGG
>QXXL01000377.1 GCA_009911505.1 Lachnospiraceae bacterium | reverse complement strand
CTCCATCTGTTCTATTATACTTTCCTATTGGGAATTTTCCATGTCTAACTTGTACTAATTATATTCTAACACCAAGGGCAAAAAAATAAGGCCGGGAACCTGTTTTTAGATTCCCGGCCTATGGTCTTACTATGCTGTCCGTTCTGCTTTCAATTTTTTTACTTCGTCAAGAGGAAGTCCTGCATATTCCGCAATTTTTTCAAGTGTCAAAATCCCATCTGCCAACATTCTCTTTGCGGAATTGATTGCTCCTTCTTTTAATGTCTGATTCCTCATATCTTCCATAGCACGGCACATAATCTCGATTCCCTCCTTGCTCTCTTTGAAAAATCTCACCCTGTCCGCCAGTGTCCCATAATACATATCCGCTGCGTCTGTGCAGGAGAAGTCATGCATTAACTTCCCGATTGGCGTATCTCCACGGTAAGCGCCATTTACATACAGTATGTGCGAACCGTCCTCAAATCTTTCCCCGGTTCCTAAAAAGCACCGCTCAATCGGATAGAGCGGCAGCCCTTTTCCCATTACGTCATTTTCCGTGATAAAGATTACCCACGTTTCCGGCAGCTTGTCGAAGTCCTCGCCTTTTTTCAAAAGGTTTGCGTCCATCATGCTGCTGTTGTACCTTGCCCTTTTTCTCCCGGCTCCTTTGTCGGAGCGCTGTACTTCTACATTCAGTTTTGCCCCTGTGCTGTCCGTAGCCAGGATATCCAGCCTCACTGAACGGTTCAGCAGGTTCTCCACAAATACTTGGGTGCGGACGTCCAGCACCTTTAAATCCGGTTTTTCCAGAACAATCTGCAATACCAGTTCTATGCTTGCCGTATCTCCCTCAAAACACTTTGTGAGGAAATCATCATCAAGCAGGCGAAAGCCTCTTAGCCTCTGTAAATCTTCCTGATGTTTCTGGTCTATCTGTTCCGTCACTGTCAATCTTCCCACCTGCTTTCCCCTCTGTTTTCGTATCTCCATACTACCATAAACCTCCTGATTTTACAAGCCGGGAGCCAGCGCATTTCTGATTCCCGGCCTGTTTCTATTATCGTTTTTACATCTGCTGTATCTCATTTTTCAGCATACGCTTGATTTTGTCGCTCATGGTTTCCCTGCTGGTCTTACTGAAATGAACCCGCACAATGTAGGTAGTCCGGACAATCTTATTCACCAGTGCGGGAGCGTCCTTATCTGGTGGCGTGGTGGTAATGTCCTCTGTGATTTTCTCGCTACCCATAAATTCTCCTTTACATACAATCAGGTTTTGTTATCCCTTACTCACAATCTCTTTCGCCGCCGCTTTGGTCGCTCTGGCTCCTTCCTCCCGGAAATTTTTACCGGAAAAAAGAATCGGCGCACACCGTTCCAGTATGCGGTCATAAATCCTTGCGTGGGCAATGTCTGGCGGGTTCTTGATTTCTTCCAGTTTCAGGTTTGTTGTGACAATCAA
>QXXL01000376.1 GCA_009911505.1 Lachnospiraceae bacterium | reverse complement strand
ACTCCTAAATCATCAATGACAAGCAGGCTGTAATCGTCCAGGCTGGCGATAAAGGCCGCCCTGTCCTCGGCAAACACGCCGGTCAGCCGGTTCAGGATAGACGGGAAATTTGTCATCAGTACCGGCACGTCACAGTCAAGCAGGGCATTGGCAATACAGCCGGCAAAAAAGGATTTCCCGGTTCCCACGTCACCAAAGAGCAGAAGGCCGGTATTGTCCCGGTATGCCTCCTTCCAATGCTCCACATAGGCGTGGGCTTTCTCCATAACAGGGTTCTGGCCGTTATCGTTGGAGAAGGTGTAATCATAAAGGTATCTGTCCTGAAGCCCCTGCGCCTTCCGGTGTTTGATACGCTCCATGCGTTCCCTCTGTTCCTCCATGGCTTTCCGTTCCTCCTGCGCTTTCTGCTGGCAGGGGCAGAGGCAACGGGGCATGAAATAGCCGGAGCCTCCGAACCTCGGCACAACGGTCTGGCGGCTGCCACGGCATTTCTTACAGTGGATAAGCCCGTCAGCCGGTTCTATGTATTCGTCCCCGGCAGGCTCCATATCCCCGACGGCTCTGTCTATAGCCGCCCGGACTTCTGCGGTAATCTCTATCATATGGTTTCTCCTTCCTC
>QXXL01000375.1 GCA_009911505.1 Lachnospiraceae bacterium | reverse complement strand
CAGCGCCGGATTGTGGCGGCATGGTTTTTATATCCTTTTCCGCTGGATTCCATGTACTCGGACAGCCGCTCAATGTATTGTTCCCAGAGAGAGGGAAGTTCCATCTGGAGTTCTGCCAGTTCTGCAGAAGATAGAAACACATTCCGGTATCTCCCATAGGCGTGTGTCCTGTCCCCCTCTCTATTCTCTATACTCTAATATAGGCGGACATTTGTCCACCCGGCCATTGGACGGACAAATGTCCGTTTCCCCGGG
>QXXL01000374.1 GCA_009911505.1 Lachnospiraceae bacterium | reverse complement strand
ATGCGCTCCTTTTTCTTCCGCTCCCCCTCGCTGGACGACTGGCCGATCAGCAGCTGGATGTCGCTCATGTAATAGGCCCCGTCCATCAGTATCTCCACAAGGCCAAACTCCTGGAATATCTTCAAAGCCCGCTCCACCGTGCCTACCTGATGCCGGGTAAAGGTGGCTATGGTCTGCACGGTATGGGGCAGGTAGTCATTCAAT
>QXXL01000373.1 GCA_009911505.1 Lachnospiraceae bacterium | reverse complement strand
CAGGATGACCATGGTTTCGCTGTTATAAAAATTCTCTTTCAGCTTGAGGTAATAAAATCGTCGGTTCTCTGTCATTTGGTTGCTCCTTTTGTTCTGAATAGCTTTTTTAAGCCTCTCTACGCATTTTAAGGGGGCTTTGGGGGCGTCAATGATAAAAAGTATTGCCTCCCCTCCGACACGCTCCGAAAGTGCTTGATTTACAAGGCTTTTTCCGTTCCTAAATGCGTAGAATCATGGTATCTTTTCCGCTGGCGTTCTGCCTCCTTCCTCCGGCGCACCCTGGCGGCACAATCCTTACAGTATTTCGCCCGGTTGGAGCCAGGCAGGAAAAGAGCGCCGCACTCGCTGCACCGTCTGCTTTCCAGCCGGTGATAAAGGGCCGTTTCCAGCTGGTGGTCTAAAGGCAGCACCGCCGCACGGAACCAGCGGCAGAGCAGGGAGTGGGAAATGCTCTGGACACAGACGCACCCGTCCCCCTCGTCAAGCACCATGCACTGGCCGTTGTCGTAGTTGCAGCACTCACGCACCAGCCGCCTCGCCCTGCGGTACTGTCGGTAGTCCATTGCCGGGATTCGCTCATGCCGCCTGTTTCCCATATCTCACCTTGCAGCGGCACAAAGGCGACTGCCCTTCTCTGAAAAGAAAAACCGGCTCCGGCGTTTTCGCCCCCGTAGGCACTGGCGGCATGGGCGGCACGGGTATCTTTACTATTATTCTTTAGATTATCTACATCCCAAATCACCGTTTTTACCCAGATTAGTTGAATCTACGGATGTATCCAGCC
>QXXL01000372.1 GCA_009911505.1 Lachnospiraceae bacterium | reverse complement strand
ATAACAGTCTGCGAAATCCCTGGGGAGCCGTTTCATACGATACTGTGAAAATACTTTCATGACCAGATCACTCTAAACGGAGATAATAGCAAGAGGATTCGCAGCAGAATTTCCACAAAGATTATGGCACAGAATTGTGCATATTATGCTGTCCCGCCAGTAAGTCCATCTACGATTTTCTTTGCTTCCTTTAAAGCGTTATCTTCATAAAAATATGCTGCTTCGCTTTCCGCAGCCACTTTCCCATTCTGATCATAAACTTTAAAACGGAATCCCCAGTCTTTGTCCGACCAGTAAACATGAATGCCGTATCCTTTATATGCCATTATAATTTCTCCTGCCTCTGCAATCGTTCCGATACCTATTCTTCCATATCGCCAGCAGAGCCAGAAGCTCTGCTGGCATTGCGGTGCTTAGTTCACTCTGAAAAGGTAACCATGCTTTTTCTCCCGCTTGTCTTCAAAAAAGTTCATGCTCCCGTTGATCTCAACCAATCCTTCCAGTTCGCACCCATTCTGTTTGAAGAGCCATGCTGTCTCCACCGCGCTGCTCCAAGTGGAAGAAAAGGTAAACTTTTCAATCCCAATCTGTCTTATGCAGGAAACAAGTTTTTCCGCATCTTTCTCCCATACAACCTCGCTGATGTCGAGAAGCTCGTTTCCGTTATCTCTGGAAATTTCGTATTCCCTCCAAAGGCGTCCGGCTGTATCCCCAAGCTCCTCAAGGGGCTTCAGCAAATCGTGGTATGCATTTCTTACTTTCTCTCTGCTTTCCTCGCCCTTTGCCGCATCGTAGGCTTTCTTCAGTTCCGCGATCTTTGTGTAAGTTTCTTCAAAAATGTTCTTCATGGCATGTACCTCCGTTTTTTTGTTTTCCCTTTCGGTAGGTACATATTCGCTCTGAACCGGATAATTATCCAGTCAATTCTTTTCATAATAAGCACAAATATCTGAGGGATAAATTGTATATATTATTGCCGGCCGCTCCGGTGGATAGCGGCAAGAATCTGTTCCTGTTCATCCGGCTCAACCCCATGCTCTCCAATGCCTCCCGTGTCCCGCAGTCCGGACAGACCAGCGTTTCATTGTCCCTCCTCGAAAGCGCAGAAGCGCCATGATAACTATTCCCGCATCGAGGGCATATTTTAATCCTCGCATTCGCATCAATTTTCACAGCATTCCCTCCTATCACTATCAGCATAAGCCTGCGCCAGTATTTTCTCATCAAACCCAAAGCTCCGGTATCCCTGCAGGCAGGTCTCAAGATAGAATTCACTCGGCAGGCCAAGCGGACGCTCCTCATGCATGATGTACACGAAAACATTCCTCATTCTGACCTTCCCGGTTCGGATTCCCTTGATCGGCAATCTCATCTCCGCCTTGTAATAAAAAGCGGGAAATCCTTCATAACGGTCAAGTGCCGCTTCATCGACCTCTGTTACCGACCATGCCGCCACAGGGACGCTGCTGCCTTCCTTCGCTTCAATAGTCAGATAGGAACCCGTCCTGCTGCCCTTAAAAAGCAGCCTGTAATTTTCAATCTCCGAAGTCCCGATCACCCTCGCACCGGGGCAGCGTCTTTGCATCTGACGGATATTCAAGTTGCTTCCGTAGGCAATGTAATATCTTTTTTCCATTATGGTATCCATCCTTTCCGAAGGGATTACCCTTCTACTGCCTTAAGACCGCCCAAGCGGCCGTGGTAAGGCAGCAGGAGGCTAACTCCTGCGGTCCCTTCAAGCGATCTGTCTGCCGTGGCGGAATGCCGTATCACCCGAAAGGTTTCTGGTAAGGAAATCCCGTGCTGTGGCAAATTCCTCGCCGATGAAGCCCAGCCGGAGGAGCCATGTCCTCATGGCGTATTTGGGATTCTCGTTCTGCTGCGGTTTCGGGCTTGCCGTCTTCACTTCCTTTGCCATCTGGCTGAGCGCAAGGCAAAGCTGGATATAACTCTTAAGCTGTCCTGCATGCAGACCGTTCTGCTTCCCATCTGCCGGGGCATCGAACTGGAAAAGCCTGAATTCGATGGTCCCTTTCGTAAAGGTGGCATGGTAATTGAGCATATGGTAGCGGCTCCGGTTGTAATGGCGGCTCCTGCCGCAGTCTGTACCGTGGCTGGTGTACCAGATATCAGCAAGCTGCGCCATCGTCTGCGGCTTCCTGCGGTTTAACTGCTCCAGAAAATTCGGGTCCACCGTGCGGCAGTAGCGGTCCATGCGGTAAGTATCCAGCTTCAGCGCTTCCGCAATCAGCCTTTCATGGCCTGCCATGATGTTGGCAAGGTTACGGAGCGTCTGCGGCGTGTGTCCCTGCGCCCCGATGTGGATGTGGACTCCGCAGCCCCTCCCGGCATCGCTCTTGGCTCCTGCATGGCGGAGCTTCCGGATCAGCTCCTGCAAAGTTTCCATGTCAGCATAGGTCAATATCGGCGTAACCATTTCGCATTTTTCGTCATCCGGTCCGTCAATGCTGACGTCCCTCTGGAATTTCCATTCCCTGCCCTGTGAATCCCATGCGCTCCATGTTTCGTAACCGTTGCGTTCTGCCGTATACTGGCTCTTTCCCGTTCCGAAGAACTTTGCGGCGAGTTTTGCTGCCTTGCTTCTTGTGATACTGTTCATCTCAACCTCAACCCCGATGGTCTGCTTTTTCATTTCTTCAATCTGTCTTGCAATCTTTTCGTTCATGGCAATTCCTCCGTTTTTTTGTTTGTCCCTTTCGGTAGGTACATATTCGCTCTAAACGAAGGATTTATCCAGTCAATTCTTTTCATAATATACACAAACCTTTCCGCCGGATATTGTGTATATTATGGCGCTGTTTCATCTCTGACCTTCTCCCATGCATCTTCTCCATAAATAAGCGGCAGTGATCCGTAACCATTCCACCGGGTGTGTATCTGCCCCGCATCATCCACAAATTCCACCGTGCCGATAGTTCCCATCGGGATTTTGCGGTACGGGTCATCCAAGCGGATGAGCCGCACCTTCGTTCCCTGCGGATACTCGTTTCTCAGCCGCGCCAGCAGTTCCCAGCTTACTCCGAACATTCCGCTTCCTCCTCTGCAGTTTCTTCTGCCCTTTCCTCCGTCATTTCTTCTGCATTCTCTTCTGCCGCTGTCTCTTCTGCAGTTTCTTCTGCCGCTTCCTTCGCAGCCGCCCTTGCTGCTTTGCGGTTTGCTTTCCACTTCTCCTCATCAGCCGGAGTCCGGAAAGCCGTATGCCCCTTCAATCTGCTAAGGAGAAATGTCCTCTCTTCCTTCGTATCCTTGCCGCCAAGCCCGATCCTTACCATCCAAGACCTCATGTAGTATTTTTCATTTTCCTCAATGGTCGGCTTCGGGCTGATCCGCTTCTGCATTCCCGCCGACTGCACCATCTTGGAAGCAAGCACCGTGTAGGCTTTCACTGCTGCAGGCTCCTCGGTGTAAGGAAAACCCGTGAAAAGAATGGTGTCCTCCAAAAAGGCAAATCCCGTATTGCTGCTCCCGTGGTTTCCAATGAAGTCAATCACTTCCCCGGCATTCTGGAATGTCCCCGCTTCCAGATCCGTGATTAAGCTGTCGCTGACTGAAAATCCGTCCTGCCCGACTGCCTTATTGATCAGGTACTGCTTTGCGTGGAGCATATTCAAAAGGTTAATGATCCCCTGTGCTTCCAAGCCGCCGACCGGAATCCGGATGCCTGTGTAAGATGCTTCTGCATCCGGCTCTTCCCCGCTTCCGCCTAAAAATCCATTTGCGGCAAGTACCATCTCAATCTCCTCCGCCCGGCTTTCATCTTCAAGGATGATTTTCCCTTCCCGGTCTACCGTAATGCTCCCGATCCGGTAAGCAAAGGATGGCGGGCCGACGTAAACCGCCTTTTCCCCAAGATGCTCTGCGAGTGCCTTTACTACATTTTTTCTGCTTTCAGCGTTTGTCATAATTTCCTTCATATCCGCTGTCCTCCTTTTGTTTTGGTAGTAACATTAATAATACGAAACCATGGCGGTTAGCCGATAACCCCGGCCTGCCATTCTTCCGCCTGCCACTCCCTGCCGGG
>QXXL01000371.1 GCA_009911505.1 Lachnospiraceae bacterium | reverse complement strand
GAAATATTACATTTTCAAGGTTCTACGAGTATTCAGCCATAGAAAACTCTATGTTTTGACCCCAGTATCATGTCATTTGTTTATACTAATCAATTGGAGACACTTATTTCAAATAAGGAACTAAGTATTACCAAACTGTATAATAATGATAAATTTAAACACAATCTCATTTTATTTTCTGTTAGTAACTATTTTAGAAACAAAAAAGCGGATTATCGGAAATTAGCTTTTATAATTGTTTTTTTCGATGGTGAAATATCACTGGTAAATTTAAAGAAAATAGGAGCAAATTATTTAGAAGCAATATCTGTTCTTGCCGAAAGCATTTATTTTGAATTGGAAAGAAATAAACTTCGCATTCATCATATATTATATTTAAAAGCGTTTCAAAATGATACTATTTTAAGCCAATATGAATATTATGAGGTTCTCTCTGAGTTATATGAAAGCATTGATTTTTTGGATATAGACTATAATTTAATACAAATCAAAAAACTTCAAATTGCAATTGAACTTGGCGAAAACAAGTTTACAATAGAATATTGGGAAAAAATTTGTAGCCAATTGATTAAACAGAATAATTTTTTTCTTGCAAAAACAATAATGCAAAAAATTTTTTCTAAAAATTTATTGTGCAAACAAAAAAGATTAACAGTTATAAATTATATTTTAAAATGTTATCTTGGCCGTAATGAATATAAATCAACCGAATTATTAAGTTACATAAAATTGGGTGACGATTTCAAAGAATTTTCAGCAATTTCACAATGGAGAATTTTTTGTTATCAAAAAGCAAAGTACTATTTCACAATAGGAGAATACAAAAAAGCTCTTTATTTAACAAACTCTTACCGAAATGAAGATTCACAGCTAAGATATATTCGTGCGTTAAGTATAAAACATCTATATGGGATAGAACACTGCCTGCTGAGTTATAAAAGAGGTTGCAAGCATTTTCCGAAAGACTGGCATCTGCGATATGCTTTTTTAGATCATCTACATTCAAAATATGAAAAGATCGATTTTGAGATAGCTTGGAATTATCTGATGCAAATTGAGCAGTACTGGGACAAAATGAATCTTGAAGACCAGATACATTTTTTGTATAATAAAATAGCATTACAATTATATAGAACACAAATTCCTAATATGAAAGCTTGTAAAGAACTTTTTTGTAAAACATTTGAAAATGACCTACCTATTGAAATGGGACGAACACATAATCTTATGGGACAAATATATTATCTTAACAGAAGTATGGATTCTGCTATTAATGAATTTGAAAAATCGTTTTCTGTTTTGAACAGTCATATTCATGTAACGTATATCTATGTTCCTTTGATTAACTTGGCAATAGTATATGATACCTTGGATGAAGGTGTAATGTGTATTCAATATATAATAAAATCGTTAAACTATTTAGAAAAATATAAAAAAGACAAAATAAAGAAGCAATTAATCAATTTTAATAAAATTATATTAGAAAAAGAATGTGCAGCATTTATAATTTTGATGGAAATAATACAAAAAAGGAATACGAGGATATATCAGCAGTATCACATTAAATTTCCAGAATACAATATTGAGACACATTCTTCATCTATGTTTCCAAAGTATTATATTTTAGGTGGAAAAATCACTTTTCGATGCTGATTTCATCAAATATATTTTTTAAATCTGACAGAAGGACAGCGCTGGATTTCCATAAAATTTTGGAGCTAATGAGCAATTCCATACAATTTAATAAGCACCAAATAACGATATCTTTAAGTATGTAGTAAGTATCATTTAATAAAGTATGGTTTTTCAAATAATATGCTGTAAAAATAATTCCTTCATCTTGCCCTAGTTCTCCGATAAAAATATCTGAGCTTGGCAGAAGATAATACTTATGATTTGTGCTAATAACATGATTTAAAAGGGACTTTCCGTAATTTAATCCATAGTGTATTTGTTGCTTTTGGGATATATGATATTTTATTTTTTGGAAGCACTGATTGAGCAAAGCTATTTCAGGACTTTCAAATAGCTCTTTATTCTCTTGAAATGCCTGTTGTAATTCACACATATAAATATCCATAGTGTAATATTTATGTTTATATTGAATGGAAATATTTAGTTCTTTAAAATATTGTATTTGTTCTTTGAGAGGAATATAATCCAGTATACCGTTTTCATAATCCGCAAATTGCTTTAGTAAAGCAGGATATATTTTATACACTTGTTTATCAGATATAATTTCGTAATTTGGAACTAAATATGTAAACAGTTGCTCCGAAACTTGAACTGGTGAAATAATAAAAGGGTATTTAACAGACAAACTGGATGTATAATACTGCATCCAGATAGTGTTTACTTTTTGTATATCGAAGGAGTTCCATAGTTGATTTAAATTAATACAATTAAATACTTGCTTTGCAATATAAACATCATTATCCATGGTTATTTTCCAAATATAACTATTATGCCCTGGTATCTCCTCGATTAAATAATCTGTATTATGCAAAAATGATTTAAATTCTTTATCCTCATTTTTTATATCACAATAAGGGAATTCGTCAACTAATAAAGGATACATATTCATAAAATTAATTTGTGTAGAAGGGAAATTATCTGTAACCGTTTTAGCAGAATAATATAAACCGTCCATTTTTTTGTAATACTGCCAATTTTTACTTAAGATATTATATGTATTTTTTGCGTTTATCCCCATCATACTGGAAAGGTATTCATTTAAGATATAAAATTCCATACATGCTGCAAGATGCTTTATGTCTTGATATTTAATCTGAAATCCATTGTACCAGTCTTTGATATATGTTTGCGCAAATCCCGTATCCGTAGCAATGACTGGCTTGCCGGCAGACATGGACTCTAATACAACTCTGCCCCCTGGTTCAAATGCAGAATGCATAAGCAAAGCATGAGATTTTTGAAAAATTGTACTGATTCCATAACTTTCCATATATCCCCACCAGAATATCTTATGCTCTTTTTCACATTTGGTAAGAAACATAATCTCTTCCAACAGTATGCTTCTAAATTGATAAATACTCATCTCCGTTCCGCCAATAATCCAAAGTGGGGGCATATTTTCATGGTATTTCAAATAAAGTAGATACCATGCCTGAATGATTTCACGTATTCCTTTATACTCAATAATTCTTCCTACATAAACAAACACTTTTTGATTTTCGGTAACATAATCTTTCATATCAATAGAATTATATTTAATTTTATCTGTTTTAGAAATTTGCGAATGAAAGACATTATAGAAATAATTATAGTATTCATCAGTATTTCTTCCAATAACTAAAATTTTTGAAGATTCTACACCATAAAAATCAATAAGCTGGTTCTTTTCCGATTCAGTAATTGAAATTAGTATATCTGCTGCATTAAAAGTTAGTTGTTCGCAATGCAATTGAAATCGTGACCGAAGAGAAAACCCACTTGCAGACCTTTCATATGAAGAACTGATAATAGAGTGGATATGTGTAATTTCATGCTGTGGATTAATTTTGATAGCTAAATAACCGTTTATCCACTGAAAGCTATGAATAATAGAAACCGTTTTTTTAATGTTTTTTATAACAAACCGTATCTGATCAGCCAAATAATCAGCATTTTTAAATAATTGATCTTGATTTTCTAACCAATCAGGATTAAGAGCAATTTCCCAAAACGCAACATTCGAATATATTTGCTGGCATTCATTTTTTCGTAAATCTATATTTGAAGTAATAACTGTAATTAATATATCTTTCTCTTTAAAATATTCTATAATTTCGTATACAGTTCGTTGAAATCCCCCCTCAGCTTTTTGATAAGGATTGCCAAGCAAGCACAGTATAAGTATATGTTTTCTCATAAAAACCTCTTCTGTATAATTAAATATCTATTTTAGTGGTTAAAAAATGATTAAATCTATTCAATAATAGGATTATATAAATTCCGGTTTTCACAAATTTATTAATAAAAAGCTTTTCATCATCATTTCCAACGGATAACTTTGAATTATCCACATCATCCCTATTCCACCTAATTGACAGATAACAAT
>QXXL01000043.1 GCA_009911505.1 Lachnospiraceae bacterium | reverse complement strand
TAAAACCGGCAGCTTTGAAAACTGCCGGTAAGAAAATTTTATAAAACTTACACATTTTTCTTGACAAACCCACCTAGTGTATAATTTAATTAAAAAGGTTGATCGGACACAAGTTCCGATTGCCCTCAATAAATTAGCTTAATAATAAAGAAATAAGCATCCTAAACTTTGGCTGGTCAGGGATGCTTATTTTTTATGATTGTCTATGTATAACAGGGCTGTAAATATTACAAGCAATAATGTCAAAATTTCTATCACGCTCATCAGCACCACCCTCTTTCGTTAGACTAGAGGGCATCTTTCAGAACTTCGCATCCTGCTTTCTTTTCAATTATACTTGCTTATTATAACATAAATAAGTACATTTCTCAATCCAAAACGAGAACTTTGGCATGTTATGATTTATTGCTGGCAGTTTGTTTCAAATGTTTCAATTTTTTAAGGTACTACCGCTATTTAATCCTGACTTTAGATTACAATAACCTCTGCCTCCTGTAAAGGCTTTTGCTAATACTTTATCTCAGCGACTTTTCTTATATATTGCTTCATCCTATCATCAATGTCTCTTCACAATCGGAATAACCAATCTCCACAACATAATCTCCAACCCGCACAAGAAAAGGGTTTCCGACTTTCTGCACATAATCCTCTACCCTGGTAGAAACGGATTTTTTCATATCTATTTCCATGTTGCTTATATCCACCAAATTCTCTGCAACAGCCTCTTTTATATCTTCCTGTTCCATCCTATATAATTCTTCCTTCGACAAATACATTTCTATGCCTCCAGCATTACATTATATTTTATACATTGTATGTCCTATTCTTCATAATTGTATTGCATAACTCACTCGTATTTTTTGAAAGCCTGCTGCTCAATATCGTATAGAATTCCTCAATTTTTAACCCCTCAGGCGACTGCCGTTTCCGTCATAACAGAGTATGTTCTATATACCTTTCCTGTATTATATAGTGTCATTATAAACACACTATTGTTTAGATAATTTTGCATGGATAATAGAGGTAATACAAGCAGCATTTGAATGAAGGCGGGAAATGAAATGATAACATATGACCGACTATGGGAAACCATGAAAGAAAAGGGCGTGACACAATATGACCTTTACACACACTACAATGTCAACCGCGCGCAGCTTAACCGGTTAAGGCATAACAAAAATGTGGAAATGAACACGATAGACAGGCTCTGCAATATTCTGCATTGCAGGGTAGAGGACATCATGGAGCATTTTGATGATGATAACCGATTCTAAGAAATATACCCTTTCAGACGAAGCCAACCCGCCCGCAGGGCATGAACGGTATGCCCTTTGGGTATACCTTACCGGACAGTCGTCCTCCCCATCAGAGACATATAGTAAGGGATACCCGAATGGGTACAAATTACCGGAAATGCCTGCTATACACGTTTTTAGCTCAAGAAAGGACTGGTAACGCAATGAATACCGCCAACGGATTACAATACGGCCAGAAGCGGCAGGAAGATCTACAGCGTTTAAAAAACTTCCGGCTATTGGATGATGATTTTTGCACGAAGGTGTTTGAAGATATTGAGTGCGTAGAGCTGTTACTGCGTATCATATTAAAGAAAGACGACCTGAAAGTGACCGAAGTACATTCCCAGTATAACATGAAAAATCTCCAGGGACGTTCTGCAAGGCTCGATATATTTGCCATTGACAGCGCCGGCGATGTGCTCAACATCGAAATACAGCGCAGTGACCACGGCGCAATCCCAAGACGGGCAAGATACCATTCTAGCCTGATTGACGCGAATATTACAATACCAGGGGATAAATATGAGAAGCTGCCGGAATCCTTTGTCATTTTCATTACGGAAAATGATGTGATAGAGGCAGGGCTTCCGCTCTACCATATCAACCGTTTTGTAGAGGAAACTGGGAAACATTTTGGGGATGATACCCATATCATCTATGTAAATTCACAGATCCAGGATGAGACTACCTTGGGACGTCTCATGCATGATTTTTCATGCACTGACCCGTCTGATATGAATTACAAGATACTGGCTGACAGGGTACGCTACTTTAAAAGCGACGAGGAAGGAGTGTTGATTATGTGCCGGATGTTAGAGGAAATGCGAAATGAAACGGCGTTGGAAACAACAAAGGAATTTGCCCTCCGCCTGATCATCAGGGGGAAAGATACGCTCGAAGAGATTGCTGAGATTACCAAACTGCCGTTATCAGAAATAAACCGTTTAAAGGAAACACAGAAGATTTAGCGTGTTTTCCCACAAGAGCATGAAAAAGGAGAAGCTCCGGCTGACTGCCATACACTTCTCCTTTTCTTTATTTGCGCCATCAGATTGAAGATTATTCGTTCAACTGCATGAATTCAGTCAATGTAGCCCGCTACGGCAATACCTCGACCAACCTCCTCACCTCTTCCATCTTCGTCCCCCAGCTAGTCGCAAACCGCACCACAGTATGCCCCTCATCATATTTTTCCCAAAATCCGAATTTCACATCCCTGCCAATGCGCTCCATCAGCGCATTTTCCAAAATCACAAAAATCTGATTCGTCGGCGACTCCAAAAAGAAACGGTAACCCTTTTCGCGAAGGGCGCCTTTCAGTACATTTGCCGTTTCAATTGCATTCCGGCTAATGGTTTGATACAAATCATCCGTAAACAACGTATCAAACTGAATCCCTAAAAGCCTTCCCTTTGCAAGCAACGCACCCTGCTGCTTCACCATGGTCATAAAATGCTCCGGAGCCTTTTTCGGAAATACCACAGCTTCTCCGCACAAGGCGCCTACTTTTGTCCCGCCAATATAAAAAACTGACGTACAGCGGGCAATATCGGCAAGCGTAACATCCGTCCCATCGCTTACAAGCCCATATCCAAGCCGTGCCCCATCTAAAAACAGGGGCAGGGAATACCTGCTGCACACCTCCGATAAACCGGCCAACTCCTTTTTGGTATACAATGTCCCATATTCCGTAGGATGTGAAATATATACCATACCAGGGAATACCATATGCTCATGGCTCGGATCCGCATAATAATCCAAAAGATACGAAAGCAGAGTATCCGCCTGGAGCTTACCGTCCTTTTGCGGCAGCTGCAAAACCTTATGTCCGGTATATTCGATTGCGCCTGCTTCGTGGAGGCTAACATGCCCGGTTGCTGCTGCAATAACGCCTTCATAGCGACTCAGCACCGATCCAATCACAACTGCATTTGCCTGCGTCCCGCCAGCCAAAAAGAAAATATCTGCGCCCGGGCAGCCGCAGGCTATACGGATTTTTTCCTTTGCCGATTCACAATAAGGATCCACCCCATAGCCCGGCAGCTTTTCCATATTCGTCTCAATGAGCTTCTGCAGTATGGCCGGATGTGCGCCTTCACAGTAATCATTTTCAAAATATAACATGTCATACACTCCTTAATCATTTTTTCCAATCCAGATATGTAAACGCAAGCTGCAAGGCAACAAAAATCCAAAGATGTCCGTCATAGCGTCCTGTGGCAGCAAACCTGCGCTGGCCGTACCTCGTATGTAAGAATATATCGGATAGCCCTTCATACACGTTCCAACAATGTCCGGATCGGCTCTCTTGTAATGGTAGCCTTCGCCCACGCAATATAACCGGGATCAGTCCTTACCACGTCCAACAGCTTTTCCCCGTTATGCTTCCCAAAATTAAATACATAATCCTCTACAGAAGGAGCGCCGTCCCCCTGCATCTCTCTTGAAAGCGTTTCCCGCCCTGGCGCTTTACTCTCGTAAAATATAACCTCAATGTCCTTCCGGCTTGCCAGATAATCCGCCAGGTGAAGAATTTTCTGATATTTTGTCTCCGGCAGGGGCAGCGCCGTCCTGCTTCTACGATCTTTATTCCACTGCCCCATATGGCTCTCTATCGTTTTTGCCACAAGCTCCTTTTCCTCTTCCGGAATAAAGCCCTTTACCCCACGCACTTCATCCGCCGCTAATATAGGGTGGTCAAACTTCGTATATTTATCCCCTGCAAAATCTGCATCACTGCCGCTTTTCCTGGAATCGTGCATTATCCCGGCCACGCGCAGCAAATCCCGTTCCCTGGAGGTAAACTCCTTTCTGCAGCAGTCAATACTAAACATGTGGTTTAAAAACCGAACCACTGCGCAGGTATGGCGTGCCAACCCCAAATCGCCAAGCGCATATTGGGGATGGTATTTTCCAGTGCTTGACGCACCGACATCCCAAAAATACCTGGGAATAGTCTGGATACAGGCTTTCGCAAATGACTGTATGTCTGTATTTTCAAATGTGTCCAGTAACGGATCAAATATTTTCGCTTTGTCGTATGTCACGGTTTGGTTCTCCTTCTCTTCTGTCCTATCCCGCACAGCTGCCGGATTCCTATTTGAAATCAGCCATGTATAGCTATTATCATCATAACACACTCTGTATAAAGCGACAATAAAAAAGATTTACCGTCCGCCCATCTCCTTTATAAGATACCTCACACCCCCACCCGCCATTGCTGCCAAAACACCTGCCCAGCCTAAAAGCAGCCACACATTCCGCTCATTTAACACCCGGTTTACCGAATAGCAGCCGTTAAGCGTCCCAAGATCTGCCCATTCCATCCCCAGCAAATGAAGCCCCAGTGGAAATGCCAGAAAAATCAAAAGCAAAGACACCGCCTGCACAGTATTTTTTCGGTAAACAGCCACACCCATTACAAGCAGCAACGTTGCACACGCCATCACAAACCGCAGAAAATAAACTGCTCCCAGATACGCCCAAAGCGGACAGCGCAAAAATCCCCCTGCTAGCTCCGGTATCGTATCCGAGGAATAAGAAAGGCCCGCATAGCCATACACCGCCCCAATTTGTATTATCTGCGGTACATACGCTACAGGAAAAAGCAAAAGCATCCCTGCCACTGCCGCCGCCCCTTTCGCCAAAAGCGTCCTTCTCCTGCCCGCATACTGCGTAGAAATCAGCTGCATCATCCCTTTGGAATACTCTGTGGCAAAAAAAGGCGCCGCCAGTAAAACCAGCGCAATAACAAAGATCAGGGCGTTTGCCATATCCTCCCGGTACTGTGCACCGCCATACCCTAAAAGCTCCAAATACCCGGTTTCATATACAAGCGGGGTCCTATGCCTCTTTGCATACTCTGCCCTTTCCAAAACCCGCAGCAGCGCATCCCTCGACTCCAGTTTTTCCGAAACAAGCTTTGATACCGCTGCCATTTCCGCTTCCGAAATCTTATTTTGTCCATAATCCTTCTGTTTTTCTTTCAAAAGCGCTTCATACATTTCAAATTCCTGCTTTTCCTTCTCAAGAAACGCTTCTTTTTCCTTATCCATTTGCCCTGCCAGCAATTCCATATATTCCTTGTAGTACCGCTCATCTTTTGTCACCCAGTAGTTTTTCTGCCCATATATCCATACCATCAGGCACAAAAACGCCAAAAGCAGCGCCCATCCCCGCCCAGACACGAAAAGCTTATAGCATTCATGGGAAAATACGCTAACATTCACGCGCTTTATGGCCCTATGGCGCTTACGTTTACCAGGCCAGCGCCTAATCCCGCATGAAAAATGCCTGCTGGCAAATACACGCCAGTTCAAATACCAGCAGCCAGCCAAAAGCAGCACAGTGCAGCACAGGGAAAACACCATAATAGAAACCGGATACCCCAATATATTCAGGTTAAAATAAAACCGGTAAAAGGAAACCACGCGCACCAAAAAAATCAGGTTGGCATAATGCAGGATATAAAATCCAGAATACACGCCTGCTGCATAACATGCGGCTGAAACCACTATAAGGACACACGCCCCCAAATATATCTCCATTGTACTTAAGGCTTTCATCGACAAAAGCAGCGCCAAAAAACTAACTGCCGTATAAACTACAGCTTTAGAAACCAAAAACACAAACAGAAACTGCCCCACCGTAGCATCAAATGCCGATGTGTCATAACCATACACCGACTGCAGCGGCGCAGACAAATCCACCATGCCGTACAAGGCAACAGACATTATAAAATTCCCTGCCCAGAACAAAACCGTTATAATAAAGGAAGCCGCCGTACCTGCCGCCATTTTAGCGCAGATTAATGAGCCCCTGCCGTTTTTTGATGCACGCAGCAGCGAAAACAGGCCATGCTCCTTCTCATAAATCACCATAGAAACCACCAGATAAAATAGAACCGCAAGCGCAATAATATCCGTAACTATAAATTCCGTCGCATGCAAAAATGTATCGCTGTTGACAAATTCCGCCTTTCTGCCCAAAAATGGGGCAAAAGCGGCTGCAGCTGCATTTAAATCACGTTTTGTATATTCAGAAATGTCCTGAAAAATCGAAATGTCCTGCTGTTTTGCTTTCATTTGAATGCCCTTAAGATAATCGGGATATCCTTGTGTCTGCATAATGCGTTTTTCAAATTCCTGCACGAGCTTTTGTTCTTTCCATAAATCATCCGTAAACAAAAACGCTTCATCCCATGTGCCTTCTTCCAGGGACTTCCCATATTCCTCCAGAAATACTGGCCGTTCCTTTTCATCCAACGCGGCCAGATATGCATTTGCTTGCCGATGCGCATTGGCCCCTACGCCATCTTCCTGACCCCTTGTACAAAACAGGCATGCATTTAATACCAGGGCTGTAAGCAATACAAGGATACAGGGCAGGCGGCAAAAAGTTTTTTCAAATTCGCGCCAAAAACCCCTCATACCGTTTCCTCCCCGTTTGCAAAATAATACAAATAAACATCCTCCAAATCTGGACGGACTGGATTGGTACAAAAACCAGACGGACATTCTTTTGCAAGGAAACGTACAAGCAATTTCCCGTCTCGTTTCACGATATTCCGTACGGAAACGCATTACCCGTCCGGGCAAATTCTGTTTCAGACATTTCCGCTTCAAATACCTTCCCCTCCATCATCTGGCAGAACGCATCCGGCGTTTCCTCTGCAATTACATGCCCTTTTTTTAACAGAATCACCTCTTTGGCAATTTGTTCAATATCTGAAACAACATGCGTAGCAAAAATAACAATCCTTCCTGTAGAGATTTTGGAAATTATATTTCGGATACGGATACGTTCTTTGGGATCTAACCCTGCAGTCGGCTCGTCTAAAATAAGTACTTTAGGATCATTCATAATGGCCTGTGCTACTAAAATACGCTGTTTCATGCCACCAGAAAACGCCCCAAGCTTTTGGTGGGCTTGTCCCGTCAAATGTACCATTTCAAGCGCCCATGCAATTTCACGTTTAGCCTCCCTGGAACCCATCCCCTTTAAGGAAGCCATATAAGAAAGGAAACGGTACGCGGTAAAATTCTCATACAATCCCTGCTGCTGGGGCATAAACCCCAAAATACCGCGGAATTTTGCACCCAGTTCCCTAATTGGGATGCCGTCATAGTAAATTTCACCTTCGTCGGGAACAAGATTCCCGGTAATAAGGTTCATAAAAGTGCTTTTACCCGCGCCGTTTGGCCCCAAAAGAGCATAGACACCTGGGGTCAGCGTTAAAACCATATGATTTAAAGCCGTGTAGCTGCCATAGTTTTTTGTGAGGTTGTCAATCGACAGTGTCATATTCAACTACCCCTTCCATCAAATCCGAAAGCCTGTAGAACCCTACATGTGCTTCTCTAGTTTTTTTATCCTCCAGATTTCCATAAACATATTCTCCCGCCTCACAGTACGGATAAAAATGCTCCAAATTCATTTTAGGTGCAGAAACCTCCTTATTTTTCCTAAAGTCATAGATAAAACCACCCTGTTCCCCGTCTTTTTGATAAATAGCGTAGTTGTAAAACAGCATACCGCGTTCTGTCATCCTTACAAGCTCCTGCACCTCCTCTGTAGCCAGATCGATTTTTACCAGCCCGCAATTTATGTCCTCCCCTTCATTCATACTCCGGTCCGTCGGCGCGGTTTTCGCAAAAAGATATCCATTTGCAAAGGAAGCCTTGATAATCTGATCCTCTTTGAACTTCTTTAAAACCTCCCGCAGCTCCCCTGTCTTTGTAGAATACTCATAATACTCCACTACCTGAGAAGCTTCTTTGTAATTTGTTCCGTCAAATGGCTTTTTAAAATAGCTATAATCTAAATACAACCTATCATCTTCTACTGCCATAATTGTAACAACCGCACTAAAATCTTCCTTTTCCATAAGCACCCGGATAGCCCCATCGGATAAATCAATAGAACAAAGCTGTGCTTTCTTCCTGCTTCCGCTTGTAATGGTACCGTCCTTGTGATCGATCTGTTCAATTTGATCTACAATTGCATACAGCATATTTTCCTTTACCGCAAAACTAAATACAGAATCGCTGTCAAATACTGTCACCTCACGCTGATTCATCCGATCTAAATCGGACTCAACAATACGGATTTGATGATTCCCTTTATTTCCATATGTGTTTTCCATAATATAAAGTTTATCCCTACTTATAAAACCAGTTGAATGGAGGCCTACATATGCGTTACACCGTTCTTCCAAAGGCGTATTTTCATCCCATTGCTGATGTTTGCAATTCGGCTTATTGCAGACAATCGTATCTTTTTCTGCGTCATAATCAAAAAAATACATAAAACCTTCCTGATCTGGATAGTAAAACCCTTTTTGCGTATTAATTTCTACTGAGTACATAAAATAAGTGCGAAACCCGTCAGCGCCCTGACCTCCATCTATAGCCACAGATACTGGCTTTCCGCATCCTGCAAGACAGCAAATTATAAATGCCGCTGCAGCCATTGCCCTTTTTTTCATTCTTCTAACTGCCCTTTCTGTTTTGATAATTTCCATTCCCTAAGCTGTCTGTTGGCTTCCTCAACCACATCATCTATCCCTGCAGCTTTTAACTCCGCTGTAATATCGGCAACCGCAGATTTTGTATCCTCTATTTCCAAGCGGATTATCTTCCCCGCTGTTTCAGAACCTGAGCTATTCCCAAATACCTGGTTTGTTTTAACAACCTGCTCTATGACAGGCTTAGGATCAAACCGGAAGCCATCCGGAATTCCACTTTCGTATGTTTCATGGAACTTCGCTGCATATTCCAGCTTATTTTTTGCCATCGTCCTGGTTGGATACGTGATCAGCGGATTTGTATACTGCCCCCCAAACAATTGCAGGTAAATATTGGTCGCTTTTTCTACCTTCACCTTACCATCCTCTAGCGTATATTCCTCCCCTATCCTGCCATACTGTATTAAATTAGCAATATCGGGATCGCTCATTAGCCGGATCAAAAAGTCCTCCGCCAGCTCCTGCTTTTTTGTCCAGGATGCAATACATTGCTTGACATCCCCCCAGTATGGCGCAAGATCCCATTGCGTCTGGCTGGGCACTAAAAACACAGGGCTCTCTTTTTCTGCCCCCGTTTTAACCAGTACTAGCAGCTCTCCCGAATACGCCTGATCCGAAAAATACATCCCCAAGCTGCCCCCCTGCTGGGCAAAACACATTTCTTCCTGTGAACCGTCTAATATCCTAAGAAGCCCCTTTTCCTTCCATTCCAAAAGCTTCGTCAAACGCTCTTTAAATTCAGGGGTTTCTGTTACATTGCCAAACGTCCCGTCCTTTGTTAAAACCAGGTTTTCGGATGGCTCCGTAATCCACAGCCCAAGCTCGCGCCTTACATCCCCCGACAAAATTCCATACGGCGCTTCGCCGGATAAATTCTGGACTTTTTGCAGAAGCTTTTCGTTTTCAAACAGCGGCGCCATAAGCTCTTCCTCGGCCACCCCATACTTTTGCATCTGCTCTCTAGAATACGCCACATAGCCCGACGGGGGCAGGACAGCAGAAACCCCATAAACCTGCCCTCCACATTCAGCACGTTTTAAATCCGTTTGTGTAACGGCTTTTTTTAACGTCTCTCCCTTTTCCTCCTCAAGCAATAGATTAAGCGACATTAAAAGGCTGCGCTTAATGCATTCCGGATACATCAGATAATACCCTTTTAGATTATCAAACTGCTCTGGAGTACGAATGCTAATCAAGTCCGTCTGTTCTCCTGCCGCCTTAAGCGCCTCAAGCTCATCTGCAACAGATGTATCTGATTCTGCAAATTCCCCGTCCATACCCAAAAGCTCAATTTCTACCTGATAGCCCGCGCCCTTTTCCTTCAGCAACGCATTTAACGGCTCCTGCCAAATCCCCACAAGCTGGCTGGCCATGTCCGTTTCTTCCATACTAACAGGCAGATTCATCCTCCAGACCAGTATTTCTTCTTGGCCTGATATGCTTGTATTTTCCGCCGCCGGCTCTGTTCCTGCCGAAGCTTCGCTGCCATCTGCCCGCTGCACACTCCTGCATGCACTTAACAATATTGGTATGGCAAGGAAAACCAACATTATTTTTTTATTGTAATTCATATGGCCTTTTCTCCTTCCTGTTTTCTATATCCATACCATATCACAGCAACCTTACAGGAAAGTGACACGCCACCCCCAATTCCTCCCACATTGCAAACCCCAAAAATATGTGTTACGATACCCAAAACAAAAAGGAGTACAAACTGCTATGAAAAAAATCCTAATCGTAGAGGACGAGCTTCCTCTCAGGAAAAATATAAAAGAACTTTTAACCCGCCACGGCTTTACCCCGCTCACGGCTTCTACCCTCTCTGAAGCGGCGCATTATGCTTTAACCCACAAAGATATCGCCCTCTTCCTCTTAGATGTCTGGCTGCCAGACGGCGACGGCTTTGAGCTGTGCCGCCGTATCCGCCAAAACACCTTAACACCCATTATTTTCCTAACTGCATGCGATGATGAAGAATCCGTCGTCAAAGGGCTAAACCTCGGCGGCGACGACTACATTACAAAGCCATTCCGCACAGCCGAGCTTATTTCCAGAATCCAAGCAAACCTACGGCGGCAGGAATCGCTAAACGCCGTAAAAATCCTGTGCAGCGGCGATATCCGCCTTGACCGCAGACAATGCCTTGCCAGCAAAAGCGGCGCGGCGCTGTCTCTTGGCGCCGTTGAATACCAGCTTTTACTGATCCTTATGCAAAATGCCGGGCGCATTGTAAAACGGGAGCAGTTTATGGAAAAGCTCTGGGACGCTTCTGGGAAATTTGCGGAAGACAACACCCTTTCTGTCAATATGAGCCGCCTGCGAAAAAAAATAGGTACAGAATACATTGAAACCATCCGCGGCTTTGGCTACCGCTTTAGGCAGCCAGTTACCGAAAGTTTAGAATAAGAAAGCAGGTCCTAACATGAAAAAACAAAACCGGCCCGCCTGGATTACAAGCATTGCAGCCCTTATCCTCCTTCTGGTTGCACTCGGCTTGCTGCCATACCTTTTAATCCGGCAATCCTTTATTATTACCTGGCAGAACATGATAGGCATTCTATACGAAAAGAGCCCTCAGCTGTGTGAAGAAACTGTCCCATACCTGTTTGAACGGGATATGTTCTGGAATACGGCACAGCAGGGGGAAGACGCTATAATTGCCCTGGGCTATACGAAAAAGGGGGTATCGTACCTATTTCAAAACAGCGGCTTAGGTTATGTTTACCTGGGGACATTTATAGTGCAGGCAGCGCTTGCGCTTCTCCTGTTTTATCTTCTGATACGCCTTAGGAAGAAGCAGGCAGCCCAAGAAGAACTATTAGCCCAGGATATTAGGGATGCGATAACGCAGTGGGCCGGATTAAAAGCGGAAGATTATCCATTCCTGGATCCTGGACTGATTCATGAAATGTCGGATGCACTGGGTTTACTGCATGCGAAGGAACAGTTTTTGCAAAAGAAAAACCGCGATACACAGATGTTTATTGAAAATATTTCCCACCAGATCAAAACCCCGCTGAGCTGTATTTCTATTTCTCTGGATCTTGTGCTCGAGGAAGCAAAACAAGCGCAAAAAAAACGTATTTTAGAATGCTTTGGATATTTAGGCAATGTGGAGATGCTTTTAAAACGCCTGCTTGACATCGGACGGCTAGAAGCTGGTAAAATTATTATGCGCAAGGAACCGTTTGAGATGGAACAGCTCTTAGAAGAGTGCAAAAGTACCCTGCCGGACGCAGAGCAGCGTATTTTACTCTCTATCGAAGGCGGAGCATATCAAAAAAGACCTTATTACGGCGATTTTGAATGGTTAAAGGAAGCCTTTTTGAATATTTTAAAAAATTGCCTGGAACATGATAACAGCAGCGAACCCATATCGGTAACAATTTCCCAGAATGCAGAGGGTATCAAAATTACGGTACGTGATCATGGGCCAGGTATTATGCCAGAGGATTTGCCTTTTATTTTTGACCGTTTTTATATTCCCAAAAATGCAAAAAAATCACATTCCGGCATTGGGCTAAACTTAGCCAAGCTGATAATTGACAGGCATTTCGGGGTTTTCCATGTAAAAAACCATGATAAGTGCGGCGCAATATTTACCATTGTGCTTCCGGTATTTGCGCTGAAGCATGAAAAGCTGTAGTTTTGTCACCTTTCTGTAAGGTTTGTGCGGTATGGTAGTTTTATAATGACAGAAAGGATAAAAGACTATGGGCATTTTTTTTAAACTGGTTATGACTGGTCAAAAACGGCGGAAACGGGAAATGTGGTATGTCTCACTGGCTGCTTTTATCGCCATACTGTTTATGTCTTCCGTTTCATTATTCCAAATTATAATGGACCGCTACCTAATGGAAACCAATTATCAGAATTACGGGGACTGGGTAATCTCTGCTGTAAAAGATTACGGGGATTCTTCCGTCATGTTTTCAAGCATAGAACACCCCTATTTGTCTGCATGTGGCGTATGCACGAGCGGCCCCGCGCTTTTGGGCGCAGAAAATGAACCTGCAAACGTATACATTGGTACAATGGATGAAACAGCAAAAAAGCTGGGGAATATTACACTGTATGAAGGCCGGTTCCCGGAAACAGAACAGGAAATAGCAATGGATTTATCCTCCCTTTCTGCGTTGGGGTATAGCTATGAGACAGGCCAAACCGTACGCATTGCCGTGCTTGTTGACGGCGAAGTTTCAGAACAGGAGTTTTTACTGACTGGGACGGTGGCAAGCTTCGCCAAAAATTGGAAACATATCTTCCAGTATCCTTTGCCTAGCTGCATCGTAACGGAGGAAGGCTTATCCCGCATAGGCGCTCCCAGCTACGCCACTTATTTTTATCAGCTCGACAGAAGTTACGAAAGCCTGGATATGGAAGAATTTACACAGGCATTATTTATAAAAGGCCATGCACGGGTATATAACAGCTATGTTTATGAGAACCGGATCTGGGGCTCAAAGGAAATGTTTGGTTCCGTCCAGCTTCTTATAACATGTATTGGGGCGCTTGCCATGGGATATCTAATGCTCTCCTATGTATCGCAGCGCAGGAAGTGGTATTACAGGCTGCGCTGCGCAGGGGCTGATAAAGTGCAGATAAGGCTGATAGTCCTTGCCGAAACAGCGTGCGGCGCTGTGCCTTACGCGGTTCTTGGCATAGCAGTGCCATATGCGCTTGGCGCAGCAGTCTGCGGCGGCATCTCAGCAGGGCTTTCCATCCCATATTTTTTTAGATTCCATCCATCTGTTTTTTTCAGTCAAATGGGGGCTGCACTTGGTATGGTTTTATTCTCCGTATTATGTGCATGGGTGTTTTGCGGGGATAAAAATTTAAGTAAAAACAGCAGCGGGATCACCAAACAGCAAATAAAACGCCTGCACCGGGATGCCAAATGGCATCGGAACGTAGGGCGTATCTTTTTAAGGCGCCAAAGGAAGCTGCATCCGCTGCAGCAGACAGCTTTTACCCTGTTTTCATTTAGCGTCTGCCTTATTTTTGTACTATGCTTAAACAAAATGTATGAGGCAGGCAGGACTTATGCGTTTGA
Source organism: Lachnospiraceae bacterium (assembly GCA_009911505.1). Lineage (GTDB taxonomy): Bacteria > Bacillota > Clostridia > Lachnospirales > Lachnospiraceae > Roseburia_B. Next base: position 58,511 of record QXXL01000043.1, on the reverse strand, counting down.
TACCGAAGGCGTGCATGATTTTTCGGCCGATAAATCCACTCAGATTGCGGCATGGTCACCTTTTAAAGACGGGGCTATGTCATGCCATGATCTGCATTATGATATGTATTACGGGTTTTCAAAACCGGTAGCCGACGAAATACGATCGCTAATCGGAATACAGGATGTTTGGTTTCAAGCAATGGACGAAACCCATATTCTTACATGGCCGGGAAAAGGGCAAAGCCCCATTGAACAGTATGCCATGGAAAAATATGAGCAGAATAAAATCAGTATCCCCAACACAGTATTTACTTATTATGAATCATGTGATGCAATATTAGACGATTTAAGCCGGGAATTTAATCTCCAAGGGCTGAACCGGGAGGCATTTTTGAACGGGGAGGAAATTATTTTACTTCTGATTGCATATGAGTATACGGAAATGGACGGCACAAAGGATACCGTCCGGGAAACGACCATTTCGGCAGGTGATACCGTAGAAATTGTAAGCGCCGAATCCAGGTCATCTATACCAGTAGAATTAGAGGGGCATGACAGCCTGCCGGGACGCACCCCGGTGAATGTAGGCGTTGTAATAAAGGATCCGCCGATGAAATGGCGGGCCTGCGGGCAGGCTTATCGAAATTACAGAATCATTGCGTCAAAGGCGCTGGCAGAACGGGTAGCTAAAGCGGATGGGAAGCAGATGTATTATAACTGCCTCGAGCTGGATCTGGGCAAGGCGTCTTCGTTTGAAGCAACGCAAAAAAGGCTTGTAGATATTTTTAGGGATCAGCAGATGCAGTATAGTTCGCAAACTGAGGATATCGCTATGGCGCGGCACACTTATATACAAAGCCTGTGCATGTATGGTGTTTTATCTGGCATTATATTGTTTTTATTCCTCCTGATTCAAATCCACTTCCACCGTCTGCAGGATGAGTACCGGAAACGGGAATATGGACTGTTAAAACAGCTCGGGATGGAAGAGGGTTTTTTTGGCAGGATTGCCTTTAAAGAAAGCTTTTGGGAAAACGGATGGATGTTGTTTAGCGTTCCTTGCGGGTATGCGGTAATGGCCGCCGAAATTTACCGCGGGTTCGTAAGGCAAAAAGAAACGGCAGGGCTTAATATGTGGTCGGAGCAGCTGCAGGAGTACGTGTCGGATCCGGTAATCCATACAACAGAGAAAATGCAGGCAATTACAAATCCGGCAGCCATCCTGGCAGCGGTTATACTGCTGATAATAGGATTGGCATTGATACGCTATTGGCTAATCCGCAGGGCAGTAAAGCAAGCATAGAAAGGAGCGGATCCATGCCCATATTCCTTAAAATGACAGTGGCAGGTATCAAACGCCGGAAAAAAGAAATGCGGTTTGTTTTTACTGTTACCTTTATTGCCGTTTTGTTCATGTCATCTATTACACTATTACAAAACTGCATGGACAAATATCTGATAGAAACCAACTATCAGAACTATGGACGCTGGGTACTGGCCTCTACCAAAGACTATGAAAACCCCAATATCTTGTTTGACGAGCTAAACCATCCTTTTTTTTCAGCCACCGGAATCTGCAAAATAGCCGGAAGGGTTTTAAAAAATGACGGAACGCCAAGCAGCGCTTATATTGGCTCCATAAATGACGCTTTCTATACATTAGGCAGCCTCACGCTTTATGAAGGGGAGATGCCAAGGTCCGAAGATGAAATTGCAATGGATTTGTCTGCACTTTCCAGGCTCGGCTACAGCTATGAGCTGGGCCAGACGATACATGTCTCTGTTGAAAGGGGCGGTACTATCCATAAGAAAAATTACCGTCTCACCGGAACATTATACAGCTTTGCCGATAACTGGAACTACACTGCTTCCTATCGCCCACCCCACTGCATTGTAACAGAAGAAGGGTTAACGCAGCTGTGCAGGCCATCTTACGAAACCCATTATTACCAACTGGGCAAAGATTATGAAAACATCAATATGGAGGAATTTATTTCTTCTTTTTTAAAGCCTCACTATGCACGGGTTTACAATAGCTATACTTACGAAAACCGGATATGGGGGTCCGAAGTGATGTTTCGGGCGATGAAGTTTGTCCTGCTTTTAACTGGTGCGCTCGCGGCAGGATACTTGATGATGTCCTATGCGGCACACCGGCGGAAATGGTATTACAGGCTGCGGGCTGCCGGAGCGGACAAGGCGCAGTTAAAAATTATAATACTGGCAGAAACAGCCTATGCTACCGTTCCAGGCTCCATTGTTGCCATACTGCTGCCGTACGTACCCGGCATACTTATCTGCCAGGCAGTATCTGTAAAAAGCCAGATCCCATCGGTTTTTAATTTTCATTTGAGCGATTTAGCCGTACAGGCCATTGTTGCCTTAGGCATTATTTTATTTGCCGCTGTGTGCGCCTGGCTCCAGTGCCGGGACAAAAACCTTTCCCAAAACAAACATTCTATAACTGGACGTTCCTTAAACCGGCTGCGCCGTGATGCGGCCGCAAAACGCAGCGCCATACAATGCCACTTACGCCGGGAGCATATGCTGCACCCGTTCCAGCGGGCTGCCTCCATTTTATTTTCCTGCGCCATGTGTACACTCCTGGTGTTGTGTTTAAACAGGATAAACCAGTCCGCCCAAAGATACTTCCAGGCAACCGACGGGCTATGGGATTTTAATGCATCCAAAAAAATCGATCTGCGGAAAGATATCTACCGCAAAAGCGGAATTCAAAACGCAAATGTCCAGGGGCTTTCTTATGACATGTACCATGGCATTAACGAAGAAACCAAAGCCGAGCTTTCTTCTCTCATTGGCATCGAGCGCACCGAATGGCAAACCTGGGATCAGACACACATCCTACAGTGGGAGGGTAAAGAAAACAGCCTGATAGAACAAAGGAAAACAGAATTTTATGAAGGCCATTCCCACAGCCTAGACGCAGCAAACTATTGGAACATGAATTTTTGTTATTTTAGCGGCCAAGACCCCATTTTAAGGGAACTGCAAAAAGAATTTGACATAAGCAGCTTAGATAAGCGGGCATTCTGGGAAGGGGAGCAAATCATCGTCTTATTTTTCGGCCTTTATGATACGGAAAAAAACAGCCTGGATGCAGGCTGCTATGAGAAAGTGCGGGAGGATTCCACGCTTAAGCCAGGCAGTAAAGCAGAAATCGTAAGCGGAGAGGCCGAATATAATCCGGTAAAAATGACAGGCTATCCCCTGCCAGGCCGTACGCCTAAAGCATATAACCTTCCAGGCCGCATCCCCGTGACGGTCGGCGCTGTGATAAACACTGATTCTAACCGATGGGACAATGTACTGCCCTCCTGCCCCTATGTCATTCTAGGATCCCAAAAGCTCGCCGCCCGCGTAGCAAAAGCAGATGGGAAAATACAAAAGGACAACCGGATTTTGATTAACTTTAACAGCAGCCAGTCATTTGAATCAACCCAGAAACGCCTTGCTTCTATTTTCCAGGAACAATATATGCCGTATAGCTCCGGTTTTGAAGGTCGCCAGCAAGAGCTGCACCAATTCGTACTCCAGTTATGCATTTATGGTTCCCTGTTTTTTATTATACTGTTCCTTTTTCTGCTGCTGCAAATTCATTTTGGCCATCTGCTGCTTCAATACCGCAGTAAAAAATACCGCCTGTTAAGGCAGCTTGGCATGGAGCAGGCAAAGCTTCGGATTCTTTGCATAAAAGAAAGCTTAGGGAATGCAATGTGGATGTTTTTATGCATCCCGTGCTGCTATGTTTTATTATTTACCAAAGAACACTTAAACCTAAAATACCTTGCGCAAGACACGCAGACAGGACAAACCGTCCCATTAAACCGAATTCTGGAATCTTGTGAATCGGCAGCCAGGGGGATACACCTTCCTATTACCGTTTTATTTACCTCATTACTTATCGTAGCGCTGGGCTGCATCACATACTTATCCGTCAAAAAGTTTGAAGAAAAGGAGAATTTAAAATGAACACAGTATTACAATGTACAGGAATATCCAAAACGTACGGAAATGACAAAATTAAAGTCCACGCCCTAAAAAAATGCAGCCTGTCATTTACCCAGGGGGAATTTGTGGCTATTGTCGGCAAAAGCGGCTCCGGCAAATCTACCCTTCTCAAAATCTTAGGAACGCTCGACACGCCGGATCAGGGCGAAGTACTCCTGGACAATGAAAACGTCCTTCACCTGCCTGATAAAAAGCTCTCTCAAATCCGGCGCAGGAAAATTGGCTTTATATACCAGGATTACAGCCTGTTTCCGGAATATACGGCATATGAAAATATTATTATGCCTATCCATTTAGACGGCCGTAAGGAGAATCAGGAAAACGTATTAGAAATATTAAAGACCCTTGGGATCTTAGGCTGCAAAGATAAATTTCCGTCCGAAATGTCAGGCGGGGAACAGCAGAGGACAGCAATTGCCAGGGCGCTTGTTATTTCCCCTACAGTCATTTTGGCAGACGAGCCAACCGGAAATCTTGATGCAGAAAACGCAAACGAAGTAGTAATGCTAATGAGCAAAGCTGCCAGGCTTTACAACCAGACAATTATTATGGTGACACACGACAGGCAGATGGCCGATTATGCAGACCGTATACTGGTAATTTCAGATGGGGTAGTGCAATAATCAGAGCATGAAATATAAAAAAAAGGGGGGGGGATATCCCCCCTTTTACTCCGTCGTATCTACAAACACAACCCCCGAATCCCCTTTTTTTGCCTGTTCTAATACCGCTGCGGCCAACTTCTGAAACGAGCCACACGAGGAACTAGCCCCAGACAGCGCGTCAATCTCGCCTGCTTCCTGCTTCTCTAACAGCTGCCCTGCATATTCCCGCGTATACTGATTGGGGTAAGTCCCATTAGAATGGAGCATTGTCTGCATATACGCATTGTCCCAGCTCTTGATAAAGCCACTGGCATTCTCTGCGTTGTACTCCACAGACACAATACTGCCACCTCTAACCATGATTGTAATATATTCCTTCCACCCAAAATTAAATTCGGCAGCCTGCGCCGTATAATACCCGTCTAAAAGCGCTGTTTCCTGCCCGCAGCCTGAAAACGCCAATGCTGCCAGCACGAAAGCCAAAACCAGGCTTGCTATCCGTTTCATCTGCCGCCCCCTCCTTTCAGCGAAAATTTATTGACCTGGGCTTTTAATGCCTCCGCTTCTTTTTCCAGCATCCCGCTTGAATTTTTTGTACCAATCGCACTCTGCAGGTTACGGTCGGCAATAGCGGAAATCTGGCCAATCCGCTCTTCCATAATAATAAGGGCGCCTTCCTGACCGTGCACCGCGTTTACCAATTGATCCGTAATCGCGCTTATCTGGCTGGAAACATCCGAGATATCCCGCAGGGAGCCTGCCGTATCAGCTGTCATTTCCACACCCTTTTGAATCATATCCTTAGTGCTGCCTACCATGTCCGTAGCGCTTTTTGCAGCCTCGGAGCTCTTTGAGGCAAGCTGTTTTACTTCATCCGCTACCACGGCAAACCCTTTTCCGGCAGTTCCGGCGCGCGAAGCCTCTACAGAAGCATTAATCGCCAGGATACTCGTCTGAAATGCAATATCTTCAATTGCTTTAGCTATTTTCGTAATCTCCTGTGCATTAGCGCTGATATTATTCATTGCGTCCGATAAGGAATCCATGCGATTATTGGCTTCCTGGACACAGCGGGCAATTTCTTCCGTTTTGGTACGGGTCTGATCACTGCTTTGGGAAACATACCCCAGTTGATCCTTGACATTTGTTACCTCTTGTACAAGCGCCTCTGTAGATTCCTTCTGCTCTACAGAAGCCTGGTGCAGCTGGCCGGACTGCCCGTTTAACTCCTCAGACATATCCGCCAGGCGGGAAGCCGCTGCATCAAAGCCAGAAATCGTCTCCTCCATGGACTGAAGGATAGTACTTAGGCTGGCGCGTATCAGGGAAAAATCACCTTTATAATCTACCTGCGGCTCAACGTTTAAGTTGCCGCCGGCAACCTGGGTGAGTACCTGCTGAATATCAGATATGTAGCAATTTAGGCTTTGCACCGTATCATCCAATGTACGGGTCAGCACATCTAATTCGTCCCTGGTATGCACCAGATCTACCTCGCTTTGCAGATCTCCATCAGAAAGCCCTACTATACGGTCTGTAACGCTCTTGACCGGACGTGAAATTGACCGCGCAAGCCGAAGCACCAATAAAATAGAAATTACCAGGACTGCAAATGTGGATAAAATTGCCACCCACAGCGCCGCGCTGATTACAGGGTAATAGTCTGACTTTGGAATCTGGATGACCAGCGACCACTGTGTCCCACGAATCGGCGAAAATGCCACCAGCATCGTTTCCCCGCCGATATCAAACTCCGTCGCCCCAGTCTCCCCGGTGGTTACGCGGCTGACGGCCTCCTCATTGCTGCCGCTCAACTGCGCCAGTGTGCTCCCTTGTAAAACCAGAGACTGATCCGGATGGCCTGTTACCGTGCCTTCCTTGTTGACCATATATGCCATGCCATGCTTGCCCAGGTTAATATTGCTAATCACGTCGTTTAACGTGTCATATTTATACACACCAACCACATACATGGCCGTTTCCCCTAACTCCTTTACCGGCATCCCCATCATAATGCCCAGTTTACCTTCAAATATAGTAGATGCATCAGTCGTCAGGTTGTCAGTTTCTTTAAGAAGTGAAAAAAAACTTTCCTCAAGGGCCTCCGGTGCGCTGTCTAACCCCTGGATCAGCTTCCCATCCATTCCATACAGGGCAATCGTATGCAGCTCATAGATCTCGGCAGCCTCTTGCAGGACATTGTTCCTGCCCGCCCAGGATTCCGCAGGATCCTCCGAAATCATACGGGTATCTGCTGCAATTGTCATCATACGATCCGCCAGCATGTGGATATTGGCTTCTACAGTCTTAGCAGACTGCCGTCCCATCGGCTGCATGCTGTCGAGCAGGATATTCACTGCAAGCGACTGCATAGAAAACGCCATAATCACACAGCATACAATAACTAATACCAAAATATTCAGGGTGGTACTCCCTAATATTCTCACATTCAAGCTTTTTGTAATTCCCCGCCTGTGTAAATCCGTCTTTTTCCCAGCCACGATCTTATCTCTCCTTTTCCTGAAATTTATCCGGGCCTGCCATAAATTGTATGGCTATTTTATATACCGCCATATCTTTTTACAACAAAAAAAGCCCGTTTGCCCTATTGGCAAAATCTGGGCTGTTATTCTGCCAATAGACATGTTGCTTTATGTTATAGTATATCATAAACTATATGAAAAAAAAAGCTATTTATGACAACAAAATTTATTTCTCCCCAGCCATTTTAAAATAATTAGGAAAAAGTGCAAAAATATCCCCAAAATTGAAAATTTATGTTATACTTTGTAGTGATGTTATGCATTATGCCCCCTCCAGGGACAATTTAAAATAAAATATCCACATTCATTATGCCATGTGCTGTGGAAAAGGAGGATAATCATGAGTAATCAATTTATATGGCAGGAGCGTTTTAATATCGGTGTTGAAGTAATTGACCGGGAGCACAAAAAGCTCTTTGGTATCATGAACCGTCTACTTACCTTCAGTGAAAAAGAGTCAAAACGCCAGTGGGTATGCGAAGAAGGCATCAAATATTTCAAAGACCATGCCATGAAGCACTTCGCGGAGGAAGAAGTATATATGGCGTCCATCCATTACCCTGGTTTTGAAACACACAGGAAACTGCACGATACATTTCGGCAAAAAACACTTCCGGAATTAGAAAAGGAACTGACACAGACTGGCTATTCCCAGGATGCCGTAAACCATTTTCTAGGCGTATGCGCCGGATGGCTGATAGGGCATACATTAACGGAGGATCATGCAATTGTCGGAAAAGCTACAAGCAAGTGGGGCAACCTGCTGCCAGAAGACTACCAAAAAGCAATAAGCAAAACAATCCAAAATCTTTTATACGAATTGTTCCGCCTGGACGCACGGGTGATAAGCGACCGTTACGGCGGTGAAAAATTTGGAAATGGCATTTACTACCGCCTGTCCTATGAAGGTAAAAACGGCGAGCTTTGGGACAGTATCCTGATTTTTGAAGAACAGCTGATACTAAATACCGTTGGCAAGCTTATGGGCGCGACATCCAGCAAGCTAGACGTAATGATCATGAATGCCACCCGCTATACTGCACGGCAGTTTGTCGATAATATCCACAAGCATTTTTCTTCTGAAGATCATTTTGAGTTAAAGCAGGAAAGCCTGTTAACATACGAACAGTTTCAACGGGCATTTGACAAAGAACCGCCGCAGTGCAGCCTGCTGTTTAATACAGGGGGAGGTTATTTTGCATACTGTACCACCGCGCCGCACTTAACAGGGATGGAAGACGGCACTATCATCCGCACAGAACAAAATGCAGATGAAATCAAAAGTTACCTCAAAGACCATACCGAAACCACGAATAAGAAAATACTCTTAGTAGATGACTCCGATGTCATGCTGCTGGCAATGAAACAGCTTTTTGCAAACGACTACCAGGTTGCCACCGCAAAATCCGGATTGTCGGCAATCCGTTCCATTACGCTTGACCGGCCAGATCTGATTTTACTGGATTATGAAATGCCTGTATGCGACGGCAGCCAGGTATTAGAAATGATACGGGCAGAAGAAGATTTTGCAAATATACCAGTTATTTTCCTGACCGGCCGGATGGATAAAGAAAGCGTCTCAAAGGTTATGGCATTAAAACCGGCTGGTTATCTGTTAAAGACCCTAAAGCCAGACGAAATCAAAAAGAACATAGACGGCTTTTTCAAGAAAAAAACGACATAAGGCCCAAGCCTTATAAAATACACACTAAAATAGAGGGCCAGGAATCTACAGATCAGATTCCCGGCCCCTTTTTTAATATTCTGCCTCTTCGTCCAATTGTTCTGCAAAAGCATAAAGCTCATCATTTAAAATAAATGCAACGACCATCTGGTTTAACCCCTTACTTTTCATTTCCACACGGACCATCGGATAATAACGCCCATATGTCTTTGGATCTTTTTTTATTGTTGTAAATATATGCTTCCAGTCACGGTCACGTAACAAAAGCTGTTCATTACGGGTAATTAAAAACGCACACCGCATCTCATGCGTTCCTTCCATTAACAATTTATACTGTTCTTCCTGCAGCATATGGTGATAAAACCGATATGACTTACCAAGCGCTTTAAGAAGCCCCGGTTCAAACGAACTGTTCTTTTTATAGTGTAATAAATCTTCATAATCAGAAATCTCATATTGCCCGCGCTGGCTTTGAATTTCATCATGCCTGCGATCCATAATTTGCATGAATACTTCAGCCGCATCCGCCTGCGTCATCTTGAGCAATTCTGATTTTGACAGGTTCTCTTTGGAAATATCTATAGAAGGGGCAGCGGCTTCTTTTTCTAAATAAAGATCGATGTATTTATCTACATCACACCTGCGTCCTATACCGTTTTTCAATGCCGCCCTGATTTCTTCCAGAGGAATATAGCGGTCTACTTTAGGATTATGGGCCCAACCCAGCATAAAATCTGCAAACAGATCCCAGATATTATATGGCTGTTCTGATTCCGGTTCAATCTCCAGATAGTCCTCGGTATTTTTTTCTTTTAGGTGCAGCTTGCAGTTCATAATGGCATTGATAAATTTTTCGTAGTTTAAATTTCCTTCCGTGTCTTTTATACAAGAAATCCTGCACAATTCCTCAAGCCCAAGCCCTGCTGTCAGATAGCATTTCAAATTCTTCGCAAATCCCCTTGTCCCGACCAGGCTGCTGCCAAATCTTTTTTTCCAATGTTCATTTCTCGCGTATTCTTGAAAATGAATGTCCGTAAACTGATAATATTTTTTATCCTTTGTACCAAGATAAAAAATGTCGAATGCTTCTATTTTTTCTGTATCATTTATTGGCAGCTTTTGTATACGTTCGTACAGCCTTTTCATCTCACAGTGGGCAGGCACACGGATTGGCTTTTCCAGATACTGGTTTGCCAGTTCTACAGCTTTACGGCATTGCCCCTGTGTAATATCACCATAAACAAATGCTTTTTCCCCCAGCCTGTCTTCAATTAAACAGGCTACCGCCAGCAAATACATATGGTATGGTTCCCCCTGTGTCTTTGCACCCCATAACGAATAGGTACGGCAAAACCTCTTATCATCCCCATCATAATCCATATAAGCCGGCAATGCCCCCAGCATAGCATCCCCTGCCGTGGCGTCGACTTCACTGTCCCCGATAAGTTCCCTTGACAAAAAATAATCATCTGCCCCTTTTAATGTAGCATAATCCATCCCCGCGCACCATCCAAGCCTCACATCCCCCTTGTCAGGCATCGTCCGTTCCCTGGTAGGCACCGCGCATACCACCTCTTTCCCTGCATATGTAAAGGTGCCTTTTTCCGCAAATGGAAAGGCCTCCACCAATACCAGGGTTTCCTCATATACCTTTTCCCATTCAGCTTGTGTAACACTTTTTGAAACAATTTCGTAGATCATTATTCCCAAGACAGCTCCTTTCTCTGACGCGCCTTTGTACCCTTGGTTCATTTACATTTGTATTGGGAATATAATACCTTATTTTAGCTGAATTGTCACTGCACAGATATTGCAAATTTATTTTTAATTAATGGCCCCAAACAAGTAATATTGCCGCTTCGGCAATGCACCGCCTTTATATACAGGCTGCATTACAAAACTATTTTCTACCTTTATAACTATCAAATAGTTTATGCGGCGGATAGTAAGCCGTACAAACCGCCCTTTTTCTTTTGGCAATTGCCCCGCAGCCTCTAGTACTACAGCAAACATTTCACAACCATACGCTCCTGATTACGATATTCGATGCCTGCCAGCTAAAGATTGCACCATTTACCAAAAACAAGAAAACCCAGAAGATACCCCTATCCTATCTCGCGTAAATAAAAGATTCCCTCTGTAGGCCAGCCAAAACCGTAGTCAGGCAGAGGGCAGGGTGTGCGGCCAGACCAATAACTGTGTGCCATATTTCTAAATTGGCAAAATCCCCGTAATATATTAATATATACTGTCAATGTCCATTTTACAAAAAAAGCGAAGAGCTTCAAACTCTTCGCATTCTATCTCTTACTTTACAGTACGCCACCGCCGTAAGCGTATTAATAAACGTCGCTATAATCGCCGGCCCGATAATCCCTGCCGGATTCACGCTTCCGTACTGCTGCCGGTAAGCAATCATATTGACAGGAATAAGCTGCAGCGAAGAAATATTCAAAATCAAAAACGTACACATCTCGTTGCTGGCGGCCCTGCCAATTTTTTCCTCTGTGACTAGTGTCTGTATTCTCCCGCTTTTTCCTGCCCCGCCCTGCCTTTTTCTTCCGTTACCAGAAACATACCCATTCCAAGACACATACCCTGGCGCCCCTCTCTCCTCCTCCAGCTTCTCCAATTCCTCCATCGCCTTAAGCCCGGCTTGTGTCAAGTTAATGACACGAAATTTTTTTATACCGAAAATTACAATTCTACTTTTTCTATCCTACATTGATGTTTCCTGCTTTTCTTCTCATAATTAATTCCAACAAGCATAATATTTCCTTTATACTCTTTGAGGGCTGACACATATCCCTTATTTTTAATCTGGCTTATCGCTCCCTCAGCAGTTTTATCCCATTTTAATTCCAGAACCAATGCCGGATTTGAGGATGTGCGTTTAGGAAGAAAAACCATATCGGCAAACCCATTTCCTGTCGGCAATTCTCTTACAAGAGTATAATCTCTGCACGCACTATAATATGCCAGTGCAATCACACTGCTCAGAGAAATTTCATTGTTATATATTAAACTAGAGGAGCTTTTCATATGGACTTCCTGTATCATCTGTGCCACGGCTTGTTCATCCATTGCCAAAGTCGCTTTAAGCAAAGTTTCCGATGCGCTAATTGCTCTGATTACCTCTTCCCACCCATCATTTTTAATGGCTCGCAGAAAAGCGCTCCTTACCTCATCATTTGGAATAAAAACTTTTTTTGTCTTGCTGTCATAAGCCATGTATCCCATATGAATCAATAACGTGACCACATCATCTGCGGAGTTAAATGAAGTGATATCATTTTGAAAAGATTCCACATCAATACTACACCGCTGACCTCCCAGCATGTCTACAATCAATTGTCTTAATCCATCAAAGTCCATTGCAATATACATCATTAAAGACTCATAAGTCTCTGTTCCTGACCAATAATTTCCGAATTCCCTGCTATCTACGGCCTCAATGACAGAATTAGGACTATAAACATGCCCTACCTTTTCAAAATAATACCCATCATACCATCTTTGCATCTCTTTAAATGGCATATCGTGCTCTTTACAGATTCTCCTTACTTCTGTCTCTGTAAATCCAACGTATTCTGCCATCTGTCTGGGACTAACCATCGTATGCTCTCGGAAATTATTCAGAGCCGACTGTGTGCCGTACTTTTTAATCGGCAAAATCCCAGTAATATATGCAAGTTTTAGAAACGCCCCTGATGGAGTGCCTTTAAACAACCCTCTTAACAGATTAATATATTCTTTTTGAAGATTCTCGTTATTCTTGTCCTCCCGAAACAGGCAATCCCACTCATCAATAATAATGATAAACTGTTCTTTTGTCTTAACATTAATTTTCGCCAATACAGAAGGCAGTGAAATATCATCCTCTTGGACACACTCGGAATATTCGTTTCTTAACTCAGCAATCACCTGTTCCTGAATATAACTCACTACTTTAAGAGTCGAATTTCTCTTCAATTCCTCAAGCGCATTTCCGTACATCCACTGGATATCCAAAAAAATTACATTATATTTATTCAGGTGCGTCTTAAAAATTTCGTTTTGACTTATGTTAAGTCCCATAAATAGATTCTCAGAATGGCATCCTTTACTATAATACGCCGACAGCATGGTTACAGCCATTGTTTTCCCAAACCTCCTCGGTCTGCTGGAACAGATCAGTGGCCTGTCTTTACCGATACGACTGTTCGTATATGTTATCAGATCCGTCTTATCCACATACAACTCAGAATTAACAGAAACTGCAAACTGTTCATTTCCCGGATTTAAATATATTCCCATACCTGCGTTCTCCCCAATATTTAAAAGCCATTCTATACATAACAATAATAATCATTTTGTGCGATACTTTTATTAATGCACTTGTTGATATCTTCCTCGCGTTTAGCACTCCAATCTTTGGGATAATACGTCGCCTCAATCATAGTAAGTGTAAGTCCCGCTATTTTTGATATAAATACAGGATTGATCATATTATCAACCATCATTTGAATTACCATATTTTTAATTGGCTCCACAGCCAAGGTTTTTTTATCTTTGCACACATCCTGCATTACCCCAAAGTCTTGCGCAATATTGTAAAACCATGTATTAAGACTTTCTACCCGGAATTTACCCTTATATTTATACAAATATTCAAATAAATAATCTCCCTCCTTTATCGGTCCCTTATTCTTTGATTCTGCATATTTTAATGCCGCGCATAAATCTCTGGACAAACCACAAGGTATATTGACATCTATGCCATTTATCGATAATTTTTTATACTCCTCCGTAAAATCTGATTTTTTAATGCTTGTAATTACACTTCTCTTAGCTGGCGCAATTAATGTCAGCTTAATAAACAGCCTTAATATAATCCTTTGCAGATGCCTTTCTTCTTCTCTGACTCCTGCAGCTTCGTCCTGAAAATTATCAATAGCCTTATCCAATTCAATTAGAATCGTCTTGATATCCTCACATTTATAACTTCCTCTTTCTACCGGTTCCAGTAAACTATATTTCTCAACAATTTCATCTTTAAATTTACTGTAATTATAATTTGAGAAAATATCAGTTGCTTTACCAGTCTCACTTAAGTAGTCATAAAAGCTTTTTACCGACTCAAGGTGCGACTCCATGGTTGATCTGGAATTAAGTTCGCCTTCATTATGATAATATCTGATACATTCTTCGATTACATTTATATTAATTCTGGCAGGCGCATTTGATAACTGTACATCTGGCAAGTTTAAATACTTAATAAATTTAGTGATATGATTTCGATAAACATGATTTTTGTTTAGTAAATCTTTACGCTCTTCAAAAAATTCATTTTTAAATTTAAGCATTACATCCATTCTCATTTCTCCCCGCAATTGCATGGTGGAAATATAATTGAAAATTCAATTTCATTGCATTTCCTTCATTGTACTTCTTTCATTGAATAATGTCAATGTCATATTTACCAGATGAAAAAGCGGAGGGTCCTCACACTCTCCGCTTCCTATCTTTTAATGTACAATACACCACCGCCGTCAACGTACTCACAAACGTGGCCACAATCGCCGGTGCGATAATCCCCGCCGGGTTCACACTGCCATACTGGCTACGATAAGCAATCATATTGACGGGTATCAACTGCAAAGAAGAAATATTCAAAATCAAAAACGTGCACATCTCATTGCTGGCAACCCTGCCGCTCTTTCTATTTGCCGACACAGGCAGCTCACCGCCGCTCTTACCTGTCTTGTTCCCCTTTTTCTTTCCGTCTGCAAAAATGCCTTCCCCTGCCGGAGCATACCCCGGCTTCCCCCTCTCCTCCTCCAGTTTCGCCAGCTCCTCCATCGCCTTCAATCCTGCTGGCGTAGCCGCCCAGCCAAGCCCAAATACATTGGCAATCATGTTAGCCGCAATATACTGGTTCGCTGGATGCCCCCCTGGTATCCTTGGGAACAAAAACCGGAGAAACGGCATTAGCTTTTTGGTCGCCCCCTCTATAACCCCTGCCTTCTCTGCAATCCGCATCATCCCTGTCCAAAAAGATACTACTCCCATCATTGTAATGCAAAGTGAAACTGCTTCTTTTGCAGAATTAATTGCCGCTTCTGTGACTTCCGGCAATGTACCGTTGAACGAGGCATATAAGATGCCCACTAAAATCATAAATCCCCATAAATAATTCATCTCTGCCACATTTCTTTTTTCTTTTATAATATGCCTTCCACGTAATCCATAGAATCGGCATAATCCCAATACTGTCCTCATATATTGCAACAAACCAATACAACGGAGCTTCCCTTTGATACTAACCTTAAAAAAACGCCTTCTGCCCTACTTACTGGGCCTGATTATTATATGTACCACCCTCGCCTCCTGCGGTACGCCTGCCGAAATCTTTTCATCCATGGCTATGTTAAAAGAACAACGCCGTTTTGATACTTATACAAACGCGCTGTTTATACAGGAAATGAAAGAAAATACAGTCAACCTGCACTACACGTTAGCAGATCCAGAAGAATTTGGAATTAAAAACCACAAAATATCACTTGGAAACTACGCAAAAGAAAAATCGGACGAAACAAAAGCTTATTTGGAAAATATGTCTGCCTCCCTTTCTGGATTTCGCTACGAGGCATTAAATACCAAGCAAAAGCTTACCTGTGATATCATGCAAGATTTCTGCAACAGGCAGCTTACTGCCGCCCCTTTGTATTACTACAACGAGCCCTTACGCCCAACTACCGGCATACACTCCGAGCTGCCAGTACTACTGGCAGAGTATGAGTTTTATAAGCCTTGCGATGTGGCCGATTACCTCGCGCTTTTAACCTGTACGGAAAGCTATTTTGCCCAAATTGCTGCCTTTGAGCGTAAAAAAGCAGACGAAGGGCTATTTATGTCCCCTTATGCTGCCGAAACTGTTATCAAAGCCTGCGATGCCTTTACTTTAGATCCGGAAACTAACTTCCTAATTAGTACATTCGATTCACGGATCGACTCCCTGTCCGGTATAACCGATGACAAAAAGCAGCTATATAAAAAACAAAACAAATCCCTGGTAGAAAACGTAGTCATACCCGCCTATGAAAACCTGGCGGCTGTATTGCGCGAATTAAAGGACAGCGGGACAAATACTGCCGGTTTAAGCCACCTTCCACAGGGAAAAGAATATTATGAATACCTGGTACAATCTAATACTGGATCCCAAAAAAGTATACCGCAATTGCAAAAACGCACCGAACGCCAGCGCAATTTAGACATGGCCGCCCTACATGGCCTGCTCGCTAAAAGCCCAAATCTGCTTAAGGCCGGGGAGCAGGCACTAGCTGCTGAAGAACCGGAAGCTATTTTGGAGCACCTTCTAGACGCTATGCAAAAAGATTTTTTTCCGGCGGCAAACAGCTCCTATGAGGTCAATTATATCCACGAATCGTTAGAGGGTACTCTTGCCCCGGCATTCTACCTGACCGCGCCAATTGATGATATCAGCCACAATGTTATTTATTTAAATAAAAGCAGCAATTATTCGGGCATCCAGCTTTTTACCACGCTGGCACACGAAGGCTTTCCAGGCCACCTTTACCAAACAACCGGGACATACCAGGCCGGGCTTGCCCCCGTACGCGCCCTGTTTAGTTATCCGGGGTATACGGAAGGATGGGCAACCTATGTAGAAATGCTTTCCTATGGATATGCGGGGTTAGATGAAGCTACGGCAAAAATGATGATGCACAACCAATCGGCCCTTTTAAGCCTGTATGCAAGTATTGATATGGGGATTCATTATGATGGATGGCTTTTGGCAGATGTCGTTTCTTTTTTAAAGGGGTATGGGATTACAGATCTGGATGTAGTAAAAAATATTTACGAATTAATCGTAGAAGAACCTTCCCACTATTTAAAATATTATATTGGGTATCTGGAATTTTTAGATCTTAAAGATTTTGCAAAATCGCGGTTTGGAACAGATTATTCCAACCGGGCATTCCACCAGGCAGTTATCCGGATTGGGCCTGCGCCGTTTTCCATTTTAAAAAAGTACCTGGCGGATTTTTATAGTACGCAAGAATAGCACATATGCCGCAAATTCGGACAATTTAAACAAAGGGGGCCTGCGGTAGGCTCTGGCAAAGGCATAGCCCTCTAAAGCAGCCTTTGATAAACCTCCCGCTTGGAAATCCCGCGATCTTTTGCCACCCTTTTCATCGCTTCTTTCCTCGTCTCCCCCTTGCCCTCATACAACGCCATATGCTCCTCAATGGGTATTTTCTCCCATGATTTTTCTTCCTCTTCCCGGATTATCTTACGGCTTTTGCCCTCAATTACCAGTACAAACTCCCCTTTTGCCGGATGCCCGCTATAATACAAAACGGCATCCCCAAGTGTCGTACGTTGTATTTCCTCAAATTTTTTAGTTAATTCCCTGCAAACCGACAGCCTGCGGTCTCCAAGCGCCCCATGTAATTCCTGTAAGGTCTTAAGGAGATGGTGCGGCGCTTCATATAACACAAGAGTACGTGTTTCCCGTTCCATTTCCTTGAGCGTTTCTTCCCTTTCCTTTTTGTCCCGCGGCAAAAATGCTTCAAATGCAAACCTTCTTGTTTTTAGCCCGGACATTGTAAGCGCTGTTACACAGGCAGCGGCCCCCGGCAGGGCAGTTACTTCTATGCCTGCCTCATAGCAAATGCGCACCAAATCCTCACCCGGATCGGAGATCCCTGGTGTGCCTGCGTCTGTTATTAGCGCGATATCCTGCCCATTTTGCATTTTTTCTACCAGACGGTGCGCTTTCTCAATTTTATTGTGTTCATGGTAGCTTGTCATCGGTGTATGGATCCCAAAATGGTTTAACAGCCGGATGGAATTGCGGGTATCCTCTGCCGCAATTAAATCTACCTCTTTTAGCACGCGCAGCACACGCAGTGTAATATCCTCCAGGTTCCCAATCGGCGTCGCACACAAATACAATTTCCCTGCCATAACCCCTCCTCCTTCAATATCCATAGATATCGTATATTTCTTCCGTATAAATACCGGGCTCCTTATAAACAATCAAGGGCTTTTCCACCTTCAGCCTGGAATTTCCCCCCTTAAGCCCTTCTATCAATACCATATTCGGCTCCTTATCAACAAAAGGATAAACAAGCTGCATCCGTTTAGGCTCTATACCATACTTAGCCATACCGCACATAATTTCAGCCAGTCGGAACGGCCTGTGTACCATATAAAACCTCCCTCTGGGCTTCAAAAGCTTTGCCGATTCCGACAGTACGTCCTCAAGCGTGCATAAAATCTCATGCCGGGCCACCGCCTTTGCCTGGTTTTTGCATGCCAGCCCGTGGGAGCCTATCATGTATGGGGGGTTTGTTGTGACGACATCAAAAGAAGATGCCCCAAACAAGCCGGAAGCATCTTTGATATCGCCCGTCACAATCGCAACCTTTTCCTCCAAATGGTTTAACTCCACGCTTCTTGCCGCCATATCTGCGCTTTCTTCCTGGATTTCAAGCCCGGTAAAATGTTCCCCTTCGGTCTTTGCCTCCAGTAAAATCGGAATAATACCAGTCCCTGTGCCAAGATCTAACGCCCGCTCGCCCTTTTTTACCCGCGCAAATCCAGAAAGGAGCACTGCATCCATACCAAAACAAAATTTGTGGGGATCCTGGATAATCACATAGCCGTTTCGATGCAGCTCATCCAAACGCTCCTTAGGCTTTAGATTATTTGACATCGTCAATTTTAGATTTTCCCCCATTATCTTCTAATGCAGCCAGCTCCTTCATTTCCGCTGCTGAAATTTTGACGTCTTTGCGGCGCCTGGGGCGGAATTTTAGTTCTTTTACTTTATATTCACGCGCTTCTTTCTCATCATCAATTTCCACAATTACTTTTACAATCTGCCTTAGCACGTTCACACTCTGCACGACTGCCTTTAAACCCTCTGGCGTCGTTACATTATCCCCCACGCCAGGTAAACGGCTGTTTAAATATTCGTAGGTTTCCTGCTCATTCTTTAAGCAGCACATCAGCCTGCCGCATACACCGGAAATCTTTGCCGGGTTCAAAGAAAGGTTCTGTTCTTTTGCCATTTTAATGGATACCGGCACAAATTCCGTTAGAAACGTATGGCAGCACAAGCTGCGTCCACATATTCCCACTCCCCCTAAAATCTTAGTCTCATCCCTAACCCCAATCTGGCGCAGCTCAATCCTGGTGCGGAAAACTGCCGCAAGGTCTTTTACCAGCTCCCTGAAATCAATCCGCCCGTCCGCCGTAAAATAAAACAGCAGCTTATTGTTATCAAACGTATATTCCGCCTCGACTAGCTTCATCTCCAGCTTATGCCTTGCAATCTTATCCAGGCAAATTTGAAAAGCCTCCTGCTCCTTCTGGCGGTTCTTTTCCGCAATCCGCTCGTCATTTTCCGTTGCAACGCGGATGACGGCCTTTAACGGCTTGACTACCTCTTCATCCTCTACAGATCTTGGGCCTAATACCACTGTACCCATCTCTACGCCGCGCGCCGTTTCTACAATGACATGATCTCCTGTTTCTATCTTATATCTTGCCGGGTCAAAATAATAAATTTTTCCGGTATTGCGGAACCGTACCCCTACAATCTTTGTCATGTTAATTCTCCTTCATTGTCATAAGCAGCAAATCCATAAGCAGCTCAAAATTGACATTTGCGCGCATACGCCGCTTGGCCGTGTCAAGCGCCTTTAAAATCTCTTCAATGCCGCCGTATGAACTGTGGCTTGCTACTTTTTTAATGCTATAAATTTCTTCCTGGAACACTAGGCGGTTCACATCCGCTGTCGCCTTGTATAACAACACATCCCTGTACCAGATCATCATCAGATCAAAAAAATCATTAATTTCCAGCTTATATTCGGTAATCTGTTTAACTGCCTGTGTCATTTCATACAAATCTATATCTTTAATCCGTTTTAAAAGCTGCAGGGCCAATGCTTTAATCTCGTTAAAATCTTCTGATGCAGAAAGCTGTATAGCTTTGCCGGCATTCCCCTGCGCAAACGCAACACAGATATCCGCCTGGTAACTGGGAATCTGTTTTTGCTCCATCAAAAACCTGCGGATCTTCCCATCTGCTACAGCTTTTAAATCCAGCCGGACGCACCTGGACAAAATTGTCGGCAAAAACCCGTCCGCATTATCTGTAAGAAGCAGGAGCACTGCGTATGGGGGCGGTTCTTCTATTGTCTTAAGCAGGGCATTTTGCGCTTGTACATTCATTTTTTCCGCTTCATCAATGATATATACCTTATGCCTGCTGCTGTAAGGCTTCAATGCGATATCATCGTTCACCTGGGTGCGGATGTCGTCTACGCCAAGCGTATTCGGTTTTTCATGTGTAACATAAATGATATCAGGCTGGTTCCTCCCATCCGCCTGTCTGCATGACCTGCAGGCCCCGCAGGGCGCTGTGCCCCCCTCCTCGCACTGTAAAGCCGCCGCGAACGCTTCCGCCAGCATCATTTTGCCGGATTTGTCCGGCCCATTTAAAATATAGGCATGGGATACCTTATCCATGGTAATAGCGTTCCCAAAATATTCAATAATCCGTTCATGCCCTATAATTCCTGAAAAATCTTTCGTCATATACTTTTAGTCTCCTTGCCGCAGCGCCCTTTATGTAAAAATGTCCAGCAATAAACCCTGGATCTCCCCAATTTTGCCCAATATGCCAAGATGATCTTTTTCTTCTTTCACCAGCTCCCCCGCAAGCTCGTCTAAATTGGCATCCACTAAGCGGATAATTCCATACACCCTGTGCCTGCCCCTGCGGTCGAGGAAATTTTCCCTGGAGAATTTGTGGGAACGGTTTACTACCTCATTCAAAAAATCCTTCACCAGCCCACGGTATTTTTTCATATCCCGGATATCCATATGCTGCGCAATCCGCTCCCCTTGGTTGGTTATCTCATCCAAAAGCGTATTCAGCCGCTCGGCAAGCCCCGCTTCGTCAATGGCGCTTGTCAGGGTGAATTTAAAGTCGCCTTCCGCAGCCTGCGGTTTTACAGCCGTATCCACAGCTGCCGCCGGCGTCATTTCATTTACTTTTAACTCCATTCAAATACCCCCTTCTATAAATGTCCGGATATATGCGGTAATCCTTCTACGCGCTTCTTCTAGCCCGTCATTCGTAAAACGCACCGATATCCCCGCCGCATTTAGTTTATCTTCCGAAAAATCCTCCGTGTCAGCCAGAAACCTCCGGCAAAGCTCTGCGTACTTAGGTTCTTTTTGCTGCCGTTCGCGGTCTAGGGCGCGCTGCAGGCGGATACCGTCTTCTATTTCTACATAAACCGGGACAACGGATGATCTGCCAAAATAGCCCCGGATTTTTTCATAAGCCTCTAATGTCGCTATCATAAGGTAATTATGGGCTTTTAAATCAATCTGCCCATCATCTACCGTAAAATATTTCCAAACGCCGTGCAAAGTATGGTAAGACCGAAGTTCAATCACTCTGCCTTCTTTTTCAAGCTCCCCCAGTTGTTTTTCATCTACAAAATAGTATTCCGTGCCGTTTGTTTCACCAAAACGGATCGGCCTTGTAGTATATGGGATAATACGCGTCAGCGGAAGTGTGCTATCCGACAGGATTTGGCTGTATAACGTATCCTTGCCGGAAGAGCTTTTACCCATTATACAAAAAAGATTGCCCATGGTATTTCCTCTTTTGGTTTTATATGGCCTGCCAGCGGGCCGCTTTGTCCAGTATAATACATAATCTAACACTTTACAACGTCTATTCTCTCATTTATTATATCGGCAACTCCCTGCAAGTTCAGTTGTAATTTTCTGCATTTACGCACATTTTTTATAAATCCTGCATCTATCACCTCACCCGGCGCCAAAACTGGTATCCCAGGCGGGTAAAGGCTGACTATATTTGCAGAAACCTGTCCGATTGCTTCATCAAAGGAAACTTCATTTACAGGAAGCCCCACCGCCTGATAAAGCTCCATCCTTTTTTCTTTCGCTTCATACATCCGCGCAATAAAAGAATAATCCCTCATCTCCGGGATATCTGCTGAAATCTCCCCATCAATTTCAAAAAGCGCCTCTTTTAACCTAAAAAACCCTTCTTCCCGATCCATTATACTAGTCATCGCCAATACATAAAAGCCGGAAACCATTTCCATTTGCAAATGATAGCGGTTTAAAAGTACCTGAGACAGCATACTGCCGTTTATTGTAGTTTTTTTTGCAGAAATCAGGATTTTAGAAGGATCCAGGCTGTAAATTTCACTGGCGCTAAAATCATATTTGTCCATAATATGCAAATTTTTCAGGGTACGGGCTTCCTGGTAAAATGATTTTAGGCGGTGCGTATATAATGAAAACAAGCCGCTGCCCTCTTCAGATAGCAGGCGGGTGCATTTTTCCATCCCTGCCATCAATATATAGGAAGGGGAGCTGGTTTGAAAGATACTTCTATACTTTTCTATGGTTTGAGGGAGGATATCTGTTGTATTTAGATGAAGCAATGCAGTTTGGGTAAAAGAAGGGAGAACCTTATGCATACTTTGGATTACAATGTCCGCACCGCAGCGGACAGCTGTTTGGGGGAAAGCGCTATGGAATCCAAAATGCGCGCCATGCGCTTCGTCTACGATCAGGGGGATCCCGTGCTTGTGCACGATTTGGGCGATGGCGCCAATATCGCTTACCACGCCTTCATATGTGGGGGATGTGAGGATAACGGCATTAACCGATGGATGCCAGGAAAGCTTCTCTTCAACTTCCTGGGGCGAAACTGCGCCGGAAATGCCAAACCGGGTTATACAAGGATTACAATATACCGTGGAGAGGTTTCTTAAATAGGCCGCGTGGTATACCGACTTATGGCAGTTCCTCGCCATTAACAGCGTTCCATTTTGGGGCACTGCGGCAAAAATCGCAGTTAGTATCCCACAGGTACTGCCGTTTACCAGATAATAGCTTTGCCCGGCATCATACAAGGCGGCCGCGCGCTGCTGCGCTGCCTTTAATATTCCTTCTGATTGGTGCAGGTCGTCAAAACCGTCAATTTCTGTGATGTCTATGGTGTATGGATTCGGCATAGGCAATGGGCTGCGCTTGTGCCCAGGCATATGGAACGGGTAATAATCAGACGAAGCATATGCTTCCAGCTTAGTGTCCAATGCTTCTGTTGTTGTTTTTTGCGACATATTGACTCCCTTTAGTTTAAGCTGTATTGTTGTGTTTTTGGCTTTCAAACACTCTACAAAAACCTATTAATCTCCGGCATCCAGTCACTTAAAAAAATAGTTTCATCCAGCACCGCCTGCCAAATTGGTTCATAAAAGCCCAAAAACCGTTCGATTACAGATTCCCATGGCGGCCCCTTACTGTGAATAGAACGTAAAAAAGACTTCCACCTTTTCTTCATGTAAGCATAACCTCCATACCCAGCAACCATTTCCATACGCTTCCACCCTCTATCAAGGCCTGCTGGATCCAAACGGGCTTCTATCCCATCCTTTACCTTCCTGGCGTCAACCCCCTCACAGTCCAACAACATATAAACCTCATAATACACGCCAACATCCCGGATAAGCTCCAGCTTTTGCACAATTTCTACATAATGGGCAGCCAAAACCTCTTCTGTAGGATAACGGCAATAGAAAATCAATATTTCCGGAAACATCATACAAAACAGGCTTTCCATAACAGGCTCCCCTGCACCGCACCGTCTGGGGGTTATCCGTATGGAAAGCGGGATCTGCATACCCTCTAACTCTGCCAGGAGCTGTAATTGTAAACAACGCTTAGAAATACTGCCCTTAAAATCAAACACAACTCCAAACTCTCCCCCGCCCCCAAATACATCCCGCATAAGCCCGTCACAAAGAGCCTGCATACAAGAGGAACGGCTTTCCCCTTCCGCCCCCACACCTGCCATATAATCATATTCCAGATGAAGCACCAATTTTTTTGCATACTGTGCCTGCCCTAAAACCTCCCCGTTTTTCAGCCATAGGGTTTCGCCGTATTCTGACAGGCCTATCCTGCGGACAGCTTCCTCTAAAACCGCGCCGCCTAACAGGTTCGCAAACGCAATCCCCGTCTCTTTAGATTTTTCAGAAATCAGCCCATAGCTTAGCTGCGCTTCATGCATTACAGCCACACTCCGATCCGGTTGTGTACTTTCTGTAAGACTTTCCGTAATTTTGCAATACGAAGCAGCTCCGCTATATCCTTTGACCCGTCAGCAAGATAAGATAATAACGCACGCTTAAAAATATCGCGATCCATTTTCTCTTCATATTTCAGGCAGTCGCAAATCATGCGTTCTTTAGTATATATTTTCATTTGCCCCAAAGCAAATGGAATTTGCGTCACGCCAAGAGAGAGGACCTCCGGTTCTGTATAATAAGGCGCAATCACTGGATATTCCATTTTAAACCTCGATTTGGAGGTGTTCTTATCTACAGCAAGATGCCATGCATACGGTTTTACTGCAATATAATGGTGATAATACAGCGCACTGTCCAAACATAAAACCGCATCCCCAAACAACCCCCGGATAAGCTCTTCTTCCGGGCGCTTTTTATAGCCAAATGAATAATAGCCGCTTTTCACCCGATCCAATGTACCATCTTTTACCCACGCCAAAATGCGGCGGTAGTCAATCCCCAGGTTTGTAATTTGGCTGGTTTTTAGGATACCCCCATTTGCGTCCATTTGTTTTTTTACCTCTGATAACAAATAATCTGTTTTTTGAGCCCTTGTCATTTTTTCCATACAAAATTCTGCTCCATTTATTTATTAGCGGCCTCTTCTAGAGCGTGTTTGAAAAACCATTCCTGCCCTCTGCCTGACGGCCCCTTTGCCATCCACTCCCTACAGTTCGCTGTAGTATTAGAGCGCGCCCCTAAAACCATTTCCTCCCCTTTTTCCGAAACATCTTATTTTGTTTTATCGTCCTGTAAGGCGACTTCTCTTTCCCATTCAAATGCAGCTTCCTTTTAATTTTATAAAAATTATCTACAAATTTCCACACCGCAAAAATGATCAGCCCCAATGTGCCAATACCCAAAAGGCCTGCCGCAATCATTTTCGGTTCAATCCAAAACACCTTTTTGGATCCTGTCCCGCCATGCTGGCCGTTTCCGTCATAGTTTATTTCACTATCTCCTGCCGCTTCTTTCTGCGTATCTTCCTGCTCATGAAAATCAAACGTATCTGCTGCTACATCTGTAACTGTCAGATCTGCACTGCCCACTAGCCGTCCGGCATATGTGTACTCAATGCTGCCTAATATATCTTCATTTTGATTGCCGTAGTTGATTTGGGAATCCACGTCTTCAAACTCAGCAGTTATTGGCAGGATAATACTGCTTGAGCCGTCTAACGCTACAAATGGCTCATAACTGCCAAGTATGGCTTCACTCCCCTGATCCTTTTGTACATAAGATGTCTCATTTTGCGCTACATTTACTTTCTTAAAATTATCAAAACAAAAATCAAACAACGCCCTGGTATCATCGTAGTTGCCTGATGCAGGTGAATCCAGCACGACGCATATTAATGTTATGCCATCTTTTTCCGCATAAGTCACTAAAGTATAATTAGCAACCGAAGTATACCCTGTCTTGCCGCCCAGGCAATATTCGTACAAATACTGCCTGGTCCTTAGTGGGTAAAGCATCTGATGGTGGTTATGGAGGGGGGTTTCTTCATCTGTATGCTTGTTCGTAACCGGAATTGTATAGGATTTCGTACCACATATGATACGGAACGCCTCATTTTTAAAGGCTTCCCGTGCAATCAGAGCCATATCATATGCACTGACATAGTGCTGCTCATCCGGCAGGCCATTGCAGTTGTTAAAATGGGTATTCTGGCAGCCCAACGCAGCCGCCCTGTCATTCATCATTGGATAAACGTACCAATATCGCCTGCAACATGTTCCGCTACTGCATAAGCACACTCATTAGCTGAAGCCAGCATAACCCCATACAGGCACTGCTCCATTGTCATTTCTTCCCCTACATCCCTTGCAATTCCAGAACCTTCAGTTTTATAAACAGAATCACGCGAAAATGTGACCACTTCGTCCATTTTACTATTTTCAAGCGCAAGAAGCGTAGTAAGGATTTTGGTAATACTTGCCGGGTAGTGCGGATCATTGCTGTTTTTTTCGTATAAGATAGTACCTGTTTCAGCTTCCATTACAATACCGGCAGAAGACTGGATTTGCGGCCCATCCGGCCAGTACTGGTTCTTTTTGGAAGCTTTGGCAAAAGATACTTGGGGGATACATGACAGTACCATAACAAAAATGCAGATCAGAATCAGCAATCTATTTTGTATTTTCAAAGGATGTTACCTCTCTTTTCGTTTTTGTACGGCTTTCCAGTTCTGTTTAAGGAAAGCAATGCCGTGGTTTTCTCTGGTTATAGTATAAACTTACCAAATCAGATGTGCAATATGAAAGTTTTAGTTCTTTCTATTTTTTTAAGGTTTTGTTATAGTATAAATGCTATTATTTTATAGTACAGTAAATTTTATTTAAAATTCACTACAGCGAACTTTTCACAGCCATGCGCTCCGACTACGTTATTGGATACCTGCCAGCCAAAACCGTAGTCAGGCAGAGGGCTTCCAGTACCAGAAATCTATGAAATATTGGCAAGAAAGCATAATCTAATCAGAAATGAGGTATCTACATGCGTTTAAGAAACATAAAAGGGGCCGGTGAAGCAGTCGCGAACAACCCCTACTGTATTTCATCCCCGACAAGCTTAAAAGGAAACTGGCATACCTGTTTTTCCAATAATAATCCTATTCATATCGAAATTGGAATGGGAAAGGGACAGTTTATTATGGCCCTCGCAGACAAAAACCCTACGGTTAATTACATTGGCATTGAACGTTATACCAGTGTCCTGCTGCGCGCTTTACAAAAAATGGAGCAAAACCCTCCACCAAACCTCCGTTTCCTGTGCATTGACGCCAAAACACTGGCCGATGTATTTTCATCCGGGGAAGTAGGGCGTATATACCTAAACTTTTCCGATCCCTGGCCAAAAGACCGCCATGCCAAACGACGCTTAACGTCCCATGCATTTTTAGAAATTTACCGCCAGATCATGGCTCCGTCTGGGCAAATGGAGTTTAAAACAGATAATAAAAACCTGTTTACATTTTCCCTGGAAGAGCTTCCCGCTGCAGGGTGGACGGTAAATGCCTGCACATTTGATTTACACCACGATCTAAAAATGAACAAAGGCAATATAATGACAGAGTATGAAGAAAAATTTTCCGGAATGGGCAACCCCATTTATAAACTCGTGGCTTCTCCATGAAATAAAAAAAGCCCCCCTGCATAAGATAATAGAAACCTTTTATCCCAGGAGGGGCTTATGAGGCGCAAATGCTGCTGCCGGAGCGGCCATTTCAACCGCTGTTGCAAATATTTTTACAGGAATACGTTCTGGCCGGATAAATTAAAATGTATCCGGCGTTCCTTCCGGGAGGTCTGCGCTTTGCTGAACCTACATTAGAGAAAGCAGTGTATGAGCTGGAGCCCAGACGCATACACTGCCCTCTGGCTGACGGAGCCTATGCCAACCACATACAATTTTCTAATACCCTACACCTGCTCCAACTCCTTTAATACCGCAAGAAGCCCATCCGCATCTTCTGCAAAATACTTTGCCCCACATTTTAACATTACATCTTTCTCACGAAACCCCCAAAGGACACTAATACAAGGAATGCCTGCATTGCGTGCGGTTTCTACATCCACATCAGAATCCCCTACATAAACTGCCTTCCCTGCCGGAACGTCCAGCTCACGCAGAGCAGCAAAAACAGAATCAGGCGCCGGTTTCCTGGCAATGCCATCGCGCTCCCCAATAGCAACCATTTGAAATTCCTTAAAATAATATGTATTCAAATCTTTAACCGCAAAATCAGCCTTGTTAGATACAATCGCAAGCTTTCTGCCCTCATCACTTAAGGTCCTTAAAATACGCACCACCCCATCATAAGGTTTTGTTTTACTGCGGCAATTTACCTTATAATGTTCCAAAAATGCACGGTAAATATTTTCAAACTCCGGATGCCGTTCCCCCTGCCCTATACACCGTATCATCAGATTGCGTATCCCATTCCCCACATAAGAGCGGACCTGATCTACTGTTTTTAGCGGGCAGCTATATTGCTGTAATGCTGCATTCACACTATCTGTCAAATCTTCTATCGTATCTAACAATGTCCCGTCCAAATCAAATACAACTGCTTCAAATTTATCCATTTTTCTTCCTCCTGTCTCTAGTACTCCATCCAGCCAGAACCGTAGTCAGTCAGAGGGCATGGTATAAGCTGGAGCCTTGTGATGGGGTTAAGGGGCTCTTAAGTATCCCGTTCATTCCCCAGCAATGCCCCGCCACGGATGGCAGGGCAAGCCCTCTGACTAACGGGCCCTTTTCCGCCGCTCCCTATAATTCGCTATAGTACTAATATAAAAAGAAAAAACACCGATCCCACGGCTCATACGTCCGCAAAATCAGTGCTTTCATGCGCCACCAGGGGTTCGAACCCTGGACACCCTGATTAAGAGTCAGGTGCTCTGCCAGCTGAGCTAGTGGCGCACATATTTTATTCTTTCCAACAACAGGTGTAATTATATATCATAATTTTATAAAATGCAAGTATTTTTTTAAATTTTTTTAAAGAAATTATAATAAAAACCGAAGCTCCACCCCAAAAAACCCATTTTCCTCCTGCAGTACAAGATCCCCATCCATTCTTTTCATCATTTTTTTAGCGCTTTTTAAACCAATCTGCGTACTTTCTATATTCCCGCCCGGCCCCCAGTCTTTTACCTTATTCTTCACCGAAACCGCAAAATATCCCTCTATACAAGCAGAAACGGCAACTGCATCTCGTTTATCCGCATATTTTATTATGTTTGAAAAAAGGTTATTAAACACACGTTTTACCATAACCTCATCCGCAGTCACCTCGGCCTTCAAATTCCCTAACTCCTGTAAATCCAGAAAAGAAAGCTTTGCCTCAAACCCCGCAAGCCGTAAAAAATCAACGTGCTCACGCAAACTTTCAATAAAAAACGAAACCGGCATTTTTACTAGCCTCATCTCGTTTGCAAAATCTGACGCTTCATCAAATACCAGGGCATATTCAAACATCCGATCTGTCATTTCTTTTAAATCATCTGCCTTTGCCATACAGCGGCTAATATATTCGGCCTGCATATCGGGGTTGCGGTTCAGCCGTAAAATTTCCAAATATCCTTTTAATATCGTAAGCGGCGTACGCAAATCATGTGACAAAGCGGTAATTAACTCCTGGTTGGATCGATGCACCTCCTGCTCCCGGCAAAAGTTCTCATGCAGCGTTGCCCGAAGTTTGTCCAGCTCCAGCGCCAGAATGCCGATTTCGTCAAAGCCTGCGCCTGCCACAGGCGTAATTAGATCGCCGGAGGACATCTGCAAAACGGCCTGCTCCAGCCCTACAATGGTCCTTAGCTTCCTTCCAACAAAAAACAGCAGGACAAACAGGAACAAAAACACACAGATGATCAGGCACACCACTGCATACGGGACAATGAAAAAGGAGCTGTGATAAAAGGTAACCATCACACTGGCAAAGCCGTTTTTAAATTCGATTGCCCGCTCATAACGCTGGTCAACGTCTTCGTCAACCCATCGGTACGTCAGCTGAAAAAACGTATTAAACGGTTCCTCCCAAAGCATTGCCTCCGAAAAATAGCTTGCCCGGTACAGCCCATCCTCCAAACCATAAATTGAAATGCTGGTATATTCATCTGCCACAGCAAAAAACGGCTCTAAAGCTTCAATCGCCTCTTTATCGTCCTCCGATTCCGGAATATCGCATTTTATCGCTTCACTGCCCAGCTCAACCCAAAAGCCGTCATCTGGTCTCGGAAATAAGTGTATATTGAAAGGCATATTGTCCACCAAAAAATAATAAACCCTCCATTTATTATGCCATAGTGAACGAAACAGCATAAGGCAGCAAACACCTGTTACTAAAACCAGAAGAAATAGCTTGGTACGGATTTTAATATGGGCCGCGTGTTCCCGAATCGCTTTTAATTTACTCAAAATGGTACCCCCTTCCCCAGGCAGTTTTGATAAACACAGGATTTTTCGGGTCTTTTTCTATTTTCTGGCGTAAATTGCGGATATGTACCATAACGGTATTGTTCGCACCGTAATACCATGGTTCATCCCAAATGGCTTCATACAGCCGCTGCGCAGAAAATATCTGGCTGCGGTTTGATGCGAGCAGCCGCAGCATTTCATATTCGGTCGCTGTCAGCTCCACCTTTTTTCCGTCAAAAAAAACCTCTTCCTGTTCCAGATCCAGGGTCAGCCCGCGAAAGGAAAGCTGTTTTGCGGTTGGCGCCCCTGTCTGCGTCCCTTTCCCCTGATAGACATGGTATCGCCGGATCAATGCCTTTGCACGCCCGATTAGCTCTGGATACGAAAACGGTTTTTCTAGGTAGTCGTCCCCACCGCTGGAAAAGCCCAGGATTTTGTCACTGTCTGTCGTACGGGCGCTTAAAAAGAGAATTGGTGCATTGCTGATTTCGCGGATGGCCTGGCAGGTTTCATAGCCGTTTAAGCCGGGCATCATAACGTCAAGGATAATCAGGTCAAATTCCCGTTTGCCTATTTCGGCAAGGGCTGTGCTCCCGTCTTTAACTTCTGTCACGGCAAACCCCTCTCCTGACAGAAGTATTTTTATGATTTCACGGATCTCCGGATTGTCGTCTGCAATTAAGATATGCGGCATATTCTCCTCTATCATATGTTTTCTCCTTTTATGTTTGGTATCCCCTTTTATTATACAAGATTTAAAAAAAAATAGAAATTTCTTTAGAAACCTTAAGAAATACTTTATAGAATTCCTAAGAACAGGGAGATACTATATATACAGAAAAAGGAGGAATACACATATGAAAACCCGAATAAAACCATACATTTTTCTCACAATCCTGTCTCTGCTTGTAATATGGTTTTTTGTCACCCGGTTCGCACCTTTTGCAACCAACGGAGACTGGAGTACCCAGCATTGCGTAATTCCGGAACAATTCCGCCAGCAGTTCTATGAAACCGGAAAGCTGTTTCCCGAATTTACAGCAAATCTGGGTGGCGGGCAAAATATTTACAATTTTTCCTACTATGGCCTGTTTAGCCCAGTTATTCTTCCATCCTACCTGCTGCCGTTTATAAAAATGAGTGATTACCTGATGGTGGCATGTGCAGCCTGCCTTGTGGCATCCGTACTTCTGATGTATTACTGGCTTGGGGCACAAGGTTTTTCCAGACAAATCAGGATGGCGGTTGCCATACTGTTTCTTTTGGCAGCCCCGATGATCTACCACTCCCACCGCCAGATTATGTTTGTCAATTATATGCCGTTTTTGTGCATGGCGCTAATCGGCGTGGACCGTTACTGGAAAAAAGGGAAACCGGCCCTTTATGTTGCAGGTGTCTTCCTTATGATAATGACAAGCTTTTATTTTTCCATTGCAGGCCTTTTCGCTTTGTGCCTCTACGGCTTTGGAAAATGCGAAAAAGAAAAAGACAAAAGCCGGGTGTTTGGCTTTATCCTTCCAACCATAGCTGCGGTGAGTATGGCAGGAGTTTTGCTTATACCAACAGCATATGCACTGTTTGCAAGAAGCGGCGGTTCCCACAAAGCCCCCACTTCTTCATTGTTCCTTCCTGATTTATCCATAGATCGGTTTGCGTACAGTGGGTACGGGATCGGGCTTACGGTGGCAATCCTTGCCGTACTGGCCATTTGCCTCATTTGCAAAAAGCTTGAAGTACGGTTCTTATCCGCCGGATGCATTGCTGTTATTTTAATTCCATTTTTTTCCTGGATATTAAATGGCGGGCTGTATGCCAGGGGCAAATCCCTGATCCCTTTTTTGCCAGTCTTGTGCTATCTAATAGCAGTATGCCTGGCAGGCATCCAACAAAAAACCATTACTGCCCGGATGTGCCTGGCAGGCTATGTTGTAGCTGCTGCCTTTAGCATAATCTCCTTTTATACCTGTGGAGATGCAGACATGACATGGCAGTATAAAGCGGTTTTTGCAGAGCTTATACTGCTCCCGGCAGTTTTTCTTTTGTACCGGAAAACAAAGTGGTGTACGCTGCTTGTAACGCCTTCTGTCTTTTTCCTGGTATTATCTGGAAGCTATTTAAACCAGGACCATATATTGGACGCGGATTTCTATCAGGACATTACAGATAACTCCTGGCATGATGAAATTTCTGAAACGCTGGATAAAGAGACAGGGCTGTTCAGACTGGAACAAAGCGGCAGCTATGATGAAAACAAGGCTAATATCAACCGTACCTGGGACACGCACCAATGGTCTGTTTCATCGTATTCTTCCGCATACCAGCAAAACTATAAAGACTTCCGCGACACAGTATTTCAAACGGAGCAGCCTTCCAGAAACTGCCTGATGCAGACGGTATCACAAAATCCACTGTTTCAGAAATTTATGGGAATTAAATATCTTGTCACCAAAAATTCCGGTGAACCTGCGGACGGGGTATTTTCTGTGCATCGGCAAGAACATGCGGCCCCCGTCATTTATGCTACAGATCAGGTAATTTCAGAAGATACATACCGCAAACTGGAATTTCCATATAACCAAACAACGCTTGCACAATACGCCGTCGCTAAGGATGGCAGAAGGGCAGAAAAAACTAAGATTACAGCATCTGTACCAGACATTCAAGAAACAGCCATCCAAATTCCAGAAAGCGCTTCGGTATGCAAAACAGATAAAGGTTACACCGTACAGACTAATAAAACCGAGAAAACGTCTCTTTTCGTGACAGGAAGAGATACAAATGCACAAAAGGAGCAACTATTTTTCCTTCAATTTGATGTACAAAACCATCGCCAAAACAAGGATGTGATTGTGGAGATTGCAGGTGTCCGTAACAACTTAAGCGCCAAAAACCACATATATTATAACGGAAATACAACATTTACCTATGTAGTAAAATTAGAAAAACATCAAAAAGACATCGATATACTGTTTCACAGCGGAAAGTATTCACTTTCTAATATCAGGGGCTTTCTGGGAGACGCTGCTATTTTGGAAAATGATTCACTGTACCAATCCGAATTTAAGCCCGACTGGACAGCTACAAAGGGAAACCACATTTGCGGAGATCTGACTGTAGGACGCGAAGGGTATCTGGTAACATCAATTCCGTTTGACCCAGGGTTTGACGTTTGGATTGATGGCAGGCGTACGGAAACAGAAACAGTAAATACGGCTTTTCTTGGGACAAAAATTTCTAAAGGGAACCACAAGATTGAAATAGTTTATCATGCACCCGGCGTGAATTTTGGAAAAGCACTCTCCGGGATTGGCGTTTTACTCTGGCTCCTGGCAGAAGCATGGGCAAGAAAAAAGCCCAAAGAAAAATGCACCCTCGTCCAGCCTGATGCAGTCAGGCTGTGAGGGTACATTTAACCAGTTACATATCCGCCAGCAATGAAGCTATTTCCTCTGGTGTCATCACATGCCCTGGATCTGAAAGATCCGGCTTCTTGGGCACTTCCTCCTCAGCCAGCATAGGGGCTTTTGCCCCGCTTGGCTCACCAAGTAAAACTGCAATTTCATCTGGCGTCATTACCTTTTCCGAACCGGCCTGTTCTGCTGGAATTTCCGGCATCCCAAACGGTTCGGAATTATTTTGTCCGTCAAGCGCAATGCCCGCTTGCTGCGATCCGTCCACTTCCGGTATGTCCACCTGGTTTGACGGTTCCTCTGCCTCATTGGCCATTGCAGATTCTTCTGGCATAATTCCAGGCTGCACCCCGCTGGAGAACTCAGGCATTAACAAATGTTCTGGTATTTCATAGGACTCCTCCGGCTCTGGTATTTGCGGACTAATACCTATATCCTGTATACCTGGAAGCTCCATGCCTTCCGGTATTTCGTACGATTCCCCGCCTTCTGTGTGCTCCGCAATTTTCCCCACACCGGGCAACCCCATACCTTCTGGTATCTCAAACGAATCCTCTGCCAGTGCTTTTTCGTCCAATTCTGGTACCACGCCTGCTTTTAGCGACGTGCCAGCTTCTGATGACATGGCTGTTCCTGGCACATCAGCCGTATCCGGCGGCATCCCAGCCTCCAAGGGCGCCTCTGCACCTGGCGTATCAGCCGTTTCCGGCGGCATCCCAGTCTCCAAGGGCGCCTCTGCACCTGGCGTATCAGCCATATCTGGCGGCATCCCAGTCTCCAAGGGCGTCTCTGCACCTGGCGTATCAGCCATATCTAGCGGCATGCCAGCTTCCGGCGCCGCGTCTGCCCCCGGTAAATCAGCCATATCCAACGCCATACTAGCTTGACGTGCCTTATCCGTTTCCGGAGCCATCACACCCGCATCAGCTGTTATTCCTGGATTTCCAGCGGCTTCCTCCTGCACTGCAGCCGCTATGTTTTCATCTCCCGGTAAATCCAGATTCATAGATTCCATCATGGCGCCTGTTTCACCAAGAAGCTGCTCTAGTTCTTCCGCTGACATTTTCTGCTCTTCCTGCACAGCCGATGGAATTTCATCAATTTTTGACTCCATATGTACTTCCAGCTCAGATATTTCATCCTTGACAGAAGCTTCAATCCTTGCAAGGTAATCCAAAATCTCCTGCTGGCGGTCAGCTACCGGCTCCCTGCCAGACTCCCGCATCACAGCATCTCCGATCCCCGCCAGGGAATCTAAAATTTCCTGCTGGCGGTCAGGCATCGCCGTATTTCCTGTGCCTTCTTTAAGCATATCCTCTATCCGGGCAAGCGAGCTTAAAATCTCTTCCTGCTTGTTTTGCGGCTGCTCTGCCAAAGGTGCGGCTTCCGCAGCGTTTATCATTTCAATCTGCCCGCTGATTTCCACAAACTTCTGCTCAAACGACTCCAGGTGTTCGATCAGTTTCTCATTTGACGCCACAACGACATCAAAATTTTCTTTATTCTTTTGAATCGTAACCCTGCCAACGGCTTTCTGCGCAGAAAGGACCTCCTCCAATGGGAAAGAAAGCTCTTCCCCCAATTCATCCAAAAGCTCCTCCAGCTTTACAAGCCCTTGTTTTAATGTAATATATGACACCTTCTGTGCTTTATAAAGGCTTTCAAACCCCTTTTCCAAATCGCTTTCCTGTTCCCTGCGCGCCTTAAAAGACAGATCCATCGTCCAGTACACAAAACACAAAATCGCCAAACCTACCAGGCCTAAGAATAAGTAACTATCGGCATAATTTATCATTAGGTACAGCTCAACTATGGACAGCACCACCAAAAACAATATACCAATTGTCATTTTTAACCTTGTATTGGCCGGTTTCTTTTCCTTTAAATCTTTGTCTTTTTCCATTTTGCCCCATCCTTTTTGCCTGTTTCTATTATAACCGTTATTTTACCACACAAAACGTAATTTAGAAATACTAATTATTCGCATAATACGAATAAGTATCATAAAATTCCTGCGGGACAGGCAGGCCGTTGTTTTCCCTTTTCTTAATACGAAGCTCCCATTCCCTCGTTTTTTCGTGGAACATGCGCTGGTGGGCCGCCATAGCTTCCACAAATGCGGCATTCGATTTTAACGACTCACGCATCTCTTTGTTAAATGGGCAATACGTTGCTAAAATAAGCCTTGAGACTTTATTTAACTTCATCGCTGCATTAGCTTCAGAATAAATCCACATTTCATAATCACTTAAGAAAATTTCCCTGGTGTTATTCCTGGCCCTAAGAATCTGCGTCTTAATCTTTTCCCGTTTTTCCTCAGATAAATTGTGGTTCTTACGGTAATACTGGATATAGTCCATATATTCCGAAGTCAGCGATTTATACTGGATATTATTCCACATCGCCCCCATCTCACACCTGCAGTACTCCCAGTGGAAACGTCCAAAAGCTTTCGTCACCAGTTTATGGAGCTCATTCTCAGAAATCACCGGGAACAAAAACCTCCCTGGCGTATCACGCCTTTTTCCAGTAATCTCCTGCCACATAGATGAAGCGGTACCATAAACCGGAGTTAAAATTACATCTGGATATACCTGTTTTATGACATGCTCCCGCTCAATCTGTATCGATGGATTGGTATACATTACTTCCCGTTTAAATACAGTAAAATCCTTCTTTTCCAAATCCAGGATGCAGTCGCAAAGCTGCTTTTTGGTAACATACAGCCGATCTAAATGCCCATATATTTCATCCTTATAAAGAACCGGGACATATGTGGAAAGCTTACCATTTATAATCTTATTATTGCTGGTGAACATATTTTCAATCTCAAAGATCACCTTCCTGCGGGTATCGGATAAATATTCTTTTTCCTGCTTCTCCGTAATTTTGCCGCTGCGAAGCTGTTTCCTTAATGTATCCCGGTAATCCTCTTCAAAAGAATCCCTTGACGGCTCTTTTTTACCCCGGTAAATTGCTTCAAGCCACTCCGGCATTGTATATATAGGGCAGATAAGCTTGCCCTGCTTTTCATTCATCCGTTCACAGAGAAAGAGGATTTGATCCTCATCTAGCAGGCGCTCATCCATATAGCCGTAATTTAAAAACAGCTTAACCGCTAATGGTACATTTTTATTTTCAAACCACTTAAACAGGCAATTCTGGTAAACCTTATAAAAATGCCCCGTAATCTGCTTTTTAATTTTACGCATATCGTCCTGGACAGACAAACGGTCTTTTGCCATAGCAAATGTATTCATAGCCATGACAATCTCTTCCTGCTCCTCTTTTTCAATAAAAGCAAATTTTAAAATCTGTGCAAGCGACCCCTTTAACTGCCCCATCACCTCTTCTTGGGTAAGAACGGGGCCTTCTTCCCCATCTTCTTCACTGGCATCTTCAGATGAAGGGCTATTATAAAAAGCAACCTCTTCCATATAATTGACAGCCGCTTCACAAGAATTCATAATATCCCGGATAAGCCCTGCCATTTCACCCGCCTGGTAAAACGCCATTACCGGGCTGCTATAATAAAACTTTTTATGTAAATCCAGCGATACCTTTGCGCTTTCCAAGTAAAATGCAAGCTTCTTTTCCCCACACGGCAAAAGAAAGGCATCTTTAGGTTCTTCCTCCAACAGACGTTGAATCGCTTTATCCCCGGACACCTCCCCTGCGGATCCATAAAGCCCCTTTAAACCTTCATACATACCCTCCGCTTTTTCCAAAAGCAGCTCACGTTCCTTCATATAATCAGATAGTTCCTGCTCCATAGAATAGACAGCAATACCCCGATAATCAAAGTTACTGTTCAAAAAACTCTGCAGCAGACCAGGGTCAATCGCCCGGAATGCATAGAATATGGTATCTTCTTCCGCAGAATAGTCACTTAAATATTCACTATAAAATAAATCCACGATGCCTATCAATGCACCTTGCCTGGCAATCCTTTGTATTCCGCTGCCGCTTATGCGTATGCTTCCTTTCGCGATCATTCCAAAAAAACGGACCTGTTCACCTTTTTTAAAGAGTACCGTACCTTTTTCAAATTGGTTTAACTCATTTCCTTTTAGAACTGTACCCATATTTTCTCTCCATTCTATGTTTGTGATTTGCATAAAACCAAGGGGTGGTTTTGCTTTTAGGGGTATTATACTCTTTTTTAGAGAGTTCGTAAACACATAATATGAAGCGATTTTGTTTTTTAATAGAATGTAAGCGGCATATACGCAGTCAAGGCTCACAAACCCTACCCCCGCCCTTGATACACACAGCACACAAAAAAATACTTTTCAGCAAATGTATTCCACACTTAGTGGGAGATTTGTGTCAAATGAGGGAGTCGCAGCGGGCTACGTTGACCGAATTTATGCAGATTGAACTACTAATGTTTAATCTGATAGCGCAAATATCACGCTAAGTGGGGAATGCAGATGGCGGGAATAATTTTTCAAACACGCTCTGGTACTCCAATTACGAATCCACACCATAAACGCGAAGCAGCCGCATATAGGAAAACACGCCCGCTACACCCGAAACCAGCAGCAAGATCGCACATCCGCCCCCTTTTAAGCTATTCAACAGAATATTTCCTGATATAAACGCATTCAAAGAAAAATAATCCACCCACCTCAACCCAATAATATGCAAAAACGCCGGAATGACAAGTACAATACTTAAAACCAGCAATGTCGTCCCAGTATCCTTAAAAAATGCCGAAACCAGAAATATCAAAAGTAAAATGCAGCAAAATACAACATAACGGCAAACATACAGCAATCCAAGGTACTGCCAAAGTTTCAAATCAGCTGGAAAACCCGCCAAAGCAGATATAGCGCCCAGTTTAGCATTCTCATATGGCAGTCCGTACTGGCTGTACACCCCAATAAAATCTGTCAGATACCCAACCGCAAAAAAAGCAGTATACAACGGAAAAGCGGCCCGCAGCTTTGCTTTTACAGTATTCGCCCGTCCCAGCTTATAACAGGAAATCATATGGATCATCCCGGTAGAATATTCCGTCCCAAAAAAGGCTGCAAAAGCGGCAATCATAACAACGAGGACTACCGCTGCATTTTTCATATCATCCTCATATCCTGAATACGAATTGCCAGTAAGCATCTCATAACCAGTCTCATAAACCATCCAGGGAACCTCACCCGTTTTGGCCCCCTGCCCTTCCACATATGCAAGATGTTCCAGCACACGTGTGAACGCCTCCTGCCCCTTAGTATTGTCCTCCGCCAGCTTGCGGGCTGATTCATACTCCTGTAATGAAATTTTTCCCTGGGCAAAATTTTGCTCCGCTTCGTCCCTTATATGGGCAAATGATGCCAGACGTTTCTCCTCCTTAGCAATCATCTCACGTGTCTTATTTGTTACCTCACCCCCAAATATGGCCATATAATTTTTATAATAACGTTCTGACTCCCCAATATAAGGCGTCCCCTGCATAAACAGATATCCCTGCAGGCAAAGAAAAAGGATAAGGATCCAAAATGTTTTTTGCACTACCAAAAGCTTATATGCCTCATGGTACAAAAGGCTTGTGTGGCACCGCTTCATCTGCCCCTTCCCCAAAAGGGGGCTGGCTTTTAATGTAAGGGCCGAATCCTGGCTCTTAAAAATATATAGGTTGAGAAAAAAAATAACAATACAAAACAGCGTGCATGATACAGCAAAAACCGTCACAATGTTTACCGGTACAGAAAAAATGTTCAGGTTAAAATAATATTGGTAAATAGGCGTTACCTGTACAAAATTGACAAGGTTCATGTATTTTAAGAGCTGAAAGGCCGAATTGCCGTCTACCGTCCAATACAGGACAAGGGAAACCAAAAACAGCAAAACCGACCGGACATAGAGCATAACCACGCTTTTAGAAATCAATGCAAAATAAAAAAATATAAGCCCAATCAAAAAATATAGAGCCATTTTAGAAACTAAAAACAGGAGCCAATACTGCAGGAGCGTAACATTCAGCGCGCTTCCTGCATATCCGCCGACAGACTGTAAGCGGACGCCCAAATCTAACGCACCGTATTTAAACGTTGTCAACAAAAGGTTCCCACCCCAGAACATCAGCGTAAACAGCAATGCCGAAAAGAAAAGCACGCCCATTTTCGCACACATCAAATGCGCCCTGCCATGCGAAAGCGGTTTCACAAGCGCAAAAAGCCCCTTTTCCTTTTCCTGGACCACCAGCAGGACAACAACGAAAAAAATCAATGCAACCATAAAAAAATCTGTAGCCAAAAAACCTGTAGCTTCTACAAAGGTATGTGTATTAGTAAACTGCAGGACGTTCCCTTCCAATGGCTGAAACGCTTTTACCGTTTTATTAGCATTGCGGACTGAAAATGGATCTTTATTATTAAAAATCGATATGTTACCCGCATTTTGGGCTCGGTTTTGGATGTCCTGCAGATAATCAGTATATCCCTCAATTTGTTCTAACTGCCCGTACAGTTCCTGGTATAAAAAATACGCATACTCCCCGGCAGCTTCTACCTCCGTTTCTGTACTGCCGTTATCCCCGCTTACAGCATAGTAACAGTCCCTAATATAACCTGGCTGCTCTGAAGCGGGCAGGGATCCTATGTGGGTATAAGCCTTTTTGTAATCCTTTGGGCGGACAATTGGGCTGCTTGTACTTGTAAAAATCAATGCCGCATTTACGCCAATAAACAATAAAACCACAAGGATAAACTTTCGCCTGGCATATATTTTGTACAGTTCCTTCTGAAAAATCCTCATAAAAAACCTCCTTAGGATCCACACAGCTCCGTTTATTCTCTACCCATCTCGTCCGCGAACTGATACAGATAAACATCCTCGAGTGTTGGGGGTACCTGTGAAAATGAATATGGATTTGGTTCTAAATCCGTAATAACTCGAACCAGCATTTGGCCGGCATGGACGGAAACACTGCTGACAAGAAAGGCGCGTTCTACCTCCCCCAACTGTTCTGGTTTTATCTGCAGTTCAAATACCTTTCCTAAAAGGCCGCTAAAAAATCCCTCAACACTTCCCGATCCAAGTACCTTTCCCTTTTTAATCATAATAATCTCCTTGGCAATCTGTTCAACGTCAGACACCACATGAGTTGCAAGGATTACGATCTTATCTAGGGCAATCTCAGAAATAATATTGCGTATCCGGATACGTTCCTGAGGATCGAGCCCGGCAGTCGGCTCGTCTAAAATCAAGATCTTCGGGTTGTTCAAAAGGGCCTGCGCAATCAAAATACGCTGCTTCATCCCCCCAGAATATGCCCCCAGCTTTTTTAGCCCCTGCTCCCTAAGGTTTACAAGCCCGATTACCGTTTCGATCTCCTCTTTTGCCTGTTTCTTTGACATGCCCTTTAGGGCTGCAATATAAGAAAGGAACTGATAGCCCGTAAAATGCTCGTAAAGGCCCTGCTGCTGCGGCATGAAGCCCAAGATACTGCGGAAGTGCTTTCCAAGGGCCGACGTATTTTCTCCGTTGTATAAAACCGCCCCTGCATCTGGGGTAAGGTTGCCTGCGATAATATTCATCAGGGTACTCTTTCCCGCGCCATTTGGGCCTAAAAGCCCATAAACGCCAGAGGTCAGGCAAAGATCTACCTGGTCTAATGCTTTTTTATCCCCATAGGACTTGCTTAGGGAGTCAATTCGTAACGTTACCATTGTATCACGGCTCCTCTTTCCATGTGATTGGGATATAATTTTCCTTCCCGTTGTAAAAATCCTGTTTGGGGATGACAAAGTAATCTCCGAACCCTGTATCCGTATCGTCTTTAATAACGA
Source organism: Lachnospiraceae bacterium (assembly GCA_009911505.1). Classification (GTDB taxonomy): domain Bacteria; phylum Bacillota; class Clostridia; order Lachnospirales; family Lachnospiraceae; genus Roseburia_B. The sequence continues at coordinate 17,340 of QXXL01000043.1, read as the reverse complement.
GTAAATAATCTCCAAATGAACCGCGGATATGGAGGCGCTTCATAAACCCAGAATCCATTTCCACTGTTTCCCCTTCCTCTATATCATAGTAAAAATAACGCTGCTTCCCCGTTTCTTCTATTACATAGAACACTTTTCCATCTGCGTAATCTAACAGCTTATCTGCCGTTACAACCCATTGGCCTTTGCCGCCGTCCAAATCCCAAACCGAAATGTCGATCTGGCTGTACCTGCCCTGCGCAGACAATCCATCCTTATATACTTCTGTTGCCATACCCTTCCCATACATGCTTACCAGCTTATCCCCATACAGGTAAGCATCCTGAAATGCTTCATCCTCATAAATCCGCTCAGATTTCCCCTCTTCAATATCATAAAAATACCAATCTACCCGATGCCCCGCTTCCTCATAATTGGTTCCATCATATTTGGTTTCAAAGAGGTTTTCCTTATAATAAATCCTTCCATTATAATACCCCACAATATACAAATCACTGCTGTATGCCTTTTTTCGTTCTGTCAGATTAGTGGTTTCCCCTGTATTAAGGTTTACCCTAAAAAGCCATGTTTCATTCTCCCCAGAGGGGGCCTCCATGCCGTCCTCATCCTTTTCTGTAAGAATAGAGCATCCTGACATGTACAAAAACTGCCTGTCAACGACAAAGGGGGAAACAATATTGTTTTCAAAGCTTGCAACCTCTTTTACCCCAGTACGGTCAAGTCCAGATCGCACCAGGGAGCCCGTTTGTGTATTCAAATCTGTATTAAACAGGTATAGGGCATCTTCCTGCACAAACCCGGCCCCTCCAAGTACATCTGGCAAATACGCATTGCAGCGCTGCTCATCTGGAGTATTTTCATACCAAATCTTGTGTGTACAGTTTGGTTTATTGCAGACAATAACGTCTTTTTGGGTTGCGTAATCAAAAAAATACAAAAACCCTGTACTGTTCAAATGGTAAATTCCATCCTCAGACGCAAATCCCATATAAAGCATAGTATCATGGTACTGTACATCTGTCCCCCCGCCCTTGCCAGACTTCTGGTAAAAAATATAACCCCCACTCAAAATTACAATGGCCAAAAAAGCTGCTGCCAACGCCAAAAAACGCCTTGCTTGTTTTTTATCTTTCATAGTTATAATCCACCTTTCTGCGAAAGGCACCAATGGGGTTATGAAACTCATTTGTGGCTTTCACTCTTCAAATTTTCCTGATATATTATCGTTGTAAGGCTGAAACACTACACAACACGTGGAGGTGAGTGGCGGGGCTGTATAGCGGCAACCTCGTATAGTTATATGTGTCGGTCATCCGTTAAGGCATCAATGAATGGCGCATTCCAAGAGGGTGTTTACACCCCTCTTTTAGCCCGTAAACTTATCTCTTCCAAAGTCGACTCGATTTTGCCGGATGGCCAGTCCCTGTCAGCTTGCAGCTATAAATCTCAGGAGGTTATTTTCTTGGCTTTTAAAATCTTTCGTAAAAACTGTTGTGGGCTTGATGTCCACAAAACATGGAGCTATGCCTGCATCGGGATTACCGATACAAACGGCCGAACTGAGTATAAGCAGGCCCGTTTCTCGTCCTTCTCCAAAGGGCTTAAGGAACTGGCTGACTGGCTTGGATACACCAAACCGCAAAAAGGAAACAAGACAGACCGTAAGGATGCCAAATGGATCTGTGGCCTCTTCATGTGTGACATGATCAAACCTTCCTTTATCCCTCCTGCTGACATCCGCCATCTGCGGGATCTGGTACGCTACCGGTTCAAGCTCACCTGTATGATTACTGGCGAGAAGAACCGTGCGCAGAACTGTCTTACCGTATCCAACCTCAAGCTGGATGATGTCTTCAGTGACGTTTTTGGAAAATCCTCCCGTTCCATCACGGAACAAATACTTGCCCATCCTGGGGAAACTTTTGATGTGGCACCTTTTGTTGACAGACGGTGCAAGACTCCGATTGGAGAAATCCAGGCTGCCATTGATGGAGCTGTTTCTCCTGAACAGGCTGTCAAACTCCGTCAGTGCCTGGACCACATAGACGAACTGGAGATGCATATAGAAAAAGTGCAACAGGAAATCCTTCGTCTCAGTGATAAATACCAGGCCGCCCTTGATTTGGCCCGTACCGTTGCTGGCTTTGACAAAAATCCTATGACTGCAATCCAGATCCTTTCTGAAATCGGGGGTGATATGTCTGTCTTCCCCACAGCAAAACACCTCGTTTCATGGGCAGGATGCTGTCCCCGTAACGACCAGAGTGCCGGCAAAATCAAATCCACTCGGATTTCCCGTGCTGGTTCTTATTTTAAACCAGTTCTGGTGCAGGTTGCAAGTGCTTTGACAAGATCAAAGGACCATCCTGAAATCACCAATCGTTACAGGCGTATAAAAGCACGTCGTGGTCACAAGAAAGCCATCATTGCTGTCTGCCGTATGCTCCTGACCGTTATCTGGCACATACTCTCAGATTTAAAGCCCTATACACCAGACGGCTTCGTTGAACCACGTCCTGCGGAAAAGTCAAAGGTACTGACTACTACGCAGGCACTTAGCTTGTTGAAGCAACGGGGATATGTTATCTCCGATTCTGCTCCGGTTCTAAATTAGGTGTTGTGTCTATATTCAATTTTTCGAAGCCACCACATGATGGCTTGTTTGTGGCGCAATTCACTTTCTCTCTAACCGCTACCTCTCAGTTTCAAACTTTGCCCTCCACTCCGTAAGCTGCTGGTTAAATTCCTGAATAATCTGATCCATGCCGGCCTCTTCTAGCTTTCTGTTGATTTCAGAAAGGGCATCGTCTATATCTGCTACTTTAAGATTAAATAGATTGTCAACCTCAACAGAATACTCCCCTCCGTCAGCGTTTGCATAATATACCGCATTCACCGCCTCTACCTCTGCCGCCACCGGGGCAGGATCAAAACGGAACCCATCTGGAATAAACGGCTCACATTGTGTATAATACTTCTCCTGAAAGGCCATCTTATCTGCAGCAGTATCGTTTTGCGGATAAGCAATCAATGCATTCGTATAATGCTCGCCAAATGCCCAAAGCAAGTTGCCCGGCAAGCGTGCCGCTACATTGCCGTCAAACGTGTATTCCACCCCCTCATTGCCATACAAAATCAAATTGGCAATATCCGGATCCGTATACAAACGTACCAGAAAATCAAGCGCATATTCCTGGTTTTGCGACCAAGAGGCAACCGCGGTATGCGCATCTCCCCAATACGGTGCAATCTGCGGGCGTTCCATGTCGGGAACCACCACATATTGCGCCGTTATCTCCTCTCCACTGCTCCTATAGTAAGACAAATTGCTTTCATACATATCTTCCCTGTGCGCCATTTCATCTTTTGCAAAAAAAGAACCTGGCGCATTCTCCGCCGCAAAGTAAAGCAGCCCCTTGTCTTTAAGTCCTTTGAGCTTAAGCAGTTTGTCCCTTAGCTCTTCTGTTTCAAAAATATTAACGGCTTCGCCTACTTGCGTATATGCAAGGCATTCTGCCTGCTCCACCTTCCACATACCCAATGAATAAATAATGTTATCATTATAGGCATAAGGAATTACTTTGCCCCCCTCGCCGTCTTTAATTTTTTGCAGAACCGCTTCGTTTTCTAATATGTCGGAAGAAAGGCCTGATACATCAATATCATATTTTTTCAGAAGCTCCTTGTCGTAAGCAACTGCGCCGACGGTGCGCAAATGGGCGGAAATGCCATATGTAACGCCTTTGTACCTGCACCGCGCCAAGTCCCTCCCAGGAAGGGTATTTCTGATTTCTAAGCCCCGCCCACTTTCTAAAAAATCGTCAAGGGGCAGTAAAAGGCCCTTGTCAGCCATTGAGGTATAGATGAAACCTGCCGAACCACTCGGCACACCAATCACATCTGCCCGTTCGTTTGCTTGTTTCATCTTCTGCAATTCGTGGACAGCACCCTCATTGGCCTCTTCGTCCACATCAAACGCTTCTATTTTCACCTGATAGGAAGCGCCTTTTTCTTTCAGCAGCTGGTTGAGCGGCTCCTGCCAGATATCAATATATTCGGGAAAGGTGATTTTCCAAACTACTGTATCCTCCCCTGCCATAGGCAGCACAGAAGCCATATCGTCTTCCTGTCCAGTATTTTTCTCATCAATAGTAGCCTTTGATTCGTCTTCTTCCATATTAGAAGCTGTTTTTGTAACGGTATTTTCCCCAGCAGTTTTACAGCCGGATACCATAGCAAAAGGGGTAAGGACGGAGTAAAACAAGAAAAAGCGAATTGATTTTTTTATATATAGTTTCATATTTGCCTCCATTTCTGTAATTACTGGGAATATATGGATTTGACATTGATATTAACAGAGGGCAGCCGCATTATGTAATGTAAATCCTTCCCGCAGTACTAGTACTCCATACGGACAGGAATTGAAGTCTGGAACCATCTGCTTCGCACCATTGCGTCGTTAAAATTTCTAGACGATACCACCGCATCGCCGTCGAAATTTTGCCTAGCACTGGCACAAACCAGGTGTCTCCAAACTTCAAATTCCGGTCCGGATGGAGTACTAGTGCCATTGCGTCGTTAAACTTTCTAGACGATACCACCGCATCGCCGTCGAAATTTTGCCTAGCACTGGCACAAAACAGGTGTCTCCAAACTTCAAATTCCTGTCCGGATGGAGTACTAGTGCTTTTGTGTATAATTTCTGCATCTAGCCTGTATGGTTTTGGATAGATTTAAGAAAAAATATAAAAATTTAATCTCAAATATATTTATAAAATTATTATACAATATATTTTCTTCTTTAGCAACTAATAATATAACTTTTTTCAAGGCACAGTGCAAATTATATTCTTATATTGGTATTGTTTTTGAGTAAATAATGGAGAATTGGAGTGTCTATTCCGTCATCTGGATGGTTTTGTTTATGTTTGGCATAAATTTGTCTTTCTTTTCCAAATTATAACATAATATCTGCCGTTTTGTGATTTGCATTTTAAAATTGTTATATGGATTGCCTACAAAATCCGTATATAGAATAAGTACCCTGCGGGCCCGCCCCCCCTATAATAAGGCAAAATAATGTGCTCTATGAACAACGTTTCTACAATACGCTAATTGCATTTAAAATACATTCAATATATTATAAAAACACCGGGGAATGCGTAAAGAAAGGGGTTTAAAATGCCTACATATGGTATGGGAGAAGCTATCCGTGAAATGCGTATGCGGTTAGGTTATACACAAGAAGAACTTGCATATGGCATCTGTACGGCAGGCACATTATCCAAAATTGAAAATGGTAAAGCAATTATATCCAAGCACGTATTTGAAGCGCTCTGCAGCAAAATGCCTGGTATCCACCACGTATGGGTTTCCTGCGATACAAAGGCAGAAATGGAGCGTTCCAAGCTGTGCAAGCAAATACTGCTTTATCTGGAACTACGGAAAATGGAGGAAGCAAATGCCGCCATGGAACAGTACCGCAAACGAAAGGAAAAAAACAATCCGTTTTGTATGCAGTTTGATTTGTATACCCAGGCAATTTACCAGGGTATTATGAAAAAGGATGAAGGGCATATCCTGCCCAAACTCAAAAAAGCCCTAATGCTTACAATGCCTGACTATAAAGAACGTTTACGGGCTAAGAAAAAAGCCGTGCTGCTGACATATGATGAAGTTTATATTTTATCGAATATGGGCATTGCTTATGCAAAAAAAGATAGTATAGGGATGGCGTATGGAATCTTCTGCTTTTTAAAAGAATATATCAGGCAGCAAAAGCTGGATATATCTGAATCAATGAAAATCAACCTTATGGTAATTGGAAACCTGGCATGGTTATTAGAGCGGCAGGGACAATTCCGTGAAGCAGTAAAGCAATGCGATGAATGTATAGAAAATTGCTTTCTGGCAGGTAAATATACGGTTTTACCATATTTGTTATGTATAAAATCCAGATGCCTTACTGCTATAGGAAATTTGCAGACTGCCAAAAAAAGCCGGCAACAGGCAAAGGCCATTCTTGGCATAAGAAATGAGGTTAGAAGCTATGGGGGCTTTGAAGAATTTTACAAAGCAAAGGAACCCATATACGTTACTTTTTAAATAACTTAATATAGATTATACAAAAGATGTTCCCCGGATACCATGCGGTTTCAGTAGAAAATAAAATTTCCTGAAACCGCATGTTTTTGATACAGGGGAATATATTTTTATTGTTTTAGAATACCATGCCGCAGGCCAGCCGCCACTTGCTATTGGCCATGAAATGGGATACAATGGGAAAAACAAAATTAAGCATGGACAGATGGGAGATTAGAATGGATATCGTAGTTTTAGCCGGAGGCATAAGCGCAGAACGGGACGTATCATTAAAAACGGGCGCCATGGTAGCAGGTGCGCTGCGGGGAAACGGGCACCGCACCGTATTACTGGATGTTTTTATAGGATATCAGGGAAGCAAAGAAGATATTCCGGATATTTTTGCAGCCAGTAATATATCAGGGATAACGCAGACCGATATTTCGGAAACCGCGCCCGATATTTCAGCCGTCAAGGCGGCAAGGGGCAATACATCCGGGTGTTTTTTCGGGCCGTATGTCCTTCAGATCTGCGGGATGGCGGATATTGTCTTTATGGCGCTGCACGGGGAAGATGGAGAAAACGGCAAGGTACAGGCAACCTTTGATTTGCTTGGCATCCGTTATACGGGAAGTGGATATTTTGGCAGCGCACTTGCAATGAATAAAGAAGTTTCTAAGGTATTTTTTAAGAAAAACAACATTCCTGTGCCAAACGGCATACATATGGCCAAGGATGGGCGTATAGATGATTTCGCAAAAACAGGGCTTACATTGCCGTGTATTGTAAAGCCCTGTTGTGGAGGCTCTAGTATTGGCGTTTCCATTGTACGCAAGGAAGAAGAATTCTCACAGGCGCTTACGGAAGCGTTTTGCTGGGAGGATGAAATTATAATTGAAGATTATATAGAAGGGCGCGATTTTTCTGTCGGCATCCTGGATAATAAAGCGCTCCCGGTCATTGAAATTTCGCCCCTGGAAGGTTTCTACGACTATAAAAACAAATATAAGGCGGGATGCGCCGTCGAAACCTGCCCAGCTAAGCTGCCGGAAGGCATCTCAGCAAAGATGATGCGTTATGCCGAAGCAGCGGCACAGGCCTTAGGCCTTGACAGCTATTCCCGGATGGACTTTAAACTGGGGGAAGACGGCAGCATATATTGCCTGGAGGCAAATACATTGCCCGGCATGACAGCAACCAGCCTGCTTCCGCAGGAAGCCCAGGCAATTGGCATGGATTATGCGCAGTTATGTGAAAAAATAATACAGGTTTCTTTACAAAAGTATGGGGGATGACAATGAAAGATATGACATTAAAAAATATTGCGGCCTGTTGTGGCGGAACCTATTTTGGAGATAAAGCATCACTTAATACGGCCATTACATCAGTTGCTATTGACAGCCGCAAAATACAGGCGGGCGGGCTGTTTATCCCAATACGCGGGGAACGGGCAGACGGGCATGACTTTATACCATCAGTTATGCAAGGCGGGGCGCTTGCCTGTTTATCCGAACACAAGCTAGACGGCCAGGCTAACCGTTATATTCTGGTAGAATCTACGCAAAGTGCGCTTCGGGACATCGCAGCATTTTACCGCAGGGCGCTTGATATAAAGGTGGTCGGAATTACCGGAAGCGTGGGAAAGACCAGTACCAAAGAAATGATCGCTTCCGTGTTAAAGCAAAAATTCCGGGTACATAAAACAGAAGGCAATTTTAATAATGAAATCGGGCTGCCCCTTACTGTTTTTGGCATTACAGCAGAGCATGAGATTGCCGTGCTTGAAATGGGTATTTCTGATTTTGGGGAAATGCACAGGCTTGCCGAAATAGCTGCCCCGGATATTTGCGTAATCACCAATATCGGCCTGTGCCATTTGGAAAACTTAGGCAGCCGGGATGGTATTTTAAAAGCAAAAACAGAGGTATTTTCCCATTTAAACGGAGAAGGCATTGTAGTTTTAAACGGGGATGACGACAAGCTTCGTACCGTACAGCAGGTAAACGGCAAACCTCCTATATTTTATACCTTAAAGGAGCCACACCACGGACGGGCGGGCGTGTATGCCGACGGGATAAAGCCTCTTGGGATGGAAGGGGTTCAAATGACGCTGCATATTTCTGGCAGCAGCCAGGAAGTGGCAATCCCTCTTCCTGGCGAACACAATATATACAACGCGCTTGCCGCAGCATGCGTTGGTGCGGCATGCGGCATGGAAATCGATCAAATTTGCAGGGGGATTTCTTCTGTCCGCACAATTAGCGGCAGGAGCAATTTCATTCAAATGGGCTGCATTACGGTCATTGATGACTGTTACAACGCCAACCCTGTTTCTATGCAGGCTTCCATTGATGTGTTAAGCAGCGCTTCTGGCAGAAAAATTGCCATATTGGGGGATATGGGCGAGCTGGGGGAGGATGAACGCAGGCTGCATAAGGAAACCGGGCGCTATGTGGCACAAAAAGGGATTGACCTTCTGTTTTGCACTGGGGATTTAAGCCTGGAAATGGCACAAGGGGCGCGTGAAGCGAAAGGCTGCCAGACAATCGTATCCCACTTCCCAGATAAAAGAGGGCTGCTTGATGCCGCATTCAAGGAGATTAAACCAAAAGACACGGTTCTAGTGAAAGCTTCTCATTTTATGAACTTTCCAGAAATTGTAGAGGCGTTGAAGGAATTTACTGCTAAAAACCAATAGTACGCCACTCACTTATGCCTCTTCTCTGCATATCCTGTTAAAAAGAGCCACGAAAGGAGCAGAGGAGAAAGTGGGATGGGCAATCCTTGGAATTGTAATTGCTGTTTTACTTCTGATAGGGCTGATATGCATAATATGGCGCCGCGAAAAATGCAAAAGAATGGTACGCTGCATGAGTGAGGAGGAAAAATGCCACAAATTAAATGAGCTGGCAGAGCCCTTTGGTTTTTTTTACGAGCCGTCACAGGAAATTTTTGTAGGGCGCATAGATGCATGGCAGCGTAAAGAAGGGTATGAGCGCTTGTATGATAAGCTGGCTGCTAAATTCCACATGGTAATGGATTCATTTCCGGTTTACTTTGATTACAAGGATAAAACCTGGCTAATTGAATTCTGGAAAGGGCAGTATGGAATCAATACTGGCGCAGAAGCCGGCGTATACCATACAAACCGGCCAGTTGCGCCAGAACAGAGAAAGCATGTACACTACAATGCCGTGTCAGACAGGGAAATGCCGTTAATTGGTATCTACCTCAAGCGGCGTGGAGAAAAACTATTTTCCTTAAAGCAGTACCACTGGTGGCTGGCAGCGTTCCGGATGGGGATGTTTAGCCAGCCGTCGGAACTTGCAATGTACGCAGCCATTACGTTTTGTGACACAAGGCAGGCACAGGCATTTGGCAGGGGGCTTTTAGAAGCCGGCTTTACAAAGGAAGAATACCGGGTGAGAAACCGCCGGGTATCTGTACTCTTGGATAAGACAGTTTGCCATACCGGGCTAGAAAAGCTGCACCGGGGAATAGTACAGTGCATAAACCGCTGTTACTGCCGGCTGTTTCGGTTTATTACAAGGCCGTTTTGCAATACAGCAGACAGGGTGCTGTTTTTGTACTTGCAGGTTCCGTGGTGCTTTAGGCGTGTACTGCGGCTACGTTCCTTTGGCAAAAAGGTACGGGTGAAAAAATGAGCTGTGAAAAGAGGATAGAACGCGCTGTAGCTGGAAGTGTTACGCTGCCCCTCGACCGGTGCAGCCGTTATGTTGTGTTTGGCGACTGCCACCGGGGGACAGGGAATATGTCAGATAATTTCCTGCGCAACAAGCATCTGTTTGCTGCGGCTTTGGAACAGTATGCTGCAAACGGCTTTTTTTATCTGGAGCTTGGGGACGGAGAGGAACTCTGGGAAAACCGTTCAAAAGACAGGATAAAAGAATGCCACAGCGATGTTTACGACGTATTTTGCTGTCTAAAAGAAAGAGGGCGGTATTGCAGGATATACGGCAACCACGATATGGAGCTGAAAGGCAATCTCCCAGAAGGGATTATCTTAAAGAACAGGGAGGGCGGGCGGGATCTTTGCATCATCCATGGGCATCAGGCGGATTTTTTCAATTCCACCTGCTGGCGGCTTTCCCGTTTTTTGGTGCGCTATTTATGGAAACCCCTTGAGCTGTTTGGAGTCAACGACCCCACAAGCGCTGCCAGAAATTACAGGAAAGTGCATAAGTATGAAAAACGTATGGTGGATGTGGCAAAGAAAAAAGATGTTTACCTTTTAGCCGGGCACTCCCACAGGCCGCACCTAATGGATGGGGAACTGTATGTCAATGCAGGAAGCTGTGTGCACCCACAGGGGATTACAGCAATCGAGATTGAACACATGCGTATGAGCCTGGTGAAATGGGTAATGGGAAACAAAAAGGACGGGACGCTTTATGTAGAAAAACAGGTGCTTCAGGGTGAAGTAGGGATTGTATGAGATTGAAACTACAGCCTGGTACGGTGAAAAAGAAAATAATTTTTAATTTGATCTATATTAAATTTGTGGTATAATCCTATTATATAATTTTTACAAAAAAGGAGACGGTAATATGGCATTTATGGAACGTATGGGTGACACACTTTTAAGCATGGGCAAGGATGTATCCCAAAAAGCAAAGGATATGTCAGGCATTGCAAAGTTAAAGCTTAACATCCGGTCAAAAGAAGATTTTGTGAAAGAACAGTACATGGAAATTGGAAAGGCATATTATGAAAGGCACAGGGGGGAAGATGTTTTAGAAAAGGCCCAGTTTGAGCAGATTGACGAAGCGTTGGAGGCAATCGCACAGATGGAGCTGCAGATTTTAGAACTGAAAGGCGCTAAAAAATGCCCAGGCTGCGGGGCAGAAGCCACAGAGACAGCAGAATACTGCAGCGTCTGCGGAACAAAACTGTCTGTTATAGTAGAAGGGCAGGCAGAAAAAAAAGATATTGAGACGGACATAGAATTAAATAACAAAGATAAGCAGGATTCCACAGATGAGGATCTTGTTTGACTTTTTTGCCAAGTAATCGTACAATGTACCTGTAAAGACAAATCTGCCGGGCATAACACCCGGCAGCAGGTTCTGTAAAAATGAAGGAGGATAACTTATGAAAGCTAGAAAAAGAATCCTGGCAACGTTACTTTCTGTAGCAGTGGCAGCAACGACAGTTCTGCCAGGTGCAGTGGCAGTAAATGCAGCAACAATTGTAACAGAGACACCAGAACAGGAAATTGAAAAAAACACCTGGACAGAAACTATGGATAGGGTAAACACTGGGGGAGAGCTCTATTGGCATATTCAGTCCTCTACATCATCAATTAACCCAAATACCAACAATGACTACAGTGCCGATAATGCGCCAATGGTAGTTTTGGATATGGACAGGGATATGGCTTTTGACGGGACTGGCTTTTCTGTCAGTACAGAGATTTTTCCAAATGGAACATCCAGCAAAATGCGTTTTGGCATCATGATAAAATATGTGGATCCCACACATTGGGCATACTTAAATTATGATACAAACAAATGGCTATTAGAGTATAAATGTGAAGACTTATCAGGATATCCTGCAATCTCTGCCCTTGCCAATAAAACTTTGACAGATTACAAAGACACCAACGTCACCGTAACTTATAAAGAAGATGGCGTAGACGTTGCAATCACCCCAGTAAATGAGGAAGAGGTTGTTGCGACGATTGGCAATGAGGACGATACCTATGATGGAGTACTGTTAGCGCTCGAAAATTATGCTGCTGAAAATTCCCTTCCCATCCGTTATGGTTTTAAAGCCGCAACATATGGAGAAGACCGTACGGACGTCAACCTTAAAAATATGAGTTTTAATGGCAGTACCATGATGGACGACACATGGGAGATGGTAAAAGAAAGAGAAGGCCAGCTTCTTGACAAAAACGCTCCCATTGGAGGCAAGAACTACTCTATATTAGACGCTAAAGAAAACGCAAAAACCGCATCCTACACAGAATTGGAAGATTTTGAAAACGGTACGGTATCCGCTGTCTTCCACCCCGCAACAGACGGTGGTAAATTTGCACTGGCCGCCAAATACACTGAGGCAGGTTCTGTAACAGTAGGATACGACGGAAGCAACTGGTACTATGCTATAGGCGCTGCCAAAACCCAGGCAGACGCAAACCCTGTAGTAGAAAAAGATAAAGATTACCAGATAAGCATGGCCATCAACGACGGCAAATTAAGCGCAAACGTTGCACTTGCAGAAGAAGGCGCCCAAGCCTACACTGTTGCCAGCAACATAGACGTATCCGCAGTCGCAGCAGGTACAATTGCCGTATCTGCAGAAACAGGCACAGAGCTTTGGGTGAGGGATATCAATTACAATAAGGTTGTAAAATCCGAACCAACTGAACTGATCGAAGCATATGACAAAACAATCCGTGAAATAGGCGCTGTCAATACAGACAACAAATATTACAGTGATTCATGGGCAACTTATGAATCAGCATTACAGCAAGCCAAAGATATGATCGACTCAGACGACGAAATCACCCAGGCAGATGCAACAAGCAAAAAAACAGCCTTAGAGCGTGCAGCCTCCCGTTTGGAGCTTGTTGACAAAACAGCCTTAGAAGACCGTTACAACGAATTCAAAGATACTCAAAACATAAACTATACCGCAGAATCCTGGAATACATTTCAGGATGCATTAAAAAAAGCGGATGAGGTGCTCAAAAAAATTGAAGCAAAACAAAGCGTTGCCAAAACAGACGTAACCTCTGCTTCAACTAATTTGGCTAACGCACACCGCAGGCTGGTACAAGTAATGGCTTCCGATGAAGAAAAGGCAGCTTTAACAGCATTGTACAATGAGCTGAAAGCCCTTAATGCCTCTGCATACACTGCAGATACCTGGGCAGCGGTAGCTAATGCATTAAAAAATGCCGACGATATCTTTGCATTAGGCGATGAGCTTACACAATATGACGTCCAGGCAGCAGCCAAAGCATTACAGGATGCCAAAGCGGCGTTAAAGCTTGCCTATACCGTTTCTTTCGTAAACACAGCTTATACGGTAGATGCAACAGCAACCGTAGAGACAAAAGTAACTGCCAATACAACCGTTACATATACCTCTTCCGATCCGTCAGTGGCTACCGTTGACGCAAACGGCATTGTAACTGGGGTAAAAGCTGGTACTGCAGTGATTACTGCAACAGCAGGCACAGTAAATGCAACAGCAACCGTTACCGTTACCACACCTGCCGTTACATTAAATGCCAAGAGTGCAAAGCTCCAGAAGAAAAAATCTACAACTGCGCTTAAAGTAGCTTCCAAGATTGATACAGATTCCGTAGCATCCTGGACATCTTCTAAACCAGGTGTAGCAAGCGTAACGAATACAGGCAAAATAACAGCAAAGAAAACTGGCAAAACAGTAATTACAGTAACCATGAAAAGCGGTGCAACCGCATCCTGCACCATAACGGTACAAAAAGGCAAGGTCACAATTAAATCTATCAAAGTAAACAGCAAAAAAGTCACCTTAAACAAGGGTAAGAAATTCACCATTGAAGTAACCAAAAACCCAATTACAGCGACCGACAAAATCACCTATTCTTCCAACAAGAAGAGCGTAGCAGCTGTAAACAGCAAAGGTGTGATTACTGCAAAGAAAAAAGGGACCTGTAAGATTACCGTAAAATGCGGCAAGAAAAAAGCAACTGTTAATGTAACAGTAAAATAATCAGCGAAACCAAAGCTGTAACCGGATATCCGGCAAAAAGGGGGCGGCATTAGCAGCCCCCTTTCTTATATACATTACGAACAAATAAGCCGCCAAAGAGCGGCAGGCAAGATGGGGGAGTCAAATGGCAGGATATAAAATACTAATTGTAGAGGACGACGAGACAATTGCAGACATGGAAAAGGAGCATTTACAAAAGTGGGATTATACAGTCCACTGTGTAAAAAACTTCCGGCAAATTGTATCTGACGTCGCAGAATTTAAGCCCGATCTCATTTTAATGGATGTCAAGCTGCCTTTTTACAACGGCTTTTACTGGTGTGCCGAAATCCGCAAATTTTCAAAAATCCCTATTGTATTTGTTTCCTCAGCGGATGATGATATGAACATCGTTATGGCAATGGATATGGGCGGGGATGATTTTATAAAAAAACCGTTTACCCTGCCTGTTTTAACTGCCAAAATAAACGCTATGCTGCGCCGAAGCTACAGCTTTAAAAGCCAGGTAAATATTTTAGAGCATAAAAACCTGCGGCTAAACCTTTCTGACGGGACAGCCGCATATGGCGACAGCCTTACGGAGCTTTCCCGCAACGAATTACGGATCTTACAGCTTTTGATGGAAAATGCTGGGGAAATGGTGTCAAGGGATACTATTATCATGCATCTGTGGGAAAACGAAGATTTTATTGACGACAACACACTGACTGTAAATGTGGCCAGAATACGCAAAAAGCTGAAGGACATTGGCGCATCTGATTACATTGTCACAAAAAAAGGGAGCGGGTATCTCGTATGAGTTGCGCATACTTAAAAGAAAAAAAAGGCCGGATTGTGCTGGACATTATATTTATAGCCGTGTTTGCAGTTTGTTTTTTCCTTATGGGCGCGGGTTTATATTTGGTTTGGTATCCGGCGGCTATCTGTGCCGTAATTTTTGTACTATATATTTTATGGGATTATTACAGATTTACTAAAAAGCACAAGCTGCTTCAAAAAGTCTACCACCACATTGATGAAACGGCAGATTACCTCCCTACGGCAAAAAGCCCACTGGAAGCAGACTACCAGCAGCTTTTGCGGGCCGTACTGGCATCCTATAAAGATCGGTTAAAGCACAGCAATGAAAAGCTTGCCGGCAATAAAGAATATATTACGCTTTGGGCTCATCAGATTAAGACGCCCCTGACAGCGCTGGAGCTAATGGCCGGTGAGCTGTGCGGGGCAAATGTGGATGAAAAGAAAAAGGAGCTGGCAGGGCGCCTGTTTGAGGTAGAGCAATATGTGGATATGTCGCTGCAATATATGCGCCTGGATACCCTGACTGCCGATCTGATTCTGCGGGAATACCACTTATTTACAATTGTAAAGCAGGCCGTAAAATATTTTGCCCGGATATTTATTGCAAAGCGTATTTCCCTCCGGATGGACGAAACAGATGTCGTCGTGGCCACCGACCAAAAATGGCTTTTATTTGTGCTAAAACAGATTTTGTCAAATGCATTAAAATATACCAAAGAAGGTTCGATTCTTGTTTATATGCATGCAGATAAAGCTTCTGTGCTAGTCATAGAAGATACAGGAATTGGGATTGCGGCAGAGGACTTGCCACGGATTTTTGAAAGGGGATATACCGGATGCAACGGCAGGATTCAGGAAAAATCCACTGGAATCGGACTTTACCTGTCCAAGTTGGTTTTAGAACGGTTAGGCCATGGAATTGCTATTTCGTCAAAAGAAGGGAGTGGTACGAAAGTAGAAATTATGCTTGGGAGGGATTGTGTATCATTGGGTTCGTAATTTATAAATTTGCACTACAGTAGATAATTTACCTCCACCAATCCAATCAAAAACAGCTTAATCTTATCACTATAATTATACGTTAATAGTGTCTATAATTCGAGGATTTATTGAATTACAATTACGATATATTTAATTCCACTAGTACTCCATCCGGACTTCAATTCCTGTCCGGATGGAGTACTAGAGCGTGTTTGAAGAATGCTGCTGCCGGATGCTGTATCAGAACAATGCCCCAGACAGTCTCAATGTAATTTTTTCCCGTTGCATCCCGTAGTTTTTTTCTTAAATTGCTGATATGAACCCTCAATGAGCTTTCCACACAGTCTGGGGTATCCTTGATAGAAACAACAAGGCTTCCGTACCAGAATAAGCGTGGGACACCCTATAACCAGCCTGGGACAATACACTGTCCAGCATATTATTAATATGAATATCATCATCTATAATTAAAATGTGTTTTATCCTTCTCTTCCCTTGTTTCTTAAATTTTATGCCAAAAACAAAGCACAGGCGTATTATAAATATTTCAACAAACAAATTTCATTTCTAAAACAATACGCATTTGGTTATATTCAACAATAAAGCAACTATATTCTCGAATAGCTGTGGAAAAAGTAGTAAAAAGAAGAGTTAAACATCCGTCTCGATTTGCAATTCTCCCCAAAACATCCAAAAAATTTCTCCCGTGAATACTAAACTTGCTGCGATTAGGCGTTGCTTTCAACCCTAAGAAAATATAATATATATATTAGAAGAGATTGGTTACTAGATGCGCCCCCACTTAGCGCGATATTGCACCGATTTTGGTCAACGCAGCCCGCTACGTCTCCCTTATTCGGCATATCATGCCCTTTGGGTGTTAAAGCGGACCGCACATCTTTTAGGCAAATAGAATGGAGCGACAATATGAAACCCTCAAAAAACAAAAAATTACTTACTTGTTTAAAATCCCTGCCGCTTATCGTGTGTATGGTGTTTATCATACTATTTCTTGCATCCGGCAAAGAAATAACAGTTCAAACCATTTTAAAGTATACGCCAGAATCCCCTTTTATAGCGGCTATTGTTATTTTGCTTTTGTATGCGTTAAAAAGTGTATCCTTTATATTTCCAATTGCAGTTATTCAAATTGCAACTGGACATCTTTTTGAGACGCCTGTTGCACTGCTCATAAACTTTGCAGGAAGAGCTGTCACCCTTTCCATTCCATACTGGATAGGACGTTTTTCCGGTTCTGATCTGGTAAGCAGTTTGCAAAAGAAGTACCCCAAACTAAAAAAAATATGTTCTAAGCAAGAACAAAACCCCATTTTTATTTCCTTCCTGTTCCGCACCTTTTGCTTTTTACCAGGAGATGCCGTAAGTTTGTATCTTGGCGCTACAAAAACCTCTTTTCCACATTATCTGACAGGCGGTATTTTGGGAACTACTTTAGGCGTAGTATTGTCAACTATTCTTGGTTCTAGTATTACAAAACCTAGTTCCCCGGCCTTTTGGCTTTCTGCCTTCCTAATGGCTCTTATGGCAGTAACTTCTTTCTTATTTTACTTATATAGCAACAAGAAGAAACTCAACAATTAGAACCTCTATCTATAAGCGGCAGAAATTAATTTTCTGCCGCTTTTTTATAACAATATTATAAATTCTGTTTTCCCCGGATTGGCTTCCTGTATGCTCCCGGGCTTCCCTGAATCTTTCTAGTACTCCATCCGAACAGGAATTGAAGTC
>QXXL01000042.1 GCA_009911505.1 Lachnospiraceae bacterium | reverse complement strand
TTTTAACGACGCAATGGTGCGAAGCAGATGGTTCCGGACTTCAATTTCTGGCCGGATGGAGTACTAGAGCGTGTTTGTACTAATTTTGGATATCCTCAAAATATAAAACCCGAAAACTATAACTATATCTTTTGTATTGTAAGTAATGTCAGTCCTCCGCTTTCATCTTTCGCATATTGCATGGATACCGTTTGGTATATACTTTCTCCAATGCCCATGTATTCTGATACCCCCACTGAAAACTGCAAGCTATGCACCCTGCTTGCAGGATCATATATATGATATACTTTCAGATGGGTCAAAAGTCCAGGTCATAATATGATGGAATAATATCCGATTTGGGGATGATTTTAAGTTCCATTCGCTTTCTCCTTTTATTTTAGAAATTCCGCTGTTTCTCTACGCGCAGATCCATGATAAACATGATAAATAAGAACAGATAAACCGGGCATTACACGATCATAGTTCCATCCGGCAAAATAATATCACCGTCATCCATGCTTACATCAAAAAAACCAACATTGTACTTTTGAGCTAAACTCCGCATTCGTTTATAAGCTTCATCCGCTGCTGGCCTGATTCCTATGGTTCGTTACTTGCTTGAACCATTGCGAAAGCAGCAACCCCCATCACTATGAAAAAGCAATCCTTCTAATCTGAATGACTTAGCAAAGCTATCAAATCATCATTCCTGTTTTCTGTCTGGATACATTCCAAGATAGTACCACCATCATAGTCAACAATCGCTACTCTTATGTCCGCATTTTAACAATATGATTGCACCAATAAGGATAATCGGCGCTACTCTGACAAACATCCATTCAAATGAGTGAAATGCCACTCCGAGAAGAGCGGTTTCAGGGTCATTATAATTCCACCCCAAGTAAGGGCTTTCTAATTCCAATAAGATTGCAAAAACTATTACTATGATCGCACATATCGAAATAAGCGACCAATGAATCATTTTTCTTCTCTTGGTTTCCCTTTGCGCCAGTTGCAAGTTTATTACCTCCAATTTTTCTGAAATGGCTTTTAAAGTATCCACTTCTGTTTCGATAACAGCCTCTCCCAACAGCGTGCTTACAGGTGTTTCAAGCACTTCCGATAAGGAAATTAACATATCAGAGTCAGGAACTGACAGTCCTTGCTCCCATTTAGAAACTGTCTGTCGCACAATGTTTAGCTTGACAGCAAGCTCTTGTTGTGAAAGTCCTTTTGATTTTCTGATTGTTTTAATATTTTCGCTGAGCATTCGTGATAGCCTCCTTTCAATTTTCACCATTATTGTAGGCTAAACTGCCCGTTGCGACAAGCAACGAATTTTAACATTTTCATAAAATAGCAAATTTCCCTTTGTGTTACGGAATAATAGACTGCTATCTATCAAATTTTGTGGGTTACTCCAACTGATTTCGCTATTTAGTAGCTGTTTCTTAAAGTGACAAGCGCTGTTTTGTATTACTGACAGCCTTGACGTAGCGAACCAATAGCTTCCAGCAGCCATGCCCCACAAGATATAATGCAGCACCAATAATAATACAGAGAACAAAAACAATAAATGGATTTTATATTCCAAAAATACCTAAATATAACAATACATCAATCAGTTTAACAGCCCCCAAAACGCATAAGGCAAACTGTAACATTAAATTAGAGGCAATGGCACAAACGCCTTGCCCCTAATATTAACTTATTGTCAAAAATATTATTCTTCAGTTAACAACTGCTCAATTGTTATTTTGGAAATTCACAAGTATAATAAAGTCAACAAAAGCTTTTGTAACATTCTCAATAAGGAGGCTTCTATTATGCCTATGAACTTAGTTATACAAGAAAAAAGAAAAGAATTAGGGCTCACGCAGGAACAAGTTGCAAAATATCTCAATGTATCTATTCCGGCAGTCAGTAAATGGGAAAAAGGAACAACCAGTCCAGATATTTCACTTTTAGCCCCGTTAGCCCGATTGTTAAAAATTGACTTAAACACCCTTTTTTGTTTTCACGAAGATATAACACAGCAAGAAATTAATTTGTTCTGCAAGGAGGTTAGAAAGCTTGTTGGAGATAAAGGACTCGAAGAAGGGTTTACAGCAGTAGGGCAAAAGATCCACGAGTATCCTCACAATGAGAGACTCATGCATGTTCTTACACTCCAACTGGATGGACTTCTTTCCATGTCCGACTTGACTGCAGATGAAATGCGCGCCTATGAGGAGCAAATCCTTGAATGGTATCATCGACTCGCTGGAAGCATAGACATAAAAATAAGCAACAGCGCAAATTTTATGTTGGCAAGCAGATATCTTCGTAGTGGAGAATATGAAAAAGCCCAGGAAACATTGGACTTAATGCCTGACAGAAACGACATTGTCTACAGCATGGCCGATAAGTTTTGGCTGCAAGTTGAAATTGATAAACATCAGGGAAAATCAGAGAAAGCAACGGAGGATCTGCAGAGAGAATTGCATTTGGCCCTCAACAAAGTTCAGTTGCTACTATACAAAATGATGAGTATTGAATTAGAGTGCGACGAACTTCTCACTGCAAAAAAGATAGCAGATAAATCGGCACAGATGATCACACTTTTTGAAATGTGGAAGTATAGCGCATTCACTGCACCATTGGAAATCGCCTTTGCGGAAAAGGATGCCGACAAATGTATTTCCATTTTGAGAGAAATGCTTGCAGCGATGCGTGAACCATGGAATATGGATAAAACATTATTATTTAACCGCATACCTAAACAAGACACTCAACCAGAGCAAATGATTCCTGTAATCCTTTCTGCAATGGAAAAAGAACCTCTGTTGCAAAACCACTCAGAATTTCAAGAACTAATCGCAGAGTATGAACGATTCAAAGATAGGAAATAGAGCTTATGATAATGAAAACAGAATGGATACACTGTACTGTTTGCAGCAACTAAACGCCGTTAATCAATGTGGCGAAAAACTGTTTTCTAATGTTGGTAATCTGCTTCATGTTGCTTACCTCCTTCATTTGATACTATGACAGCAAGGAGGATTTATTTGAGGCACTGGCAGGCGAACACTATAACTTCTTGTTAAGCCGCTTTTGCAGGGCGCAGAAAAAATTTGCAGAAATACCGCCAGAGGAACAGCCCGACAATCTTACCTCTACTTCCGGCAAATGTATGTATGAAATGCTCTTGTACGCCTATGAGCATTTGAATGAGTTTAAGCTCATACTTTGCTGTTCAGAGGGAACACGTTTTTCAAAGCTGATTAATGAAATGGTGGAAATAGAAACAAAAGGAACACATGATAATTTAAAAATGTTAAAAAAGATAGGCAGACCGTCGCCGCCTATTGATGATCGGCTAACATATTTTGATTACAGGAATGTTTAACACCTTTTTGAACTGGTCATACATGAAATGCCGCTTGAGGATGCAAAACATATTCTAGTACTCCATCCGAACAGGAATTGAAGTCTGGATCGAGTACTAGAGCGTGTTTGAGCTCCAGGGGCATATCTCTGGTTCGCTGCAGTATTCCGTTCCAAAATTGATGAAGGAATTATGGGAAACAGGCTTGTGGCAACAGGGGTATATTCACTGTGCCACAATCCTATTTATTCAGCATTTATGTTTTTCTGCACGGGTGCGCTGATGATTTCCGGTAATTTATTTTTGCTGCCAATCTTCTGTGCTTTATGACGGTTCTATTGAAAGGTACAGAGGAGAAATGGCTGCTTAAATTATATGGCACAGAATACTTAAATTACTGTAAAAGGGTAAACCGTTGCATTCCGTGATTTAAGAAAAGGTAGGTGATAAAAAAGATACAAAAACAAATAAGCGCTTTAAGGTATCGGATTTTATGGTTTAAAGCGCGGCTATCGCTTTAAAATTGACAGGATATATTTTTTCATAGCCTCATAACTTTCAGGGCTGATGTCATGCTCCATCTTGCAGGCATCGGCAGCAGCAATTTCAGGGTTTACGCCTAAATGTACAAGCCAGTCTGTCAGCAGATTGTGGCATTCATAAACCTTTTCCGCAAGTTCTTTTCCGGTTTTTGTCAAACTGATATACCCATCGCCTGATACAGTGATATAATTTCGGTTTTTGAGGTTTTTCACTGCAACACTCACGCTTGGTTTTGAAAAGTCAAGCTCGTTAGCTATATCTATGGACCGCACAACAGTTAAGCGTTTGCTTAATATCAATATGGTTTCTAAATAATCTTCAATAGATTCCTCTGATTTATGTTGAATATATCCCATTACTATTTCTCCTTAAACTGATTTGCAGTAATATTTTAGCATTTAAACGACAGATTTTCAAGGTCTTTGCTGATGGGCACAGGTCTTTTGGGTTTTGTACAGCATTGGAAAATCTCTAGCAATAATTGTTACAAATGAAATAAAAGGAAAAGAGAAAGCAGAACGGCTATAGCTGTCAGGAACTTGCAGATATGCGCCATGTGAATCATGGTTATAGACGCCAGATGGAAGCAGGTAATACATGTCCAAGTATACCACTGAAACGGCAGAGAATTTCGGACTGCCAATGGGAGTGCAGTTTTGGTTTTCTGTACAAATTATCAGGAGCCTACAACGGAATCATTTAAAGTCCAGCCATACAGATATATTATGAAAGATTTGGGTGACCGAATGTTGACGGAATAAATCTGGTTTGTGTTCCGTTATCCACAATATTCCTTATGGTTGGAATGTTCTATTCGGACATCCATATTGTGGAGGCAAAAAGGGTTGTGTGGTATAGGCCAGTTTGTATTTATCCTCATTCTGCCGTAAAAAGTTTCTGAAACTGCGCCCCCTTTCTCCGCTGTTTGTGATGTTAATTATCGATAAAGTACTGCTCCCTCTATGGGGCATATCCCCCTAACCCCTTTGCGCTCAAAACAGCCCTCCATGAAGCAATAAATTGAAGCAAAACAGTATTAGTTTAATTCTTACAAATCGACCCAAGCAAACCTGCCATAAAATACAAAATCAGACAAATTTCGCACCATCAAAAAAGGTGTGCCACAGTGAAGTTTATTCCCCCATTGCGGTACACCTTGATGTGTGTAAATTACCATTAAATTTAATGATTTCTTTATTTTAGATTTATGTATTTTCTTAGTCATGCTCTCCCTTCTATTGAAGAAAAGATAAAAACAATGCCAGAATAATAATCCCGATAACCAGCATCAGCAGCAAGGCGCTGATAATTGTAGAGATAATATTTATCAGGCTCCGGCTTTCATTATTTTTAACACAGATGATAGACAGACACAGCCCCATGATGACACAGGCAATATTGATACCGCCCCAAACTGTACGCAATCCATCGGGCAATACAATTTGCAGAAATACGGAAATCAGCGTTGCAAAGGGCAGCACACTGATAATAAGGGCTGCAATACTTATATTTTGTAATTTTTTCTTTTCCATGGTTTACCTCATTTCTTTCTTACCAAATCTTTTAACAGCCAACAAAAGAGCTAATATAAAAACCACTATTGCACATGGCAAAAACGGAAATACTGAAAATGCTGTGCCTGTGCCTTCTGCCGTAAAATCATGCAGCGAACAAGATACCAGATAACCGCTGTAACAGTAAGGATACGCAGTCCAAAGCGGTGTATTGGCGATTAAAACGCCGGGAATAACAAGAAACAGATTAAGCCCTATGGAAAGCAATGCTTTATCAAACAATACTGTGATTGCCCACATAGCCGCTATACATGGCAGCATCGTAAGGAATAGTCCTGCACACCACTTTACAAGATAAAATACTGGTAAGGTATCTGTAATCCCTGCCGTGTGTGTAGCAACGATACCTGTAACCAAAAACACAATGAGGAAAACAACCATTTCCATAAACAGGTAAAACATCAAAATCCCAAATTTTGCCAGAGATAAGGCAGAACGGCTAACTGGCAATGCCAGCATCTTCAGGATGCCATTATGTTGCGTTTCACGTCCTGCAATCATTACACATACAACAATCATGGAAAATGGCAATAGATAATACGCATAGACTAATGCACTCTGGATAAACATGGCAGACCATGCATTTGTATATTCTGGGGAAAAATACCTGCTTAAATTGGCAACTCCCGATATTACTACTAACAAAGGTGCAATAAATATCAAAGGAACGATTTTCGACCGCTTTACCTTTTTAAATTCAATCTTTAATAAATCAAAAAAATTCACACAAACCCCTCCTATTCATAACGTAAATGTTTCGCCATCCATAAGCCTATTCCTAACAGCAAAAATGTTTCCGCCATAGCTATAATAGCTATTCCATTGTCTGGCTGTGCGCTCATAGCAACAGCAGGCTTTAACATTACAACGAATGGGTGAACCAATAGCAAACTGACATTTGAACCTGCCAAGGCCATTCCGCTTAAAAATCCGGCAACTCCAATTCCAAGCGGCATCCACATATTTGTGGAGCGAGAGGAAACCAAAACCATAAAAGATAATGTCGGCATAGAAGTAAGAAAGGAATATGCTGTAAATTTAAGCAAAGTGTCCATTTCAAAAGTACCCTTCGGCAAATCACTGATACCAATTTTTAACAAAGCTAAATTCTGTAACACAATCGCTGTCAAAAGTAACACTGTTAGAATAAAAAACTTGACAGATACATTTTAGGAACACTAATCGGCAGCATATACATCTTTTTGATTGCAGTTCCTTTAAATTCCATATTATAAACCATACAGGCGGCTACAATCATACCAAACATGTTCAATACCATAATCATTCCGTAAAGCTGTGTTAAAAGAACGTCCATCGGCGCTAACGGAAGATTCAGTAATGTATCCTTGCGCACAATAAAATTGACAAACGCATAGGCTGCTCCCAAGATACCAACTAATAACAGCAGCGGAATAACACCAGTCCTTTTTTCTTTCCGAAGTTCAATGATAAGTGTTTTCATAACCTTGCCCTCTGCTTTCTGGCTGCATTATCCTTATCAATCATGGAAAGGAACAAATCTTCCAAATTAGCGGAACTAATCTTATTATCCGCTGCGAAACCTGCCTGTACTGCATTCTGCCTAAGTTCATCAAGACTTCCCTCGAACAGCAGCCGGCCATGATTAAGAATGCCGATATCATCTGCTATTAATTCTATTTCCGACAGCATATGAGAAGATATTAGGACGGTGCAATCATAAAGGCTCGGCAATGACTTTATCAGATTACGGATTTCATGAATACCGGAAGGGTCAAGACCATTTGTAGGTTCGTCTAAAATCAGGATTGGCGGACGCCCAAGCAAAGCTCCCGCAAGCCCAAGACGCTGTTTCATGCCCAACGAATATTTTTTGGCAAGCCGGCTGCCAAACTCTGCCAAACCGACTAACTCCAATGCATCATTCACCGCATTTTCCGGCAGCCCCAAAATTCTGCGGATAATATCAAGGTTTTCCCGGCCTGTCAGATTTGCGTAAAAAGACGGGGATTCGATAAAAGAACCTACTTTCTTTAAAATGCTGATCCGGTCATCTGGAAAATGGCCTCCGTCAACCGTGAATCTTCCGCCTGTAGGCGATGTAAGCCCTAACAACATCTTCATTGTAGTAGATTTTCCCGCTCCATTAGGGCCAAGGAAACCGTAGATACTGCCTTTCTGAATGTGCATGGAAACCTTATTGACCGAAATAAAATTTTTATATTTCTTTGTCAACTGCTCAGTTGTGATAATATAGTCCATAAAAAACTCTCCTTTCTTTTTTCTTTAGTTTACATCCCCAATCTGACATTAACTTTCTCGTATCCTTACTTTTACCTTACTTTTTTGCCATAGGATTCCGAAAACCGTTCCGCTATGCTATAATATTACTGCTGTTATTGATAGATTTTTGAAAGGTGTAAACAAATGGAACAATCATTTTTGCATACAAAAAAAATCCTGTTGGTTGATGATGAGCCGGAACTGCGCAAATTAGTAATTGACATTCTATCAGATGACGGTTTCTCCAATATCATTGATGCAGGAACTGTCCAGACCGGACTTATCTTTGCCAGGCAGGAAAAACCCGACCTTGCAATCCTTGATGTCATGCTGCCGGACGGGGACGGATTTTCACTTATGAAGAAATTACGGGCATTTACGAATATTCCAGTTATATTTTTGACAGCAAAAGATGAAGCGGCTGATAAACTTGCCGGCTTAGGACTTGGAGCAGATGATTATGTGGTAAAACCTTTTTTGCCGCAGGAACTATTATTGCGCGTCCATGCAGTTTTACGCCGATGCTATAAAGCAGATTCCCCATTATTAGAGCTGGAAGGCTGCACGATCGATTTTTGTCGTGCCGAAGTCAATAAAAATGGAATGATAGTTGCCCTGACTGCCAAAGAACATACGCTGTTAGAAACATTATCCCGCAGTGAGGGAAGAATCGTAAGCATTGATGCCTTATGCGAAGCATTATGGGGCGATAATCCTTTTGGATATGAAAACAGCCTGAATGCCCATATCCGGCGTATACGGGAAAAAATTGAAACTGATCCTTCAAAGCCTGTATCACTCATAACCGTGAAAGGACTTGGTTATAAATTAAATGCAAGGAAGTGAAAGTATTTAGCCATGAAAGTATTTAGCAGATATATCTCAAAACACTTACTGTCTTTTATCAGACTTATTCTGGCTCTCGTTATATTGAACATAGCTGCATTTGCTTTTACATTTTACAATGCAGTATCAAAAAACTTTGGAAGTATCTCTCCGCAGAATATGCTAAAACAGGTGGCAGCGGCTTCCTCTTCCAATGGCATAACGAATGAAGCGGAAAGAATGATAATAACCCACTCTTTGTGGGCAATGTATCTGAATATGGAGGGCTCCTGCAATTGGACTGTTAATCTGCCAGAGGAAATTCCAACTGAATATTCGATTCAGGATATTGCAATATTTTCTAAAGGATATTTGAATGACTATCCCGTATTTGTATGGAGTGATGCAAATGGCTTATTAGTGATTGGTTATCCCAAAAACAGCTATATGAAAATTACCAGCAATTATTATCCTATTGATATGGTTCGTAAAATCCCCCTCTTTTTTCTTGGCATCCTTGTATTCGACCTGCTGGTTCTCTTCCTTGCCTATTCACGTTCCAACGCACAAATCAGCAAAAATACAGAACCAATTATTTCCTCAATTGCCACCTTGTCAGAAGGGAAAAGCATAAACCTTTCTGTAAGCGGCGAACTGTCAGAAATAGCTGACAGCATAAATAAAACATCTAATATCATCAGCCGCCAGAATACTGCACGGGCAAATTGGATCAGCGGTGTATCCCACGACATTCGTACTCCATTGTCCATGATTATGGGATATGCGGATAGAATTGTTAATGACGAAAATGCCAGTAACCGGATTAAGGAACAGGCGGCTGTTATATCCCGGCAAAGTATCAAAATAAAAGATTTAGTGCAGGATTTGAATCTCGTATCAAAGCTTGAATATGAAATGCAGCCTCTGCGGAAAGAAAATATCCGACTTTCAAAACTGTTACGTTCCTATGCTATAGACCTGATAAATAATGGTCTGCCGGATTTCTATTCTTTAGAGGTAAATATTTCTCCTGGCTCTGAAAACAGCATGATAGAATGCGATACAAAACTGATTACACGAGCTGTCAATAATCTGGTTCAAAACAGCATTCACAGCAATCCTAACGGCTGCACAATTATTTTGTCATTGCAGATAACAGAAAACAAACTTCTTTTAACCGTTCAGGATAATGGCATTGGTATTTCCGCTGAAAAATTAGAAGAACTGAAAAACAAACCACATTACATGGAGAGTACCGATGACCGCTTAGATCTCCGTCATGGCTTAGGACTTCTGTTAGTACGACAGATTATTGAAGCGCACCACGGAACAATAGAAATAGAAAGCAGACTGCAGCAAGGGTATAAAACTAATATATACTTCTCAGGCAACCCCAAACCATGAGCAAATCACAAAACTGCATTATACAGAGCCTTTCTCCAACAATGGAGTACCCTTTGCCAGTAAATACAGCTTTGTATTCAGCCATCCCCCCCACAAATCTTCAAATAATGCCACGCTGTCCGTAAAGGTTATTGCATCCTCAAAGCCATATGGCGGCTTGTAATATTTGAGTTCTACAAAACCATACCTGCACGCATCAATCGCTACGATATTCTCCATCTCATACTACTCTGTAAACGCATCAGCCGCATTTGACTTTTTGAATCTTTTGCGTGGAAACGCCTTGTTATGGGGCCACTGTTTAATACGGCTGGCATTTGGGGGGGGGCAATTGAGGGTACAAGCGCAGTTGATACGGCGGCGCTTAGTACAAACATTCTGCGAAAAGGGGGTTGGGGGCTGTGCCACCAACAAGCAAAAACGGACTTCCGGCGGTCACGCTGGAAATCCGTTTTGAGTATTTGTGGGAAGAAATACATTGCTTGCAAAGTAGGCGGCACACACTAAAACACGGAAAATCACCAAGTGTTAGCGCAATTCATGCATATGCTATAATTGGAAAGAAACCAGACCGACAAGACATTGTTTGACGCTGCCAATCTTGTTATGTCGGCATCACATTCCATTTTAAGCTGGTATAAGCCAGCAAGATATAGATTGCATAGATAAGGAAGAAAATCCCCAGCGAGATCGTCACAATGGACAAAGGGTTGTTCATTCCCACCATCACCCCCGGCTCGGGCAGGGAAGCCAGATTGAAAATTAAGGGTACGCCGATGAGCAGCGGCGGCACAGCAGGCATGGCATAGTAAATGGCAAACTGGTTTCGCAGGGTCCTTGCCATTTCTCGCCGGTCCATGCCCAGCTTTCGCAGGAGCTGGAACTGCCGCCTGTATCGCTCTGTCTCACTGAGCTGTTGGATAGTAAGGATGGTGGCGGCGACCATGGTGAGAGCCAGGGCCAGGTAGAACAGAGGGAACACAGTGTCAGCGGTCCAGGCCGCCGCGTCTGACTCCTCCAGCGCTTTGGCGCGGATGGTGTCATAGACCCGCGTTTGATCCTGTTCCCCCAGTCTGTAGTGGATTTCATACAGGCCGTAGAACTGTTCCCGGGTCACCGGTTGAACTGTCTTCGCCGCATAGGCATCGTGATGCACCGGAAGGCCTTGCGCAACATCGTCCGGCACGACAAGGGTGAATTGTGTCCCGTTGCTTGCGTTGTAGTCCTGCATCAAATGTTCTGTATGCACCCCGCCGAGGGTCAGTTGGGTGCTCCCAACAGATAAGGGCTGGGGATAGTTCGCCAAATGCTCTTCCAGATAGGACCAGCAGTGAATCAGATATTCTCCCGGCTTCAACTCCACCGGCGAATATCCTGCAATGGCCCGTAGCGCCGCATAGTCGCTGTACCGCAGCACCGGGTCCCGCTCATAGTAACGAAAATAGTCCTTTTCATTTTCTTCCACATAGTCCAGAACCCGGCTGTCTCCAGTCTGGTAAACGCTGTAGTTTAGCGACTGTTCCACTGGGATATTCTCCCGGATGTAGCTGAAATAGTCCTGGTTGAGGGGTGTGCTGTCCTCACTGCCGAGATACAGATCAAAGCAGCCGCTCTCCGCCGCCCGGCTCTCGAAAAGTCCACGGAACATCATCCCTGCTCCCTCGGAGATGAGGGTTGCGGTAAAAATCAGGGAAATGATGGCCATGAGCGTCCCCATAGTGGCCAGCTTGGCGGTGAGGATGCGGAATACAAGCAGGTTTTGCCCCTGGTATTTCCGGCTGGGCCGTTTTTCAAAAAAGGCAGGAACACCGGAGGCAAAGCTAAGGAAGAAGCCGAACAGGAACGCAGTCACGCACCCCGCCCCGATGATGCCCAAAATGGCTTCTCCTGCCATCATCAGGCAGGTTCCGGCCACACCCAGTACAATGGAGATGGAAAAAATCCAACGGCGTATTTTGTCTGTCTGGATAACGATGTTCTCATTGACCTGATCAACATAGATCAGGTCGTGGATCTTCGCCCTGCAGATATATTTGCGGCTCCTGCACAGGGCAAAGAGATAGATCAAGGCAAAATAGGCCACCGTCAGCCCCAGCGCGGGGAGGGAGCAGCCGAAAGCAAACTGGTAAGGCAGACCGAACAGGGCGAATAAAATGGCCCGCAGCATCTGATAGAGAAGGCTGCCCAGGACTGCCCCCAGCACCAGGGCGCAGCCGCCAACGACTAGGTTTTCCAGGAAGAACAGCCGGGCCACCTGCTTGTTGGTCAGGCCGATAAGCAGATACGTCCCCAGCTCCCGGCCACGGCGGGAGAGCATAAAACCCGTGGCATAGCTTACCAGCCAACCAAAGACGCATACCACCACAATGCTGGCCAGGACGAGTATCAGGCGCAGGCTGGAGAGGCTTTTGGAGAGGGTTTGAACCTCCTGAGAGAACACCAGGCCATTGAAGGCGTACAGCAACGCCGCCGCCATGACTACGGTAACGAAGTAGACCAGATAATCCCTGGCCTGCCTCTGGGCGTTTCGGAGGGCCATCTTAGATAACGTCACTGACATCACCCCCTAACGCAGCAAGAACATCCAGAATTTCGTGGTAGAATACAGGCCGTCCCCGATCCCCCCGGAGCAGCTCGTTGAACACCCGTCCATCCTTCAGGAACAGCGCCCGTTTGGCATAGCTGGCGCTGTATGCGTCATGGGTAACCATGAGGATGGTGGCCCCCATATCCCGGTTCATGGTGGTCATGATCTCCAGCAGGTTCTTGGAGGCTTTGGAATCTAACGCCCCAGTCGGTTCATCTGCCAACAGCAAAGACTGTCCTGCCACCATAGCCCGGGCGACAGCAGTGCGCTGCTTCTGCCCGCCAGACACTTGATAGGGGAACTTGAGCAGGATGTCGGTGATGCCCAGCTTTCCAGCCATCTCCCGCACCCGGTTCTGAACAGTCCCAGGGTTCTGGTGATTCAGGGAGAGGGCCAGGCCGATGTTTTCCTCGATGGTCAAAGTATCCAGCAGATTGAAGTCCTGGAAGACAAAACCCAGCCGTTCCCGGCGGAACTTGGCTAATTCGTTTTCGGACAGGTCGGCTACACTCACCCCATCCAGGAGAATCTTCCCGGCGCTGATGGTATCAATGGTGGAGATGCAGTTGAGCAGAGTGGTTTTTCCGCTCCCTGACGCACCCATGATGGCCAGGAACTCCCCGGCCTCCACATCGAAGCTTACCCGATCCAGGGCTTTGGTGACATTGTTTTTGCTTCCGTAATATTTTTCAATGTTTTGTACTTGCAGCATATCGTTTGCCTCCTTTGCTTATGGCTCTATGGTACACCAAAAGCGAAGGCCGTTGTATCGAAGTCATATTGATTTACCTTACAGTTTTGTAAGGTTTTCCTTTGCGGGAAAAGTCAGCGTCACTGTGGTTTGCTTTCCTTCCTCAGAGGCAATCTCCAGCCCAAGCTCCAGGAAACCGGACAGTTTTCTGCACAGGTATAGGCCCATACCAGTGGAACCGCCCCGGCTCCGTCCGCTGCTGCCGGTAAAACCTCTGTCAAACACACGGGGCATTTCATGGGCGGGGATACCAATGCCATTATCTGAGACGGTAAGCCGCACCTGTTTTCCGAGAGGATGGGCTGAGATTGTAATGACCGGGGCTTCCCCCCGGTAACGGGCGGCGTTTTGGAGCAACTGGCCCAAGATGAACACAGCCCACTTTTCATCGGTATAGACTGTACAGTCCAGCCCCTCTATCTCCACCTGGATGCAGTTTTGAATCAGCAGAGAGCGGTGGTTTTCAATCGCCTGGACGACAATTTCCTCCAGCTCTATCTGCCGGAACAGGCAGTCTTGCTCCGGGTTCTCCGCACGGGCGTAGAATAATGCCCGCTCTACATGGGCCTCGATTTGACTGAGTTCCGCTATGAGTTTCCGGCGGGTTCCTCCATCCAGCTCCCGACAAATGAGGCGGGCGGCGGTGAGGGGGGTCTTGATCTCATGCACCCAGCGTTCCACATACTCCCGGTACTCCTTTTGAGATGCCTGGGCGTCAGATACCGCACCAGTCATATCGCGTCCAGCCAGACGAACCAAGTCAAAGAGCCGCCGTTCAAAAAGTCCTTTTGGCTGCGGAATGCACTCCGTAAACAGGTATTTACGGTCCAGCCCATCCAGAATAGATTTCAATTCCAGGAGACGGGCACGCTGCTGAAAGAAATCAAGCATATTCACTGTCAAGAAAACCAACAGAAACACAATCAGCAAAATCACCAAAACTCCCGGCTGTGTTCCCGTGGCGAAAAGGAACAGCGTTGCCAGTCCGACGCCAATCACCTGAAGTGCGATACGCTTCAGTCGATTCGACAAAAATTCCCGCAGGGTCATAGTTGATACCCCATTCCGCGCCGGGTCTTGATGGCGTCTGGCATACCGATCTCCGCCAGCTTTCCCCGCAGCCGGGTCATATTCACGCTGAGGGTGTTGTCATCAATGTAAATTTGGTTGTCCCACAGGACGTCAATCAGATCGGCCCGAGAAACAATCTGCCCGGTATGAACCATCAGGCAGGCCAAAATTTGCAGTTCATTCCGGCTGAGTTCTACGGCTTTTCCGCCGGACGACACAACCCCTTTTGTCAGGCTCAATCGCAGTTCACCAGCCTCCAGTAAATCAGCCTGTTCCGGTCCGCTGCCGCTCCGGCGCAGAACCGACTTGATCCGGGCCAGCAGAACGGGAACACTGTATGGCTTGGTAATGTAGTCGTCCCCGCCCAGACTCAGCGCCCGTACCTCGTCCGCACCAGCATCCCGGCTAGTAACAAAAATTACTGGCGCAAAAACGGCCTTCCGCAACGCAGCACACAGAGAGAAACCGTCTTTACCCGGAAGTCCAATATCCAAAAGGATAAGGTTCGGGTGTTCCTGTACTGCCTGTGCCGGTATATCTGTAAACTTCGTGATTACCAAAGTTGTATATCCCTCGTTTTCCAAGAGCAGCGCCAACTCTTCCCGAATGGCCGGGTCATCCTCGATTATCATAATTTTAGGCATACCATTCCTCCTGCTACTTTACTTACATTTTAGCACAGGAAAGGCAGATTATCAATTATGGGCAGGAACAAAGCCATTAGCATTTTTGAAAACCTCCTTGGACAATGACCAAATATGCAGGAAACAGCGCCTAACGGACACTGTCCCCTACTAAAATTAACCCGCTCCAAACGGTACATTTGCCAGGGCTGTGAACCTGTTAAGCGTCAATCATTTCACTTTTGAAGATTTACTCTGCGAGGCTCACGATGTTATTCATGGCTCTGATCCACATCCACTGCGACTGACGCTTCAAATCCTCGGTTACACCCTCATTCTCCGTCGTCTGGTGTACGAGACACCGATAGCGGGAATGGTAGTAACCCCCAGCAAGGACATAATCAAGGCCGCTTATTTCGTCATAAATTTTCGATTCCAATTTATTCATTGTGTTTTCCTCCGTTATTTTTGGTAGCCGCTATATTTATCGCATAAAGAGATAAATATATCACAATAGTTAGGAGGATTAAGATGAAAACAAATATAAAGAAAATTTGGATTGGCTGTGGGAAACTTTTTGGAAACCCTGAGTATACCCTGGTTGCTGCAATTATTATTCTTTCACTTGCATTGGGTCTGGGGATTTTCCTCTCTGAATATTTGCTGTTCCGGTATGACCATGACGACCAGGCAGAGGAAAGCGGGGAATAGGATATGGCAGAATTTGAATGCAGATTAAAAAAGTA
The DNA here is from genome assembly GCA_009911505.1 of Lachnospiraceae bacterium. Classification (GTDB taxonomy): domain Bacteria; phylum Bacillota; class Clostridia; order Lachnospirales; family Lachnospiraceae; genus Roseburia_B. The sequence continues at coordinate 23,648 of QXXL01000042.1, read as the reverse complement.
CCGGCAAATGAAAGATCTGACACAGGAGCAGTTGGCAGAAAAAGTAGGTGTGCGCCGGGAAACAATTATGCGTCTGGAAAAAGCGCAATATAATCCGTCATTAAAGCTGGCAGTTGATATTTCCCGGGCTGTAGAAGCCCCAATTGAAGAAATTTTTGTATTTAAATAATAGAAGCCACGCTTTGCGAGAATTTTATTATTATGAACAAAAATCTGCCCGCTGATCGATACGCTGGCGATGGCCTGCAGCGGCATCGTATATGCGGCGGAAAAAAGGGAATTTGCTGTTTTGTATTTCCGCCTATGCAAATTCGATGGATGGAGGTAGTTCTATCAGTCTGGATGGTGCGCAGGCAGCAAAAGCAATCCCTGATAGAACAGATGCGGGCACAAAGGCGAAATATCCTAAGTGATAGATCGGATTTTATACGGCATTTTACGGCGACAGATAAGCATTTCACAGCAATTAAATTGATTTGATTTATTTAGCAGACTATAATAAAATGTCAGTCTGTGGCAACGGCAAAAGTTTTTCTTTTGCCGTTGCCGATATAATGACGAGGAGGTGGCGCATTGATCCGTATTGTAATCTGTGATGATGAAAAGCACATGTCCGATCATATAAGGGCAATGGCCTCCGATTTTTTTCGTAAAAAGAACAGGGAGATCCAGCTTCGGACATTTTTAAGCGGTGAAGATCTGTTAAACTATGATGGACAGATCGACATCCTGTTTCTAGATATCCAGATGAAGGGTATGGACGGCATGGAAACGGCAAGGAAGCTCCGAGCTGATAAGTTCCGGGGATTCCTGATATTTATCACGGTACTGAAAGAGATGGTATTTCAGTCTTTTGAGGTCCAGGCCTACGATTATCTAGTCAAGCCGGTGGAAGAAAAACAATTTGAGAAAACCATGGAGCGCCTCTTTGCTTCTATGCAAAACGCCGTCGAGGACAGCCTGCTGGTGCAAAAGGGATATGAGGGACGCATCATCCTAAAGAAGGAAATTGTTTTTTGCGAGGTCATAGACCGGAAAATATATCTGAACCTGGCCTCCGGCGAGGTTGTTGATTATTATGATCGGATCGAAAATCTAGAAATGAAACTGGACAGCCATTTTTTCCGGTGCCACAGGAGCTATCTCATCAATCTAAAGCATTTAAAAGGATATAAAAATGGGACTGCATATATGGATAACGGCAAAGAAGTTCCCGTATCGCGGCTGCGGAGTAAGGCGTTTTCCGGTGTTGTCCTGCAGTATATGAAGAACATATAAGAACTTTGCGGTTATCCGGCAAGTCTGCGCATTTACTGCGCAGACCGTAAGAAAATAATTCAGGAGTGCAAAAATCCCATTGCCAGAGACAATTTAAAATGGATTTTTGCCTGTAACTGTGTAGGTACGGAACAGTTACAGGGATTTTACATATGGGGGCAGGTAACATGGCTGAGTATTTAGATTTTTTTAATATATATATTATGGGCGTGATTGAAACGTCTTTCCAGATTTATTTTCTGGCAAAAATTTTGAAAAAGAAAGTGTGGCCTCCTTTTTATTTCCTGTTTGCAGTAGGTGCAGTGATTGTGGGCGAGTTTATTCCAGGCGACACGATTGTTGGTTTTGTGGTGTTTGTCTTATTGATTTCGATATGTGGGGCTTTTGCCTGCCATGCGTATTTTAAGTCTTCCCTTCTGTATGCGACTCTGACAACGGAAATCATGTTGCTCTGCAGCGGAATCGTGAGCTCGCTGATGAGCCTTCCATACCCATGGCTGCCTGCTTTTTTCCATGAGACAGGCAATATTGCGGCCATGCTGATCTGCGAGACGGCATCCTTTATGCTGAGTGGGTTTTGCTATTATATCGTATACCGCTATTTTTCCATGGATGCCCTGTGTCCTGAGGATGCTCATGATACCACAATGGGAATGCAGCGGATGTTTCTGATTTTTGTTCCGATCCTGATGATATTTATTATGAGTAACTATATCAATGCGATTGAATATGACTTCCAGTTTGAGATCCTGGCGGACAAAGGGCCTGCGGGACACTTTTTCAGTCATGGGCAGATGCTGGCCATGTATTTTCTGGGACTTGCCAGCCTGTTCTGCATCCTGTTTTCCTATAAGAAACTGCAGCAGAGTTTTCGTCTAGGCACTGAAATCTCACTGCTGGAGCAGCAGGAACATTCCCTGAACCAGTATGTGGAGGAAGCGAAAAACCGTTACGATGAAACAAAGTCTTTCCGCCATGACATCAGAAACCACCTCACAGTGGTAAAAAAGCTCCTGCAGAATGGAAAACTGGAGGAAGCCGTAACCTATATGGAGGATCTGGACGATATAGCGGAAAAAATGTCCTTCCCCTGCAGCACTAACAACCCGGTCGTGGATATTCTGGTGGGGAACAAACTGGGGATTGCAAAAGGCATGGGGATAAATGTGGACTGTTCCCTCCTTCTGCCATACCCCTGTGGCATCAGAGATATTGATATCTGTATTGTCCTGTCAAATGCGCTGGATAATGCAATCCATGCAGTAAAAAGCCTGGATGCCGATATGGAAAAGTATATCCGAGTGTCCGGGCGGATCCAGGGGGATTTCCTTATGATGGAGATTCAGAACAGCTTCCATGGGAAAGGCTCGTTTAAAAAAGGGACAGGTCTGTCGAATGTAAAAAGAGTGGCTGAAAAATATGGCGGCGCCATGAGTATAGAGACACAGGAGAATGTATTTGTCCTCCATGTGCTGCTGATCATTCCACAGCATCCAGAAAGCAGCCCACAACAAATGGATTAAAATGCTACTTTCTATAGCCGAAAAAAGAAAAAGGAAGCTGCCTGCGGCAGGGAGCGGCTGCAAAAAAGTTTCCTGACAATATCAATTTGAAGGAGGAACATGCATATGGCAATGCAGATTCATGGAAACCCTAAAGGATACCTTGATTCCATACGGCAAGGACAAGGAAGTTATGATTATTCCGGCTCCGATTACGCAGAGCGGGTAAAGGAAAAACAGGCTGCAGAGAGGGCAGAAAAGGCAAAGGAAGCAGAGAAAGCTGCTGAGGAAAAAAACGCTGGCAAATTGTCCGAACCACGGGATGAATACATCAGCAGTGAAAAAGCGGGGCAAAAGCCTACGGGACTGTACTGGGTAGGCCAGGACGAGAACGGCAACCGGAAAATCTTTTTTGATGACCCGGAAGCTGATCATACAAACGGAAAGGATGACCGTTCCGAGGAAAGCGAAGATGGCAAAGCACCGAAGGTATACCCATCCGGGCATCCCGCAATGCAGGCCCCTGACGGGGCGGGCGGACTGCCGTCCGATAAGGTAGGCGGAGACAGCCAGGGAAAGCCGGCGGAGAAATGTGTCACAAATACGGATAAGGTTGACAGGGAAATCAAGAAGCTAAAAGAGAAAAAGCAGCAGCTTAAGCAGCAGATACAGTCGGTTTCCGGGGATGAAACGTCCTTCGGGCATCCCTCTATGCCTGGGTCTGCCCCAGCGGAAGCGAGGGTATCCGGCAATAATAAGGAAAACAAAATCCGAGAACTGCAGAAAAAGCTGGCGCAGGTAGAAAAAGAGTTAAGCCAGAAAGACAATGATACCTACAGGCGGCAGAATGCTTCTGTATCAGAATAGTATATTGTTGTGCTTGTGTATATCATTTTGGGAATGTACAGTTTTATAGAGTTAAAAAATGCGTGAAATTCTCGTTGTGGGACAAAGGTGGAAAGGTTCATTGAACGATTTAAAAGAATTAGGGAAACTGATGAAAGAACATCCTATTATTGTTGTTGTAACATTGGCGGCGATGGCTGTAGATGCAATTTGGGGAGCGGTTGCGTTTTATCAAGGGTGGTTAGAATGATTTTTTTCACATAAGTGCAGATTGAACGATAAGAAGACGATAGAATATGGAACTTGTAAAACTGACACACGAAAATATTGATAAAGAACACATCTGCTGTGAGAGCTCCAATAACAAGGATATTCAGGCCATGTCCAAAAAAACTGGCACTGCAACCTTCAGATGACCGAAGAAGCTATACAGAAAGCAAGCAGGAATTAATAGAATGTCTGCTGAAAGAAGCATATGTATGGAGACAGCGGCAGGATACATAGAGAACACAAAGAGACGATGAAGGAGGTAAAAATAATGCGTCATATTTACATTCGTGGAATCATTGGACTGCTCTGGCTGGTTGCAGCTATTGTATGCGGGGTATCCGGTAACTTCCCGATGATGGGGCTTTATCTGGTATTGGCAGGTGTATTCCTGTACTCCGCATATGCGGCATGGAAAAATGAAAAAGACGGCAAAGGGGGGAGGTAAGATGGGTAAAAGGCTCCTGACGGTTCAAAACTTAAGTGCGTGGTACGGTGAAGAGAAAATGATACTTTCGGAGTTTTCTTTTTCGCTGGCGGAGCATGAAGTGGCAGGTTTGATCGGGCTGAACGGAGCCGGGAAAACCACATTTCTGAAGGTGATTTCCGGCCTGCTCCCGACCTTTCGTTCAGACGGTATTTGCTTTTGTGGCGCTCCTGTAGATTTCCGGAAGCAGGATTTTAAGCTCTGCCGCTATACAGTATTTGCCGAAGACAATTCTTTTTCGTATTTTACTTTCCGGGAATACCTGGCCTATGTATGCGCCGCCTATGGGAAGAGTGTGCCGGATGTATCGGATCTGGTACATGGTTTCCATTTTGAAAAGTATACAAATATCCTGTTACGGGAGCTGTCAACCGGGAATCGGAAAAAAGCATTTTTGCTCACGGCTTTTGCCCTGAAACCCAGACTGCTCCTCCTTGATGAGCCGGTCAACGGCCTGGATTTCCAGAGCACGGAATATTTGTACCAGCAGATTTTGGGCTATAAAGAGTATGGGGCTGTGCTGTTTTCTTCACATATCCTGGAGAGCATTACGCTGACCTCTGACAGGGTATTTGTCCTGGAAGACGGTAAGATCCGGCAGACTTTTGAAGGCGGGCGGATAGGTGCCGCAGATATCCGGGAGGCTCTACATGATGAAAATGACAGGTAAAGCCTTTGCAAAAAAACTGTTTGGTGTAAGATACGAGCGGCTGTCCCGGACGCTCTTGCTTGATGTGATTATATTTTGGGGGCTGTATATCGCGGGCTTCCAGGTGCAGGTTGCGGCCTCTGTCCGGATCCTGATGATCAGCGCCTTTACTGCAGGCGTGATGTGGCAGGCTCTTTCTTCCAAAGATAACGCTGTGGAGCTTAAACATATGCTGATGCTGCCGCAGCATGACCGGAAATTTGTTTTCTCCTATGTGGCGGCGCTGGGAGCCTATACGGCCCTTACAAAGACAGGGCTGCTTTTGGCGGTTCTACTGGCTGTTTCTGCATGGAAGCCGATAGAGTTGATAGGAATGGCCATCAGTATGTTTCATGCGGTCTTTATGGCTGCCGCAGCCTATTCCCTGAGAAAATATTGGTATGCGGACGGCATCTGGGCCGCTGCCATAGTGTCCGCCATTCTGTTTTTAGGAAGCGAGCCATGGTTTGGTCTGTTGCTGCTTGCGAATGGTTTCGTTGCTATCCTGATTTTATGGAAGGCAGACGGATACGCATTTTATCAAGGTGAGAGTGAGAAAAGCCATGCTATTAAGCAACGGAAGAGGCATTCCTTGTGGCGGTACTTTTTCCGGTATCTGATCTGCCACAAGAATTATCTGGTGAATACTGCTGTGATGTGGTGCGTAGCCCTTGTAATGCCATATTTCATAAGAGAAATGGCCGGGCTGTCTGTTGTCCTGGTGGGGTTTGCGATTCTATCCTTAAATACCCCTATTTGTATCCTGCTGTCCTGTGACTGTGACCTGGAGCAGGCAGTCCGCTTCCTGCCTGGACAGGAACAGCGCTTTTGCATCCCATACTGCCTGTTTATCTTTTCTTGTAATATGGCTGCAGATGTGATATTCCTCTGTAGCTGGCAGATACAAAACGGCGGTGTCACTGTCTTAATGATTGCCGGGGTTGTTTTCTTTGCCCTGCAGAGTGCGGTGCTGTCTGTGCTCCTGGAATGGTTTTATCCCATCCGTGGCTGGAAGATTGAAAGCGACCTGTGGCATCATCCCCGGAAATATGTGGTTCCGGTGGTGATGCTACTGCTTGCGGGAGCCGCCTGCGCCTGGCCGGTACTGTTGTATGTTCTATTGGTTTTGCTGGCTGTGGAAATTGTAATTTTTCTTTTTATATGTCGGAGGCATCCGAAGTGATGGATAAAAAATAAATGAAAAAAGATATTATATGCAGAAGATGATTTAAGCCTGATTGAAGGCCTAAAATACACGCTTGAGAAAAATGGTTTTCTGGTAGATAATGCCCGTACTGTAATGGAAGCATATCAATTCTTCCGGGCAGCAATTTCATAAGAGTGATACGATTCTGGAATCCGATGGACTCCGAATTGACCTGTCTGAGCGGATCTGTTGGAAAGCGGAAACGGAGATCCCTTTAACATTGGTGGAATATAAGCTGCTCTGCCTGTTTTTAGAATCCAGGCCGCTTTCTGCCAAAGGAACTGATCTTAGACCGCCTTTGGGATGGGAACGGTAGCTATGCGAATGACAATACCCTTATTCCTGATGACCTGTTCCTTTGCCTTCAGCATATGCTTTTCCTTGCTTTCCAGGTGATGGTCGTCTTCCTGGGCCGGGGTATGCCTGCATTAGCCCCGTGGGCGGGGGATGTATCTGTGACAGCCGCTGCAGCCTGTTCAGAAAGCATGAATAATCAAAAATTCTGGCGCCCAGTATCATACTGAGCGCCGGAGTTGTTTTTTATGCAAACTGGCTGTTATACAGAGCGGTGTATTTTCCGTTCTTATCCATCAATTCTTCGTGATTGCCGACTTCCTTGATATCTCCGTCCTCCATATACAAAATCATATCTGCGTCACGGATCGTAGAAAGCCGGTGAGCAATTACAAAGCTGGTACGGCCTTTCATAAGCTGCGCCATGGCACGCTGAATTAAAACCTCCGTATGGGTATCTACATTACTCGTCGCTTCATCCAGAATCATGATTTCAGGATTGGAAGCGATGGCACGGGCAATAGTGAGAAGCTGACGCTCGCCCTGTGAAATATTTTCCGCCCCTTTTGAAAGTTCCATATCATATCCGCCGGGAAGTGTTTTGATAAAATCATGGGCGCAGGCGGACTTTGCCGAAGCAATGATTTTGTTTCTATCCATAGCCTCTTCTGCATATCCCAAATTATCGGCAATCGTTCCTTCAAAGAGCCATGTGTCCTGTAAGACCATACCAAAGCGATCACGCAATTCTTCTCTTGGTATATCGCAGATATTGACTCCGTCTACCGTAATAGCGCCGCTGTTGATCTCATAGAAACGCATCAGCAGATTGATAAGAGTTGTCTTGCCTGCGCCGGTAGGGCCAACAATAGCAACCTTTTGACCGGACTTTACTGTTAAATTCACACCATTCATCAGCATACGCTCAGGCGTATATCCGAACTGAACATTTTGAAAGGTTACGTTGCCCAAGCGGTCCTGCGGAATAATACCGTGTTCTGTATCCGGCAATTCTTCCTCTGCGTCCAGCAGGGCAAAAATTCGATCTCCTGCGGCTTTTGCTGCGCCAAAGCTTCCTGCCATACCAGCCAAAGAAGAAAATGGCTCAGCAAACCGACGGGTATACTCTAACATAGCCTGCACATTTCCTACGGTGATAAAGCCGCCTATGGCACGCAGACAGCCGATTGCAGCACAGATCACATAACCCATATCATTTACGAAAGTCGTAATTGGACTGACAGCGCCTGCGGTTGTTTCCGCCTTATAGGAACTATTCTTCAGCTCCTCGTTCAAAACGGAAAAACGCTGTTTTGCCCTGTCCTGATAATTAAAAGACTGCACAACCTGTTGACCGTTATACATTTCTTCGATGTATCCGTTAAGCTGTCCTAAAAGCTCCTGTTGTTTCCCGTAATGCATGCTGCCGGATTTCATAACACCTGCTGCACTTAGGAGCGACAGCGGCACCAAAATAATTGGGATCAGCGTCAGCTTCGGGCTGATTGCCAACATCATAAGAAGAATTCCGATTGCGGTAATCACCTGTGTAACAATAGAGGTAAGATTTTGGCTGACTGTATTATTGATGGTATCGACATCATTGGTAATCACACTGAGAATATCGCCGTGGGTGTGCGTATCATAATAATTCAGTTTCAACCGGTGCATTTTGTCATCTATATCGCTGCGGATTTCACGCATTGCATTTGCTGTAATCTTTGCCATATGAAATCCCTGCAAAAAGGAAAAGAACTGCGATACCAGATACAAACACACCAGCGCTGCAAGCAGCCAAAGAATAGTTTCCCAATAAAACACGCCGTCCCTGATACTGTCAAAGAGGGCCGTTGTGACTTTACCAATCACAAACGGGGCCATAACGGTAAAAATAGTGCTGACAGAAGCAAATAACAAAACAAAGAACAGACGCAGACGATAGTCTTTCAAATACCCAAAAAGTCGTTTGAATGTATGATTTTTCATGTCAAACGGCCTCCTTTCCCAACTGTATTTCTGCAATCTCACAATAGAGAGGGCAGGTATGGAGTAGTTCTTTATGCGTTCCCTGACCAACAATCCTTCCGTCGTCAACTACTAAAATGCGGTCTGCGTCTAAAATAGTGCCGACTCGCTGTGCCACCATAATAATGGTGGAATTTCCCATTGCCGCCTTCAGATTTTTTCGGAGAGTTTGGTCGGTTTTCATATCCAAAGCCGAAAAGCTATCATCAAAAATATAGATTTCCGGCTTTTTCATAACTGCTCTTGCAATCGCCATGCGTTGACGCTGGCCGCCGGAAAGATTTGTTCCGCCTTGTGCGATGCTGTCATGATACCCGTTTTCCTTTTTCAATATAAATTCATCGGCACACGCGATTTCGGATGCCTCCTGCCAATCCTGTTCGGTTCCACCCTTTTTTCCAAAATTCAGATTAGAAGCAATATCGCCCGAAAACAAAATATTTTTCTGCGGGACATATCCAATCAGAGAGCGAAGTTCGTCTACCGCATATTCCTTAGCGTTTACGCCGTCAATCAAAACTTCTCCGAATAAAGGATCGTACAAGCGTGGAATCAGTTTCAGGATACTGGATTTTCCCCGTCCTGTTCCGCCGATAATGGCAGTAATTTCTCCGGGATGCGTTTCAAAGCTGATATCTTTCAAAATAGGTTCAGGCGCTCCGGGGTAAGCAAAAGTTACATGACGGAATTCTACTGTAGAACGCAATGGACGCTTCTGCAAAGAAAATGATCCATCCTGAATACTTGTTTCCGTGTTAAGCACCTCTGCAATACGCCCTGCACAGGCATATGCGGTGGGAAACATCATAATCACAAGGGCAAGCATCATAACCGACATCAGTACCATACTGATATACTGGCTATTCGCTACCAGCGAGCCGACCTCCATGGCGCCTGCCTCTACATAATGTGCACCAAGACCTAAAACTGCCGACGTAGTTACGCCAAAAATTACATTGATGACCGGCAATAAGAGGCTTGTAATCCGCCCCGATGTCATTGCTGTTGCAGCATAATCAGTATTTGCTTCACCAAAACGATGGCTCTCGGCCTTTTGTTTATTGAAAGCACGAATGACACGAACGCCCTCCAGAGATTCCAAAAATAACTGATTGATCCTGTCAAGTTTTTGTCTGAGCTTTATTGAATAGCGGGACGCAAACAGGATAACAAAGCCGCATCCAACTAACAGCGCCGGGATTGCAACAGTAAGAACGGAACTGGCCTGCCCGCCAGTAGCAGCAGAAAAAATCAAGCCTGCTATCGCCATCATAGGTGCGAGAATGCCAATACGCAAAAGCAGAGTAAGGAAATTCTGGACATTTGTAATATCCGAGGCGCTTCGAGTCACTAAACTGGCTGTACCAAACATATCAAGTTCGGCGGCAGAAAAACTCTGTACTTTTTCAAAGACCTGTCCACGAAGTGTTGCCGAAAAATCCGTGGAAATACGGGAAGCAATTCGCACAGACAGGAAGTTGACAATACAGGCAAATACTGTAACACCCGCCATCAAAGCGGCGAGTATGAAAATTGTACTTTGTGAGGAATCAGTTACCCCGCTGTTAATCATTTGGGCAAGCAGCGACGGCAGCATCATCTCTGCAACGGATGCAAACAAAACCAGTATGGACAGCAGCATAACTTGTCGTCCTTTTATTTTAACCTTTGAAAAAATAGTTTTCATATAAATACTCCTTTCTCATACCGCCGGCTTGATTCCGGACATACGAAAGCTTCAAAGTAAATCTCTTTGATTTCTTTCCATGGCTTTTGATTCTCATTCAAAATATCCAATTTATGCTCCTATCTGCTTGCAATTTTCTTTTACATATGGCACTATAAACTATACAGTAACTGTAAAGTCAAGGGGTTTATGATGAAAAACAAAAAATTTTTATACACCACAGGGCAATTTGCAAAACTCAACGGAATTAACAAGCGTACTTTGCATTATTATGACGAAATCGGATTGTTTTCTCCCGAATTTAAAGAAGAAAACGGGTACCGCTATTATACTTGCTTTCAAACGGTACAGCTTGAATTAATTGTAACGCTGCGAAAAATCGGATTGTCGATTGAGGAAATTATTCGTTATCAGCACAGTCCCTCCGGGGCTTCTTTTACAGAGCTGATTGCCGAGAAGAAACAGTTCATTGATAAATCCATTCAGGAACTCTTAAATACCAAAACTTTTTTGGAACAAAAATCAAACAAACTATCGTTGAGCCTTACCGCAAAGGATGGGGAAATAGAAATAATCACTCTTCCCGAACAGCGCATTTTGCTTAGCAATCCGATTACGGGCGCTTATGATGACGATGATTTTGCAGTGGCCGGGGAATTTTCCCTGCACTTGAAGTCCATATTCGGTCTTTATGATAACTTCGGAAGCCGAATTCTGGCAAACCAAATCTTAAACGGAAACTACCATGACTACGACTGCTTTTTTGCCTATGGCAGAGAGGATATTGAAATTTATGATACCGTGCGTCCTGCTGGAACTTATCTGCGATCCTTTTGTATAGGAGGCTGGGACAAGCTTGAAACGGTTTACCGAAATCTCGTTGAGTTCGCAGGGAAAAATCAAATGGAATTGTTTGGATATGCCTATGAAGAAGGCTTAAACGAAATGTCCTTGCAACACCGTGACGACTACATTACAATGATCACGGTTGGCTGTAAGAGAGGATAGAAAGCAGGTTTATCTGCAGCTTCGGGAATGATCGTTTCCCACATGACCCGCTAAAATTTGCACTTCATTGGTTTGACACACCATACGGATCCATTCTCTTGTTCGGAAAAAGACAATAACGCTTGTATTTATGTCGGGTGGCGGAACCTGCTCTCCGATTTTAGATTTTAAATCTCTGTATTCATTGCTTAGTGATGAATATAGGATAGTGGTCTAAATTTAGCATAAAATGAACACCTGCCAACGGTAGAGAAGTATAAAAAAATGCTTTTTATAGGATTCTACCAAAAGTATAGCCTGTTGTAATCTGATAATTTCAAGCATTTGTCCAGAACTTGCCTTTCCCCCAAGATTGCAAGCTACCTATGTATTAATTATAAATCTTCATACAAATTCTATCAACTAAGCAAATTTAATAATAGTCTCCAGACAAGAAAAGCGACAGGACTTTTACACCCTGCCACCAGTTTGCTCTTAAAATGATAGTATAAAAGTCCGCGTGAAATCTGAACCTTATCAATGATGTCCTGCGTTGTAGTATTCAGATATTTTTATAAATCTTGAAATTTAACATAATCCATTTGACGGAAAAGATATCATTTCCTATTTGACTATATCAGTCTGACACCACCTTGACAATGCAGATTTGTGTTGCCTGTAAGCCGCCTGCTGCAGATGTTCCCCATATTTCCACCATTTGCCCGGTGGTCAAATCGGATGATGCTCCATTTTCAGTCTCGAATCTGGCTCCGCCGTCATAAATATTTTTAATCACAAACACTGTATTATCATCATATGTAACCGTAACCTTGTTGAATTCGGAATCATCACTGCTTCCCGGTCCCACCATAATGTCTCCGCCATTTTCGCTTTCTTCTTTAATGTACTCTATGACAGTAAGCTGTTTTTCCTGAATGTCCTTTATGCTTCCTTCTAAGTTGGGATCAGCAGTATTGATTTCGCCGCCCTTTGCCTCAGACTGACTTCCGTTAGTTTTATCGGTATTTTCTGTGTTTGATTCTTGATTTAAAGTGTCATCTGCCGCATCATCTTCAGAATTTGTTTCACTTGGATCTTCCTGTTCCTGATCTTCATTCGGGATATCCTTTTCTTTTGAATCTGTTTCGCCTATCTCCTCTTGGTTCTGATTCTCTGAAACTTCTTTTGCTTCTTGACAGGCGCAAAGCGTAATACCCATAACACACAAGATTCCTGTCAGCATAAGAACTTTTTTTACTCTGTTTTTCATTGTGTTCTCCTTTCAATGTAAAGACTGAATCATTATTCCAAGCCTATCTTATCAAATTCATCTCTAAGCATCCTCTAAATTATCTTAATATTTCTTTATTTCCATTCAATTTCCAATTAGATGGTAAAATAGCCTTTGATAAAATAAAGCTGCTGCCATCATCAGTAGTCCTGCAAGGAGCAGCCATAACTTTGCTGTGTAGCTGCCTGTGACCAAAGAGAACAGATACAAGCTTCCCGGCTTTGGCCCCATACCGATATTGAGCGCATAGTACAGCAGCAGCGGCATATATCCGATGACTGTGTTTCCTGTAACTGCTGAGGCCTGCATACCCATGGAACCTAAGAACAGGGCGCCTGCTATGGTTCCAAGCGCCAACACCGGAGTGAAATCGCAACTTTGCAGCTTCATAGATTAAAATTGTAAGTAGGATGAGCGCCAGGGCGATTCCAAGACGGCGTTTCATGCCACCGGAAAGCGCCTGCTTCTTTCCAAAAATAGAACCTGATTCGCTACGTCTACAATGTCCAATGCCAGGCCCAACTGGCGTTCACTTGTTCCCGGTACCGCCACAAGCTCGCCGGCCGCTGCTTGCCCTGCTTCCTCAAATCAGAATCATCTGATGTCTTTATCCTTATGCATCTTCCTTATTAATTTCAAGTGGTTTTATCCTTTGCACAGTGAATCCACTCTACCGTCAAAGCCAAGTTCCCAGTAAATTGTCCACCAGCTATGACAATGAAATTTTTGCCTGCATATATCGTAAACTCGTAAACACCTTCATCCGAAACGTCTTTGAATACAATACTGCTTTGCCAGACTGGATGGTAAGAGAGTGATGATATTCATTTTTCATCGTTAGTTTTTTCTATGACAATTGACGAACCTTTTGATTTATCGCCATTCAGCCACTGCCATTGTTCTGACAGTTCTATTCTGCCATCACTTAAAATCTGTGGTACACTGTGACATTTCCCAATTCTTATCTGGCCGCTCAAATTAATATGCTGATAATAAAAATCTATTTCTCCATTCAAAGCAACCCTTCCAACTATACTTCCTTTTTTTATTTCTCCGCCATAGTAATCCGCCCATAAAATATTCTCATTTTGATGATATAAAAAAAGCGTTTGATTATCCACTTCACCATTTTCAGTATTCATCTTTGGTATAAAGCATTTTCCATCATAAAAAATATCTGTATTAGGAACTGTTATACGTTTCTCCATTACTTCATAAGCTAACCTAGCATTTCCATCGATAAATAATTCTTTATGCTTTAAAGTTTTATATCCCCTATGCTCATAAAAACAGGCTGCTGCAAGCGAAGCATCTAAGTAAATAATGGTGTTATTAAGAGATATTTCTTTTTCAAGACATTGCATAATATAACTGCCATAACCATTTTTCTGAAAATCAGAAACAACAAACAGCCTTGATATATGATTTTCTTTGCAACTGCCTGTTCCAACTAAACAATCGCCTGATAACAAAACTCTAACAAAACCATTTTCTATATCTGTGGCAATGTTTTCCTTTGAATGAAGCCCACGAAAAAATTCAACTACTCCTTGAGGGTAATATAAAGGATAAATAGCGCTAATCGTGTTCTGTACCAATTGATAAATTTGTTCAATGTTTTCTTTTTTTGCTATTTCGTATTGCACTAACACACCTCCATTAGCCAATCTTGTCCATGCATAGCTTAACTTGCAAATTTACTGAATTTATTAATCTTTCCCTTGTAGAAAGATATGGATAAACCTCTTTAGCTGTGGGACACAATAATCCGGATCTGTCACGCCTTTGGGATAATACATGGTATCACCCTCAAGCCAGATCATCTGCTTAGCTTCAGCATCCTCCAAAACCTCCATGGTACCAATCAGCATAACTCCACGGAAAAAGCGTTTGTCATAAAAATAAACGCTGGCATTTGGATTTTCCCGATATATTGCGCTACTCTCATCGAAGATGAATTGGTTGTAAACCGGAATTCTTTTATTCCCCCCCCGAAAAATCCGGTGTTCCCATAAAAACCACTTTCATCTATTTCTTCATCTCCCTCAAAACGAGCTAAACCATTCTGCAAAGTTTTGTTGCTTTACTTGCTTAATCCTCCAACTTACAATTTTGCTATCGCTTCTCTTAGATCCGCAATATACCTGGCCTGCTGCTTCTTCAGATACCCCATTACAAATAAATTCATAATCGGGTTTCCCAACTGAACCTCTTCTGTAAAAGTAATCTTGGTACCACCATCACAGCCCTCAAATATACCACTCCATCGTCCACTCATATTTTGGTTTTCCATATCAAATCGGTATTCACGGCAAGGTTCTTTTGCGGTAATCTGAAAATGCGTCACAAACCCGGTCTTTGTATATTCATCAAACCGATTTTCGTCAATCATTTCAATTTTGGATAAATCACTCCGCCATTCATAGTTTTTGTTATCTGTAACAATGTCCCAGACTGTCTTGCAGTCACAAGGAAACTGCGCTGTCACTGTTGATCGCTTCACTGGATATACCCCCATTCTATTCTTTTTGCCAAACTATCCATTTGACTGCATTCTGATATCCTATTATATATTAATATAAATTTCATTTTCCATACTTTATGCCTTCCAAACGCCGGGTTGTTGTAAAGCCGGCAGCAAAACATCCTCGATAAAGTCCTCACTGCCGATCATTCCCTTTAAATATATGCCTATCATACTTTTTCATCGAAACTATCTATTTGTCCTCTGCATC
Source organism: Lachnospiraceae bacterium (assembly GCA_009911505.1). Classification (GTDB taxonomy): domain Bacteria; phylum Bacillota; class Clostridia; order Lachnospirales; family Lachnospiraceae; genus Roseburia_B. Next base: position 8,354 of record QXXL01000042.1, on the reverse strand, counting down.
ATTCCACTGTTTGAATACGACTATATCCGCATCAGCTCCAAAGCCGCTGTACTCAGACACCATGAGATATTTCTCATCAGCAATGATCCCGTAACACCTATCGCTTTCCTTCTTATGTAGCTGGTTCCCCAGATAAATCTTGTTATCATCCCAAAACTTTACAATCTGTCCGTTTGGAAGGGCATATAAAATATTGGCAAAGGAACCTTTCAGTGCATTCAGTTCTGTTACTTCTTCCATATCTGGAATGTGCAGCGCATTAAACGCCGCAATCAGCCTCTTTTTTAATGCGTCTAACGCCGCCTCTCCTCTTTTACAGCATTGTGCAACAAGGCATTCCACTCCAAAGGGCCGACCTTCTGTTGCCGCGCAACCACTGCAAGCGCCGCTTAATTCACAGTTTGTACAATCAATTCCACAGATAGATTTCATTCTATTTTCCTCCGTAAATTGTCTTTTTTACAACTTCCTTATCGGTAGAAACATATATCCCTTCCCGGCCTGAGGGCACGTAAAATCATGGACGGCTCCGTCTGTTATTGCCCCCTATTTCCCGATAACAACAAAGGACTCTTTTTTGCATTTTTCAATTTTCATTGATTTGCCTTTCCCTTCGCTTTATATTTCAATCCGGCAGCTACATTTCAACAATCTTCCGAACAGTATTTGCTGTTCGAATCGTCAGCTTGGTACCTATATTTGCGCTTGCAGTCTTTGACCACCAATTTGTTTTCTGGTAGTCTTTCCGGCTAAAGGACCAGAACACCGCCTCTTTGTAGCCCTTTATCTTTTCCAATTCTTCTTTCGGTTCTCCAATCTCGCCAAACACATCAGCAAATGTGGCTGGCGGAATAATGAGAATCAGATTATCATAGGTGGTCTTATCTTCGCTCCCCCACCAATCAGGTGCATGAGCTAAAATATCCTCAAGTGCCTCTTTTGAAATGACGAAAACAGGAATATCAAAGCCAAAAAGCCTTTGTATCATTGTTTCGATTTTGGTTGTAAATCCTTCAACATCGCCTTCATCACTTGAAAAAATCACATTGCCGCTATTCAGATATGTTCTGACTTCCGAAAAACCTATTTCTTCAAAGCCTTTCTTTAATTCCGTCATTGGAACTTTATTTTTTCCGCTTATATTAACACCACGCAAAAACGTAATATATCTTTTCATTTCAAATTAACGCCTCACTTTTCCCCTGCTTCATTATGATCCCCACAGGCTGTATTACAAGCCATCAGGCTCGCCATAGGTAATCTGCCCTCCATATGCTTTTTCATACATTTGAATTACATCCCGGCAGTTACCGCCGGAGTTCAATGTTGGTGCAATCTTTATATCGGTTCTACTCTTATGAAATAATGCCCGTTCCTATCTGCTTTTCTAAACGCCACTAAGATGCTGCGCCATCGTCTCCCCAGTACTCATCCAGAGAAAGATTTTTACCGTCCCTCACCTGCATAAATAACACCACATGAAAAGAACTGCTTCTATCGCCGGTATATTCACAGTTCACTCTGATATATTCTTCTACAGTGAAGTGTTCATTGGTACAATGCCAGTTAATATACGCATCACTGACAAAGAACTCTCTTAGCCTTTTTACATCCTGTTTTAATACCGCTTTCCAAAAACTCTGTACATCGGCGCTATCCTCGTTTTATCTTCCATTCTCAATTTACTTTTTGGATATTGAATTTGCCAGTATCATCATCCCAGCGCAGTCAAGCAAAATAATCGCCCCGAAGACATACGCCATAGTAGTGGGAAGCATATTTTGGCCAATTGCCATAATTAGAATGAGAAGTGTAATAACCAACATCCCCATTCCCACAACTCGGCACAGCTTTTTTTCATTGTGCCTTTCCTTTTTCTGAGGGCTGGCTTTATTATAGCCGACTATTAGATTCGCTCCATGTCCCGTCAGTAAAAGGATTATTATCAGGACAAATACAGCAAACATCACCCATATCATCCAATCCGATCCGTTTGTTATGTCTTTTAGTTTCATCCTGATTCTCCTTCCCACCAAATAAACACTCTATTGTTTTAATAGCTTATTATAACAGATTTCCATTGGCTCTGCTCAATATTTCAAGCCCATCTAATGATAACTTAATTCTCATCAAGTGGGCTGAAATATTCACATTATTCTCTTTATAGCTCCTGCTTTGAGAAGATATGGCAGCTTAGTTTGAACATCACTGCGACCCACACAACAACAATAGCCAGAGCCAAGCAGAGCAGCATTGGGATCATATCCTCCGTTAAAACGATTCCTATATCCTCCAGCAGCTTATATATACCGTAGAAAATTGCACTCGGGGCGATAAACGATACAAACATCAGCATACGTGCCCGCTCCGCGCCGAACTTGAACACTAAGGGGATCGAAATACTGCCACAGATAGCCGTATATAGGAAACCAATCAGACTTAACTGCAACAAAGTCAGGATTCCTTCTGTATTCAGCACGAGTTTATGAAGCAGGACACCGCCGCCTGCCCCAAACACAAGTCCTGCAACAGCGCCGCCAACCGCAAAAATCAGCAGAACGATAAATTTGGATGCTACCAGATCCTTTCTGGAGACGGGCATAATCATGGCGTACCGCGGCCATTTGGACATATTATCGAAAGAAAATGTTGTGATGACCATCGTTCCGCAGATAATACCGCTGGCGACCACATAGCTCTCTGTTCCTGCGGAAGAAATCAGTCCGACTGCCAAAACGACCAGAATCAAAAGCATAGACTTCATGTTATGTCCGATATTATATAGGTCTTTCAAAATCAAGCTTTTCATTTTGTCATCTCTCCTTTCACATATAAGAGCAGAATATCGTCAATGGTGGCATCGTCCACCACTGTATTTTTGTATCTCCGCCTTGCCTTTTGTTTATCCGCTACCAGCACGTTCCACTGGTAATCTTCTTTCCGATAAGCAAGAATTTCAGATTTGTCAATTTCATCAAAGACAGCAGCTCCGCAGCGGACGATACCATACTGATACAGAAGCTCATCCTTTGCCTTGCAGAACAGCACTTTTCCATGGTAGATAAAGGTTATGTTATCCGCAACCTTTTCCAAGTCTGTGGTGATATGCGAAGAAATCATAATAGAATGCCCCTCGTCCTGCACAAATTCCAGGAATATATCCAGAATATCATCCCGCATTACCGGATCAAGGCCGCTGGTAGCCTCATCCAGAACCAGTAGCTTCGGCTTATGGGAAAGCGCTACCGCAATACAGAGTTTCATCTTCATCCCTTTAGAGAAGGTCTTAATCTCCTTATCCGCTGGTAGCAAAAAACGGTTCAAATACCCTCTATACAGGCGTTCATCCCACTGCTTATACGCCGTCTGAGAGATTTTTCCGACCTTTGCTGCCGTCAGCGTTTCGTAGAAATTGATATCGTCAAATACAACGCCGATATCCTCTTTCAACTGCTTTGTAGAAGACAACTTCTGTCCCCAGAAAGTCACAGTTCCATCGTCCTTATGAATCAAATCCAGAATGGCACGGATTGTGGTACTTTTACCTGCGCCGTTTTCACCAATCAGTCCCATGATCGTTCCTTTCGGAATCGAAAAGGACACATGATCCAGTGTGAAATCCGCATATTTTTTCGTCAGGTTTTTGACTTCTAAAATGTTATCCATTATCTATTCCTCCTCTTGATAGAACATAGTCAGTAATTCTATTGCCTTTCCTAGTGAGATACCGCTGGTCCGAGCAATTTCCGCCGCTTCCTGCAGGTGTTCTTCCATCTGGCGCTGCCGTTCCTCCTGATAGAAGTCTTTGTTGTTTGCCGTGATAAAGCTCCCCCGCCCCACCGTTGTTTCGATAAACCCATCACGCTGAAGATCTTCATAGGCTTTCTGTACGGATGTAACGCTTACATGAATGGATTTCGCCAAAGCGCGCATGGAGGGAATGGAATCACCGGTTTTCAGCTCGCCGCTCATAACCTTCGCTTTAATCTGCGAGGTAATTTGTTCATAGATTGGCTGACCTTTATTGCTACTGATAATTATTTCCACCTTACTCCTCCTCTCATTGTTCTAATTGTATTGTTTGATTTGGTACATTATAACCAATTCGCACACTAATGTCAAGGGGAAAGTTTTGAATTAACAAGTAAGACCAGAAGGGAAACATCCCCTCTGGCCTTAGTAATAGATACAACATCAATTTGATCTATTCAGTCCCTTTCTGATTAATTTGGCGCGATAATATGCTGATTCTTACTGGGGTAAAGTTTGAAACCGTGTTTGCAAATAAATGAGTTCTGATATTTAAGTTGTTGATTAGTAGCTGCAACTCACGAATACGCTCTTTTTCTTCAGCAGGTACGAATAAGCCTTGTTTTGCCATTTTGTATAATTCTGTATCTGGAAAAAGTGAGAGAATCCGCGGAAACAAAATATGGATTGAGCTGACTGAAAAGCTCTGCACTATTCCTTGCATTTCGGTATCCGCTACCTTTTCCCGCAAGTCCTGTCATATAAACAAAATAATATTCAATACCTGCTTCATCCAACTTCCTGCATTCCGGCTCTCCGCTGGTCGCTCAGATAATTGTTTCATAAGGCACAAGGTTAGGATTCCCCATGTGAAAGTACCTCCATTTCATTGTGCAGGAGCTGTAAAGTCCTGCGAATTTGATACCCGGTCGTACTTCGGCAGCGTCCGTACATTTCCCCGATTTCCCGCTGTGTGTAACGTCCGAAAAAGTAAAGGAAAATGATTTCCCGGTTCTTCTCCGGCAGAGATAACAGGGCGGCGGCAAGCTCCCCATTGGTGAGGACAACTGTCTGACCGCATATCGTTATGGGGTATTCTTCATAAGGTGCTTCAAAATATTCGTCTGTTGTGCCTAAAGGGTAAAACCTTTCTTCTGTGAGGTATTCAAAGGATATTTCTTTTTGCCGCCGCCTGCTCCTGCCACGCCATGCGTTGATAGCCGCAAAGCGTATGACAGTCTTGCAGTAGCCATTGAAAGTATACATGATATGTTCCCTGTATGCTTCTGTACAAGGCATAGATGATTCCCCCTTTCTCCCACATAGGACGGTGCATGGTTTACAAGTTGCATTTATAAATCATAGGGCCGACTGCGCTTAGGCTGTCGCCCTTTGATTATTGATTACAAAAAAGAACCGATAACCGCATTTTTTATTTTGGCGTGTTATCGGCTCTGCGTCTGTGCGTCCGGCTCTTTGATAACTGAAATATGAAATTGTGTTACATTGATTAAGATTTCCTGCTTACATTTGGGGCAGAACAGTGGGAAATTCCGAAGTTCTGTATCTGACCGCATTTTAATGCGTGTCTTGCTTCCGCAAACAGGGCATAATAACCATTTGAATTGCTCGCTCTCGTTATGATTCATGGGTTTTATTCTTGCTTTCCTTTTTCAGTACAGCACTGCTGATAACGCTGACGCCGCCCAATAATGCACAAGATTTTGACTGGAAAAGGATTCCTGCCGCCACCAGACCAACACCGACAACTAAGTTACAAGCCGCTGCCGTTTTTAACGCTTTCTTTTTCGGGTTGGGAAGCTCTACGGAAATCCCCAATCTACTATTCAGCTTTTCGCAAGTCTGATTTACTTCTTTAATCATTTTGTCCTCCTTAAAATAATAACTGTATGCCGTGATTTACAATAAGCAACACGCCAATGCCTATGACAATCCATAGGGCTGTGGCTTTCTTTTCTTTCCCTTTTCTCTTGTTCAGAAACAGGAAAATCAATCCCACACCCACAAGGCAGATACCGACAATCAATGATACGATTGAAATAGTCTGCATGATTTCCGCACTTGGAACAGGTACAAAATCGGGAATTGGAAAATTCATGTTATCGTCCCCCTTTCTTTTAATTGCTTAAATCTGATAAAATCATTTTTCTCATTGCGACTGCTGAAAAAATGATTCCTATGATACCGAAAATAATTGCCGCAACGGGAATTGACATCAATCCTGCGCTGCTTCCCTGTGAGTTTGACGCTATGGCAACAATGATGATAGACGAAACAACGGTTGCAATCGTTGACTTCTTTATCATTCCAACATACAGCGGGAGAAGCCCCAACAGGATAGCGGATATTGTTGTAACTGCCTGTGCCAGTATGTTTCCAAAGCTGAACGTGACAAAATCAAAACATTTTGCCGCAAGAAAGATTGTGGCATATTGGAAGATATTTGACAGCACATGGAACGTAAAACTAATGTAGCATATCAAAATGAGTTTTGCCGTAATCAGTTTCGTGCGGCTGATCGGGTAAGTGAAAATCAAGCCGATTGTCTTGTTTCTGTATTCTTCAATCACAAATACAGAAATCAGTACCGCTTCCCATACAATCAGAGTAGCCCTTACAAGCATTACCGCTAACGTAACCGTATCTAACTGGACTGGGGCAAATCCCGGAAGCGTGGATATATTGCCGCTTGCAGTTAAAAGGCTGGACGTAAAGACGGAAAGCAGAAAAATGATAAAGTTAGCGATTAACAATCCGGCGATATGCGGCTTTAACGGTACTTTCTTAATTTCCATGCGGATAAGATTCCACATTTTTTCCACCTCCTCCCAATAAGCCTAAATAATAGGATTCAAGGTCTATCCCGTTCGCCGTAAGCTCTTTCATAGATACTTCCGCAAGCATAGCCCCGTGGTCAATAATTCCGATTGTGTCGGCAATTTTAGACAGCTCGTCAAGGATATGGCTGGATATTAAAATGCTTGTGTGGTATTCATGGTTGATTCGCAGTAGCATCTCCCGCACTTCGATAATTCCCTGTGGGTCTAAGCCGTTTATAGGTTCGTCTAAAATGAGCAAATCCGGCTTTGTGAGCATTGCCCTTGCAAGCGCAAGCCGCTGTTTCATTCCCAAAGAGAATTTCCCTACAGCTTTATTGCCCGTTTCTGCAATACCCAACAATGACAGCGTTTCCATGATGTTTTCATAGCCTGCGCCCATGTACCGGCAATGGAGTTCCATGTTCTCGTATGCGCTTAAATGGCTGTAAAAAACAGGACTTTCAATAATGCTGCCGATACGGGAGAAAACGGGATTGTTCCCCTTGTTGATAGTTTCGCCTAATAAACATACCGTACCTGTATCGGGGAAAATGATGTGGTACAGTGTTTTCATCAGCGAAGTTTTTCCAGCGCCGTTTGCGCCCAGAAATCCGTATACTTCCCCTTGCCTTACATTCATGCAAATATCATTCAGTATGGGGCTGCCCTCTATGGATTTTGATAAATGCCGGACTTCAACCGCATTTGTCATTCGCTCGCCCCCTTTTCGGGGCATAGCCGCCTTTTGAATATCAGAGTCGCTTTCTGTGCGATTCCGATAAGGGAATACCCCGAGCTGCCTATACATGGATAAGAAAAACAAGTAACCAGTTCCCAACCGTCCTTACCGTAATGGTTCAGTTTATCAGACAGCGGCTTTTCGGAATGTTCTGTTTCTTTGCTGTCAATTACTACCGTTTTGTACTCAAATTCTGTCATAAAAATCTCCTTTACTCAAAAATATCTGCCACAAGGCTATCCACCATAAAATCAAAAACAGCGAAATAATCACAAGTGACGGAAAGCGTTTCTTTTGCATTGATTGTTGACAGCAGCGCACTCAAAATTCCATACGCCTGTGCTTCCTCCATTTTCAGATTGAGACCTGCGGCATGGATAACCTGTCTGAAAAAATCGAAACTGTCAAACTTGATTTTCTTAATCGTTTCTTCCGGCAGCTTTGTCATAAAAGACTGAAAATCCGGCGTATTGACATTGTAGAGGAACGGCTTGCTGTCGTATTCCCGGAAAAGCCTTTTCATGGACTGTGCAAAGCCCTCTTTCGTCCGGCTGTTCCTGTTTATGTCGATAATCTTTTCTGTCAACCTCCTTTGTATGTCTGTGATTGTTTCAAGGAATAAATTTTCCTTTGTTGGGTAGAGCGTATAAAAAGTACCGATAGAGATAACTGCCTTGTCGCATAGATTCTTAATGCTTGTCTTTTTGTACCCTTGCGCTATCCAACATTCCTCGCATAGTTCTTCCAGCTTTTTGCGGATTGCTTTTTTATCAGCGTCCGAAAGGACTGGCTTTGACGGCATAGCTTCACTTCTCCTTTCTTCTAAATTATATTTGCGAATATTCGTAACAAATATTCACAAAGAAAATGATAGCACGATTGATAGCTATTGTCAAGTAGGGAACTGGATTTAGCAATGCCGTATTTCTCGACAATAAATAAATTTTTGAGAAGGAAAGATAGAAAGAATGGGGTTGGATTCCGTAGTAGTCGGCATTTCCACAATGCTTGTCTTTTGGTCTTTA
>QXXL01000041.1 GCA_009911505.1 Lachnospiraceae bacterium | reverse complement strand
TTTGGTTCGGAATAGTGTGGTGCTGGCGGTCTATCTCTTGTTTTCGGTTGCTTGCTTCTTTACCGTACATGAGCATTATAGCAGGGATTCTCGCTCATTCATAAAAACAGAAAGTCCCGGCGTACCTGCTAAGATAACTTATCATCAGAAATAAAGTCTTAGCAAATGACTTATTCAATTGTCAAGATACAGCAAAGATGTGTTTCTGACGGCTGCCAGAAATCAACCTCTTCACTTATTTGGAATTGAAACACTAAATGACACCCTCCTTTTTGAAAAAAACTAAAATATTTTTTCTCGCTTTATAATTACTTTGCAAACACAAAAAGCCGCCTGTTCCAGTGAAAGAACAGACGGCTGCTGATAATCTACTGCTTTTATTTATTTTTTCTCCATTCATCAAAACGCTTAAATTGTGGAAATACGCTTTAGTACTCTTTTACACATTCCCAGCATCCTTTCCCCTCTATAGCTCTTTCTGAAATCTTTCCTCTCCACGAATGTCCAAATCCACATTTCCACCAGACTTTACGCATAGAGCTTCTTGATATATGTTCAGGGGAAATGTCTGTATTCATATCATAATCCCACTCATCAAGCAGATTCAGGTCGATCGCAGCCAGGTCATTATATCCAGATAATACTGCACGGTCGGCACATACCGGGCATTCTGCCCCTTTCATACGCGAATAAACCACTGCTTTCCATTCATGCCCCTTGCTGCATTTCCACCAGACTTTACGATTAGAATAGGCTGCGACCATAGTCGGGCGTAACGGATAATTTCTTTCCGACCATTCAGCGGCTATTTGTGGAAACTCTGAAGCAAGGTCATTGAATCCCTCTAACACGAGATTGCAGGAACAATACGGACATCCGCTGCCTTTCACCCGGTTTTTCACGCTTGCCGTCCACTCGTGCCCGCATTTGCCTTTCCATACGATTTTCTTGTGCTAGCCTGCCCCAACCATAGTTGGCTTTAAGATTCCATTTTTATCAGGACACTCCCGTGCAAGCTCCGGCTCTAAGGTATTCAAACCGTTAATACCCTCGACCACCCTCTTTCCCGAACAAATAGGACAATTTTCACCTGAAGAACGACTTTTGATACTGGCTTGCCATTCATGCCCGCAGGCTCTTTTCCACCATACCTGTCTATTTGAGCCATATGTTACTGTATCGGGTGTAAGCGGTAAATTCCTCTCTGACCATTCATCTGCAATCTCTGGAGCGCATAGCTGCTAAACTATTCTCCATATTGAACCTCCTGTACTTCTATAGACAGTATAAAAAATATCCTCTAAGAAAAATAGTTTGCAATCTTCACGGCTCCACTTGAATCATAGCATCAGCTACACTACAGGCAATTATCCACAACACTCCGCTTTTTATGTCTTAATTTTATTCATCCTCATCATCATCGAAGTCGAAAAAACTCTTACTCATATTGTTTCTCCTCTAACTATCTATATATACCACGGCAATCCTAAAGGATTTGTTATTACTTCTATTTGCTCTTCAACTATATTTAGAAAATATCTGCCATAATTCCACTGCGTCTCATCATAGTTTTCCTTATAGACCAACTCGCAGTATTCCTTAAAAAACGAATCACAGCCACTTAACAATTCTAAAATTAGTTCCTCTGAAAATTTTACAATGCGAAAAGCAGGAAGCCCTTGCTTATATTCTCTATTTTCACAAATCAATTCTGGATATGTTGAACACAATTTTTCATAAGTCGAATTGCTGTTATGCTTGATAAAATTCCAAAGGCAATAAAGTTTATCATAATATTTAAAGGAAGGTAGCTCATCAACTATTTTATCTCTTCCAACAGCAGTCGCATATAACGTATTCCTATCAAATCGGTCGTACATTGCATTTTGTTTTGAAAGAACTAAAACGGTAACCGCTTCAATCTGTGATGCCATTTGATGTATAAAAGAAGCATACAGGCTTGCAACCAACTCAAAACATTTCTCAGCATATTCATACTGGTTTTTCATATTTCCCCAATTTGACATCATTACCGCTTCGTCATATTCCGCTATCCCCTGCATAAGCAACATATTATTTCCCGGCATTAATTTTTTTGGCTTCTTGATGTTTTTATTTGCATAAGTTATCAGTTTCTTATAATGTTCTTCCCAGTAGTTTTGAATATCTCTTATTCTATCCGCAAACATATTGCAACAATAATCCTCATATTCACTTTTCTTCGGATAAAAATAATGTGTCCGTCTTTTATTGATAATTTTCATCTGTTCATCAGATAACGTACAGCCTGCAGTACTTCTCATTCGTTTTGGGTCAATTTTTACTTTGAAGCCATTGTCCGTCTTTGTATAAAATAAACCATAAAAACGAGTATCATGATATGCAAATTTTTCATAATCGGCTTTTGTTAATTTTTGATTGCTTCTGTCTTTTTTCATGTCTCCTCCTAAAAAGACACTCCCTGAAAAGAGAGTGTCCCGCCTAATTGATTATTAAGCTAATGCATAAGATATTTACCACTCTAACAAGCGTTTTGTTTATAGGCACCAATTAGAACATAACGCGTTCCAATATTTCTTATGTGTTTCGATTGTAACACATAAGTGAATCTTATACAATTCATTATACGTGATTATGCCGATTTATCAATGTACCAACGGTTCAAAAAAAGAAGACACCCTCAAACGCGGAGGATATCTTCCATTTTCACTTGAAACAAATCAGCAAGGTTATATAAATTTTCGGTTGATGGAAGCTTTTTTCCAGAAACCCACTCATATATAACTCTCGGAGATTGTAAATCTAAATATTCTGCAATTTCTGCATATGTCATTTTAGATTCTTCAATTAACCGATAGAGCCTATGCCCTGTTGCCTTTTTGTCTATCTTGTTTTTGCAGTTCATTGTTGTTCCTCCTTTATATGAAATATCTTTCATATCGGAGCAATAAACTACGATATAATTATCACACATTTTCACAGTATTGTAAACACCCTTGAAACTTTACACTGCTAATTTTCTCTGGATATATGGCAACAAAAAGAAGGCTTGCAAAATCTCCGATTGGATAATTCTGCAAGCCCTTTTTAGTTATAATTCGTTTATTCCATTTGTTACAATCCATATATCTATACGAAATGTGCGATTTTTTGACCTCTGCACAACTTTCTGCATCAAATGATGTAAGTTTGATGTAAATGTGTATTTTGAAGCCTTTGGGGAATCTCTCAACCCCTTATAAACACTGGGTTTTTCGGATGTCTACTTATCGAGCGACTTCATCGTCGGGAAAGCAGAAACATTCTTCCCATTACACCCCGAATCCCTGCAAAAGCCTATATTATCAACCTTCTGATGCTTGGCACATCCATGTAAATATGCCAATCCTTCCATAATTCATTTTCAATTTGTCACCAAAATGTCACCAGATTGTCACCAAGCTTTATAAGCCTACACAAGCTGTTTCCCATACTGTTTTTAATAGGCAGCAGCCTGTTCTAAAGACAAACCTATTTGTTCCTGCATCTTTTTCAATATTGCCGCATCATCAAGACCATACTCCTGACTCATTTCAATCAGCATTTTAACTTCGCCTTAATGCAGCAGCCTCTCCGATTCCGTTTCAATTACTGCTCCACCCATAACATTCACCAGCTTTTCTTCATTTCCATTTATGGTTAGTTGCGTATTTCAACCAGCTTAACGTTGTGACGGTTTTTGATATCCATACTCTGCAAAATAAATCGCAGCCGTTTCTAATGGCAGTCCTATCTTTTCCTGAAGCCTTTTTAAAATAGCTGCATCATCTAACCCAAATTCCCTTCCCATTTCGATGATTTCCTCTGCTCTTCCTGTCTCTCTTCCAGCTTCCATTCCTTCACGGCGCAGCCTCTCCGATTCCGTTTCAATTACTGTTCCACCCATAACATTCACCAGCCTTTCTTCATATTCATTTCCATTTGTAATATGTGTAATAATCGTATTTACAAATCCTTTGAGGTCAATCAGTTCATCATCCCACAATTCCTTTGCCTCATGCAGCCGCAGCATTTCATCCCTGAAATATTCCAGATCCTTTACGGCCCCCTCAATATTGTTTTCAGCCACGATATCCTTTTCATACCTTGCAATATAAAAAGGGACGTAAGGGAACAGCCGTTTATGTTTGCTCTTCATCGTTTTAAATACGTTGTCATAATCAGGCGTCTTTTTCGGCATATCCTTTTCCTTTCGTATCTATTCTGCCAGTTCTTAAGGCAAAATATCTTCTTTTATTATATCGCTTAAAATTTATCCTGGCAACAGAAAATGCAATCTTCTTCTATCTGCCAGCCTCTGCACCGATACCGTCCTGCTTGCGACGAAACGGTATCGGTCTTTTCAAGAGGTGCATGGCTCAGATTAGGTTGTTATTCTGTATCGTTATTTTTGTCGTCTAAAACCTGAATTTCGTTTTCCCTAGCATCCTGCTTCCGTTCCATCATCCTTCTGCGCCATTCCTCATCCTGATGTTTCATCTTAACCTGAAAACCGTCAAATTCACGTTCCATAAATTCGTCTGTCACTGTTGTGTAAATATCCAAAGTGACATCCGAACTGGAATGTCCTGCAAGCTGCTGTGTTACCGGAACTGCTACACCTGCTTCTATTAAGCGCGTCACAAATGTATGCCGCAGGGAATGGCAGCTAAAGTTTGGCAACAGCACGGCGTTTTTTCCATCCTTTTCAAGCTGGAGATCATTGCAGTCCCTTATAATGCGGCGCAAGGCTTTATTCAATGTTCCCTGGTGCTGGCAGTTCCCAAAACGGTTGATAAAGATAAAATCTGTATACCCGTCCACTTCCTGCTTACAAGCAATCCCGTTATATTCCTGGTACTTCCTTTCCCTTATAAGCGCCTCCTTCACATAATCCTGCATTGGAATCTGTCTTCTGCCAGCTTTTTTTTGGGTGTGTTTATGCTGAAATAACACTTTTTCCCTTTTGCATCCAACTTATCATTATGGTCGAAATAGACTAATGTATGGCTGACTGTAATAATCCCTTTTTCAAGGTCAATGTCCTCCCAGCGCAGCCCAGTACATTCCCCCACCCTCATGCCAGTCCCAAGCATAACGGCAAAAATATTATACCAGTGGTTGTATTGATTCGTCTCCTGCTTGAGGAAATCCAGAAAAAGTTTCTGCTCAGGCACTGTCAACGCCCGCTTGTGCTTCTCCCCAATATTATGCGACTGCTTTAATTCCTTTAACAAATTATCCGATATATTTTTTCGGATATAATCATCATCTACTGCAATCTGGATTACTTGGTGGAGGACAGTATGTACATTATCAATCGTCCCTATTTTTAAATGCCTGTCTTCATACAGGCGGTTATAAAACCGTTTTAAATCACTGCGTTTTAAAGCCTGTATCGGTGTTTGCCCGACTGGGTCTTCCCAGACATACTGCTCATAGCACCAGACGTAGCTTTGGTACGTGTTTGCTTTTAACCCTCTCTTTGTAGCTTTCCAAAGGCTAAATATATCATTTAACAAAATATTTTTTGCAGACTCTTTGATGCCATCTGCCTTATCACGGGCAATTTCTTCCTCCTTGCATCTTAACTCTTCCAATGTAGTCGCTCCCACTGTATGCCTTTTTCCATCCCTGGTTGTCCACCGGAACAAATAGTCCCCATTTTCTTTTTGGTATTCCCCAGTCTTTAATTTTCTGCGGCGATTATCATATCTTGCTGCCATATTGACATTCTCCTTCCTTCTGTTAAAATAGAACTGGCTGCAAGTAATAAATGCTTGCAGCCAGCAAAGAATCTTTAAATGGAAAAAACCGAGCATAAATAGCCTATTAGCTTTTCCCTTTTAAACATACGTTTGCTCCCATTCCATAGAACAAACGGGCAGTCCTCCCCATTACTGATTTCCCTGAGTTTATTTTGCCCAATGCCTGTAAGAAGGGCTGCTTCCTCAAGCGTCAGAAGTACTTTTTCTGCGAGTGAAATGCTTTTTGTTACCGAAAAATCATTCCCTATTCCTGCCGTTTGCACAGTTCCTTGTTTTTGTATCTGACCTATAGCATTTTCTGCCACTGCCGCACCTGGAATTAACGCCATCCCTGCTGTTTTCCTTTCTTGGAAAACATGATTAATATCCATTGCCTGTGCCATATCATCACCTCCGAATCAAAAATATATGTGTTTTACTTTCCAACTGCCGAATGTGGCCTTTTAGAAATCCCAATTTTCTTATTTTCCCCTTTGCCAGATGATTTCAGCATCCATCCCTCAAGCCCAGGATATGCTTTCAATTTTATGTTAATAAATACACTTAGCGTTTCCAAATCATTTTCTAAAGCTTCTGGTGGAGAACCTTTAAACAAACCCTCATAGATTCCTTTTAGGCCATTCTTGCATTCGTTTACGATCTGCCCTAAATTTTCCCGTGTTAATCCTTCAAAAAGATTGTTCAGAGCCTGTCCATTCTTATATAATTCATAAACCTTCCTGTCATCGCCCACAGATACAAATTCATACGCACTCCATTCCTGCCTTAGCTGAAGCGCGGCATTAACAGTATTTATGTTTCCTGCTTTCCCTTTAAAGCTTCCCTGTTCAATTTTTTCGGCGCTTTTCATCAAAACCCCTT
Organism: Lachnospiraceae bacterium; assembly: GCA_009911505.1. Lineage (GTDB taxonomy): Bacteria > Bacillota > Clostridia > Lachnospirales > Lachnospiraceae > Roseburia_B. Next base: position 706 of record QXXL01000041.1, on the reverse strand, counting down.
TAAATTCATTAAATTTGACCTTATTCAACACGCCTCCCTCTTGGTATAACCTATCCAGGATATCCTTTATCTCATCCACATTATTCTGAGAAATGTGAATGCAGGCTTTTTCAAGCCACTCTTGCGTGCAATCCTTTCCGATCCAACGCATCTGTTCCCTAATGAAAAAATATTTATCACTTGCCAATCCTTCAGCCACCTTACGGCAGTACAGACAGCGCATCCTTACTTCTTCGATTGCCAGTTCATTGCTATGGTGCTTCCAACCATCAAAATCATAATAAGATGACAACATAATCGCATTCCTTTCAGGGTCTTCCATCAACATTTCATAAGCATCTGGCAGGAAGATATCCCTGTGATCGCATAAATTACAATAGGTTTGAAAATATATGTTAGCACGTTTTGAAAACAAATGGGATTTTCCCACAAAAATAAAAATGTTAATTGTTTCGTTTTCACTTGCAAAACGCCTCCTGCCAAGCATCTGTTTAAATTCATCCTCATCCTCTGTCATCAGGACAATGTTTGCAACTTGACTGTCTTTGATATTCACACCATTATCTAGCACAGATGTAGTAATTAAAATCTGGCACTGCAGCAAGCCTGTCCGCACAATGCTATGAACCTCCTCCTAGTATAATAATGGTGTAGTCAATCAAAACTACTTGGTTAATAAATTTCTCAAATTAGATAACAGAAGAAG
>QXXL01000370.1 GCA_009911505.1 Lachnospiraceae bacterium | reverse complement strand
GTTTTATCATGATATCTTGTGACATTTACGAAATTAGGAGGTTTGTCAACAGCTCGAAAAAGTCCAAAAGTCCGATGCAAAGCCGGGGCAGGAAGAAAAGCCGGATTTTGTAAAGGAAAACAACACTTTTACAGGGCAGGAGAATTTCAGCCAGCCGGAGGAAACAGGGAAGAAACAGACGGATGCGGAAGATTACCACCGGAGGGACACTTACAGGCAGTCGCAGAAAAAGGGGAAATACCATAAAAAGCGGGTGCAGAGGGAACACCGGAACAAAGGCGGCACGAAGGAAAAAGCGGAAAATAAAACCTTTACGGAGGAATCTTTTACGGAGAATACCGGGAATCTGTTTCAGGGGGAAGGAGGTTCTGAATTTACCGGAAGCAAAAAGCTGAAAAAGAAGCAGCGGCAGGCGCAGAAAGCTGGGAGGAAAGTACAGAAAGCAAGGGCGAAGCTGCCAAAGAC
>QXXL01000369.1 GCA_009911505.1 Lachnospiraceae bacterium | reverse complement strand
TTTTGTGCATGGGAAAATCGCTGAAACGGAGAAAGAAAATTCAGCGGTGGAGGGCGCACATAAATCGGAGCAGAAAGTGGAAGCGGTTTATTCTTTCGTCAAAAGGCAGGCAAAAGGGAAGGAGCAGAAACAGCGGGCAAAGGTGGCAAAGCTGGAAAAGAAGCAGTTTAAAAAGGAAGTCAATTTCCAGTACCAGAAGTTCTTGGAGGAAAACCCGCAGATGCAGAAAAAGGCGCTGCGGAAACGGTTACAGAAACAGCGCATCAAACGGGAGTACATCAAGGCGAGGAAGAAAACGGCGGCAGGAAAAACAGCGGAGCAGGCGTTTGAAAAAACGAAAAACGGTGCGGTCACTGTGGCGAGGAAATTACAGGAGTTTGCAAGGAGAAACGCAGGACTGCTTGTGACGGTGGGCATCATGGCTCTGCTCCTGATGATAATTATGGTTTCCGTATCGTCCTGCGGGGCGATGTTTGCGGATACGCAGTCCACGATTTTAGCGGCAAGTTATTTAAGCAAGCCGAAGGAGATTGACGCTGCCGATTTACAGTTTACCCGTCTGGAGCTTGATTTGCAGAATGAGATTGACCGGGTGGAAACAGACTATCCGGGGTATGATGAATATTCCTATAATCTTGGGGCAATCGGGCATAACCCGTTTACCCTTATCAGCTACTTATCCGCAGTCCATACGGAATTTACCGCAAGCGGGGTGGAAAGTGAAATACAGGCTCTTTTTGATGAGATGTATACGCTGACGCTCACGCCGGATACGGAAACGAGGACAAGGACGGTCACAAAGACAGGCACAAGGACGGTCACTGATCCGGTCACAGGGGAAGAAACAGAGGAAGAATATGAGTATGAGGAGGAAGAAGAATATGAGGTCAGTATCCTCAGAGTGACGCTTACGGTCATACCGTTAGAGAACCTTGTTTCCGGGAAAATGGATACGGAACAGGCGGAGATTTTTGCTATGTACCGGGAAACAAACGGTCTGCTTCAGGAGTTCGCTTCGCCGCTAGACCTTTACTGGTATTATTATGTGTCAAGCTATTACGGATACCGGAAAAATCCAGCCACAGGGAACGAGGAATTTCACCGGGGCGTGGATATAGCTGTACCGACAGGCACAACCGTTTATGCCGCCCATGACGGTACGGTGACAGCGGCGGCGTATGACAGCCACTACGGGAATTATGTAGCGATTGAGATAGACGGTTACACAACCAAGTATGCCCACATGGACAGCATCAGCGTGGGTGCGGGGCAGGA
>QXXL01000368.1 GCA_009911505.1 Lachnospiraceae bacterium | reverse complement strand
AAAAGGGGCGGTCATCGGCACAACGGGGAATACCGGGAGCAGCACAGGAAGCCATTTGCATATCGAATGTTTATATGACGGGGAGTATTATAACCCGTTATTTTATTTCGATGTGGGCGAAGGCACGCTTTACGGGGAAACGCCGGGAGGTCTGCCGGGGAACGCCATACCGCCGGATGCCTACGATGACGCATCGGTGCAGGCTCTTATGGAGGAAGCCGCAAAATACCTCGGCTACCCTTATGTGTGGGGCGGCTCAAACCCTTCCACAAGTTTTGACTGTTCCGGCTTTGTCTGCTGGGTATTTACCAACAGTGGGGTGCATAACCTTCCACGAACCACAGCACAGGGGATTTATGACCAGTGTACGCCTGTTTCCGCATCGGACGCAAAGGCGGGGGACATTATCTTTTTTACCGGGACTTACAATTCTGCCGGGGCGGTGAGCCATGTGGGGATTTACTGCGGCGGCGGGACTATGATACATTGCGGCGATCCGATCAGTTACGCAAGCATCAATTCTTCGTACTGGCAGAGTCATTTTTACAGTTTCGGAAGGTTAAATTAAGGAGGCATTTATGACAAAGGAGCGCATTGAAAAGGAGCTTTCCAAAGTGGGGGCGCAGCTTGAATCCTTACAGGCGAAAAAGAAGGATTTGGAAGAACAGAAGCGCATGGCGGAAAGAACCGAAAAAATGGATATTATCGAAAAGCATAAAATCTCGTCCGAGAAGCTGCAATTACTTATCAAATTCAGCGAGGACGAGATTTTGAAGTTATTGCAGCTTCTCGGACGAGATTTTATGCTTTTCGATAATATCCATTTTTTCGAAAAGCATAAAATCTCGTCCGAGAAGCTGCAATTACTTATCAAATTCAGCGAGGACGAGATGGTGAAGGTATTGGAAGAAAAAGAAAACGCAAAGGAGATGGCAGGAAATGAAGAAAAAGTTATCAGTTAGGGCGGCGGTGTCGCTGCTCTTGTCAGCATTATTGTTCTGTATGCCCGTAGGGGCGTTTATGGCGAACAGCGGGAATACGGTAGATGCCTATGCGGAGGGTACGATTACAGAGGAAAGCGGCGGAGCATCGGAAGAAAACAGTACCGAAGGGGAAACAGAGGAAACCGCCGGAGCAGAGGAAAGCACTGAAACCGGGGAAAGTTCAGAGAATGGGGAGGATGAAACCGGGGAAACAGAAACCGAGTCCGGAAGTAATGAGGAAGAAACGGAAAGCGGGACGGTATCCGGGAACGAAGTACCTGAACCGGAATGTACCTGTAAAGAAAAATGTACACAGTATTCCGCTGACAAAAATTGTGAGGTCTGCAAGGGGGATTACAGCTTATGCGAATATGTGAACCCGAATGTAAAAATCACAATCTCCACTCCCTCCGGCTGGCACAATGACACCACGAAGGTACATATTTCCATTGAGGACGTGGTACACTCCGGCAACTTCTCCATAAAGACGGTGCAGGCGAAAGTGGCGCAGAATGGGAGCTGGACGGACGTAACAGAGGATATGTATGTGGAGATTTCGGAGAATACCACCGTCTATGTGCTTGTGACAGACCAGAAGGGCAAAACCTATGAGAAAAACCGCTATATGAAGTGCTTTGATTTCACGAAGCCTACCTTAAACGCTGCGGTCAGCGACGGTCTGCTCTCCATACAGGCGCATGATACGGATTCCGGCATCAAGGCAGTGTATGTGAACGGGTATGAATTTACGGAGCTTACAAACGGTGTCCTGAATATCCGTCTGCAACAGTTTGACTGTTGTTCGGCAAATTATCTGCACCTACATTCTTCACATTAAATGCGCCTGTATTTCAGATGGTATGGATAAAC
>QXXL01000367.1 GCA_009911505.1 Lachnospiraceae bacterium | reverse complement strand
GATTGTGGTAGGATTACCCCAAATGGATAGGGTAGCTGACGACCAGCAATTTATTATGCGACTTCTTGTCGCGCTTCACAATCAGGATCCCTGACACTATCTGTATCTGTTTTTTTACTGCAGTTTTCATTGGTACATTTGTACTCCAGATAAACAGGCTTTGATTTATCAACATCTACAGGTGTGTCTTCAGCCCCAGAAGCCGGAGTAAAATATTCGCCCCAGTTCCATGTGGATTCGGCGTATTCATGGCCTGTTGCTTCGATTGTCTTCGTTACATAGATTTCGCCTTTTGTAATGGCTTTTTCGGACGGCTGTGAATCTGTTGCTGCATCCGTGTTCTTTTCCCTTTCTTTCTGTTCAAACGTTGTTATTGTATCACCGTTTCTGCCATAGGGAACTTCTACACTTACAGTCCAAACATTAACACCATTTTCTGTACAGGTAAGGGCATGGGCGCCATGTTTATCCGTTGTCTGTGTTAACGTTACACCGGCTTCCTCACCAATCAATACCGTATCATGGTCTTTGTCACTTGCACATTTTACCCGTACAAGCACATCGCCCTTTTCGGTTGGATAGGAATTGTAGTTTGGATCTTCCCATTTTACATCGTCACTGCTTGCGATGTACCAGTCATGCCCTTTTTTCTTGGTTGTCGTAGAGACACGTAACCCTTCTTCATTTGCAACTGTATATGTAGCCTGCGGCTTGCCATCATCTGTACGGCAGGTAACGGTTGCGTCATAAAAACTCTTACCGTCTGTTGTACAACGGTTTGCCACATAACCAGCTACACCCGGATTTTCTGTAACAACTACCTTACCGGACGCACTCTGCACGCCTTTTAGATCATTCACAGTATTGGCGTTATTATAGGTTATCTTATTGTTTGTACTGTTAATTTTAATGGCTCCCTTACAGTCCTCACAGGTTAATGTAGCTATAAAGCCCTTTTCTGGATTATGATATGGAATTTGGTTGCCACTCGCATCTGTAACGGGATGCCCGTCTTTGTCAAGGACATATTCTAAATCTTTATCATCCGCATCTGCCCAGTCAAGTTCTACTTTAAACTTATGGCCTTTTACAGCCTGTTCCCTTATAGCACCCTTATAAGTAATATTCTGATCCTGGTCTTCTTTGCCTGTTACCACGTCGCTGCCATACTCATAATGGCGGTCGCCAAATGCATCCGGCGTTGTATTTGTATCAATTACATACGCTTTATTGAAGGTAACAGAAACTGCATAAACCAGATCTGCTTTGTCGGAACATTCATATTTTGCATTTGCGTCGGCATATACTGCATCCGCAACTTCTAAGTTGCCTACGGCCACCCTTCCAGAACAGCTTAAACAAGTAAATACAGCTTTTGCTTTTCCGTTTGCCCTTACAACTTCATTTTCCCATTCGCAAACCGGCAATCCGAAGTTATGCGGTTTTTTAGCGGATGTTACATCTTGTTGCGTCAGTTCTACTCCTGTATCAGTCGGGTTTGTAAACATCTTCTTACAGTTGGTATTCTGGCACTGGTAATATGCACGGTGGCCTTCCTTTATACAGCTTGACTCTACCTTTTTGTGGTAAGAATTTCCTGAGAAGTTATGGCCGGTCTTTTTTACATTTACCTTGACAGTACCTTCCATTTCATCAGGATCTTCGTTCGTTCCAAAATTTGCTATAACGGTAAGTGAAACGTCCTCTCTGTCTTGTTCACAGTCCGTTTCCGGCTCATTTGTTATACGAACATTTTCCGTAGGCGTCCCAGAATTAATGGTACAGTATTTACATTTGCGCGTTGCCTGGAATTTAGTTTTGCCTTTTACATAATCAATACCATTTTCTGTGTTGTCTTTTTCTGCTGCTTTTTCTGTTACAGATAATTCATAATTGTGCGCTGTGCTCTTAGAAATCCTCACCTTCAATTCCCGCGTAACCGGGGTAGTATCTTCCTGGGTTTGCCCGTCAGTTGAATCAGAAGGCGTTTCTGTAATTGTAGCCATATAAGTAAGCTCCGCATCCTTTGAACAGTCAAGCGTTTTTACAGCATTTGCTGACTCTCCATTTAAAGCAACAGCAACAGTTGCTTCAAAGTCTGCATCCACTGTCTCACAGTTGTTACATTTTTTTTCTGCTGTTACAGTGATTGTTCCATCTGTAAGGCCTTCTTGGATTTCTGCAAATTTTGCGTAAGAAATCGTTCCAGAACCGCCAAGTACTTCATCCCAATTAAAGGTATACGTTTCATATACATGGCCTGCCGTCGTTGCTCCCTCTGGATAAAGCTCATTATTGTTCAACGGAGCAGTATTATTCATCAAGTCTTCAATCGACGCATATTTTTGATTACAGTTTTTACATTCATAATAGGCAATATGTTTCGGAGTTGTGCATGTTGCGTCTTCTGCCTCATGGAATACGCCGTCATGGCTGTTCCTTGGGATTCTTACGTCTTCAGCTGTCAGCCCTTGTGTGCAGCCTGCGTCTGCAAACATTTCATGACAGGTCGGACACTCGTAATGGAACAGTACGCCTTCTTTCAGGCAGGTTGCATTTACTTCAGCTACAGGTGTTCCGTTTGCATGCTTATGGGCGTCGTCCTTGGCTATTCCCCACATACCACCTTCGGTTTCCGGTTTCGTTGCCTTATACTGTGCATTGATAAAGCCTTCCGGTTTTTTCGAGAATAATCCGCCTTTTACTACCCCTTTTGCGTTTGGATCGGAATTCCAGTAGAAAATATCCCCTTTAGAAGTAAAGGATCCATCGTTAATCTCTAATTTTACCTGGCCGTTATTCGTATATGGAGCAGAAATGACATGTGCAAACTCATTATCAGCTGTAGCCTTAAATGTCCCTCCATTAATAACAACATTTGACGTTACGGAAAGATAGAGGACAGCATTGAATTTTTTCTCATTTTCTGCAGTACAGTTCACACTGCTCTCATAGGTACCTCCATTAATAGTTACAGAAGCTGTTGGCTGGGTATTATTCATGCCAACTGCAGCAAATGTTGTTTTAATCGTCGGGCCTGCTGCCGGATTGCTTTCATCCGCCTCTTTACCTAGTACTATTTTGCCGTCTGACTTTACATAAATACCATACATACCAAAATTGGTATTTGCGCCAGCCGTGGCTTCAATCGTACCACTAATCATAGTCAAAAGGGCGTCCCTTCCGCTTACTGTAAACATAGCAGTACCGTCATACAGTTTAGAAGCGGCCTCGTCCGTTTTTGTACATTTAAATGTCGGGTTGCCGTCAATTGTTACGTTACCTTTAATTACGAGCATGTTGATGCCTGCTGTTGTATACGTACCACCTTGAATTACCAGCTTAGAGCCTTTTAATACGTTGAGCATAACATGGCTTTTATCCCCCCAGACATTATCTGTCTTTTCGGAAGCTTCTTTGTTGTCCATAACAGCGCCTTTTAATTGAATCCTGGCTCCGTCCTGGATTGTGATCATATGGCCATTTGTCTGGATTTCCACATTTGTCCTTTAAAATTTA
>QXXL01000366.1 GCA_009911505.1 Lachnospiraceae bacterium | reverse complement strand
CTATGATTCCCTGAAAGAAGCAGCATAGGATACAAAATCCTTGAGGAAAATGTGTCAACTAATCTTGACAAAATCACTCGGCAGAATAACAGAGCGTTGGAGATTACTTTCAACCATGACAATAATCGCTTCATCATGTGTCAGCTCCTTAACCTCACATTTCAGAGTTTCAAGTCCTGCAAGCTCACAAGCCTTTTTCCGCCTGTGACCGCTGATAAGCTCATACCGCCCATCCTCTTTTTGCCGAACTGTCGCAGGGGTCATTACGCCGCTCCGACTAACACTTTCCACAAGCTGTTCCATATCCTCATTCATTAAAACCTTGAACGGA
>QXXL01000365.1 GCA_009911505.1 Lachnospiraceae bacterium | reverse complement strand
GGGTATCTCCCTTATCTTGCTTAGATTCGCTTCTGCTCGGCTCTCGTCTGTTTCAAAGAGGTCATCGTATGCGGTCAACTCGATTTTGCTTTCTCTGTTTCTCGCCAATCTCTGCTACCTCCTTTCCGAACTGCTCATAAGCTGGGGCTACCTTGCCGCCTTTGTCGTAGGCAAAAATACTCTTTCCCTCTGCGGTGGCTTCTACCGCACGGATGGAATGGGGTATCTGGGCATCAAAAATTTTAATCCTCTGCCCA
>QXXL01000364.1 GCA_009911505.1 Lachnospiraceae bacterium | reverse complement strand
GGAGCGAAGCAACAGCTCTAAGCCCTTTGCAGAAAGATAATGGGGCTGTGTCGGGATAACCACGCTGTCAGCCGCCGTAAGTGCATTGATTGTGAGCATACCCAAACTCGGCATACAGTCAATAAGGACAGTATCATAATTCTTTTTCACCTCATGGATGCAGGTTTTCAGCACACTTTCACGGCTTATGGCGTTAATCAGCCTTACTTCCAAGCCCGACAGTTCAATGTTAGACGCGAGCAGGTCAACG
>QXXL01000363.1 GCA_009911505.1 Lachnospiraceae bacterium | reverse complement strand
ATGGTGCAGGATGCTTTTGGAAACATCGACGGATTTATCATCAATAATATCCTGCATAATGGTTGAGAGTGTATTGGTTAAATCATCTGGTCGGCTGTAACCGAGCGACATGGTTAAATTTGCCTGTGCATCGGCATCAATGAGCAGGACTTTCTTACCCTGCTGTGCCAGAGTTACTCCAAGATTGACCGCCGTGGTGGTCTTGCCGACACCGCCTTTCTGGTTGGTTAAAGCAATC
>QXXL01000362.1 GCA_009911505.1 Lachnospiraceae bacterium | reverse complement strand
CATAAATTTAGCCACTTTGTCAAGGTGGCTATGTAAAGGATTCATGGCAATAAAAAAAGCCGACTGGCTGTTTTGTTATAAACTACACCAATCGGCTATGTAAAAATCTATTCAGTTTTATTATCTGCCTTACCTGTTCTTTTGTGACAAAGCTTCCCTTATTCTCTCTGTATCCCATTTCTCTGGGAACAATACCGCCATAATATGAAACGCATCTATCAGTCCTGCAATATACGCATGAGTACCGTATTCAAAATCCTGCTTATCCCTGCAATCTATAAGATGTTGACAAACTTCCCTTTGTATCTCTGTCAAATCAAGCTGATTAAAGGCATCCTCTGCACTTCCCTCATTATTACTATCTTTTTGGTAACTTGCATCCGCTTGTAACAGTTTCAATACAGATTCGTCTTTTAGT
>QXXL01000361.1 GCA_009911505.1 Lachnospiraceae bacterium | reverse complement strand
CTTATCACACATCACTTCTTCCTGCCATTTCTACCCTTAACTTTTTTACAGGTGCATGGATAACCTTGATAATAAGCTCATCAACGCAATCCGTATATCTTCCTTGCTGTATGAGCTGATTTTTTAATCCCACAAGGCTATGCAACAGGAGTTTTCTTTCTTCACTATCCACATATAAATGATTTTTCTTTTCTCTCATTCATATCACCGTCCTTTTTTCTTTCATAATATAAACGGACGGCAATATATTCAAACATACGGGATTATGTAACACCAGAAAAAAGCTCTTTGAACGATTAACTTTTGCCTTTTCAATTAGCAGACTTTTTTGCAT
>QXXL01000360.1 GCA_009911505.1 Lachnospiraceae bacterium | reverse complement strand
TCTCCGATTAGCAGGAGAGCCATTTTGATTAGCAAAAACATCAAATTTCTTGCTAATCATTAGCAAGCTAATCGGTGACGATAATTAACAGTTCAATTTCTCTGTGGTCAAATCTGATTAGCAAAAACCGCTCCTGCTAATCGCACATTGCTACGAGTTCAAATTTATTTGGAAAATGAGAAACGCCGAAAACCTTGAAAAATCAATGTTTTCGGCGATGCTTTCAGCGTCGCTAAGAGGATTTGAACCTCCGACCTACCGCTTAGGAGTAGAACCATTTGCTAGTAGGCAGCTCCCTCTTAGTGTTATCTAATCCCTTTATTTCCTTGCTTGTCACTGATTCAGAATGTTATCTCGTACCGACCTGTGGCTGCTAGTTTTAAGGCGTTTTAGATGCTCCTCTTAGCAGGCGATTAGCAAGGGGCTTGAATTTAGGAAAATGTTATGCTGTAAAAACTTTCCCCATTAATACCTGCATTTCACAACTAATCTCAGAATAGTTTAAGCTGTTTGCATTTTTTCTAAGGTCGCAAATTGCGACCTAAAAGAGTTTCTCATTTCTCTTTGCATTTTTCTTAGGTCACAAATTGTGACCTCAAAGAACTTCTTATTTCTCCGTTTCCAGTTCCAACCTTTGCAGGATGTCCTTGATGATGCCTGCATCTTGAATCAGATTGATTCCAAAACACTTTTTTCCCGCATCTTTCAAAGACGCTCCTACATGATAGGCTATTGTTCGGTCAAGAATCAAAAACCTGTCATGGAATACTTTGGTATATTTTATCTTCAATGTCGGGTACTGTGCATTAAAATTCTTAACATCGACTTTCGTTAGCTTCGTCTGTTTCTGCGTATAAATAGTTACTGCAACATCAGACTTTTTCTTTGAAAGCAGATTCAATGTACCAACATCTACATATCCGTCTATCAGAGTGATTTCTTTCTCTGCTTTTTGAATTAGATTTACTATCAGACTGAACGCATCATAAATCTGTCCGTCAAAAAATACTTTTTGACTGGATTCCTCATGTTCGGATATGTACTCAAAAACTCTCTCAAAACGCTCGTCGGTTTCCGTCTGGTAATTTATCTGGCGAACCTCTATTGCATTTAACCGCTCATACAACAGAGATGTATTTGCCATATACTTCCGCATCTCCACAAAAGTGTCCATAATCCTAATGCTTACTCGGATAGCAACATCACTACGCAAAACCGCAGAAAGCATTGCAATTCCTTGTTCTGTAAAAACAAAGGGCAATTTCCTACGTCCGCCATATCCATTATCATCCTCCAAACTTGAAATCACAAATTGTGATTTCAAGTTTTCATATTCCTCTTTCGTCAGTTGAAATCGGAATCTTTCTGGAAATCTTGAAATGTTACGCTTTACCGCCTGATTTAATACTCTCTGTAGTGGTCAAGCTTTTTTGTAACACTTGTGGCTAAAAAAATATTTCCTTTATAATTAGGGTTGTGGCAGCTTC
>QXXL01000359.1 GCA_009911505.1 Lachnospiraceae bacterium | reverse complement strand
GAGGTGGCTCTCAAGGAAGAAATTTCCGGGTGGCTCTGAAGCGGGAAACTGGTGGCTCCCAAGGGGGATAATATTCAATAAAATTCCAAATGATAACTTTATAGTCTAAAGTCATGCCTGACAAACTGAAATTAGTCACGTTTCCCATTCCGATAAAACCCAAAACATATCACAGTCCAAATTCCCGGCACAACCGCATATCCCGCATTTACTTGCCCATGATTTATAAGAACATATCCACCGCCTACAAATGTTAAAACCAAAAAAATAATTCCTAAAATCAATGCTGCTTTTTTCATCAACCCTAACTCCATTCAACAACTTTATTATAAGGTTCCCCGATACACCAGAACGCTGGGGATGCCTGCCCACCTTGTCAGGTTACTCCTGCGTTTTCTTTCTAATAAACATAGAAATCAGCATAGCCATTATCCCTATAATGAGATAGACTGCCGCATATAGGATAAATGCCGTTTCTCCCATGTCAAAGAATATCCATGTTCCTATCAGAAATAGCACTGCTGAAATAACTGGAAGGCTCCACAGATGCTTCACATCTTTTCCCGCAAATGCTCCGATTAGCACGGAATATAATGGATTGACAGCCAAAAACAGAAGAAAACATACCGCCATTCCTGCATCGCCTTTTACGAAAGTAACCGCAAGCCACGGAAACGCCAGCATAACTACCGCCGAAGCCGCAAGCCATAAAATAATGTTCTTTTTCATATGATACCTCTTCCAAAAGCTGTTTTAATTATTCCCTGATCTGCCGGAGTGCCGGGGATGCCTGCCCTGTCCGTCCGCTGTAGCTTATTGGGGATATGCCGTCCGCTAAAATCCTTTACACTGGCAAAGACCTCTTCCCAAGCAAATACCCATACCCGCCGACAAAAACAGAATCAATTACATTCTCATGATATGAAAGATTTACAACAATTCGTGAGATGTCTCCCATATTATGCCCCTGCTCAAAAACATATTGTGACTGTTGCTTATAGTATTTGAAAAGATAACATGCCAAAGCGCAGTTTGCCGTACCAGTTGCTGATTCTTCATCAATCCCATACAATGGAGCAAAATTCCTGCATATAGCTGTTACATCTGATTCCTTAATTATGGTAAAAGCATGGACTCCAACTACCTCCTTCTCTTTACTCATATTTGCTATCATTTCAAAATCAGGAGATAACTGCTCTAAATGCTCTACCGAATCAACAGGAAGCATAACGTCATTTAACCCCGTAGAAACTATCTGTATCGGAAATCTATGGTCTATAAAGTTCCTTTCTATACACCCCGTAAAAATATCTGAATCCAAAACTTCAAGGTATGCCGGGCGATTCTGCTCCATCAATATCAAACCATCATCTTTTATATGGATATTGAGAATCCCGGCTTCTGTCTCTATGGTACAATCTGGTTTATCTAACATATTCAGCAGTTTAAGGGTAGAAAATGCTGCTATTGTGGCATGGCCACACAATGGGACTTCTTCCGTTGGTGTAAAATATTGCAGCTTAAAATCAGCCTTATCAGAATCCAACACAAAAGCAGTTTCAGAATATCCCATTTCTTTTGCTATTGCTGCTTTTTGAACAGAAGTCAACTCCGACCTCCCCAAAACCACTCCTGCCTTATTCCCACCTTTAGCGTCTTTGCTGAACGCAACCGCCACATATACATCAACCATTCTATTTCTCCATACAATCCCAATTTCCCGGTTTTGTCTATATTTGCAATTTCCTAATTATTTGATAAAGCCTGCCCATCTCGCCCTCTGTGGCTTATCGGGGATATGCTGCCATTGATTTTATTTCTTATTCATGAAATCCCAATATGCCTGCATACTGTACTGATAATATGCCGCCGTCTTTTTCTGGAGCAACAGCTTCATGTCGCCGATTTGCTTCTGGAACATATCCATGAAATCTGTCCTGTCATTTAATCCCATAGTCCCGGCTTCCATCGGAAGGGAAGTAAATCCCCCCAGCTTCTTTACCCCCATATGCGCTTCCAAAGCACGCATCTCCACAACAGTCGCTGACTTGGGATTTATCTCATTGATATGTATGGTCTTTTCAAATTCATTCCCATTCTCATCAACACCC
>QXXL01000358.1 GCA_009911505.1 Lachnospiraceae bacterium | reverse complement strand
TCCTGCTGCCCCTATTCCATTTACATTCATTTTTTCAAATCCTCCGCTATTGTCATTTATTCAATATTGTGGCTGGGGGTGATATGTTTCCACCCCCAGCTACGCTGTGCCAGTCTGAATATGTAAAGCATCACTGTTCTACAGAAAACATAGCTTTCTGGATATTTTTCTGCCAATATGAACTGTCAAAGTAATTCCCGCTTTTAGGCAGATTCTTGAACATATTCATGATCATGTCGTAAGTCATGGATGAAGTGTCAATCTCCAGTTCCTTCCCATCCTTTGATTTAATCACCGTGCCGTTATCGGCTATGTAAGCAGTCGTATTATCGTCAAGGTGCTGTATCGTTCCAACCATTTCCGCAAATTTCTTCAGCGGAAACTCTCCCGTTTCCCTGCACATTTCCAAAAATTTTTCAGCATCCTCCCCTGTCATATATGGCTGTTTGTCATCTATAACATACCATGAGAGGCCCGTTGCCGGATCAGTATATTTTGGTGCTGTCAACGCCCATTCTTCCAATGTCTTTCCTTTGTACCATGTAGTCAGGCCGCTGTCATTTGAAACGGCGCTTTCCTCCTGCCCTATTAACGGATTTGTTGATTTAAGTGAATCGTATATATCCTGCACATTGGCATTATGTCTTGCACCTTCGGGCACGGATTCCTCTGCCACCCGCTTCTGCGGATAGAACTGTCCGGTCCTGCTCCTGTTGTACTCATTCGCTGATACATTGTTCTGATAATAATTCTGTCCTATTCCATTTACGCTCATTTTTCAAATCCTCCATTTTCGTCAATTATTTTAATGGCAGCCCCTCAGTCGTTCAGAGCCGCCCCTGCTCTCTCATGATAAGTCCGAGCAGTTCATCCCATCATGCAGACACACCGCCTAACTTCCCCTGTCAAACTTCATGACAAACACCCCCTTTCGCTGCCAACCGCTAATAATACGAGCCAGCCTCCAAAAAAGTTTCATTTCTCTTATCACCTACATCCGCCCCTCGCCTCCGGGCAGACCGCAGAGGCAAAGCATTATGCGCCTCTGCGGAATAGGGTGTAAAGATTATATCTGTATATCCAGTGTGCTGCCCGAAGACGGTGCTTTTGTACCTGCTGCCAAGTCAGACTGTATCTGATGATAAGATACAGTTCCCTTTGCGTTTTCTCCATACTCTTTTTTCAGGCGTGCCAGTTCATCATTATAGATAGATGTAAACACCCGCGCCCTTGCAAATTCTTCCTCTGTGCTTATGGCCTTCCAGTTCCTTGATTCGGGATTGTAAGATAGCGTTTTATTCCCATTGTTATCCCAAAACATACAGGCTGCATTCATCTTTCCGCCTGTCTTTCTCATGCTTGATTCATAGATGGCTTTCCTGTCCGGGGAAACGGTCTCTCCATGCTGCATACATAATTTCCTATATGCCGCATCATCCCGCTTCCCGGTGGCAAATTCCTTCTGTGCCAGCTCCTTTATTGCCGCCTCAAATTCTTCCTCCGACATTGCAGGCTTATCACGCTTCGTCATGATATTATCCCAATTCGGCTTCGTGAATTGAATATCAACCGGCTTGAAACGCAGTGCAAAATTCCCATAATCACATGATACTGGGGTCAAAACATAGAGTTTTCTATGGCTGAATACTCGTAGAACCTTGAAAATGTAATATTTCACAG
>QXXL01000357.1 GCA_009911505.1 Lachnospiraceae bacterium | reverse complement strand
GTTAGAGTTTTATCATGATATCTTGTGACATTTACGAAATTAGGAGGTTTGTCAACAGCTCGTTTTTGTCCAGAAGTGGATCAGGAGGGTGCGCTATGGCAGAAATATTTATTACGGAAGAACAGCAGGCGAAGTGCCGGAAGGTGGCGGATGCGTTTGCAGAGCTGTATGAGCTGACCGATGTGATGGTGGCGGATGCCGGGAGATTTGGCTTTGTCCGTCTGCAATGGTTCAGTGAGGGCGAGGGGTTTGATTCGGCAATGGCATTTTCGGATTGTCTGGAGCTGTTTGAGGAACTCTGGCGGATATGGTATGACCATGAGGTTTTAACGCCTGTTTTGGGTACGCCGCTTGCGGAGCTTGACTATGATGAGATATTCCAGACGCTTTCCAAAGACAGGCAGGAGGAAATCTTGGAAAAGAAGAAATATTTTATTTCCCGGTGTGAAGATGCTTTCGGTTAGGCGGCAGATATTTTTTACAATTCCGGGGCGTTTTCTGTTAAAATAGACCATATCAGGATAAAGGCAGGAGTGGTGTGTTTGGGAAACAGGAAGCGCCTGAAAAGGGCAGACAGGACATATAAAGACTTAAAGCAGAAGCAGAAAGCTAAAATAGCAGACTGTATGTTTGAAAAGACCTGTGATTATTACAGGGAGCATGATAAGCTGCCGGAAGGAGAGGACAGTGAAAAAATTGCGGGGCAAATCTATCAGAGGGTAAAGGGAATAGCAGAAAAGGCTTCCTTTGATGAAGTATACCGCCTGTATCTTTACCGTCTGCCACGTTATGAAGCGAGGATTGCGGAGAATGGACTTCCGGAAAGGAAAGAGAAAAAGAAAGAAGATGCAGATAAGCCGAAAACCAAGAAAAAGGGCAGGAGCAAAAAAGTATGCCCGAACTGCGGAAGGAAGATGAAACAGCAGTTTATCGGCTTGCAGCATTGTAAATGCGGCATGAGTTGGAAGAAGGACATAGGATATTTTGAGCGTACCGGGGATATGGTTTTCGCTCTGGAACGCAGAAAAGTAGGGAAAAAGACAAAACAATGTCCGGTGATCCGGTACAGGTAACTAAATATGGCAGACAGCGTAAGGGCAGTTATAGACCGTAAACAGCGGTTTGTAGCTGCCCTTTTTGCGTTTATAAAACTTTTGGACAAAAAGTCCAGAAGCGGAAAGGAGAAAGAAGTAAAATGAAACACAAAAAAGTAGCAGCCGCCCTTTCTGCGGCTGTGGCAGGCGCAGCGGTATTAGGCGGAATCCGTTATGCTGCAGGGAAAAGAAAACCGAAAGAGGGACGGGAGCCGGACATACAGGAAGAAGGTCTGACGGAAGGGAAGCTGCGGGAGTGCCTTCTCCGTCTGTTCCGGCTGTATGAGGACAGTGAGTTTGATGATTCTGCGGAGTTTTTGGGCGATGGGGGCGATCCGGGGGAATATGAGGCGGAGAACTATTCCAGCCAGTTATTCCCTTATATCAAAAGGAACATGACGGACGTGATGATGCTGGAGGGGGATGACGGTACGGGGAAAGAACCCTTTGCCATGACGGACGTGCTTTTCTGTTATCCAGCCTGCAAGATAGGCTGTGAGATAAGGGAACTGTTTTCAGACAACTTTGTCCTGTGCCTTGAAAGCGAGATGTGGATACTGGAAAACGGGGAGTTTGCGTCTGTCTACTGTGTCAGTATTGGAAAGGACGGAGGGCGGCTCAGTTACCGCTTTGTGGATACCTATATCAAAAATCCGGGGGACATTCCTATCTGCTTTGAGGATTTGGAAAGCGGTTTTTCAGAAATAATCGAAGCGGAGAAAGAAGGGAGAAAACCTTATCTGCCATAACCCGGTCAGAAAGGAGAGCTTATGAAATATCTGATCCACAGGCTGTACGTCCCACCCTGACGGGCGTACACAAATAAAAAAGAAGGAGGAAAACCATGCAGGAAGAAGTGACACAGAAAACCATTGCCCTTGTGTTTAAATCTTCCCGGCTGACTGCCGACGTGCTGAAAAAGGCTATGAAGATGTATCTGGAACACCGGAAACAGGGAAAGCAGATGCCGCATGGGAAAATATCAGTGAAAGAGCTGGTCGGTCAGGGTATGGGTGCTTCGAGCATTGAGGTGACGGATAACAACATCAAGTCTTTTGAGAGAGTGGCAAAGAAATATAATGTGCAGTTTGCTGTGAAGAAGGACAAGACAGAAAAGCCGCCGAAGCACATCGTATTATTTAAGGGCAAGGATGCCGATGTGATAACACAGGCATTTAAGGAGTTTGTAAAAGTTAATGAGAAAAAGCATAACCGCATCTCCGTAAAGGAGAAGCTGGCAGAGTTCCGGGAACAGTTAGGAAAGGACAAGAACCGGGAGAGGGCAAGGGAACATTTAAAGGACAGGGGGCAGTCATTATGAGTAAAATCGTAGAGGGCATTGCCAAAGACTTAAAATCAATCCCCGAAAAGCTAAAGGCAAAGACGGGGAATATTGACAAAAAGAAACTTATCCTTATGAACCTCCCCTATGCGCTTGCCGGGTATTTCTGTGACAAGATAGCGTGGCTGTGGCGGGTATCGCCGGGGCAGGACGCTTCCGCAAAGATGATGGCGGTCATGGCGGGGATGGAGGATTTATTTTCCAACCCGTTACCGAGTTTTCACCCAAAGGATTTGCTGATAGGGATAGGTTGCGGCATTGCGCTCCGCCTTATAGTGTATTTCAAAGCCAAGAACGCCAAGAAGTTCCGGCATGGCATGGAGTACGGTTCTGCAAGGTGGGGAACAGCAAAAGATATTGAGCCTTATGTCGATCCGGTGTTTGAGAACAATGTTCTTCTCACAGAAACGGAAAGGCTGATGATGTCCGGCAGACCAAAACAGCCGAAATATGCGAGGAATAAAAATATCCTTGTTATCGGTGGTTCCGGTTCGGGCAAGACGAGGTTTTTCGTAAAACCGAACCTGATGCAGATGCACAGTTCCTATGTTGTCACTGATCCGAAGGGGACAGTGTTAGTGGAGTGCGGAAAAATGCTCTTAAAGAACAATTACCGGGTGAAAGTGCTGAATACCATTAACTTTAAAAAGTCCATGCACTACAACCCTCTCGTTTATATCCGGAGCGAGAAGGACATTTTGAAACTCGTAAACACAATCATTTTAAACACCAAAGGGGAGGGGCAGCAATCCGGCGAAGATTTTTGGGTGAAAGCCGAAAAGCTCTATTACACCGCACTGATCGGGTACATCTGGTATGAGTGCGTGGAGGAAGAACAGAATTTCACTACTCTGCTTGACATGATAAATGCCAGCGAAGCAAGGGAGGATGACGAGGAATTTAAAAATCCCGTTGATTTGATGTTCGATGAGCTGGAGGAAAGAGAGCCGGAGCATTTTGCAGTAAAGCAGTATAAAAAATACAAACTGGCGGCGGGCAAGACAGCGAAAAGCATCTTAATTAGCTGTGGCGCACGTTTAGCCCCCTTTGACATCAAGGAGCTGCGTGACCTGACAAGCTATGACGAGTTGGGACTGGATATGATTGGGGATGAAAAGACAGCGCTGTTTGTCATTATCTCCGATACCGATGACACATTTAATTTTATCGTGTCAATCATGTATACGCAGCTTTTCAATCTGCTCTGTGACAGGGCGGACGATGTGTATCATGGCAGGCTGCCCGTCCATGTGCGCTGCTTGCTCGATGAGTTTGCCAATATTGGGCAAATACCAAAGTTTGAGAAGCTGATTGCCACAATCCGGAGCCGGGAAATATCAGCTTCGATAATTTTGCAGTCGAAGTCGCAGCTTAAAGCCATTTATAAGGACAACGCCGACACCATTGAAGGGAATTGTGATACCACCTTATTCCTCGGAGGGAAGGAAAAGACCACCTTAAAAGAGATGGCGGAAATTTTGGGTAAGGAAACTATTGACCTTTACAATACCTCTGACACAAGGGGTACGTCGCAGTCCTACGGTTTAAATTATCAAAAGACCGGAAAAGAATTGATGTCGATGGATGAGATTTCGGTTATGGATGGTGGAAAATGTATCATGCAGCTTAGAGGGGTTAGACCATTCTTCTCCAATAAGTTTGACATCACAAAGCACAAGCAGTACCGGCTTCTGTCCGATTTTGATGACAAGAACGCCTTAGACATCGAAAAATATGTGAAAAACCTGTGTAAAGCAAGAGTCAGGGACAATGACACCATTGATGAGGTGGAGGATGCGGGCGTGATTGAAGCATGACAACTGAATATGGAAAAAACTGAATAGGGAACTTGTAAACCAGAAACAGGACTTCTGGACAAAAACGAGCTGTTGACAAACCTCCTAATTTCGTAAATGTCACAAGATATCATGATAAAACTCTAAC
>QXXL01000356.1 GCA_009911505.1 Lachnospiraceae bacterium | reverse complement strand
CGTCAAGAAATATTTGTGAGTTAGCAAGAAACCTGATATAATGGGGGCAAGCGCCCATCCGGGGCAGAAAGGCAGGGGGAAAAATGCACATCAGCTACAAACCGCTCTGGCACACGCTGATAGAGCGCAATATGAGGAAAGAAGATTTAAGGCTTGCCGCTGGCCTGACCACAAATATGATTGCCAATATGGGCAAAGAGGGAAAACACATCAGTATGGACACGCTGGCACGAATCTGCGAAACACTGGATTGTGGCATTATGGACGTGATTGAGCTGGCCAGTGACGAGCCTTCCACCACAGGAGGGAACGATAATGGAAAAACTGAAAGAAAGAATCACAGAAAACGGCATTGATTATATTCTGGTAGGCGATTACTATATCCCGGACTTGAAGCTGCCGGAAGAAGACCGTCCCATTGGACGCTTTGGGCGGCTGCACCGGGAATATCTGAAACAGGAGCATCCGGCACGGTACAGTTCCCTTATCCTGACAGGGAAATTGTGGACGTATCTTGCCGACCTGAACGAGCAGGCGGAGGAACGGCTTGACTTAATCATAGAGCAGATGAAAGCCGCCGAGGGAGTGACCGAGGAACTGAAAGCCCGGAACCAGCTTGAATGGGTGGGGCGAATGAATAATATCCGCAACCGGGCGGAGGAAATCATAAATAGCGAGTTGATTTATATTTGATTTGGATATAGAAAGGCCAGCCGATTACCGGCTGGTTTTTCTAATCTTCCCTGCGTTCCAATACTGCCCGAATCATGGCAACGGCAATCTCCTGTTGGCTGGGCGATGTGCTTTCCCACAATTCTGCCAGTTCCCGTATTTCACTGACCTCATTATCTTCCAGCGCATCCCGCAGCAGATAATCCGGGGAGATTTTCAGTGCGTTGCAGATATTGATAAAGACAGGCAAGCTGGGAACCTTTGCCCCGCCCTCAATCTGCCGGAGATAGGTTGCGTTGATATTGCACAGTTCCGAGAGCCTGTCCGCCGTGAATCCCCGGTCTTTCCTCACCATGTTGATACGTTTGCCCAATCCTTTTGTTTCCATATTGCCCACCCATTTCATAAGCTATTAGCATTTATTTTATTCACTTTTAGACTACATCACACATAGGGATTGCAATAGATTCTAAAAGACTATATAATATTAGCTAGTAGACTATAAACTATGAAAGGGGAATAATAGAATGGAACTGAACTATTTTAGGGACAAACTTTTTGATTTACTGAACGACAGTGAAGGGATGAGGATTGCCGACCTGAACGCAGACGAGCGGAACAGCCTGCTCATTGTCAGGACAGAGGACGGGGATGTATTTGAAATCGTATGCCGGCAGGCAGCGGGGAAGGAGGACGGATGGACGACCGCAAACTGACCGTTTATAATGGGCGAGGTGCTTTCAAGAAATCGCCGCCGCAGATTCTTTTACAGGGGAACTGGCTGGAACAGGCCGGGTTTTCCGCTGGGGATAAAATTACCGTGAAATGCCAGCAAGGGCGGCTTGTTATCACGAAGAATGAGCCGGAATCAGATACCGAAGCGGAAAATAGACAAACATAGAGGTTTTTGAATGAATTTTTCAGGAAGCTTATTCCATCTGGAAGGACATTGTAATATAATAGAGCCAGCGAAAAATCGGGATTTGTGGAGGTGTTGAATGAAAAGTGTATTAATGATTGGACAGTCCAACATGGCTGGACGTGGATTCATAAACGAAGTACCGATGATTTGTAATGAGAGAATCCAGATGTTAAGAAATGGAAAATGGCAAATGATGACAGAACCAATTAACTACGATCGTCCTATATCAGGAGTAAGTCTTGCGGGTTCATTTGCTGCAATGTGGTGCATGGAAAACAAAGAAGAACAAATCGGCTTGATTCCATGTGCGGAAGGTGGCAGTTCCATTGATGACTGGTCTATAGAGAAAATATTATTTAAAAATGCAATTATTCAGGCAAAATTTGCAATGCAAAATAGTAATTTGATTGCTATTCTGTGGCATCAAGGAGAAAATGATAGCTATAATGGTAACTACAAAACGTATTATGAGAAATTACATAAAATTTTTGAGGCTTTAAAAAATGAACTTAATTTAGACGATGTACCGTTTATTATTGGAGGACTTGGTGACTATTTAGGAAAGATAGGCTTTGGTTTTAATTGTACAGAGTATGACTTGGTGAATAAAGAATTATTACGATATGCCAATGATCATAATCATATATATTTTGTAACTGCCCAGGGGTTGTCAGCAAATCCAGATGGCATACATTTAAATGCTGTCTCTCAAAGAAAATTTGGGGTTCGTTATTACTATGCCTACAAAAACAAAAAGAATGTGATAACACCTTTGAAAAATGAAGAAAAATTATTAGAGTCATGTATTAATATTCCATATACTCAGAATGAAATGAAATATTTAGCTATGATGGATTTGACAATGGGAAAATGTAGTTATGAAGAGTTCATAACAAAAATGAAAAATCTCTAACTTTCAATCTGACTAATGGAAATAAAATAAAGAAAAGAATTAGAATTTGTGGAGGTAAAATATAGATGAATCAAGGTAGAATTATTGTAATCACAGGTGCGCCGGGGACAGGAAAAACTACAACGGCATCTGCTGTTGCAAAAGAATCAGATTTGGAAAAGTCTGTGCACATGCACACAGATGACTTTTATCATTATTTGAGTAAAGGGGCAATACCACCGCATTTGCCAGAATCAAATGAGCAAAATTTGATTGTCATTGAAGCGTTTTTAGAAGCTGCGAAGCGATATGCTCGTGGTGGATATGATGTAATTGTAGATGGCATTGTAGGACCGTGGTTTTTAGAGCCGTGGCTCAACATTGTTCAAGAGCATTATGAAGTACACTATATCGTTTTAAGGGCAAGTAAAGAAGAAACTATGAAGCGAGCTATCGAACGCTCAAAGTTAGACAGAGAAACAAATATTGAATTGGTTGAAACAATGTGGAATCAATTTTCCAATTTAGGAATCTATGAATTAAATGTTATAGATACAACTACGCATTCAATCAAAGATACTGTTTCAGCAGTAAAAGAAAAAATAGTAAGCGGTACGGCTTTACTATTTTAGACAATTCTGGTTTTTAGAACTAGAGAAATAAGAATTTTTAAGGAGTAATAGGCATGAAAATTCGAGAAGTGAATGAGAATAAAAAGCAATATATATCATTGCTGCTATTGGCGGATGAACAGGAGAACATGATCGACCGCTATCTTGAAAGAGGCACCATGTATGTGCTTGAAGACAGCAATGTAAAGGCTGAATGCGTTGTCTGTGATGAAGGTAACGGAATACTTGAAATCAAGAATATTGCGGTTGATTCGAAGAATCAAGGGAAGGGTTACGGCAAAGCACTGATTGACTTCCTTGCCTGCAAATATGCAGATGGCTATTCTATATTACAGGTCGGAACGGGAGATAGTCCTCTCACGATACCATTTTATGAAAAATGCGGTTTTGTCCGTTCTCATAAAGTCCAAAATTTCTTTACTGACAATTATGACCATCCAATCTATGAGGGCGGCGTACAGTTAGTAGATATGGTATATTTGCAGAGACGTTTATAACTTCCAGTTTGTCGAACACATGAAAATTTGAAGTTGTGGAGGTAATTATCAATGAGAAATATTTACGATAATAGTGAATTTTTTGCCGCATATGCGGAAATGGGAAGAAGCAAAGATGGTCTGAAAGCTGCTGGAGAGTGGCATCAGTTGCAACCGTTATTCCCTAAATTACAGGGAAAAAAAGTTTTGGATTTAGGATGTGGTTACGGTTGGCATTGCAAATATGCCGCACAAATGGGAGCTACTGAAATTCTTGGTATTGATAGTAGTCAAAAAATGATTGCAAAAGCAGTAGCTGATAACTCTGATGACAAAATCAAGTATAAAGTTTGCGGTGTTGAAGAATACATTTATCCTGAAAATACTTATGACCTAGTTGTTTCTAACCTGGTACTGCACTATATCGAAAATTTAGCTAATGTTTATCAAAAGGTGTATTGCACATTAAAAGTAGGTGGGTATTTCCTATTCAATATTGAACATCCGACTTTCACCGCAGGTGTTAATGAGGATTGGATTTATGATGAAAATGGGAAACCTAAATATTGGCCAATCGACAATTACTATTACACAGGCGAAAGAGAAACCAATTTTCTTGGTCAACGAGTAATTAAACAGCACCACACATTAACGCAGATATTGAATCCACTTATAAAATGTGGTTTTCAAATTGAGGCTATTGAGGAAGCAATGCCTCCGGCAGATATGATGGGTATGCCGGGAATGTGTAATGAAATGCGTAGACCTATGATGTTGTTGGTTAAGGTTAAAAAGGTTTAATAAACAACTTCCAGTTTATCAAGCCACGTTCTCAACTAAATACCGCCAGCACAAAACCGCTGCTACATGGAAACATACATAACCAGGGTTTGTCAAGAAAAATGTGTAAGTTTTATAAAATTTTCTTACCGGCAGTTTTCAAAGCTGCCGGTTTTACATGG
>QXXL01000355.1 GCA_009911505.1 Lachnospiraceae bacterium | reverse complement strand
GCTCTGAAGGTGGAAAATACCATTTCCGGATGGCTCTGAAGCGGGAAACTGGTGGCTCCCAAGGGGGATAATATTCATGCTTATCTTAAATGGGAAGGACAGCGGCGCGCTGTTCATGTATGGGAAGAACATGAAGGACATCGAGCGGACGGTGGACACCACGGGCCTTGTCACAAGGCTTTATGCCGTCGGTGCAGACGGCATGACTTTTGCCAGTATCAACGGCGGGAAGCCTTATGTGGAGGATTTCACCTATTCCAAAGAGGTCCGTGTTTCCACCCTGGACTGCTCAGCCTTCACGAATCCCTACCAGATGCTGGAGTTTACGAGGATGCGGCTTGCGGATTACTGTAAGCCGACTGTTTCCTATGTGCTGAACGCCATGGACTTATCCGTTTTGACAGGGTATGAGCATGAGGCGTGGGAGCTTGGGGATTATGTGCGGGTGGAGGATAGAGACTTGGGGCTTTCAGTCACCACGAGGATCGTCCGCAGGGAATACAACCTGCAGGAACCGTGGAACACGGTGCTGGAGCTTTCCACGGTGCTTAAGAACCTGGGCAGCTCCACGAGCAAGTGGGACAATGCCGCCGATTCGCTGGAGGGTGTCAGCGTGGTGTCCAGCGAGGACATCGCGGAGCTGGTGCCGTTCAATTTACTGCGCAATTCCCGTGCCGATGACGGGCTTGCGTATTGGGTGTCCTCCGGATTCGAAGCGGACGGGGAAAACGGGGCGAGCGGCACGGCTTCCTTCAAGGCGGAAGGCGTGCCGGGGATGACCAAGAGCCTGTCGCAGACGGTGTACCCCGCCAGCCGGGACAGCTACACCATCTCGGCGCAGATTGCGTCCGAGAACCTTAAGAAACTGAGCGGGAATTCGCAGGTCGGCATTGAGATCGTGCTGGAATACGAGGACGGCAGCACGGAGTCAAGGTTTATCGACCTATATTGATGGGAGGTCAGCATGGCATATTTTTCAAGGACAATAGCGAAAATCACTCCGGAAAACTTCTCATCCGAAAGGCTGAAATCCGTCACCGTCCGTGTCTGTATCACAGACTGCACGGGGGATTTCTATATCACGAATATCCTTCTGCAGGGAGGGCCGGTGGCAATGGGATGGGTGGGGCATCCCTCGGAACTGAGGTGGACGCTGGATGGCTGAGTTTGTAGGGCTTGCGGAAGTGGTCAATAAGAAAAAGGATATGCGCATCGTGAGCGTGACGGTAATTCCCACCATTGCCGACTGCTCCGGGCGCATCTGGTTTACCGACCTCCAACTGCAGGAAGGGCCGGGCCTTACGGGATATGCCCCGCACACGGAAACCTGCCTGCAGAAGCTCCGGGAGGATGGCGGGATTAAGCCTCCCGTATGGTTCAACGGCGTGGTGCGCTCGGAAGAGACGGTGGTTCTTTTCAACATGGGAAAGACCTCTGCACCATTAGACATCCACATCTACCCGAAATCCGATATGGCAGCGGGGACGGTGCGGCTTGCCCAGGGCGTGGGCGGCCAGAGGGCGGTGTTCCCGGATGCCATGGAAGCGGAGGACGATATCGCGCTGCTTGCTGAAAGCAGGGAGTGTACACGGAACGGCGCAGCATTTAAAAAAGAAGGCTTCTACCAGTACAGCGCCGCATGGGATTCCAAGCACAAGGTAACGCTGGAAAGCGGGAAAACGGCGAGGCTGCTGTTTACCATGCAGGAAATGGAGGAAGGGGGCGGGACATTCTGATGGACACACTCAAGGGAAAGCAGATCATGGTATGGACGTTCATGGGCAACACGAGGATGTACCAGGCGCTCCGGGACTACGGCGACCGCATCAGCCAGATCGGGCTGTTTTCCTTCAAGGTCCGGGCAACTGGGGAAATCTACGAGAGCGGCGTTTCCATTGCGGAAGGCTCCACCATGCGGACGTATATCCGGAAATGGCCGCATATAAAATGGCTGCTGACCGTGGCGAATGACGGCACGAACAGCATCTTCAAGGCGCTGCGGGAAAACACGGGCGGGGCGCAGGATAAGTTCCTTTCGAAGCTTGTGCGTATTATGGAGAAATACCCGTGGTGTGACGGCGTGGACATCGATTTGGAGAAAGGGGACGATTACTCCACAGCGGCGAAGTCGACCGCCATGTTCCGCAATATTTACAACACTGTGAAGAATTATAACTCCACAAAATTGATGAACATCTGCCTGCCGGGGATGGACAGCGTGGGTGGCTCTGTGGGCGGGGAGAACTGGTGCGTCTACGGCGACCTGAACAATTACTGCGACACGGCCTCCATCATGAGCTACGGCATGGCATGGGCGGGCAGCGCGCTGGGGCCGGTGTCTCCCCGCTCGTGGCTGGAGGGCATTTATAATTACGCCGTGAAGGTCATGGACCCGGATAAGGTGTTTTTAGGGATGCCCGCCTACGGGTGGAACTGGCGGATACACGACACGCCAAAGAACATGGGCGTGGCCTACCGGGGGACTTCCAACACCTACTATGCGGCGCAGCTCTGGATGAAGGGCGGCTACAATTTCACGGACGACAAGCCGCCGCAGCCGTTCATCCCCATCGTGGCCTATTGGGACGACTACGACAAGGTGCCATGGGCGCTTCCCCATGTGTACGACTACATGGAAGGGCGGGATGCGGTTTCCCATGACTACCCGCTGCTTTCCGGCACCTACAACCGCAGGCATTACCTTACCGCCTACGGAAAGGAGCAGAAAGCAGAATTTGACGGCATTGTGGCTGACCGTAACGGCGGAAGCCCGGACAGCTATTCCGGCATCGTGTCCGTTTCGGAGGGCATGGTGACGATGGGGGATAACGGTAGCGCCACCTATCGCTTTTCGGTATCATCAGCGGGAACCTATGATGTGGCGGTGCGGCTTTGTTTCCCGTTTTGGGATAAAAATGGGATATATATTTCCATTGACGGGAGCAGGAAGCATTTCACGGAAAGCCGCCTGTGGTGGCCGTACTGGAGGACTACCTTCTGGATTTCCCTTGCGGAAAACATACAGCTTTCCGCAGGGACGCATACCATCACGGTTTCGGTGGATGTGAAGGGCGTGCAGTTTTACGGCTTCCGTGTCTGTTCTGCTTTTTCGGAAGAACCGAGCGCCGGCTCCGCCACCTACACGCTTGCGCCGCGGAAATTCAAGGATGTGGACGGGAACATGGCGCAGCCGGACAGGGGTTTCAAGCTGACGCTGGAGATGCTCCGCAGGAAGCCAGACTCGGCGCTCATCTGGTATGAGGATTTCCGTGACGAGAACCCCCTGCCGGAAACCTACTGGACGACGCTTTCCGGCAAGTGGCAGGTGTGGCGTGAAGGATATGAGAATCGCCCATACTCCCAGCTTGAGGGGAGCGGGCAGCTTGCGTGGAAGTACAGCGGATTCAAAGAACTGCACCTGCGGGCAAGGCTGGCGTTCCCGGCAGACGGCAGCGGCAAGGCGGGTATATTCTGCGGGGATGTGTTCTGCTGCTTAAATATCGATACGCAGAGGGTGGAGCTTTACAAGGGTTCCACGCTGCTTGGCAGCTACAGCCAGGCCATCAGCCGGACACCTAACGCTGACCTCAGAGGGAATCCCGCCATGTACACGGTGGAGATGCGCATCCGGGGGAACAGGGTGCGTGTCTATTCCGGTGCATCTTACACGCTGCGTTTCACTGCATCCATATCCGGCTTCAGCGGCGGCTATGCGGGGTACCGCTCAGACAACAGGACGGTCTGCGAACTGATGAGGCTTGGGGACGCATGGACCTATGAGCCTTACGAGCGGTTCGATGTGCGGATGCCGGACGGCGGTTTTAAGTCCTTCGGCCGGATCAGCAGGAGCAATGCCGCATGGGATGAGGAATTCCAGGTGTTCACGCTGACCGCCGATGTGGAGGAAAGCTCTACCCGCGGCGAGGACATTTCCATGGATTATGATTTTTTCCATTCGGATTTGATGGAACTGTCCTGCGGAAACAACTACACGGCGGAAGTCATACCGAAGGACATCAATATCTGGATTTCCCGCCTGTTCCTTGGGGATGCGGACGGCTTTTCCATCCTCTATTACCAGGACGTGGACTCGCTGGTCTATTGGGCGAACCAGGCGGCGTACCGCTGGAAGCTGCGGGGGATGTGTATGTGGTCGCTTGGGCAGGAGGACATGAGGCTGTGGGAATGGCTGCCGAAGCAGATATAAAATACACAATTCCCGCCCCGGATGTTTGTGCAGCTTATGCTCCGGATTGACTTGATAAAATGTGCATTCAGAGCGAATATGTGTACTACCGAAAGGGAAAACAAAGCCAGCGGCTTAGAAAACGGAGGAAAACACAATGACAAGATTTGAACGGGAGATCAGCGGCAGCCTTGGGGCATTCTGGAAGAAGAACGCAGAGGAGGAAGTAAGGAAAGCGGTGGCGCAGGCGGACACGCAGGCCACGGTCGAGACGGACGGCGCAATCAAATGGACCGGCAACGGGCGGTACCTGATGGACGATTTCTGCGAAAAGCTGGAATACGCAGGCTACGCTTTTGACAGGGAGGCAACGGCAAGGAAACGGGATGCACAGAATGAGGAGAGCCTTGCACAGTACCGCAGGAACGACAGGGGGCTTTCCGGGGAGGCGCTTGCGGAGGCAAGGGCGGCATTCGGGGAAGGGACAACGGTGGTGAACGTGCTGACCGGAAGGAGAACGAGGCTTTAATTCAAAACAGAATATTTTAAGGAAACTGGCGGATGTCCACAGCGGGCAGCCGCTTTTTTCTGATTTTGTCAAGATTAGTTGACACATTTTCCTCAAGGATTTTGTATCCTATGCTGCTTCTTTCAGGGAATCAT
>QXXL01000354.1 GCA_009911505.1 Lachnospiraceae bacterium | reverse complement strand
CCGGGTTCAGACAAACCCATATGGAAAGGCTGGCAAAAACTGTCAGCCTTTTCCTATATCCATAAAATATGCACACTCTGATTTTGAACCCGCTCCATACGATACAAATATACCATCCCTTGCTTCTTTGTATCATTTAACCTTTATCAAAACACAGGAAATGTCTGTATACCCTGTTATATATATAGGTTAATCATAAGGACAGAACCTTTACAGCCATTATTTCTTATATATGTAAGATTAAAATGCTTTATCTTATTTGGGCGTTATATGTTCGCCATCGCCTTTAGACTGCTCCCACTTTTCTTGCAGTATTTGCCCTGAAAATCTTGT
>QXXL01000353.1 GCA_009911505.1 Lachnospiraceae bacterium | reverse complement strand
ATGCTGTTTGTCCCTTGCCTTGTTTCTTGCCCTTACAAATTCATCTGTGGGCGATGCGTGCATGATTTCGCTGCACTTTCCTTTTCGCTCTAAGGTTGGAAGCCTGCAATACTTATCACTATTCCTTGTCGGCAGGAACATGCGGCTACAGCATTCACATTCCTTTACAGTGTTGCCGGAACGTTCCAGATACATTTTTAAATCAAGCAGGAGGTAATCAGAAATGCTGTTCAGGTAATAAACGGTCAAATCCATATTGAAAAGCTGTGAATCCACCAAACCTGATTCCCCGGTTTCATTCATGACAGGTGTCAAATCATCAGAATTGCGTTTTAATATCTCCTTTACATAGGTATGAATTTTGGGATTGGTGATTATGGCTGGCATACATTTTTCAATGTCCGATATTTCAAAATGCCGTTCTTTAATCCTGATTAACATTTCCCTCACAAAAAGCCCAATGACCATATGGGCCTGTTCTAACCCCAGATAACCTTTTGAAGCATAGACAATATGAAATTCTAATGTTTTATATAGATATTCTGCAAACTTCTCTATATTGTCTGGGTTAAGCCCTTTCTTAAAATGACGGCATACCATGTTACCAATGCATTCCCTTACTCTCTCATAATTCATATTGATTAAAGTTAATGCAAATACGCCGTAAGGTATATCTTTCTCTATACTTTGGGTTACAAGCGTGAAGCCTGTCCTTATGTCCAGCAAGGCAACTCCAAGCGTATTTTCCGTATCCATATGCAGTATCCCCCTCTTTTTCTCTATGCATTGAAATGTAAAAATAAAAGCATAGATATAGCAGTGATTTTTCCTTACTGACATTATATGATGAAACCATAAACAACACAAGCATCTACAGCAAGATACAAGTTATGTAGTTTCAGTTGTGGTTTGTTTAAAATATTTCAACCCAGGAGGTGATAAACATGGGCAGCCAACAGATTAAGGAGCTGTTACACAAAAACAATGTCTATATGTGGCAGGTTGCAAGAAAGTTAGGCATACATGAAACAACTTTCTGCAAATGGTTTCGGGACGAACTGTCACAGAAGCAGGAACAGCAAATCTTATCTGCAATGGGGCAGATTCTTAACGAAAGAAAGGAGGGACAAAGGTAATGGCTTATGGCTAGAACCAAAAAAACACCATTTGCTCCTTGGGAGAGCAAGGCAGATGGCGGCATTGAGAAACGTTATTTCAGAATGGGCGCAACCCTTATGGCAAGTGAAGCTATGAGGGGGTTATCTCCCAGCGCGTTTAAGATTTATTGCTATATGAAGATTGAAAGCGGGGGAAAGAAAGAGTTCTGTTTTCCCCATACAAAGTACCAATCTTATATGAGCAAGCCAACTTTCTTTAAGGCTCGTGATGAACTGGTGGAGAAAGGTTTTGTTGATGTAGTCCAGAACAATAAGAATCTCCGCCGGGCAAATATCTATGCTTTTAGTGAGCGGTGGAAGACCATTTAAAAATCCCATACATGGCTATATATAGTATATCTGTAAATTTTCTTTACAAGCATACAAAAAGGGCCATCATGGCAGTTGTAAATTTATTTTACAATGCCATTATCATCAATGGCTGTAAGGAGTAAAAATACTTTACAAGATTTTATATCAACAGGTAAAGAACCTTGACAGCCAAATAATTATTATATCAGGAGGAAAAAAATGGAAAAGAGAAACGGATATGACACCAAGCGGGTAAAAAAGGAGATATTAGATTATGCAATGGCAGTGTGGTATCAGATAGGGCGTTTAGAGGGCGAATACGCATATTTTGAACAAGGGCTTGTCAGAAACGCTCTGCTTCACGTTCTGGACGAGGACACCGGAAGTGAAGATCAGTTTTTACAGCTTTTAAGCATAACGTATATGCTCCGCGGCATTGAGGAAATGCTGTGCCATCTTCCAATTTTGGAAGCAGGCGACATTTCTTATGATGAAGAACTATTTTAATGAAACATTTAACAATGGGAATGGAGGGAACACAATGAACGAAGATAGAGCGTTATTAATGGGTGGACAGCCAACGGCAATTATCCACCTCAACAATAAAATCCTGGTGGACACGTCGCACTTAATGGAACTGCTGGACTGCGGCAAGCATACAGCCCTCAAGATAGGGCATATGGCAAACGCCTGTGTGCGCCTTGACCGCAAGCTGTTCTGGAACGTGCGGCTCATTAAAAACTACGTGGACAACATAGCAGACTGAAAGGGGGTGGTGCAGCACGAAAAGCAAAATGCAGCCCGTAAACTAAGGCTATGGAATCCGCCGTCCAAAGCATTCCCATAGCCCAATAGCAACAGGCAAAAAGGAATACCTGCTATCCGATTATAGCACAGTATTCCTTTTTTGCCATAACATTTTATTTAAGAAAGGAAAATAATCATGGCATTAGACAAAAACGGGAAAGAACTCCCAAAAGGAATCACATGGCTTCCCAAAAAAGGCCTTTACATGGGGCGTTTCCAGTATGAGGGGCAAAGCTACGCCGTATACGCAAAAACATTAAAGGAAGCGAAAAAGAAGCTGGCAGACCAGAAATACGAAGCTGAGCATGGGTTAAGCGGAAAGGCTGACCGTATCACGCTCAATGAATGGTTTGACACATGGCTGAAAACTTACAAAACCGGCAAGGTGAAAAATACAACCATTGGAACGTACACGGCGCTTTATGACAGGTTTGTGCGTGAGCCGCTCGGAGGGCGGTATCTCGCCAAAATAAGGACAGTGGAAATCCAACGCCTTTACAATGAAATCATTGACAAAGGGCTGTCCCCGAAGTACCTGAAAACCTTACATAACACCCTCAGCAATGTCTTTAAAATGGCGGCAAACAACGACCTCATAGCGAAGAACCCATGCACGCAGACCATACGGCCAACCATTGACACGCCGGAAAGGCGCGTGCTGACAGCTTCGGAACAATCACGCCTGCTGTCATATATCCGTCAGGAGAAGTATAAGAACATTGAGCCTGCAATCACCGTACTGCTGGGGACAGGGCTTAGGATTGGCGAACTGCTGGGGATGAAATGGGAGGATTTAGACCTCGAAAGTGGAGAAAAAACATTGACCGTACGCAGAACGCTTGTACGAACCACTAACAAAGAAACACAAGAAAAACGGTTTACATTCCAAGAGCCTAAGACAGCAAGCGGCACAAGAACAATACCGTTGCAGGAATCCGTTGTTAAGGCTTTAAGACGGCAAAAAATAAACCAAGCCCATCATAAACTGTCAGGCAGATGGAATCCGCCGACAGGATTTGAAGGGCTTGTGTTCTCTGGAAAAAAGGGACAGCCGCAATGGCGTTCCTGCATTGCTGGTTCTTTAGATAAAATCATCACCGCCATGAATGAGGGTGAAAAGGAACTTGCAATAAAGGAACACAGACCGCCCGTAATTATGGAGCATATCAACCTCCATGCGTGCCGCCACAGTTTCGCCACAAGATGTCTTGAAGCCGGGATTGCGCCAAAGATTGTCCAGTCATGGCTGGGACATTCATCAATCGAAATCACGCTTGACCTATACAGCCATGTTAATCAAGACGTATCGTTTGAGAATATGCGGCGGCTTGAAGCCGTTTTGAGTGGCGCAGTATAAGAAAACGGGAGGAAACCTGTGTAAAAGTTGTGTACAAAGTCCCGCATAAACCCGGCAACCCCAGTAAAATCAAGGGGTTAGGGCACACATATGCTAAAACCCTTGATTTTA
>QXXL01000352.1 GCA_009911505.1 Lachnospiraceae bacterium | reverse complement strand
TGTAAAACCGGCAGCTTTGAAAACTGCCGGTAAGAAAATTTTATAAAACTTACACATTTTTCTTGACAAACCCAAAAGCAGGGATGGATTTGCTCCAAAGCTGACCATTCCGGCTTCCTTTCTATTCCGTCGGCATTTGTATTATTGCCATAATTTCCCTATTCTATTCCAGAGGCCGGGTGTGGGCAGCGCCCACAAAAAGCAATCAATACTAACAGCATCCTGCTTATCTGTTTTCACACGCCCCAGTCCCTGGCAGCGGTATTCCTTCATTTCAAATGGATTGACCACTGCCACAAACAGTCCCTTTTTCTTTCAGATAGCATAATACCGGCAGATGGTAGATCCCGGTGGCTTCCATAACTACACGGACATCATTATACAAACGCAGCAGCATAGAAGTCAATTCGGATAATACTTTCTCTGTATGACAGACTTCAAAAGGCCTGCTCACGATCTCACTATACGGCTTCAAGATACATATGGTACTTTTTTCTTTTGACACATCAATTCTTACACTTATCATTTGTAACCTCCAAAATAAATTTGTAATTGTCCCATCCACACTTATTACCACACATTTTAGTTCGTTACACGAAAGCACCTTCCATCCATATTACGTCACTGTTTAAACGAATAATCAAGAAATCAGACAAAACATCAAGTTATTTTGGATGACATTCCTGTTTTTCAAATATTGACGCTTGACAAAATCTCTTTTTGTTATAAAATAGTTCTAAAAAGAACAAAAAGGAGAAGGCAATGATTCCACTAAATCCATGGGAACATCAAAATGCAATCAAAGCACTTTATTCAAAATGTGTGGAAGGGGTCTGTGTAAAACATAACATTACCCGAATGGAATTGGACATCCTTCTCTTTTTAGCCAATAATCCATGTTTTGATACAGCATCAGATATTATTGAGGTCAGATATCTGTCAAAATCCCAGGTATCGTCTTCCATAAAACTTCTGGAACAGTGCGGTTATATTAGAAAAGAGTATTTGAAATGCAACCGTAAGACAGCACATTTGAGGATATGCAAAGGGGCTGTGGACATCATCCATGATGGGCAGGCCGCGCAGGAAGAATTCATTTCAATCATGCTGGATGGGTTTTCATGTGAGGAAATTGACAGCATAAAAAAACAAAATGACCGTATCCTGCGCAATATAAATGCTTATCTGAAAAGGAAGGAGACAGAATAATGTTAAAATTTTTCATTTGTTTTATTGCAGGAATTGGAGCCGGGCTCGGAACGGGGTTTGCGGGGATGAGCGCCGCCGCTGTAATCAGTCCTATGCTGATTACTTTTCTGGGGCTTCCGGCATATGAGGCAGTCGGCATTGCACTGGCGAGTGATGTTCTGGCAAGTGCCGTAAGCGCATACACTTATGGAAAAAATAAAAACCTTGATATTCGCAATGGCCTTGTAATGATGGTGGCCGTTCTGATTTTTACATTGGTGGGGAGCTTTGCCGCAAGCCGCATTCCGAATACCACTATGGGCAGTTTCTCCGTATTCATGACACTGCTCCTTGGGATCAAATTCATCGTAAAGCCTGTTATGACGACAAAAGAATCCATGCAGGCGGTCAGCGGAAAAAAGCGTATCATACAGTCAATTGCCAGTGGAATAATTGTCGGGTTTATCTGCGGTTTTGTAGGTGCGGGTGGCGGAATGATGATGCTTCTGCTCTTGACCAGCCTGTTAGGGTATGAATTGAAGACCGCCGTTGGGACAAGTGTGTTTATCATGGCTTTTACGGCCTTTACAGGCGCTGTCAGTCATTTTGCCATAGGCGGTATGCCGGATGTATGGTGCCTGCTGTTCTGTGTGGCATCCACACTGCTCTGGGCGAGGATTGCCGCCAAATTCGCAAATAAAGCAAGCGCAGAGACATTAAACCGTGCAACTGGCGTTGTGCTGGCTGTTCTGGGAGTGGTCATCCTGACAGAGAATTACTTGAAATAATGAAATCAGAAACCTGCCGTTTAAACTATTCGGCAGGTTTCTGATTACAGCCAGTTCAACTGGACAATGTTCAATGCGGAAGACAGAAAAATGAGACGGGAAACAGTCTTCCCAGAGCAATAGCAGAAGGCATTTGAGACAGGGGTAAGTCTGGCAGCAGAATAAATTCCAGCCGGGCAGAATGGAGTAATAAAAACAGTAGAACTCTTTGGGTGCAAAAAATAGCGATAGTCGCCCATACATAGGTGCATTTTTTAACGATAGAAATCTATGGAAGCCTGTTTTTATCTCCCCATTCGCACATGCTATCTAATATGGGAATAAGTGACTTTCCACGTTCTGTTAGGCTGTATTCAACCTTTGGTGGAATCTGCGGGTATTCTTTTCTGTTTACCAACTGGTCTGCCTCTAATTCTTTTAATGTAGAGCTTAGCGTTTTGAAAGAGATCTCGCCAATATACTTTTTCATTTCATTAAAGCGGACTATGCCAAATTCCATAAGTGTATAAAGAATTGTCATTTTGTATTTTCCATTGATGAGGGATAATGTGTAGCTGAAACCTGTTGTTTCCAGGCATTCTTGTGATATGCATCGTTCGCCCATTTTTTCACTCTCCTTTAGGTAAGTATATAACCTTTGTGTTAGTATCGCACATAAAGGTGCGTACTTTATTACTTCATATTTCTATCATACCATTGAACCCCTGTATTTACAAGGAAAATCCTTGATTTTATGGGGAATGCGGAAAATGGTGAAGTATTATAAAGTCTTATAATTTGTTACATATTTTTAATTTATTGGCGTAAAAATGGCGTAAATTGGTGTAAAAGCATCTGACAGAAAAATTGAAAAATGTATGATTTTATAAAGCTGTTAATGTTTATATAATGAACATAACAGCTTTATTTTTGTGAGAAAGGAAGAAATTATGAAGGCGAGTAAAGGTAAAGATCAGGAACAAAGTATTTTATGTATGGTAAATCAAATATCGGGTGCTTACACAGCACCTCTTATTGATGGAGTATCTGCTATGTGTGACAATCCAGATACGTTAGAGTATTTATATCAGATTATGGATACTTTGGTAAAGTATAAAGAATATACAAGTGTTTTTTTATGTATCAGATTTCTTTATGCAGTTACAAATGAAGATATACCTGATGTATTGGAAACGATTGGTGGGCAGAGTGATAAATTGAAAGAATATGTGTATGAATTTATGGAAGATTTTTATGATATTTTGCAGGAGTATAATCACTAACATTGTGGTAAGTTGTACTTTTGCTAAATATAAAAGTATTCTTTATGATATTAGCAAAGGAGGTACGACCAAATGAGAAAAGACACAAGAGAGCTTTTGGAATGTTTTTCAGGTATTATATCAGGAAAATGGAAATTGCTGGTTATTCATGCACTATCAAATAATGAAAAACGCTTTGGTGAATTGGCAGATGAAATAGAAGGTATTTCGGATAAAATGTTGTCAAACCAATTAAAAGAATTGGAATCGCAAAGACTTTTATCCAGAAATGTTTATCCCGAAGTGCCGCCCAAAGTAGTGTATCGGTTGTCAAAAAGAGGAAGGGAGTTAAATGCAATTGTAGATGAGGCGATTATTTGGAGCAGAGGCTACCGGAAATACTGTGAAAAATGGAATATAGAAAAGGAATGAAAGGAGTTCTATTCTACATAGCCGATTGGTTTTCAAAATGAGAATCAATTGGCTTTTTTATTTCTCCAAAACCCATACATAGCCATTCTGTCTTATACAGAGTGGCTATTAAATTTCTAAGGAAAGGAGGTAAACCGTGATGTCTAAATGTAAGGTAATCGCCCTTGCAAACCAGAAAGGCGGGACGGGCAAGACAACAACTGCCGTCAACTTAGGGATAGGGCTTGCAAACGAGGGAAAGCGGGTACTGCTTGTGGACGCCGATCCGCAGGGGGATTTGACGACCTCTTTGGGTTGGACGGATCAGGACAATCTTCCTGTCACACTGTCAACGCAGATGGAAAAGATTATCCGTGACGAGCCGTTTGAAGTGGGCGAGGGGATTTTACACCATGATGAAGGAGTAGACCTGATTCCGGCAAATATCGAGCTGTCTGGCATGGAAATAACACTTGTGAATGCCATGAGCCGGGAGTTCACCATGAAATCCTATCTGAGTGAGCTGAAAAAGGATTATGACTATATCCTGATTGATTGTATGCCGAGTTTGGGTATGCTCACCATCAATGCACTTGCGGCAGCGGACAGCGTAATAGTCCCGGTGCAGGCGCACTATCTCCCCTTAAAGGGTATGACACAGCTTATGAAAACCATAGGAAAAGTGCAGCGGCAGATTAACCCCGGACTAAAAGTGGACGGTGTACTGTTGGCACTGGCGGATATGCGCACCAACCTTGCCCGTACCACAGCCGACAATCTAAGGCAGAATTACGGGAGGGTAATCAAAGTGTACCAGACGGTCATCCCTGTTGCGGTGAAAGCGGCGGAAACCAGTGCCGCAGGGCAAAGCATTTACAGCTATGACAAAAACGGTGCGGCGGCAAAGGCGTATGGAGCATTTACGAGGGAGGTGATACGCAGTGGCGAAAGAAATAAAAATGCCGCTTCCCTCAGCCGCTGACCTGTTCAGCACACAGGAGGAACGGGACAACGCAAGCCGGGAATCTGTCAGGGAAATCCCGCTGGAAGAAATCAGCGATTTTCCAAACCACCCATTTAAGGTAAAAATGGACGAAAGCATGGCGGATATGGCGGAAAGCGTAAAGCAGTATGGTGTTCTTGTCCCTGCGATTGTCAGGGAAAAGACGGAGGGCGGCTATGAAATGGTAGCCGGACACAGGCGAAAAATAGCAAGCGAACTTGCAGAGAAAAAAGAGATACCCTGCATTGTCCGAAACTTGACGGATGATGAAGCAGTGTTGATTATGGTAGATTCCAACCTGCAAAGGGAGCAGATACTACCGTTAGAAAAAGCGTTTGCCTATAAGATGAAACTGGACGCAATGAAAAGGCAGGGACAGCGTACCGATTTAACCTCTGTGCCAGTGCGAGCTGTTGACAAACCTCTTGCCAAAAAGATTTGCATATACGAAAATATATGTGTAGATGAATCCTTGAGGTGATA
>QXXL01000351.1 GCA_009911505.1 Lachnospiraceae bacterium | reverse complement strand
GCTCTGAAGGTGGAAAATACCATTTCCGGATGGCTCTGAAGCGGGAAACTGGTGGCTCCCAAGGGGGATAATATTCAATGGTATAAAAAAATGATTGAAAAAAATATCAATATGTATTATAATTACTTTAACGAATTAACGTGGTAAATAAAAAGGGGAAATGAGGATGGAATTGACATATCATCGGAAAGGGGATTACTTAACTTAAAGATAACATATACATACAGCCTGCTGATACATTGCTTGCAGATACCCCGCAGAAACCAAACCATACAGAAAAGGAGTTTTTGCATATGAAATCACTATTTGAACAGTTAGGCGGCACATATCACGAGGAAAATGGGTATCTTATTCCAGATTTAAGATTACCCACTGAAGAAGAACAGCCCATAAGCGCATGGGGACAACGGCATCTGGACTATCTGAAGCAGTACCGCAAAGTTACATACACCAATCTTCTCACAAGCGGCAGGCTGAACACCTACCTTGCTGACATTGACAGCCAGGCGCAGGAATGCTTTGAAAGGCTTATAGAAGACATAAAACAGGCACAGGGCATAACGGAATGCTTAAAGGAAGAAAACGCCTTAGAATGGACAGGAAGAATGAATAACATAAGGGCTTGTGCGAGGGAGATTGTGGATAGGGAAATCATATACGCATAAAGCATTAAAAATGGAGGGCAGGGATTAACACCTTGCTCTCTATTTTTCTTTAAAAGCATCAGAAATATAGGGAATATAGAAAAGAAAAGCGTTACTCATTATCCCTGTTTTGAGCAGAATAAAGTTCATTTATGCTTAGTCAGTTGATAACGAGTAAAGAAATGATTATAATAAATGATGACATACGGTGTCAGGATTTTGATGGTATTCTATTATCAAAGGAGGAGTTGGCAATGCAGGAAAGCAGATTATTTAAGATTGTGTATCATTTACTTGATAAAGGACAGGCTACTGCTCCAGAATTAGCAGAAAAATTTGAAGTATCTGTAAGGACAATTTACAGAGATATTGATGCTTTGAGTGGTGCAGGTATTCCTGTTTATGCAGAAGCTGGGCGAAACGGTGGCATTCATTTAATGAGTGATTTTGTTTTAGATAAAGCAGTGCTGTCTGAAGAAGAAAAGCAGGAAATTCTAACAGCCCTGCAAAGCATCAATCTTACTAACAATATTGGCATCAATCAAACATTGCAAAAGCTTTCTGCAATCTTTTGTATCAGTTCGGAAAACTGGCTTGAAGTAGATTTTTCCAGATGGGGCAACAAGGGAACTGACAATGAGAAATTTGAATTGCTAAAATCAGCGATAATTTATCAAAAGTGCGTAAAAATAACTTATGCAAATTCCTACGGAACAATTAGCGAAAGAGTTGTTAGGCCGCTAAAAATGTCATATAAGTCTATGTCATGGTACTTAAAAGCATTTTGTACGGAAAAACAGGATTATCGTATTTTTAAGCTGACCCGTATCATAGATTTTGAAGTTCTCACGGAAATTTTTTGCAAAAGCCCCTTTCCAGAATTAGATGATACATTGGAGCAATGCTACAACACAATCGTACTGCGTTTCCCGAAAAATATGTTATATCGTGTTTACGATGAATTTGACAAAACGATGGTAAGCAAAAAAGAAAATGGGGATTTAATCGTATCTGCCCAAATGCCAGAAGATGAATGGCTTATAGGGTATTTATTGTCATTTGGAACGCAAGTAGATATTATAGAGCCTGCATATCTGAAAGACATCGTGGCAGAACAGGCACAGAAAATCTATGAAAAATATAAAACTTGACATAGGGTGTCAGCATAAGCGTGATATAATTTACCTGTAAATTCTATTTGGGAAAGTGAGGGCTGAAAATGAAACATGAATGGAAAAAGCATGAGAAAGAAATATATGGTGTAAAAGCAAAACCTTGCGTGCTTGATATTCCCGCTCAAAAATATATCATTCTTTCTGGCAGAGGAAATCCTAATGATGAAATCTTTTCAGATAAAGTTGCCGCCCTGTTTTCGATGGCTTATAAAATTAAGATGGCATATAAAGCGTTTGCTCCAAAAAGCAACGAAATAACAGATTATACTGTATATCCTTTAGAGGGAATGTGGAGTATGGCTTCTGAAAAAGAATATTTGGTAAAAGAAGAATTGCAGTACCGCATCATGATACGACAACCAGATTTTATTTCCAGAAAAATGTTTGATAATGCATTAGAGACAGTAAAGGTGAGAAAAAATATTCCGTATCTAACCGATATTTCTTTTGAAACAATCTGCGATGGCAGGTGCATTCAAATATTGCATAAAGGAGCGTTTGATGATGAGCCTGCGTCATTTGAGATTATGGACGGATATTGTATGGAACACGGATATAAGCGTATGGGAAAAGAACACCGTGAAATATATTTGAATAATGCTAACCGTACAGACAAAGCCAATTTAAAAACTATCTTGAGATATAAAGTTACAGATACAGAGAAATAGCAACATAGTATGATAAAAACGAAAGGAAAATAAATATGGGCAGACCAACAACAAAAACAGATTTACTAACAGCCGCAGCCGCTAATTATGAAAAGTTAAACACTCTTGTTTCTGGATTGACAGAAAAAGAATTATCAACGCCTTTTGATTTTTCGGGTGATGAAAAAAAGAAAGAAGCTCACTGGAAAAGAGATAAAAATCTTCGTGATATTTTCATCCATCTCTATGAGTGGCATCAGCTTTTGTTAAACTGGGTGTATTCCAATCAGAACGGTGATAATAAACCGTTTCTTCCAGAACCGTATAATTGGAAAACCTATGGGGATATGAATGTGGAATTTTGGAAAAAGCATCAGTCTACATCATTAGAGGACGCAAAGAATATGTTCCAGAAATCCCATAACGAAGTAATAAATCTGGCGGAAATTGTTTCAAACGAGGAATTGTTTTCGAAAGGCGTTTATAAATGGG
Source organism: Lachnospiraceae bacterium (assembly GCA_009911505.1). GTDB lineage: Bacteria > Bacillota > Clostridia > Lachnospirales > Lachnospiraceae > Roseburia_B. The sequence goes on along the minus strand of QXXL01000351.1, from coordinate 2,159 downwards.
TAGGCGGAAGCACGCTGGGTTCTTATTTTGTCAGCGTTACAGCAAGCCATTATGATTGGGCAATGAAAAAACTGAAAGCACATAGGAAAAATTGCGCCTAAATGCAGGGAGGACATACGATGCACTTCGTGAAAGCTAAAGGGATATTATCTGCTAAAAATGGAATGAATTTATACCGGGGCTGCTCACACGGGTGCATTTATTGTGACTCCAGAAGCAAATGCTATCACATGGAACACGCTTTTGAGGATATTGAAGTCAAAGAAAATGCGATTGACTTGTTGGAATATGCTATTATTCATAAGCGAAAAAAGTGTATGATAGGCACAGGTTCTATGACAGACCCCTATATTCCGCTGGAAATGGAAATAGGGAATGTCAGGAAGGCTCTGCACTTAATATATGAGCATGGTTTTGGATTTACGGTCATAACAAAATCAAACCGCATACTGAGGGATTTAGACCTTTTACAGAAAATAAATGAAAAGTCCAAGTGCGTTGTGCAAATGACTTTGACAACGTGCAACGAAGATTTGTGCAAAAAGATTGAGCCGAATGTAAGTACGACAAGGGAGCGTTTTGAAGTATTGAGAAAGATAAGGAACGCAGGGATACCGACAGTTGTATGGCTGACGCCAATTTTGCCGTTTATTAACGATACTGAAGATAATATTTCAGGTATTTTGGATATGTGTATTGAGGCAAAGGTTTATGGCGTTATTTGCTTTGGAATGGGGCTAACTCTCCGAGAAGGAAATCGAGAGTATTTTTATGAACAGTTAGACCGATTATTTCCTGGGCTGAAAGAAAAATATATCCGTACATACGGAAATCAGTATATGATAGAAAGCGGCAACAGCAAAAATTTAATGCGGCTTTTTCACCGAAAATGCGAAGAAAATGGAATTTTGCATGACCAAGAGCAAATATTTAACTATTTGCATTTCTTTGAAGAAAAGGACGATAGTAGGCAATTAAGTATTTGGGATTGGAAAGCGGATAAAATATGAGTGTCATTTATGGAACAGAATGGATACGTTGTCCTGTTTGCGGCAGTAAAACCCGTGATAAAATCAGAGAAGATACAGTATTGAAAAATTATCCTCTCTATTGTCCAAAATGTAAGCAGGAAACATTGATTGAAGTAACAAATTTGCAGATAACAGTCATCACAGAGCCGGACGCATAGACGCAGAGCCGATGAACTTGTGAAATAAAATCACAGTTCGTTGGCTCTGTTTTGTTTCATAGGGATTTAAGGCGAACGTCCACCATATAAAAAAACGGTGTGTGGTGGGCGGTATTGCTATGCCCGAAAAGACTTGACAGACACTCTCCAGACCTGTTTTAAAGTTTGGAGGTTTTTTTAATGTCCTTTTTTCGGGCAGTAATCTATCTGCTTATACAACGCAGAATTTACCCATACATAGCATATCGGGGAATGGCAGGAAGCCAGTTAAAAAAATCCCTGCCCATGCAACGCTACTTCTCACCATGAAACCAGAAGTAGAATCTCCATTTAACAGAATATGTATCTCCTATAACCGTAGAGGTCACAGTGCCTTTGCGGTTTTTCTTTTGTCGTTTTTTATCGGAATATGCCGCAGGGCTGTTTCTGGTATCCATTGCCGTTCGCCGCTTTTCCAATCTGGATTTTAACATTTCAAAATTCAGATTGGAGGAAAAAAGAATGGCATACAACAACGGACGGGAGAACAGAAAATGGCTTATCTGGAAAGAAGCCGAGGAAAAAATATTGCGGGAGCATGGAGTTGACGAAACCACCACCCCGCAAATCCGCACAGACGACAGGGCAGACTTCAATTCCAACAGGCGGTTTTATCATTGGACAAGCGACTTCGGCGAATACCTTGAGGGGATGGCAGACAGGGAACAGAATACCGAGCCAAAGACTGTTGCTGATTTACTGGATGAGATTGAGGACGAAACTCTGTATCGGGCATTGCTTACTGTGGACAGGCGTACCCTGCAAATTATCCTGCTGAAAATGCAGGGCTATTCCACAAAGGAAATTGCCCCGCTTGTGGGATTGACAACGGGTGCTATCTATGCAAGGTTAGACTGAATATTCTAACGCTTCGGAGCCACCGTTTTATAGCTTGAGAGCCACCTCGGATTTTAACACTTTAGAGCCACCA